>JAKIVD010000031.1 GCA_021647205.1 Bacteroidales bacterium | reverse complement strand
ATGTACGCCAGCATCACCACCATCCCCCACAACTTTGCTGTTGGCAATGGCGGGATGATGGAATGGTCGGAAACCTCCGGTTTCTGGATTTTTAACCAGGTGCAGAATCTGGCTTATACCCGTTACAATTATATTCATCCTGATGTACAAGCTGTTCAGCAGAAACTGGAACAGGAGTTTGTTGATTTTACCCCGGCCATTGATGCAGGTGCTCAATCTTTGTACGAACAAGACCCGTCACAAGCCGTTGCTTACCTGACAAATTATTCGAACAGTGCTGCCGAAAAAACATTCAATACCTGGAAAAATCTATACGCCCAATTGTTCATGAAATATATGGATGGCAACATCAAAACCAAGAAGGAAATCCCAGAAGGTTACAAATACACAAACCCCGAAGTAAATCAGCCCGGCTACAGTCCGGAGAAATACAAAATGATTATTGACAAAACTGGTAATCAGTTTAAAGTAAAGGGGGCTGCGCATTAAAAGTCACCTATCCTTTACAAGAAAGTAAAATTGATAATGATCGGGCAGAACTATTTGTTCCGCCCGGTTTTTTTATGTAAGTGCTAAAGTATTCGGTATATTTGATGCAAAATGAATGATCCGCAGTTATAACCAACTGGAAGAGCTATCCTATTAAAAATGTTTTTGCCAACAAATAAAATAGAAATGAAAGCCCTGGGGTGGTATCAGTTGGATATTATCCTGCTTACCGGCGATGCCTACATCGACCATCCTTCGTTTGGTGCGTCAATAGTTGGTAAATATCTTGTAAAGCATGGCTATAAAGTCGGCATCATTTCTCAGCCGGATATCAGTTCCAATAAAGATTTTAAGCAATTACCTGCACCCGGCCTGTTTATAGGTATTACCTCAGGCAATGTAGACTCAATGGTCAATAATTATACGGCCAATAAGAAAAAACGCAGATCTGATAATTACAGCGAGCAGGGTATTGGTGGAATAAGACCTGACAGGGCAGTAATTGCTTATACGAATAAGATCAAAGAAAATTACAAGCAAATTCCTGTCATTATTGGTGGTATCGAAGCCAGCTTGCGAAGAACAGCTCATTATGATTATTGGTCTGATAAAGTAAGACGCTCCATTTTGTTTGATTCCAAGGCCGATATGATCGTATTTGGCCAGGGGGAAAGGACTACACTCAACATTGCCAAGGCGCTGAAATCAGGGAAAAACATCAAAGCCATCACCAATTTAAGAGGTACTGCATTTATAGCCAACAAGGACAGCATCAGTCAATTCAGGGACACAAACAGCTACATTGAATTGCCTTCGTTTGAAAAAGTCAGTTCCGATAAAGATGCGTTTTTATCAGCTGATAAAATAATTCACGGAAGCGTGAACCCTTATTTAAACATGGGTTTAACGCAAGAGACCAATGGACGTTTACTGGTTATTAATCCACCCGTTTTGCCCGATGAAAAAATAGATGAAGTTTTTGATCTGGATTTCGAAAGAAAACTGCATCCGAAGCATAAAGACAGAATCCCTGCTTTTGATATGATCCGCAATTCGATTACTATCCACCGGGGCTGTTTTGGAGGTTGTACTTTTTGCTCAATCTCTTTGCACCAGGGAAACTTTATCCAAAGCAGGTCAGAAAAAAACATTAAAAAAGAAGTGGTTGCAGCCGGAATAAAAACAGTAACCGATCTTGGGGGACCCTCTGCGAATATGTACAAAATGCGAGGTAAGAACATGGATATTTGCAAGAAGTGCAAAAGATTATCCTGTATTTATCCAACTTTCTGCAAAAATTTAAACACGGATCACTCCAAACTGATTTCGCTGTATAAGGACATAAAAAAGGACCGCAAAGTTTTTATTAACAGCGGAATAAGGCATGAACTGGCGTTAAAGGACAATGAATATATTAAGCAAGTTGCCGAGCATTACACTTCAGGTTTACTAAAAATTGCACCGGAACATACTGATGAGAGGATACTTAAAATGATGTTCAAGCCATCGATTGACAAATACGAAGATTTTGAATCACGTTTTAAGAAATATTCAAAAACTGAGCAATATGTCCTTCCCTATTTAATCTCGGCTTTCCCCGGAACTAATTTAGATGATGCCCGGGAAATGATGAATTATCTGAAAAGGAATAACATAAGGATTGAACAGGTTCAGGATTTTATACCTTTACCAATGACAATTGCAGCAACAATGTATTATACGGAAAGGCATTTTTTCACCGGTGAAAAAATAGCTGTTGCAAAGACTTATAAAGAGCGGAAGCAGCACCGAATGATGATGCAGTGGTGGAAGAAGGGAAAGTAAAATTGTCACCAAAATAGGGCAATCGCTGCGCCCTCGGGTTTTTTTAATTTAGCTTTTTAAAAATATCATTTTATGAAGAATATCATTTTATTTCTGCTTGTTTTCATCGGTGCGATACCAGCATTTTCCTGTACCAATATTCTGGTCAGCCGGGGTGCCTCGGCCGACAGCGCCACCTACCTCGTTTACACCAACGATGGTGAATGGCTGTACCACCTCGACCGTACAGCAGCAGCCGACCACAAAGCCGGCGATTTGCTGGAATACCACAGTCTTTCAGGAAAAACATTTAAAATTCATCAGGTGCCGCACACCTATGCCATCATCGGTTTTCAGATGAACGAACACCAGCTGGCCATCGGCGAAACCACTTTTGAGGGCAGGCTGGATTTATGGGACAAAGACCTCCCCCTGAAATATTGGGACTTGATGCGTTTGGCTTTATTGCGTGCCAAAACAGCCCGTGAAGCCATCGAAGTAATGACCTCTTTGACAGCTATTTACGGTTACGGCAGCGAAGGAGAATCCTTTTCCATCGCCGACCCCAACGAAGCCTGGCTGCTGGAAATGATTGGTACCGGTGGAAAAGGCGATGCCGTTTGGGTGGCCCGCCGTGTTCCTGATGGTTATATGACTGCCCACGCCAACCATTCGCGCATCGGGGAATTTCCATTGGATGACCCTGACAACTGTTTGTATTCTGACAATGTAATTTCCCTCGCCATCGAAAAAGGGTTTTACGATCCTAATTCCAACGAACCCTTTCGTTTTAATGATGCTTACGACCCACCCTCGCCTGAACATTTGAAATACACCGAAACCCGTGTGTGGAGTATTTTTCGACGGGCTGCCCCTTCGCAGGAGTTTTCACCCGGTTACCACCGTGGAAAAGCTGGTGCCAAACGTTACCCCCTATTCATCAAACCCGATAAAAAACTGGCCTTACAGGATGTGTTTGCCCTGGTACGCGACCATTACGAAGGCACGGCTTTTGACATGACCAAAGGGATGGCTGCCGGCGGATTCGGCAATCCCAACCGTCCGCGGCCTTTGGGTTGGGAAATTGATTCGGTTGCTTACAGTTGGGAAAGGCCCGTTTCCACTTACAACACGGCTTTTTCTTTTGTGGCACAAATGCGCAATTACCTGCCCGACGAAATCGGGGGCATTGCCTGGTTTGGTGTGGACGATACCTACACCACCTGCTACTTCCCCATTTATTGCAACAGTACTGAAATCTCCGAACCTTTTACCAAAGGCGACATCAATCATTACTCACGCGAATCGGCCTGGTGGGCCTTTAATTTTGCGGCCAATTTTGCGAAGATTCGCTACAGCGACATGGTAAAAGACATCCGAAAGGTGCAAAGCGAACTGGAAAACCAATTTGTGAATCAGCAAAGGCTCATTGAAAATGAAGCGGTACTGCTCTCTAAAGAAAGACGAATTGATTTCCTGACCAACTACGCCAACGAAATGGGAAAACTTGTTCACCAAAAATGGGTGGAGCTGGGAGATGAGCTGGTTACCAAATACAACGATGGTTATGTGAAGGATTCATCCGGTCGTGTTCAACCTAAAGCTTACCCGAAAGAATGGCTGGAGAAAGTTGTTGAGGAAGATCCGGAGAAGTATAAGATTGGGGAGTGACCCCCCGGAATTAGTAGACCGCAGGAAGAGATTCCGTCGGTCGTACTTCCCTCGGAACTAAACGAATATAATAAGGGGTTGTCGTTTAATTGTGAGGCATCAAGGCAAAGCCCGTGCGCTGGCATGCCGCGACAATCTGCTGAAAGGATACTGTTTCATAAGTTGGGGTTTCTTCCTCAGTCTAACCTTTCAGCTTGAAAAAAACCTGAAAGGTTGAGCCCTCATCTTTGGCACAGTCCTTGCAAATTTCAGCGCAAAACCCTCCAACACTTGCAACATGAAAAAAATTCTATTCGCGCTTTTTGTCGTTTCCCTTTTTACTTTCCAGGCTTTTGCACAGGCTGATTCCATTAAAAACTATCCCTTAAAAGATTATGTCGCCCCTGATATCAGGTACCGCCTGCTGAACCTGGGTAGTGCATTACAATTGGGTGGTTCAGACATCAAATCTGAAACAGAACGTTCCGGAAATGCATTCAGTACCAATGTAAACTTGTATTACTATGAGTACGAAAACCTGACCAACTACCAGGGTACCACCAATGCTTCGTTGAACACATCTTACAACACACAGTGGGGGAAAACAGATTCTGTAAAGGATTCCTATACTTCGCCAAGGGTGTCTTTAAGTTCACTTTCTCAAAGCAGGTTTTACAATAAAAACGGTACATTTTGGGGTATACATGGCGACATCCGCTACAGCTTTTCAGCACGATCTGACAAAAACGGGGAAGAAAAACAAAATGCACAACTTCATCATCTGGCAATCACCCCTTATGTTTCTTTTGGTAACGGACGCATTGAACCCGTTGAAAGTGCGCGTACAGCCATGGACATTTTATTGGCACTCCAAAAGTACAACCGCCTTGCACAGATTCCGGATAAGACGATGATTGATTCCCTTTCCCGCGTGGCCAACCGCATTACATGGAAACGCTTCTTTGATTACCGCTATAAATACATCTATCAATTGGAAGAACTGGACAATGCCCTGCAAAATATGGACTTGGTGGATACTGCTGACATCATCTACTTCGCGAACCTGAACGATATCTGGGCTTTTGCCCGGACGTACAACCGCGGTTCCGGTGTGCGCTACGAGGGTGGAATAATTCCTGATCTTTCTTTTACCAGCAATGAGTATAAGGATAGCAACCCTCAAAATTATGAGCGGAAGTTTAAGAACAATAACTATGGAATTTTTGGTTTTTTCTCCTTGCGAAGGATGAAACCCATCAGCTATGCCTGGCAATCGGATATTATGCTTGACCTGAGTTTTGGTTATGAGGGAAACACCGGAAAGGAAGAGATAAGTACTGGTGATGATAAAGACTGGTCATCAAGTTACCTGAAAGCCCTGCTCAATACGGGATGGCAATTCGGGTTTTACCCCAACACCCGGACCTATGCCGGCATTACGCCTTATGCGGCTGTCTCTTTTGTTGGTGAACAGGGAACAAGTGAAAATACCTTTGGGCTGAGCACCGGTTTTTGGTTCAATTCGTATTATTACGTTTCTCCACGCCTTCGCTTAGCGATGGATGCAAGCTTTTATTATTCAGATAAATTCGACTATTCCATCCCTTCACTCTTTTGGGATAACTTTACCGAAGCCCGTGTAAACAGGAGTTTCAGGGGGAGCAATTATGAACTCGCCAAAGGTTTCGCCTACAGTTTTAGTTTTACTTTGAGGTACGCTATACTGTAACCGCTTACTGTTGTGCCGCTTAATTCGTACTTTTATTCCCGCAAAAAACCACTTTGCAATTTTTGGCTTTGATGAATCTCCGGAAAATCCTATTCAGTTTTATCAGCTTCCTGTTAATTGGCAGCACCCTCGCACAGCAAGCCGACAGCCTGAAAAAAATACTTGATACAACCAAAGACGTTGAAGCAAGAACAAGTGTTTACATCCGGCTTTCAAATATCTATCAGAATACAAACACCGATACTTCCGTGTATTACCTGAACAAAGCCCGTTCGCTTGCGCGGGAATTTCAGCTGGAAAAATACAGCGGGAAAATTGGCGTATCCTATGCCGATATCCTTGTAATGCAGGACAGCCTTGATAAAGCCCTGAAAGAATACAGCAACGCAAAGCCTGCAATTATTGAAGATGGCGATGAGGAAGTGCTTGCCAAACTGTATTTGGTAACAGGAAACATCTATTTAACAAACGATAATTATGCGCGGGCTTTGGAAGAATACAATCATGGGCTTTTGCTGTCGGAACAAAATGGCTACCATTATCTGACACCCCATTTTTACAACAACACCGGCAGTATTTACCACAGCATCGAAAGCTACAAAAAGGCATATGAAAACTATTCAAAAGCCGCCGAATTGTTCAAATCAAATGCTGACTCGGTTAACCTTGCCGTTGCTTTTGCAAACATCGCGGATGTGTACATTAAAACAGGGCAATACGCTTTGGCAAGGGAGTACTTAATTGAAGCAAAAACACTTTATCAAAACACCGGCAACACTGTGCGGCTTTCCGAAATCTATGTCTCCTTTGCCGATTTAGCCCGCAAACAGGGACAACTTAAAGAAGCTTTCCATTACATTGTTTTGTCGGAAAAAGAAATGGCCAAAGACCAAAAGCTGTACCGGGGCCCCCTTGCCGGAATTGTCAGTCTTCAATTGCTTAATAAAGGGATTATTTGTTTTGAGCTGGACAGCCTGGACAAAGCCGAAAGCGCACTGATGGAATGTTACCACATTTCGACCGAAAAAGGGTTTTATTCCAATGCCTCCAGGGCAGCCCTGCAGCTCAGCAAGTTGTATGAAAGAAAAGGAAATGTTGATCAGGCCTTGTTGTTTTTCAAAAATTACGACCACTATTCTGACAAAGCCAGCAACAACAAAAAGCTGAAACAGTTGGCACAAAACGAATTGGCTTATGCCATCGAAAAACAAAAAAAGGCACAGGAGATTGTTTTGCTTGAAGCCAGAAATCAACAAATCCGTACCTATTGGATTTTTATTACCGGAATTATTTCATTCATCTTTTTAAGTATCCTGTTGTTTTTACTGTTGCGCCTCGAAAAAAGTAAGCGGCTCAGGCTCATCGAATCAAAAAAGAGTATCGAAAAAGACCTGGAATACCGCAACAAAGAACTGGCAACCGGTGTGCTTTTTCAGATGAAAAAGAACGAACTGGTTTTGGAAACCTCCAAAAAGCTGAAAAAGCTGAAACTGGAAAATGAGGCCAATGCCCGGATTGTCAACGATATTATTTCGACCCTCGATACCGATCCCGCCACTGACCTTGGTGAAGAATTCGACATCCGGTTTAAAGATGTGCACACCGGTTTTTATAAAAGCCTGGGCGATGAATACCCCGGCCTGACCACCAACGAACTGCGTTTGTGTGCTTTTCTGAGGCTGAACATGAACACCAAAGACATCTCGGCCATCACCTACCAATCGACCAACAGCATCACCGTTGCCCGCCACAGGCTGCGTCAAAAGTTTAACCTGGACAAAGAAGCCAGCCTGGCTGGATTTTTATCCAGGTTCTAAGAAGCTGTTTATCAGTCCTTGTAATTTATTGTAAGGCAGGTTTAAGCTATTGTAAGCCTTAAAACTTGCATGCACCCACTTCCCCTTTGTTTCTTTGCATTTTCAAAAAATACCAGCATGCATAAAGAAAAAAACATAAACGAATCTGCCCGCGACATTCAAAAAAAACTGGATGAACTGATTAAAAGAAAAGAACAGCAAAACGAAATATTGAAACGGTTTTTATCCAAAGACATCCATAAAAAAAACAATACTCATTAATCAAATATCAAGATCATGAAAAAATTATTATTATTTGCCATTTTACTTCTGGCCATCACAGCAAGCCAGGCCCAGGAATGGGAAGAACTTGACCTGGGGACCGATGCCAATTTCCAGGATATTTGCTATGCCTTAAACAATGAAAGTTATGTTTTTGTTGCAGGTGGCGAAGAGATTTACAAATCAACAAACGGAGGCGACACCTGGACCAGCCTCAGCCAAAGTATTGCACAAACCATATGGGGTATTACTTTTCCAACAACCCTGATCGGATATGTGTGTTCCAATGACGGCTACATTTTAAAAACAACCGACGGTGGCCAAAACTGGTCAATAAGCCTGCAACTTACCTCGGGGGGCTTCGACCGTATTGTTTTTAAAGACGAAGACAACGGTATCGCTTCGGGATCGGCTACCTACACCACCAGCGATGGCGGCGACAATTGGACCCTGACAAACAGTGAAGGGTATTGGGCACTTGATTATGCAGAGGGCGACACCTATTTCGCAGCTTCGCAGATTAAAATTATGAAAACAACCAATAACGGTCAATCCTGGACAATGCAAAAACAAGATTTTAATTCGCTGTTTGGTTCGGTCAGTTTTTACGATGACACCCACGGTTTGGCCGGCGATGCCGGTAAAGTATGGATCAGCAACAATGGTGGAGTTTCCTGGGATGAGTACAGCAGTCCCGGATTTGGAATTAACAGGGCCGCTGCCCGTATGGATTTCGACACCTGTTTTATCAGCGGTGAAGACGGACTGATTTACAAATCGACTGACGGCGGTGTAAACTGGGAACTTGATGCTGATTATTCCGGTAACCTGTTAAGGGATATGGATATTACCCCTGGCAATACTGTATTTGCCGCCGGGTTTCAGGGAATTGTACTTCGAAAAGTTTATGCCGAGCCCGAAGCTGACCCCGCCATTTCGGTTGATCCCACCTCATTGGTTTTCGACTCCATCCCCGTTGCCGATACCACCATCGAAATGCTTACGGTAACCAATTCGGGAGGGAAAACTTTACGGATTGACTCTATCGTATCAGATCATAGTTACTTTTGGACTAACCAGGGACCCTTCAACCTGGGTGCAGATGAAAGCAAAACTTTTGAGGTCTTTTTCTCCCCGGCCAAATCAGGGTTTGCTGAAGGGTTTTTAACCATCTACAACAACACCAAATTTACCGGTGCAAAAAAAGTACACATGAGTGGATATGGACTGGAAACTGTTGGTATGGACGAAACTATTTCCCAACAAGCTGATTTTTTAATCTACCCAAATCCTGCTTCCGCAATGGTAACGATTTCGTTTGATGAATCCATAGAAGAAATCGGACAGTTGGTTATCAGGGATATAAGCGGGAAAAAATGTATGGAGATGGACATTAAGCCTTTCGACACAAAAGATATCCGTTTGAATGTCTCCACCCTGAAACCCGGACTTTATTTCGTTTCGGTTCAGAACGGGAAAAATGAGCTCACAACAAAACTTCTGATTAGTAAATAATAAGCCCTTGCAATAGAGCTTGAGAAACCCCGGACCGATTGATTTGTTCCGGGGTTTTGTTTTGATACGAATTCAAGCACTTTTCCCGTTAATAAAAATGTAACGCGATAAATAGCTTTGATATTGGACATTTAGTCATTAATTTTGCATTTAAATACAACAACCATGGAAGACCAAAATATTGAGATTCAGAAAGAGCAACCAAAAAATTCGAATCTGTGGCTATACATCGTATTGATAGTCTTGGCACTTGGTTTAATTGGCTTGTCAATTTACATGCTGTCGATGAAAAAAAACCTGAACGAACTGGTTAAAGAAAAGGACCGGCAGCGGGTTGAGCTGGCCGAAGAGCTTCAAGTATTGCTTGTTTCGCACGACAGTATTAAAATGGCATACGGTGAGTTATCCGATTCGTTGTATGTTAAAGACAGTGTGATACAGGCCAATGCCAAAGAAATTAAACAACTGCTCAACTTTAAATGGGATTATTATAAAATCAAAAAGAAACTCACCCGTCTGCAAACAGTTGCCCAAACGTATGTTTTACAGATGGATTCACTTTACACAGTCAACCACCAGCTTACCGAGGAGAACCTGCAGATGAAGGAGGAAATTAAAATTGAAAAGCGTAGGAACCGGGAACTTGAGGGCATTAAGAATGAGCTGACCGAAAAAGTTGATGTAGCTTCTGTCGTCGGAGCCTATGGTGTTACAGCTTCCCCGGTAAGGGTAAAAGGAAGCGGGAAAGAAAGCGAAACAGATAAAATAAGACGGACTGACCGGATAAGGGTGTGTTTTACAGTAGCTGAGAACTCGATTGCAGAACCTGGCAAGAAAACCATTTACGTCCGAATTGCACAACCCGATAAAAAAATCCTGGCCAAAGGAAGGGGAGATAAATACACCTTTCTTTACAAAGGAGAGGTGCTACAGTATTCGATTAAAAAAGAATTCGATTACCAAAACAAAGCCATCGACTTTTGCATCCACTGGAACCGCAGGCAATCGCTCGAGCTACAGCCCGGTATTTATTACGTGGATCTTTTTGAAGGCGATCATAATATCGGCAGCGCTACTTTCGAGTTGAAATAGCCCTGTCCGGATATCCGGTTTGCCAACCACCAAAATGTTGCATTAAACCTTTGTCTTTTTCCACCTGGTTTTATAAATCGCAAACCGTAAAATGGTGTGATTTAAAAGCGCATTCCGAGAAACAACCGGTACAAAAGCAGTAGCCGGTTATTTAATTACAGTCATCGAAACTGACGGGTTTATTTCAATTGAGGCACCCGTTTGTACGCTCAGCGAATAAACCACAGACAGTCTGGTAACTATTGGTTTGTTGGTTACGTTCGGAATGCTAACGTTGTAGCTTGCATCGGGCACAAAACCACGCGTACCGTTCCAGTTGCTACCCACCTCGTTAAAATCGGTTGAGGAGGTCCCCTGCCAGCTTACGTCTTCCCGGCAGGTTGCCGGTGTCATGTCGCTGGTATTGGCAAGCTGTGGAATATTCCATTCTGAAGCAGTCAAGCCCGCATTGGGTGCAGTAACGGAGCGCAACCTGACAGCTTTTGTTTGGTAATAATTCCAGTCCTTACCTATCCCGTCTTCATCTCGTCACCAAAAGCATCTACCAATATGCCGCTTGCATTGCCATCCCCGAAATACAGGAAGTAGCCATCATTACCGTTGCCGTTGACCAGTGTATTGTACTGATTGGCTTCAAAACCATAGATTGTATTAATCACCGCAACAATTGTCCTGGCAGGAATCGTCCAGCTTCCCGGCAAGCCACTGTCAGAATACAAGACTGTGGCACCCCCGTTGCCATTGATATTCTCCATGCTTCCGACAAAAATCCGCCCATTGGCCGCAATATCAAAATCTGCAGTGGAAGCCAGTAAGTTCCAGGTGGAGCCTCCATCAGTGGTTTTGTAAATACCGGCACCCAAACCCGATGACTCACGATAGGTAACCCTCGCTGTTTCTACTTCACCTGTTCCCACGTAAAACGCAAGCGTGTTGTTTGGGTCGTAGGCAATGGAGCAAATGGCAAGGTTACTCCAAAAGTCGTCAACTGTTCTCCAGAGCGAATCGGTATTGTTAATGTTGTTGGTGTACCATAAGCCGCCCGTTACGCCTCCGGTCCAGACTTTTTTATGGGTTGCATCGTTGGGGCCGAACATCATTGTACGCGTTTGCCCACCCGTATTGGCAGATGTTCCTGTCCAGCTTAAGGGGGCAATATATTTGCGCGAAGATTGTTGTTCCCGTTCAATGGCAGTTGTAATTTGATAAGCTGACAACAACCGCTTTTTCGGAACATAACCCAAGCTGCGGTCAAGGGTTTTAATTTACTCCTGAAAGGCTGCCATGTCCGGCTTGTCGGGAGCTTTCAATTCATTTTGCTGCTGTTCTGTACTTTTTGAATAGTTTCTTGCCTGCTGCAGGATGAACTGCTCGTAGCGGCCTCTTTCTGAAAGTGACGTGTCAGAAAAAAAATATAGGCCGACAAAAACGGCCATTACAAACGGAAAACCCACAAAAAGGGGGGTTGGTTTTTTCATTCTGCATTTATTTGGTTTGTGAAAAAAGTATTCGAAAAAATTGCTCAGAGATACAAAGCATCAAGTTGGGGATAGGCAAAAAACTCCGGAATTGCCACACAGGTTTTACAGTGCCCACACTTGTAATTCCGGAACAACCATAAATAACCTATTTATTGTACAGTAAATGAACAATCAGTAATTTAGAGTAAATCTAATTTGTAAGGCATTATTGTTTTACCTTTGTAAATGATTTTTAAATGAACAGGCAAGAACGTTCATTGTTCCGGAAGAAAGCAAGAAAAAAGATTGTAAGCAAGTTTGCCCCATGCTCAACTACCCTGTAAAAATATTGATGGCTTTTGGCGAGACCTTTAATCAGGAAGGTGATGAGTTTTACCATTGGTTACTGGAGAACGGTTATCCCGAACTGGCGGCATTGAGCAGCGGGATTCGAGGCAGCAAAGAGGCCATTGATTGGTTGATGCTAAACAAGTACCCGCAATTTGCGGCTTTGGACGGTGCCATCGATAAAAATGCCAAAGCCTATGCCTGGTTGCATAAATTTGAATTCGACTTCCTCATTATTTTTGCCGATGCGGTGAATGGAAAGCAGGAGGCGATTGACTGGTTAAAAAAGAAAAACCTGGGTATTTTTCTTCTCCTGGCTGCAAAAATCAGTGGTTTTAGAAACAGCCAGGAATTTGATTACCACAAACTGCACTTTTAGTTTTTCGGATTTGTCATTTGAAAAAACAAAAAAAGCTGCCTGTTTCGGGCAGCTTTTTTACAGTTTATGCATTTGGTTGTCAGCCGCACTTGGTATGCCCGCAGGCCTTGCAGATCAGGCAACCGTCTTCGTACACCACAGTATTTTCACCGCACTCGCTACAGGTAGTATCAACGGCAATAGTCCCGTCGGGCACAAAACGCTTTAAGGCACGCACTACCCCGTTTTTCCAGGTATTGATGTTGTCTTCGTCAACATTGAGGTTTGCAATGAGGTCGATGACATAATTCAACGGCATACCGTGACGGAGCACTCCCGAAATAAGCTTGGCATAGTTCCAGAATGTTTGATCGAAAGATCTTGACAGTCCTTCAAAAGTTACCTTGTAACCCTGTTTGTCCTCAAACTGGAAGTCGTAACGCGTGGGCTCGCCCTTGATTTTGCTTTTTATCACCCATCCTTTTTCTACCCAGGGCGGGAGGAAGAAGTCCTCTGCCGGCCCGGTGAAGATTTCGTAGGGTTTGTTGTTAATTTTCCCGATGACGGCAATCCATTTTTCGTAATTGTTTTGAAAGCGGATGACATCGGCATCAATTATTTTTGGCCTTGAGGGCGCCCGGGTTTCTTTAAACAAATCTTTGTCTTCATTTTTCTTTTCGTTGCTGAGCAAAACCCCTGAGCGCGACCCTTCGCGGTATATGGTCATGCCTTTACAGCCGCTTTCCCAGGCAGTCTGGTAAATCTTGCTCACCAATTCCTCGGTAGCACTTTCCGGGACATTGACGGTAACACTGATGGAATGATCCACCCACTTTTGAATGTCCCCCTGCATTTTTACTTTACTCAGCCAGTCGATATCGGCAGAGGAAGCCTGGTGATAAGGCGACTTACTGATTATCTTGTTCAATTCTTCATCGGGCAGCGCTTTCACTTCTTCAACATTGTAGCCCCTGGTTTTTAGCCAGACTTCAAACTTAGGGTGAAAAACGTTGTACTCTTCCCAGGTATCTCCCATTTCATCCGTGAAATTGACCACAGCATTTTTATCGTTGGGGTTAACCTTGCGCCGGCGCTTGTAGGAGACCATAAAAACAGGTTCGATGCCGGAGGTGGTCTGTGTGCAAATACTGACACTTCCGGTAGGGGCAATGGTCAGCATGGAAATATTGCGCCGCCCTGTTTTTTTCATTTTTTCGTAAACGGCCGGTGCATTTTCTTTAATGCGTAAAATAAAGGGGTTGTTTTCTTCCCTTGCCGCATCATAGATGGGGAAAGCACCCCTGGATTCTGCCAGGTCAACCGACGAATGATAGGTTTCGATGGCCAGTAATTTGTGCACCTCGGTCGAGAACCGGATGGCCTTTTCAGAGCCATAGCGCAAACCCAAAGCAGCCAGCATGTCACCTTCGGCAGTAATTCCGATTCCGGTACGGCGTCCCTGCAATGATTTTTCCCGGATTTTTTCCCATAAACTTCTTTCAACAGCTTTGATTTCTTCCGCTTCAGGGTCGGCATCAATTTTAGCAAGGATGGCCTCCACTTTTTCAACTTCCAGGTCAACAATATCGTCCATCATCCGTTGGGCGATGCCCACATGTTCAATGAACAGGTCGCCGTTAAAAACAGCCTCTTTGGTAAAGGGGTTGTCAACGTAGCTGTAAAGGTTGATGGCCAGCAGTCGGCAACTGTCGTAGGGACAGAGGGGGATTTCACCGCAAGGGTTTGTAGAAACGGTCTGAAAACCAAAATCCGCATAGTTGTCGGGAATAGACTCGCGGATGATGGTGTCCCAGAATAAAATACCAGGTTCGGCAGAGGCCCAGGCATTCCGGATAATTTTATTCCACAGCGTCCGGGCATCAATTTCCTTTTCGTATTTCGGGTTCCCAGACTTGATGGGGTATTGTTGTTTGTAGGTTTTATTGTGCTTGACGGCCAGCATAAACTCATCGTCCAGCTTAATGGATACATTGGCACCGGTTACTTTTCCACTTTCCATTTTGGCATCAATAAAATGTTCCGAATCGGGATGTTTAATGCCAATGCTCAGCATCAGGGCACCTCTGCGCCCGTCCTGTGCTACTTCGCGGGTTGAGTTGGAATATCTTTCCATAAAAGGTACCACGCCCGTTGAGGTCAGGGCAGTATTTTTGACAGGGCTTCCTGCCGGCCTGATATGGGTAAGGTCGTGCCCCACGCCACCACGGCGCTTCATTAACTGGACTTGTTCCTGGTCGATTTTTAAAATGCCCCCGTAGGAATCCGATTCGCCGTCGTTGCCTATAACGAAGCAATTGGAAAGCGAGGAAATCTGGTGTGGGTTTCCAATCCCTGCCATGGGGCTTCCTGCCGGAATGATGTACTTGAATTTATCGAGCACTTCGAATATTTTTTCTTCACTAAGCGGGTTGGGATAGCGTTTTTCGATGCGGGCGATTTCACGTGCAATGCGACGGTGCATCTCTGCCGGGGTTAATTCAAACAGTTTTCCCTCACTGTCTTTCAGGGCATACTTATTCATCCACACATTTGCGGCAAGGGTGTCGCCGCCAAAATATTTGGTGGTGGCTTCCAGCACCTCTTCGTGGGTGTGCAGTTTTATGCTTGCTTCCGGTTTTTCATGCTTGTTGGCTATTTTCTCTTTTTGCTCGCTAATTTTAATTTCTGACGGTGCCAGTACCTCAGTTTGTTCGTCTCTCATTTCTGCTCTTTTCCTTTCTTCTAAAACTTTATCGTAAAAGCCTTTTTCCTCCTTTTCCCCTTCCTTTAGCCCCATTGGTTTCTGCTCAGTTTTATCGTCAAAATCAAAGTACAGATTATTTTCCATGCAGCAGCAGTTTAACTTGATTAATGAATAATACTTTCCTAAATGTCAGGCGGTTATAAAAAAGAGGAATCCTGCTTTTTTGTGCTGCAATATACATCACAATACTGCCGCACGACAGATTAATTTATTAACATTTTAACAACAAAAGGTGTAAAAAAATTAAACAGGCAGTTGCTTAGGTGTTTAGAAATAACACGGGCGATAAAAAATATTTTTGGCACAGTTTTCAGTATAAAAAAGCCGCCCGATGGCATTTCTGATTAAAAACATTTGGAAACGCTGATGAAAAGCGGGAACACGGTAGTTGTTCCTGTTTTTTTTCATGTTGTTCCTGATTCGGGAAATTTTGCTTAAAAGTCGAGGCTGAGCGAAAAATAATAAACCGGTTTGCCCACCTTGTAATCATCAACACCCCACGACACATCACCCCGGATAAAATAGCCCAGTAAATGAATACGAGCCCCCACGCCAAATCCACCGACGATTGGTTCTTTTTGTACTTCAACCGAAATATGGAAAGGGCCGCTGTCCACGTATCGGGTGTACAATGAATTGTCTTTGGAATATGGGCTGGGGCCGGTCCAGGCGGTTCCAATGTCGCCAAAGCCCACAAACTGAAAGTTCCTCAAAAAGCCCGAACTCAGGGGTGTTTTGGAAAAAAACTGGAAAATGGGAAAGCGGAGTTCGCTGTTAATAACCGCAAAACTGTTGCCGTTGCGGATATTCTGGTTGAAGCCCCTCATATTTGTTGCAAGAGTCTGGTAGGCATAATTCTGGCTGTAGTCGATAGGTGTCTGGTAGTCAAATTTAGGCCAGACCCAATTGTCGACACCCCCCATAAAATAAATGAGCGGGCTGGCGCCGAATGAAGTACTGGCCGCAAAACGGTTGGCCCAAATAAAGTTACGGTGAATCCGGGTGTAATGCCTGTAGTCAACCCCCAAAACCACGAGGTTGTATTTTTCTTCACTTTTAATAAAACCGTTATCCTGGACCAGCCCGACCATATAGTCCATTTCCGCAAAAATTTTGTAGCGTGTGCCCACGTAAAGGTTCATGCCCAACGGACGGGTATTGTCAAAAACAAGTTCCCCTTTCAGCCCGACCCAGTTGGCAAATACATTTGAAAACTCAAGCGTTTGCTGGTCAATAGCAGAAGCAACATACATGTCGTTGCGGTATTTGGCAGTTCCCCTGAGGCTCAATGCTTCGTTAAAAGGCCATTTCAGGATATAAAACACCTCATGTGTAACTACCTTGAAAACGGCATTGGTATAGGGTGGGGTGGTGTTTCTGTGGAAGACGATTTCTTTGTCGAGGCGCTTTTTTAAATTGGAATAACTGAAAATATATTCATTGTTGGTAAAACTGAAATTAAACCTGACACCTCCGACAAAACGGTGGTCTTCCATCAAATCGTTGACACCCATCTGAAAGAAGATGTTAAAACCGGGGTTCAGGTAGATGGGGCCGCCTCCGGTAAAAGGCTGGTAACTGAAATTGATATAATTAAAGTCGATTTGGGAAATCATGTCGTTCAGAAAATACTCGACATTGTAATTTCTCCTTTTTGGGATTTCAAGTTCACCCTCACCCGATCTTCCGTCGATGGTGGTTACCAGCGATCCAAAATTACCCAAACCACCTTTCCTGATGGTTTTCTTTTTTGGTTTGCCGATGAATTCGTTGCCTTTATCGTCGATGTACACCATCACGAAGTGCTTCATCTTACTTTTCGGTTCCGGTGCTGGTACCACTTCTTCACCCTGTGGAGGTACGGTTTTGGTCAAATCCTCTTTTTTGGCCTGCCGGCGTTGTTCCGCCTTTCTCAAGTCTTTTTTTAAACCGGCCATGTAATTGGTGTTGGGCAATTGCAGTTCAGCGGCTGATGAATAATCCGGCACATCTTCAATAAATATTTTCCACAGGTTATCCTCAAAATACAAAAGGCCTTTTTTGCCGGCCTTGAGGCTGGTGTGCTGGTCGAGGATATTGCGCGAATAGTTAGTGACGGCTTTTGAATGGATAAAATAACGGTAGTGGATGATAGTGTCAACCGAACTTACCGTGCTATCGAGAATGGCGAGGTAGTTGTTGAAAATCCCACTCTCATCGCTTAAGTAAGAAATGGTGTTAAAGCCGTAAGGCTCAGGCCGGAACTCGTTGGCGAGGGGTGTTTGTGTTATGCGTTTCAGGACGGGCCCCGGACGGGCAAAATTGTAAACAAACAAATCAAAGTATTTGGGCATGTCTGTCATTTTCTTTGGCTTGAAGCCCAGTGTGTCGTTTTCGCGGTTCGAACTGAAAACAATTTGTGAGGAGTTGTTTATGAAACGCGGATTCAGGTCTGAGTACAGATCGTTGGTGATGCTCTGGAAGGTGTTGGCCGAGATATTAAAAACAAAAATATCGCTTTGTCCCTTTCTGATGGCAGACATTACCATGAAACGACCGTCGTTTGAATAGGCAAAATCCGTAATCTTTTGCACTTCGTAAATTACCTGTTTGGTAGTTTTCTTTTCTTCGAGATTGTAGAGATAAAGCCAGGGAAGGCCCTTGTCTTCGATGATGTAGGCCAGCAATTTACCGGTGGGGTGCCAGGCCAGCAACGGATAGCTGTAGTCGGTTTTGGTGTCGATGGCGACCCCCTTTTTCAGTATTTTCTTGCGTTTGTTGGTTGCCAGGTCCTGCAAATAAATTTTGTATTTCCCCATCTCGTTGGTGGTGTAGGCCACGAATTTCCCAAAAGGGCTCACATGCGGCTGACCCATAACAACATCAGTCTTGTACCTGAATTTAAGCAGGTGATCAGGACGGTTTTCCCTGTCAGCAAATTGTTCGTTTTCTTTTTGATAAAAAATCCGCCATTCCTCGACCAATGTTTTAAACGGAACACCCAAAACATACAATATCCCTTTATCAATGCTGTTGCTCACACTGGTCATGTGGATAATGTTGCTGACGGCCGCCCTGCCGTAAACCTGTGCAATGAAGCGCCAGAGCGAATGGCCGGCGTAAACGGCATCTTCCCCTTTCAGGTTGTTCAGTTTGTTGTACCTGCCGGTCAAAATACCGTCGCGGACGTGGTTGTCGTATTCCACGTCCCAGTCTTTGCTCAGCCACGAAATAATGCCCACCTTGTACCAGTCGGGAAGCGAGAAAAAGGTTGTTGTTTTTACCTGCTTCCCCAGGCTGCCACCAAACATCATTTGGTTAAACATCACCTCGGCTATGCCCGCCCTGATTTCGTCTTCAAAATGAACGTGGTTGCCATCGAAATACAAAAAAACCTTGGAGCCGATGATGTGTGTAATCCCGCCTGTATTGTAACTCTCATTGGTCAGCAGCCCGATATTACTTTGCTTCAGATCGGTCAGTTTGTTGAAAATGATAAATTGTATTCTTTTATCGAGGCGGCTCTCCATTTTATCTTCAATAACGGGGATTTGCTTTTCGGCATAACGGGCTGTGTACTGTGCCAATTCCTTCCCGTTCAGGTAGAAGTAGGTGTCAAAATCATCGAACTTATAAAAGGTCCACAGAAATTCCTGGTACTGAACACGGTTCTTGCCAAAGGCCATGTTCGAGCCATTGTAAAACTGGGCCTGCGTTCCCGTAGCAAGAAACAAAGCTGCGGCGATGGTCAGCAAAACGGGTTTCAGCAATTTACCCAATATTGTTTGTGTAACAGAGCCCAATGGTTCAAACCTTTTTAATTAGAGGTGCTAAAATATAACAAAATTCAAACCGTTTTAGTATGGCCATTTGTTTTGCGCGTCAGGGCTTGAGCTTGGGCTTTGTGAATTAGCCTGTTAGCTTTTCTAAAGTTCCGGACTTTGTAGAAGCTTGTTGTCTGGTTTGGTGATTCCATAACATTTTACAAATTCAAATCCTTGATGCGATTGCTAAACGGACCGTCAAAGGTGGAAATAGGCGATGGGACGGGAAGAGTGCAAGATTGAAAGGAAGAACTCATGCCAAACAGTTTAATACCTTATTTTTGCCGGCCAGACAATTTGAAAACTTAAATAATGATTACAGTTAAACAGTTTGCTTTTAACCCTTTCCAGGTAAACACCTATGTTTTAGGCGATGAAACAAAAGCCTGTGTGATTATTGATCCCGGCATGCAGGGCCCCCACGAAGAACAGGAACTCACTGATTATGTTGCTTCCAACGGCCTCAAACCGGTCATGCTGCTCAACACCCAT
The DNA here is from genome assembly GCA_021647205.1 of Bacteroidales bacterium. Classification (GTDB taxonomy): domain Bacteria; phylum Bacteroidota; class Bacteroidia; order Bacteroidales; family F082; genus B6-G9. Next base: position 18,942 of record JAKIVD010000031.1, on the reverse strand, counting down.
GCACACATCGACCACATTACCGGGAATCATTTTGTGGCAGAGAAATATGGCGTTCCTTTGATTGCACATGAGCATTGTGTCGGCTTTTTGACGCATGCCCTGGAATATGCGGAATCGTTTGGCTTGAAAATGGACATGGTAAAAACGATCGACCGTTTTGTTATGGACGGGGAAAGCATTATAATTGGCGATTCGGCATTAAAGGTTCTTTACACCCCGGGACATGCCGCCGGGAGCCTTTGTTTTTATGCCGAAAAGGATGATTTTGTTATAACCGGCGATGTGTTGTTTAACCAAAGCATTGGACGAACCGATTTACGGACAGGAAATTACGACCAGTTGCAGCAAAGTATCTGGGAAAAGTTGTTCACTCTTCCCGACCAGACTGTTGTCTGGCCCGGCCACGGCCCTGAAACCAATATCGGCTTTGAAAAGATGCACAACCCGTTTGTTGCCATTGGAAGGGAATAAGCAGAAACACGCTTTGGTGGTTTTTGCGGTTTCATTGTTTCCCTTTTGATGAAAAACGAGGATAAAGTCAGTGTGCCGGATTTGGCTGTTTTGTGATGCTTTTCATTTTTGCTACCTTTGCCGGATATTTATTCACTTTTTGTTTCCGTGTATTCAAAACAGGACAAGGAAACATTGGAACCTTGCAGATTGCATGATTTCTACTTTAGACAGTACCTTTTTCCCCAATGAAATTTACAGCATTTAACCTAAACAGCCAATTGCTCGAGGCCATTGATGCCATGGGCTTTAAAGAGGCGACCCCTGTGCAGGAGGGCGCCATCCCGAAAATACAGGAAGGCCTGGACCTGATTGCCTGTGCCCAGACCGGCACCGGAAAAACCGCGGCCTTCATCCTCCCCATTCTTGACGAGCTGACGCAGCAGCATGAAATGGAGACCAGTACGCTTATTATTGTCCCCACTCGCGAACTGGCTTTGCAAATTGATCAGCAAATTCAGGGCTTTGCCTATTTTACACCGCTTGAGTCCCTTGCCGTTTATGGCGGGGGCGATGGAAAGGATTGGGTGCAGGAAAAGAATGCTTTATCGAAAGGGGCTGATATTATTGTGGCTACCCCCGGTAAGCTCATTTCCCATCTTGCCAACGGCTATGCACGGTTCGACAAACTGCAGCACCTGATTCTTGACGAAGCTGACAGGATGCTCGATATGGGCTTCATGGAAGACATACAGAAGATAATTACCTATCTGCCCAAAGAAAGGCAAACGTTGATGTTCAGCGCAACCATGCCCGATGATATCCGGAAGTTGGCAAAGAAAATCCTTACCGATCCTTTTGAAATAAATTTTGGAATTTCAAAACCCGCCGAAGGGGTGTTACAGGGCGCTTACCTGACTTACGACGCGCAAAAAATCCCGCTCATCAACAGCCTGATAACTGATAAACCGTACTTGAAAAGTATCCTGATTTTTAGTTCTACCAAGTTAAAAGTAACGGAAATTGCCCGGACACTGAAAAAGAACGGCCACAAGGTGGCACGTATTTCTTCAGATTTAAGTCAGGATGAAAGGGAGGAAGTTTTGCGGAATTTTCGCTCAAGAAAAACCAGGATACTGGTAGCGACAGATGTGTTGAGCCGTGGGATCGACATCAAAGACATTAACCTGGTCATTAATTTTGATGTGCCCGGCGATGCCGAAGATTATGTACACCGCGTGGGGCGGACGGCCCGCGCCGAGACAACCGGTCTGGCACTTACCCTCATCAATGAAGGCGACATGTACAAGTTCAGGCAAATCGAGAAACTGATTGAGGAAGAAGTGATGAAAATGCCTTTGCCGGAAGAAATGGGCGAGGGCCCCGCGTGGAACCCGAAATCAAGATTTGTGCCCCGCCACTTTAAAAACCGTAAGAACCCCGGGAGGGGCGGGCATAAAAAGGGGGGAAAGAAGGAAAGGTAAGGGCTGAATAAGAGATGTTTTTTGAAAACGCCTCATTTTGTCATCCCAAAGAAAGCTTTGCTGCAGGCATTGTGGTGAGTGAGCTCACGGGGGGGGGCTCCCTGCCGCCATACAATAACCCGACGTGCAGAAGGTCAAAATGACAACCGGTTTTTATCGTTTTTGAAAAAGCCTGCTTACCGGGGAAAAAGGCTGAATTCGTCACCCGCCTTAAGCCATCTTGCAGGTTTGCCGGGAGCAACAAAGGTCATTCCGGATTTGCTCAAAACAACAGCCTCTTTATCCCCAAGCCATACAGCAGCCCGATCGCCCAGTCCGATAAAAACGAAGTTCTTTTTTGCACTGCTCTTTCTGATTGTATTTTTGTTGTCGTCATAAAACCCAAAACTGTCAACAACGGTGTTCTTCAACAAACCCAATCCGGGTTTAAGTACTGTTTTCCGGCTTTGCGGTTTTGGGTCATCGTGTTGGTAAAAATAATACTCACCCAAAACAGAGGCCCCGTTCCCGGTTCCGGCAATCAGGGCACCATTCTCCCGGGCTTTCATTAAAGAGCTCTTCAAGGCCGTGTTGTTGGCCAGTTTCATAAACTGGTTTTTCTTTCCATTGAGAATACAAATAATACCGGCATTTTCGATGGCAACCTGCTCTGATTTTGTCAGTGGGGTGCCGGGGCGTAAGCTGAGGATGTGGACAGCTAAAATATTCTGACGGTAAAACTCTTTCCTTAGAAAGGAAGCATCTGCATCATTTTTCTTGAACGAAGCAGGGATAATAACAACATAACCGCCCGCTTTAATCCCTGACTTTTCAATCATCCCCCCGACGGTTTCACCGGAGAGCCTGCCGTTGCCAATTAAAAAGGTCTGATTGCTCAGGTCTTCGTTCTCAGCGGGTTTTCCCCCCCCTGAACTGCAGGCGGCAAACAGGGTGGAGATAATGAATAAAATGATGAATTGAGCGGCAGTCTTCAAAACGTTATGGTTTTTTACGATGAACAACCAGGCAAATTCCGGCCCGACAAAATTAAAGGTAAATTTTCTATTCGTTGCAATCCTTCGTAATTTGGTATCATGGGCTTTACTAAATGTTGTCTGCCTCCAGCAGATGTGATAAGCCATTTTTCCTCATATATCGCAGAATATCGGCATAGTTCGATATCCTTTCTTTATTTGACCTGTTGTCTGTTTTTAAGGTGGTCCCCGAAACCTCAACAGGCCGGATACCGAGATGCCTGAAAATGCCTTTGGCGCTTTCGTTCCATTTGCTGCTGTTGGCCAGGTCGTTTTCATAAATTATTTCAAGGTAGTTTAAACCTTTTAGCAGCTCAAGTTCAAACTCCATATCGTTCATTTTGATATTGATCATGCTGACAACATCCTGCGGATCGATGGTAAAAATCTTGTTATCTGCCTTATCCTTTTGTTTCCGTACATATTTTCCTGTTTTCAGGGCAACGATGTCCGACAGGGTTTGCGCAAGAACATCTTTTCGCCGGATATGGATGATCTTCCACTCGTGGTTAAAAAGTTTTGACCTGATGGCGGGAAAATTTGCCAATTGATAAGTCAACAGCTTGAAACCATAAAGTTTCTCGGGGTATTTATTTGTCTGATGATGAATATAGTATCCCGGAAAACTTTTGATCAGCTTTCTGCGGAACACATCTTTGCCCTTTATGCTGTTTTCGTTGAACAACTCGCGATCGCAGTGAATGTCGGGATGCGAATTGAGCAGGTCAACCAGCAGGTTGCTGCCCGAGCGGCCCTGTCCGAAAATGAGGAATTTGGTTTTCTTTTTCACGGGATAATTTACTCTTTCATGCGTTTGCGCTTGAGTGCAGCGCGTAGAATAGCGGTATAGTCTGTCAGGTGGTGCCGTTTTGTGATACCCATATTTGTTGTGTGAATCCGTCTTTTTAAAACAATATCATTGTGCATTTTGTAGGTTAAGCCCATATCTTTTGCACGGCTGAACCAGTCAATAAATTCACCCAGTTCCAGTTTTTCGTCGAAAAAGCCTGCTTTGAGAAAGGACGTTTTTCGGATGAGCATGGTTCCGGCAACAAAACCGGGCATTTTTTTTAATTCGTTGCGTAATTTATTTTGGTTTTCTTCCGGCAGTTCCGGGCTGATGAACTGTTCCACATTGCCAAACACCATATCGGTGTTTGGGTTGTTTTCCAGGTAAGTTAGTTGGGCAATTAATTTTCCGGCAAGCCACAGGTCATCAGCATCCAGGAAAGATAAATATACTCCGGTTGATTTGTTAATTCCGAGGTTTCTGGCCGACCCGGTCCCTTTGTTTGTTGTTTGTTTGTGAATTGAAACCAGTGGGCCGAAACCACCGGCCACTTCCAGGCTGTTGTCTGTTGAAGCGTCATCCACCACAATAATTTCCAGCTTGTCTATTGACTGCCTGAGTATGCTTTCAATAGCCATGGCTAAATATTTGCCGCCATTGAAAACCGGGACTATGACACTGATAACAGGTTTTTCCATTGTGCTGTCATTCGTCGGCGCTATGCCAACAACCGATTAGATCGTCCATTGAGTTTATTTCCGGCAAAGGGGGAAGGGGCTTAAAACCCGGCCTCATTTTCCTGTCCCTGGCTTTTTTTACCATCTTGAAAATATAAAGGTTGGCCTTTCTCCTGTTGTTTGTTATGTTGTCATTGTGTTTGCGGTAAAACAGGACCAAATCCTGGTGCACGGCAATGGGTATCCTTCCTTCCCTTGCACGGTTAAACCAGTCGCTGTCTTCACCCATGAGCAAATCTTCGTCAAGCAGGCCTATTTTGTCGAATACAGATTTCTTTATCAATGTACTGCCCAGTAGCAGGTGAAAGTTTTTATCCGGCAATAGTCCGGGTTTTTCCAATTCGCTTTGTGCCTGAAACTTTGTTTTAAATGTCAAACCGATTACAATGCCGGGCTCCTTGTATTTTTTGAACACAGCAAGTTGCCGCAACAATTTGTCTTTTGCCCATATATCATCAGCATCAATAAAGGAGATCAATTCGCCGCCGGCTAATTTAACCCCCTTGTTGCGTGCAGCTGCCGGGCCTTTGTTTTCCTGGTAAACATAACTGATGTTTCCGCTCATCATTTTCACCACTTCTGCTGTATTGTCGGTAGAGCCATCGTCAACAACAATTATCTCAAGCGGATGATAATGCTGGCCCAAAACGCTGTTGATGGCATCGGCCAAAAAAGCTGCCCCGTTAAAAACCGGGATAACGACACTTATCAAGGGATTACCTGCATTTGGTTTTCTCAAAGCCGGTTTGGTTTTCGGTGGTTTTTCCATGCGTTTCCTTTCCAGTTTCTTTTTAAATACTTTAAGTATGTTAAGTTCGACAAGGGATTTCCCTTCCGTCATGTTTTTGTAGTGGCGGCGGACGTAGAGCGTTACTTCATCAAGCCTTTTGATGTTCGTATTCATTTCCTTCGCACGGTTGAACCAATCACTGTCTTCGCCAAACCGCAATTCGGGATCAAACAAGCCGACGGTACTAAAAACCGATTTTCGGTACAGGCCGGCACCAATGTAATCGGGAAATGATTCCTGCGGGTTTCCGGTGTAAATTGCCTGGCCATTCGCCTCAACAATTACAAGCTGGGCATAGCCCCTTACGATATCGAGGCCGGGATTTTGCTGAAGCCGGGTCATCAGCAGTTCCAGGTTTTTTTCGGGCCACAGATCATCCACATCCAAAAAAGCTACATAATCGCCCGACACATCCCTGATGCCCCGGTTACGGGCGGAAGCCGGCCCTGCATTGGGCTGGTGGAAATAGCGCACATCAACAGGAAGTTCATCAATTACTTTTTTCGAATTGTCGGTTGAACCGTCATCAACAATAATTATTTCGATGGCCGGATAATTCTGGTCGAGGATATTTTCCACGGCCTCCCGGATGAATTGTTCACCATTAAAAACAGGGATGATGATGCTGATCAATGGTTTTTCAAAATGAGCAGCCGCTTCCTGATCTTGCGTAGCGTATTTTTCAGGATGCTTTAATAAGTTGCTAATGACTTTTGGGATTTCATCCAAATCTTTTCCGAGGCGAAGGCTGTAACAGGGCAGTTGCCGGGTCAATTCGCTGATGTATTTGTGTGTGTGGCTTCCCGCACCCGGAAGTTGCGACATGGTAGTAAAGGAGAGGGCCCGTTGCACGGGCCAAAACGAAGTGGGCCGGAGTTCGCTTTTTTTCTGCCCAACAACCACAGGGGTAAGAATGGCTTTGAGCGGCATTTCCCTTTTCAGTTGCTTATTGAGTTCCGGATAAAGAAACAGCACGGCTTTTTCCTGGTCTTTTTTTATGGTTTTCGCGGCAAACTTTTGGAATGCAGGAAACTTCGGCATATCTTCGGTATTCAGCTTTGCAGTCGAATAGAGGCTGTACACTTTTGGTTCGACACCTTTTTTAACGATCACATAGTCATCAGCCAGATAAAATAAACCGGCTTTAAGGCTACTGACGGCACTGGTGGATTTACCGGCCCCTCCTTTTCCGCTAACCAGAACGGCGCCGTGGTCAGTGCCAATGGCAGCAGCGTGAAGCAACTGGCAATCATTTTTTTCCATCCACCACTGTATCATCGAACGGAAAGGGGAGGAATAGACCCAATACGGAAAAGCTTTGGGGTTCTTCACCCAGTACACCCCCGTGTTAGAGAGCATATCCATCACATTTACCGAATACTCGCTCCAGTGAAATGCTGTTTTTATCCGCTTGCTGTTGAATCCCCAAATATCGCCCCGGTCGGTAAAATCGGCCCAATTACAAGGCGGTGGCGGCATGGAGGTATTCGTTGAAATGCTGTCCCAGACATTTATCGTCATGTCAGGGTTTGTTGTTTCGTGCAGGCGCAGGTGCTCGAGAGCTGGTGTCATGTAAGGAAGCATCGACTCACCGGCGAAGCACAAACAAACAGTGGTTCCGGCAATGGAATAATACCTTCGAACTTTGGCTGTTACTCCGGCAGCCTGTTCGAACCGGTCTAAACACTGCCGGTAAAACTGTATTTGTTCTGTTTCCGTTTTAGGTGCTTTGACCATTGGGATACGGTTTTATTGGTATTCCTTCTTTCTTCTCCTGTCGAGTGAGGCTTTGAGCATACGTACATAATCAACAGATTTATCGCGGTTGGTAATGCCATGGTTTTTCTGGTGAATCCGCCGCTTCAGAAAAACTTCCTTCTGCATTTTGAATGTTAAGCCCAGTTCGCTGGCCCGTAAATACCAATCGTTAAAAACCCCTTTTCGATAGTGTGGGTCGAAAAGCCCGACCTTGTAAAAGGAACCACTTCGGATAAGCATGGTTCCCGAGCTGATTCCCGGCATTGCTTTGCCGGGGCAATAGTGTTTCTTCCTTTCCTCAGCAGAAAGTTCGGGGCTAAAAAAATGCCCGACATGTCCAAATACCATATCCAGCGAAGGGTTCTTATTAAAACGGCCGAGTTGGGTGGAAATCTTTTTTTCCGTCCAGATGTCATCTGCATCGAGAAAAGCGAAAAATGTACCTTTTGCTTTTTTCACACCAAGATTTTTCCCGGCTGAAATACCAGCTTTTTCCTGATGATAGTAGTGAACGTCAGGAGCACAATGTTGAACCACGGAAGCTGTATTGTCTGTTGAGCCATCGTCGATAACAATTATCTCAATGTTCTTAAAATCCTGGATGAGGATACTTTGCAGTGCTTCAGCAATGTATAAACCACCGTTATTTACGGTAATTATTGTGCTGACCAGCGGAAGTTTGTTTTGTAACATGGTGTGCAGTTTTAGGTTTTGGAAGCCCGAGCCTGATGGTTTAGGAGCTTAAGGTTTCCTTCTTCGAGCACAAATATTTTATGGGCATGCTGAATAACGGCCGTGTCATGGCTAATGATCAGTATAGCCGGGGAATAATCAATATTGTCAATGTTTTGCATGATTTTTTTTACCGCCGGACTGTCGAGGTGATTGGTGGGTTCATCAAGGATGAGCAATTTTGGTCGCCGCAGCAAGGCCCGGGCAATGGCAATTTTCTGGCATTCGCCGCCTGACAGCAGTATGCCGTCTTCACCAATCTGGGTATCGTACGCCCCGGGAAGCTTTTCGATAAAATCATGTGCCAGTGCCATTTTAGAAACAGTCAGCACATCTTTTTCGCTTGCCCATTCGTTTCCGTAGTTAATATTGTTGCGAATGCTATCAGAAATAAGCAGGGGCTGCTGCGAAACAACACCGATATGCTTTCTGAAATGAGGAAAGTCGACTTCTGAAAACGGGATTCCATCTACAGATATTTTTCCTGACTGAGGAGCATAAAATCCCAGGATAAGGTGAATGATGGTTGATTTACCGGCGCCATTCGCCCCAATGATGGCTACCCTGTCTCCGGGATAAAGTTGCAGCGAAAGATCAGTCAGCACCGGTTTTCCGGTATAATTAAACATAACTGACTGTAGAACAAGGCCCTCTATAAAATCAACCTTTGCTGTTCCGGTGTAAGGGCCGGTTTCTTTTTTGGAGGCAATGTCGTATAAAGTTACCAACGATTCGTTTCCTGTAACTACAAGTGCAAACGTATCGGTGATGATATTGATATTGGTCTGCAAATGGTTTGCGGCAATATAAAATGCGAAAAAACCACCTATTGTCATCATGCCGTTGATGACGGAAATACCCCCGATGACTATCACCATAATACCGGAAATGCTGATTAGAAAAGCTTGCACTTGTCCGTTCACTGAAAAAAAGTACGTGCGGCGGGCTGTTTTCTCCCGCAGTTCTTTCAGGGTTTCAATTTGCTTTTGGTTTTCAACAGTTTCAGCAGATTGAGTTTTTATCAGGTCCAAAAACTTCAGGATAAACATGATTCCCCGGCTAAAACCTTCGAAGGCCCTTTGGTAGGCAAATACGCGCTTTTTGACAATTTTCCCCATAAAACGGTTTGCAAGGAAAATGACCGGGAAAAACACCAATATGGCGAGGAAGAGGTACCAGTTTAACACCAGCAAAATCACACACAGCCCGATACTGATAAGGATTGCAGGGATTAACCGCGACACCAAGGCGTTGCTCATCAACATAATCCGCTCGGAATCCTGAACAATACGTGCGTGCAATATCCGCTGGTCTTCGTGGGTGAAAAAGGTGCGGGAAAGGGAATAGAGTTTCTGTACGAGTTTTTTGCGAAATTTATAAATGGCCGTTGTTACGATGCCGATGTTAATTTTTCTGAGAAAAAGCGTGGCACCCGAATTGGCCAGCCTGATCAGGATAATGGCAATTCCGATGAAGACCAGCACTTTTATGTCTTTTTCCGGGATGGCCACATCAAAAATGTACCTGACCAGTAACAATATGGGAATAATGAGGGCAGCCTGCAGAGTTGAACCAATGGAAACGAAAATAAGTTTCCGGCGCTGACCATCAAAGAATTGCATGAAATACCGCCACGCTTCTTTTGAAAAGTAGGGGATTAGCTGTTTGTTTTTTTTAAAAAAAGGCATTCTTCAGAAGCCGGATTTGATTCCGGTAATTTTTTTTGGTTTTCTAAACAGCAGTGAAAAATAATAGAGCATAATCCTGAAATAGGGTTTCCCCCGGTTGCGAAACCTCATGTATTTAACGAATCCGATTTGCTGCGCCCAAAATCCACGGAGGTCTGATTGCCGCAAATAGGCTGCATAAACCGAGTAAAGTTTTTCGTAAACTGTTTGCGGGACTTCATCGCCATATTTTTTGGCATGGCGGAAAACCAGGCGATCGGAAAAAGTTGACTTTATCTTTGCAAGCTCATCCAGAAAGCTCCGGGAAACCACCGACTGAAAATTTTTGGTGAGATAGTTCAATGCATCTTTCATTTGAAGGGAAGACCTGAACTTTTTAGTAAGATACAGCAGCCTGTCCCAGTCAATCGAACAGACTTCCGAATTCAATATCGTTACCGCATCTGCAACCCATCGGATGGGTGGTTCGGGATTGTACCTTAATCCATGCACGATGGTGTGGAAAAAGTTATCGGTTACACAAAAAGCACGTGTATTTTCCCCTGCCACTTCGAGCGGTACCGAGGCCTCCCAGAACTCATCATCAGAGATGCTGTTGTGGGCTTCAAAAACGGGATGCCAGTGCAGGTCCAGTTCTGTTTTGGCGGCATCAGTAAAAGTGGCACTGCGGCCATATTTCAAGTTGAATTCCAGGTGTTCTTTATTTTGCAAATTCCAGCCTGATTTTTCCAGAACGTCAATGGTTTTCAGGGATTCTGAAAGTGGAATAAGGATGTCCATGTCGGCCATGGGCCGTACGCCATAGTTTTTGTACACTGTGATGGTCATTGCAATCCCTTTCATAACAATCGTCGGGATTTTGTGGCTGTGCAGCAACTTTAACACTTTGGCGGTTTGGTGAAAAAGCAAATGATTGTTCGACCACGATTTGCGGTAAATACCTTTCAGGCGAAGCATGAGCGGGTCATTCATACGGTGGGACTGAAGGTTTTGGTAGAGCAGGGGAAGCATTCTGAAAGAAGCATATTCTACCTCTTTTTCAAAATTGACTTCCGCCTTCCATTTTTCCCAGGCTTTTTGCATTGGCTGCCCCTTCAGCAAAGCGGCCTGCAACAGCAGTTCCTGCGTTTTGGTCGGAAACGGGCTGTGGGAAGATTTGCGCATAAGACAAACAACTTAGGGGTGGGCGGAATCTTTGAACAGGCAGTAAGCAGGTTTAAGCTGCCGGTGGTTCTTCTTTGCTTTCGGGCCAGCCTTTTTCATCCACATCATGAATCGGGTCGAGCAACAACAAATCCTGCATGTCGGAGTATTTGTTGACAACCGGGGGCTTGAAGTTTTTGGCGGCTTCGGATAATTGTCCGGTCAGTTCGCCGGCATCGGCCCCGGTTCCATCAGTTTTAACGAGGAGGTTTTCTTCAACGAGTTTTTCTACAAAACCCTTTACTGAAGCCGAAATATTGTCTTTCTGCGCTTTGTTTGCGGATGTCATCAGGTTTACAGCTTCTGCCCAGTTCCCGGTTTTGTCAATAAACTCCCAGATAAGGGCTGCTGACCCGTCAAGACTAAAATAATTCCCAGTTTTCAGGTCGAGTAAAATAGCCTCCCCGTCAATGGTTTCGTGTACAACATTTGGCGTATTGACCTTTAGTTTTGCTGCTAATTCCATCGTGGCCTTTTTTTTAGTTTTAGTTATTCAAAGATAATATTAACCTGTTTATATTGTTCAACACATTGGCTGGCCTTATTGTTTTTCAATGCGGGGCTTTCTGAAAGACAACCCGTGCAATAATTCCTGCTTCATTTGTCTCGAGATGAAACAGTTTTCCCACCATCTGCTTGAGGAGGATGAGGTAGGCAATGGGCAAAAAATATTTAAAATGTCTGCGGTAAAATGTGAGGTAGCTCCTGTACAAATATTTTTTGTTTTGCAGGTGGTTGTCGCCCGTCAGCAATTTACTGCCGGTTGAGATGCCCTGTTTGTGATAAACCCTGCTGTTAGCACAGCTGTAGTTTTTAAATCCGGCTTGTTGCGCACTGGTGCACCAGTCGATATCTTCGTAATACAGAAAATAATCTTCGGGCATGAAACCGATTTGCCGGATTAGTGATTTATGGCACAGCATGGAGGCCCCGACAACATAATCCACTTCCAATTGCTGTTTGTCGAATTGCCCGCTGTCTTTCCGGCCCATCCCCACCAAAACCGAATAGCCTGTCCATTTGTTGAAAGTGCCCCCTATGTTTTGGATAATTTCCGGGTTTTCATAATCCAGGATTTTCGACCCCGTAAAGCCGGGTTTGCTTTTCTCCAGGTGGCAACTTATCAGGGCTTCAAGGCTGTTCCTTTCTATGATGGTGTCGTTGTTCAGAATCCACAAAAAATCGCAATCGTCCTGTCCGAGTGCATATTTCATCCCAATATTGTTGGCGAAAGCAAAGCCCTTGTTCTTTTCCTCCCGAATCAGGTAAAACCGTTTGTCGTTTTTTTCTTTCATCCATTTGGACAGTTTGCTGACGGATTGGTTGAGGTTGGAAATATCTACCACCACCGTTTGATAAGTGTCGTAGCTGTTTTCATGAATACTTTCGAGGCATTCGATGGTGTGTTCCGGTGTGCCGAAATTAATAACGATGATGAAAACCTTATTATTTTGCATGGAAGCGCACAAAAGCTCAGTAGGCTTTTTTATCCCCTTTTAGCAGGTGAACAAAAGTAATGAACATAATCTTGAAGTCGAACCACAAGGACCAGTTTTCGATATAGGAAATATCGAGTTTAATCCTTTCTTTCATATCGCGGGTTGTTTTGATTTCACCCCGGCAGCCCCTCACCTGTGCATATCCGGTAATTCCGGGTTTAATCGAATGGCGAATCATAAATTTATTGACCAGGGCTTTGTATTCGTCAGTATGTTTAAGCATGTGGGGGCGCGGTCCCACCACCGCCATTTGTCCGGCCAGCACATTGAAAAACTGGGGCAGTTCGTCCAGGCTCGTTTTCCTTAAAAACTTCCCTACGTTTGTTATCCGTTCGTCATTTTCCGAAGCTGACCTGGTATCGGCCGTGTCATTTATTTTCATGGTCCTGAACTTAATCAGGTTAAAAGGTTTGTTGTTCAGTCCCGACCGGTGTTGTGTAAAAAATACACCATCCCGGTCTGAAAACAAATCAATGATAAGCAACAAGGGGATCAGCCAGCTCAGGACCGACAGGACAATAATTATCGAAATAAGGATATCTGACAAACGCTTAACCATCCTGTTGTGCCAATAACTTAAAGGGCCTTGCTGGATTTTCATTACCGGTACCATGTCGTAGTCAACCAGTTTGATGCTCATGTAAGAAAAATCGGACAGGTCGGGGACGAGCCGGATTTTAACCGGATATTTGCTGATGACCGAGGAAATAAGCTTGTAGGCATTGTGATGAATGGCATTGGTCATGATGTACAATTCGTCAATGCTGTTGTTGATGATAAAAGTTTCCAGCTCGCTGTAGGTTCCGGCAACCTCTTTTTTGTCCGATTTCTGATGGGTGAAAAACCCTTTGAAACGGTAACCGAGCCAGGGGTTCCCGTTGAAATAGTCCTTTAATTCGTTTGCCTTGTCGTCGTATCCCACAATTACAACATTGCGGTAATTGTAGCCGAGTTTTCTGTAGAAATGGAGGATGAAAAAAAGCAGAAACTGCCAGAACAACAAAGAGGCGAAAAAGATGACAAACAGGTATTTTATCTCATCGCGCTGGTAATAATTAAGGGTAACTACCTGGAAGAAAAGCAGAAACAAAAAGAAGAAAAAGACAATGGTTTTGATGTAGGTTAAAAGAATCTCTTTTTTGTAAACCTGTCGGTCGGTTTTGTAAGCAGCAAAAATATTCGCCGAAATAAGCCAGGCCAGGTTGAGGAAAACATAAAAAAGAACAGAAGTGCTGCCGAAACATTCTTTACCGAACCCTTTCATGTAACAAACACCAAACACAAAATAAAAATTCAGGATGACCAGGTCGCCAAACGCGGAAATCAATGAAATGTACCTTGAGTATTTCACTTTAAAACAATTTGCGGTATTTGTCAATAATCACATCCACATTATATTCGTTTCGCAATGTAATCAAATTATTTTCAATCCAGTCAGTCTTTGGTTTTTTTCCTGCTTCGGTTTCCAACAGCTTCGAAATATCGTTTGCGTTCTCAAAATACCAGGCGTTGTCTCCCAAAACCGCCTGGTTAAATTCGTTGCGGTGTGCGCAGATAACACAGGAAGCAGCCATTGCCTCAAGTAGCGACGGGTTTGTGCCACCGGCGCTGTGCCCGTGAAAATACAAGTTCGAAAAATACCGCAAATTGTCCAGTTCTTTTTTTTCAAAATTCCTGCCTGAAAAAATGATGCTTTTCCCCCTGTAATTTCTGCGTAGATATTTTCCATATCTGTTCTTGTAATCCCCAACAATTAGCAGTGGGTAAGCTGATGTGGAATTCAGCGCCCCCTGAATGATTGTTTCCAGGTTGTTGTCAGGCTGAAAGCGTGCAATAAGCAGGTTGTAGCGGTATTTTTCCAGGTCGTATTTTTTCAGAACAGCGCTGTCGGGCTTGTCGAATGTTTCAACAGAATAGGCAATGTATTCAACCTTTTTGCCGTACTTTTTTTCGATGTACTGTTTAATTGGCTTTGAGTCGGCAATGATTACATCACTGTGCCTGACGGCAAGTTTTTCGGCATATTTCAGAAACGATTTTAGTACGCCTTTGTATTTTTCGCGCTTCCATTCCATGCCATCCATATTGTACAGGATGCGTGTTTTTTTGGGTAAGAGCCACGCCCAGACTGAACTCGTCGTGTATCCAAGTTGGATGATAGCATCAAAATTTTGTCTCCTCGCACTTAAAACACACAGTAAATCATAAACGAACTGACTTGTTAAGCCAATGCCTTTAGGGTCCCATTTGTGAATTATTCCGACACCATTGAAATCCTTTTTCCGGTACGGATGAAAATGTGAATTATACACAATGACCCCGCATCCGCGCTGAACCAATCCCTGCGACAAAGTTTCGGCCCATTGCTCGAAACCACCGTAGCGGTTTGGAATGCCCCGTGTCCCCAAAATTCCTATTTTCATACTTTGGCCAATTGTTTTTCGCTTTTGATCATGAAGAAAAACATATACAATAAGAAAACGGGAAAATAATAATAGAACCCGTTAATAATGGCAGTAATAACCATTGAACAATAAAAAATAAAAATGAATATATTTTGTCTGATATAATTTTTATTGTCGCGATAAATTTTGATAAAAAACCAAATATAAAGTAATGTACACCAGGTTCCGAAAGTATAAAAAATATTCAGGAAATCGTTGTGAAACCATACTTTGTAGTCGAGGTTATCCGCATTGGCATAAACGGCATTCATGTAGGATTTTCCAATTAAAAGTTCCCAAACCCCAAACTTCCTGACCTCAACCCACCATGAAAACCATAACCTGTACCGCGACAGCCGGGTAAAATTTTCAATACTTGTTTCAATAAATGCAAAGTATTGGTAAAAAAAGGTGTCCCTGCTTAATTGAAGGAAATATTTATTAGCGAAAACCAAAACCCAAAATACAACAAGCAGCAGGCTCAGGTAAACGATATGTTTTCTGTTAAACAAAAACAGGATCATTGATAAAACAAAAGCGGCCAGAATTGCCCTTGAGCCGGTATAAATACAAACTGCAAGGCTTACGGCAAGTAATACCATGAAAAGCATTTTTTTCTTTTTTTGGTATTGATGGGCAAAAAACAAGAACAGAAACCCAAAAAAATAGGAGGCCACGTGGGGAATTCTGAACAGGCCGTTATGATAAACCCGGACGGCTTCTATGCTGTCCAACGCGTTCTTTTTCCATCTGAGCTTTGTTCTCTTTTTAGCGACGGCCTTTTTTTCTTCGGGTTTTTTATCGGATTGATTTACTTGTTTTTCACCGGATTGAACAATTGGTTTCTTTTCGGATACATCGTTCGACTTTTCATCGTAGTAGGTAATCCAGTTAAAGCTTGATGAATATTCGGTTACGTTAATTGCTCCGGAATCAATTCGAGCAAATGTGAAAGAGAACAGGATCAGACTTATGCCAAGAAAAAGAAAAATATTTGATATTTTTAAACGATTGATATTATGCCTGTAATAAAAATAAACAGTGAAAAACAGGAGGATAAACAAAAGGTCGGAAATATTTTTTACCCCAAACAAAAACACAATGCTGCTGAGGATTGTTATTGTAAGGAACGAAAAAACCAGTAGGTTCAACTTCCTTTTTTCAGGATTGCGGTATTGGGTAACAAGAAATAGCAGGGGAAACAACAACAGGGCAACACCAACGAAAAAAGGGAAATGAACAAAAAAATTGACCACCCTGTCCAAAACAAATGAAGCAAGGAACAGCCAAAAGAAAACACCTGGAAGTTTCGGTTCGTATTTGTCAAAAGCTCTTTTAAAGGCCCCCTTAAACCCGGGAAGTTTGCTCATGCCCAAATTGTTTTAGAAAACCGTTTAATAACCTTCGACGGATCACACAGACCGGCCAGCACTAAATACATCGGTTTAGAGAATTTGTTTTGTGAAATCAGGAATTTGCGGTAATTCAAAATATACCAATAATAAAAACGGGATTTTAAGGTGCTGGTTGATGTGCCGAAAATTTCATCCCTGATTTCAAAGGTTCTTTTAATGGTGCTGTATTGAATATTGCTCGAAACACTTTGCCCGTGGATGCGCATTTTTGTGAGGGGTTCGGCAATATTGGCAAAGCGGTGGCCGTCTTTTATCATGCGGGCAAAAATGTCGTAATCTTCGGCCCTGAAATTTCCCTGCACGTATTTGTATTTTTTCATCACCCTGGCCCTGATGAGGGTTGAAGGGTGCTGAACGCCATGTTCCCCTTTTTGGAAGGTCAGTTTAATGGTTGAATGATCAACAGGGAAGTTTGACCTGAAAACCTCTTTTTTGGTATCCGTGTGAAAATAAATCACATTGCTGCCCACCACATCAATTTCTTTGTTGGCTTCAAGAAATTCAACCTGGGTTTCGACCCGGTTTTTTAAAATAATATCATCGGGATCGACACGCATAATGTAATCGCCTGTCGCAGTTTCAATCCCCGCATTTAAGGCTTCACAGAAACCACGGTTTTCTTGGAATTCGATTACTTTCAAATACGCAAGGCCGGAAAACCCTTCGAGGATTTTTAGCGAATCGTCCGTTGAACCATCATCAACAACAATAAGTTCTTCGGGCAGCACGGTCGATTCGTTGACGCTGTTGATGAAATCTTTCAGGTAGGCGCCATTGTTAAAATTGGCGGCAACAATGGAAACGCTTGCGGTTTTTTTCAGCATTTTTTTATCAATATCGGCGACACTTTTTAGACCAACCACCCTCAATCATTTCGGGTAAAGCAAAACCTCCGATAGCCGGCGGGTTAACCTGCCGGTTGCTGAAATAATTTGTCATCAAAACAACAACAAAACAAGAGGTTCAGTGGCCGGACGACTTCAGGAATTATATATTTTGCCGGCCCCGTGGGGTAAGGCTTGCTCATATTGGTTTTATGGCATACTTGATTTTTACATAAAAGTAGCCAATATCCCACAGCAGGTTTGTCAAATAATACATTATTCCTTTTCCGGGGTTTTTCAGTTCATAACCTAACTTTACGGCATTTTCCCCACACTTTCGATTGTATCTGTAATAAAGGAACCTGTTCCATTTTTGGGTTCGGAGCAGCGGGTCGAAATGCTTTTTTTGTTTGTCAACTTTCCAAACAAACTTTTTGTTTTCGGCACCGGAAAGAGAGGACCCAAATACTTGTATGTTTTCAGTTTTGCGGAAATCATATTTGTCAAAAGAAAGATGGCAAAACGCGAAGACTTTTGCCAATTCTTTATCTAAGGAGGACACCAGGTCTTCATATTTTATTAGCAGGATTTTGTCCCTGACAGCAGTTTCTTTCTCTAACAGTTTCAGGATTCTCTTTGCGCTTTCATTCCAAATATGGAAACCTGTTTCATAATTCCAGAATTTGCTTTTCACACCTGATTCAACCACATTTTTTCCATCTCTGACAAGAATGATCAACCTGGCATCAGTAAAGAAATCAAAAAACTTGTCAATATTCAGCGTTGAAGGGGTTTTGGAAATCAGGCATTTGTTGTTTTTGTCCTTCCTTAAAAAATCCGTTATCCCGTCCCCCAACGATTTTTTCAGCATGCTTTTTTTGGCAGGGGTATAATTCCAGTCCTTTTTCCAGCGGAGGGAAATCTTATCGGTATAATCTGTTAGTTTGTCCAGTCCATATATTATAAAATCTTCAGCTCCCAAGTTGGACACTGCACAATCCGGGTGGTTTAATAATAGGCGAAATAAATAATTGGTCCCGCTCCTTCCCGATATGCCAACAATAAAAACAGGATTCATAAACCTTTTGATTAATCCATTAACTTACATAACCCCCGTGCTTTCTCCCATCAATTCCGCAAGGCTTGGGCCTCGACTTCAATATGTTATCTAAAAACAGAAAACAATATTTTTGATCGCAGGAAGTAATACAACATATTCATATGCAGCCCGGAGGCCTTAAAACAAACTTTTAGCCAACGGTTAAAGACTGTCCGTGCAAGCATTTTGCGGTTGTAAACCCCAAGTGCTTCGTTGGCGGCACTTATTTTCAGCAGCCATTTTTCAACCGATTTCAAGGTGCCGGTTTTGGTAATGGGCGTGTCGTCCCGTATTAATAAATGCAACTTTATTTCCTTATCAGTAGCATCAATCCCTAATTTTTCCAACTGAATCCGAAAAACCATTTTTTCTTTTTCGCGTTTTTCTTCCTGGCGCATTTTTGTAACGCCACCGGGGTGAAGCCTGTAATCGATGAGGTATTCCGGCAGGTTCCAGGCTTTGTATTTTCTGATGATCTCCAGCCAGATGAGGTAGTCTTCCAAAATATCAAAGCCTTCTTTAAACGAAAACTTTTCGATGCACTCCCTGCGGTAAAGGACAGCCGACTGCAAAAAGTAATTTTTGAAAAGCATGATGGAGGGGATCATTTCCGGTTTCGCTTTCAACTTCCAGGCACCTGGCAGGCGTTTTCCTTCACCATCGATAAATTTCGCCCATGAGCCTACCATCCCGAAGTCATGGTTTTGCTCAAGAAAAGTAATTTGTTTTTCAAATTTTTCAGGATGTGCAATATCATCCGCATCGAGCATGCCGATGTATTCGCCTTGTGCAAGTTTTAAGCCTTTGTTCCTGCTGAAAACAATTCCCGAATTTTTCTCGTTTTCAAAATACTTAATCCTGTTGTCATCGAATGATTCAATTACTGCTTTGCTGTTATCGGTTGAACCGTCATTGATAATGATTAATTCAAAGTTTTCATAAGTTTGGTCGAGCACACTTTGGATGGCCGGGGCAATATGCTTTCCGGCATTGCAGGCCGGCATGATGATGCTTAA
>JAKIVD010000011.1 GCA_021647205.1 Bacteroidales bacterium | reverse complement strand
TGATAGAAATACATTACTTTTTCTTCGACCTTTCAGGAGGCCGCACCCTCCACTTCGTTCCGGGAGGGGCGCCACCTGAAAGGACAAGAGATGCCCCCCTTCTCCTTTCAGGTCGAAAACATGGGCCTGTGCGCAGGCAGTACCTGAAAGGTGGAAAGATGGAAGGTGCTGATAGATATACATTACTTTTTCTTCGACCTTTCAGGAGGCCACTCCCTCCACTTCGTTCCGGGAGGGGCACTACCTGAAAGGTCAGGCACTCCTGAAAGCGCTTGGCGAAATACCGAACTCTGTTTTGAAGGCACGGCTGAACCAGGCCGGGTCGTTAAAGCCGCACTGATACGCGATTTCAGAAATGTTGAAATCGCTCGTCTCCAGCAAGTTTTTTGCAGCGGACAGGCGTATTCCCCTGATGAAAACGGAAGTGGACTTGCCACTGATGGCCTTGAGTTTCCGGTACAATTGCGATTCGCTCATATTCAGGTTTGCCGCCAGCAGGGAAGCATCCAGTTTGGGGCTGTCGAGGTTTTTCTCAATAATTTGAATGGCCTTTTTCAAAAAGCGTTCTTCGCCGGTGGGTTTTGTTTTTTGGGTAAGGCTGATTTCAATTTTACTGTATTTTTCCTGCAGGGCCCGGCGGATTTTTATCAGTTGTTCCAGTCGGACGAAAAGCTCTTTTTTATTGAAGGGTTTTGTCAGGTAAGCCTCGGCCCCGTGTTTCAGCCCCTCTATGCGGTCGCTGTCGGTGGCTTTGGCCGTCAGCAGGATGATGGGGATGTGGCTGGTTCGTTCGTCCTGTTTCAGGGTTTCGCATACTTCCAGGCCGTCTTTCACGGGCATCATCACATCGGAGATAATGATATCGGGGATGGTACTGACCGCCGCCTCAATTCCCTGCTTTCCGTCGCTGGCCCAGTTTACCCTGTACTTTTCTGCCAGGCACGAAATGATGTATCTGGCCACATCGGGATTGTCTTCCACCACAAGGGCCAGGGGCAGGTCGGGACTTCCCGTTCCGCTTACGATTTCAACTGTCGCCCCCGGCTCATCAGCAAGCCGGCCTTTTAGCGCTTTTGATTTTTGAAGCGGGGCTTTTTGGGTGATGGGCAGCCTAACACAAAACTCTGTTCTTTTTCCGGGGGTACTTTTTACCGAAATATTTCCTTTCATCAGCTCTACGAGCTCTTTGGTCAGTGCCAGGCCGATGCCGGTGCCTTCGCCTTTGCGGGTGTGTGTGTTGTCCACCTGGTAAAAGCGGTCGAAAAGATGTGCCAGGTGTTCTTCTTTTATACCGATGCCCGAATCCTGTACTTTGATCACCAGGTGCTCTTTATCATTTTCCTTTTCCCGTTTTACATGAAAGATCACTTTTCCCCCGGAAGGGGTAAATTTGATGGCGTTGGAAAGCAGGTTGGAAGCGATGACGAAAATTTTATCGGGGTCATAATCCATAACAAGCGGGCCGCTTTCGTGGTAAAACACCAGCCTGATATTTTTAGCATCGGCCATGGACTGAAAGGATTCGAGCACATACTGAAGATAAGAAACAATGTTGTCACGTATCAGGTTCAGTTTCATCTTGCCGTCTTCGATTTTCGACATGTCGAGCATTTGTTGGACCAGGTGCAGCAGTTTGTCGCTGTTGCGCCCAATCATTTCCAGTTTGTCGTCGAAACGTTTTTGTTCTTCGGGCTTCATGTTTTCAATCATCTCATCGGCCATGCCTTTGATCACCGTGAGGGGTGTCCTGAATTCGTGGGTGATGTTGGCGTACAGCCGCGACTTGAGCCTGTCCAGTTCCCGCAGCCTGTCCGTTTCCTTGCGGGCAAGCACCCGGCTCAACTGGTAGTGGTAAATACTGTAAATGATGCCGGTAAATGCCAGCAGGTAGAAGGCAATGGCCCACCAGGCATTCCACCAGGGAGGGCGGATGATTAATTCCAGGGATGCCTGCCTGAACAAAGCCGGTGAAGATTTACTTTCCGCCTTTACGATAAATCGGTATTTCCCGGGACGCAGATTGGCGTAATTCACATTCGGGTGGACGGTACTCACCCAGTCTCTGTCAATGTCCGTTAAGCGGTGGGAAAGGCGGATGTCGTTCCCGTTTTTCAGGGCAAGGGCCGAATACGCAAATGTAAGGGAATTCTCATCATGTTTCAGTTCGATAAGCTTTGAAAGGCTTATCCCTTCTTCAAGTGGACATTCTTTCCCGAACACCTTTAACGAGCTGATGTAAGGCGTGAATTCTGCATCTGTTTTGTGCAGGCTGTCAGGATAAAAAAAGCCAAGGCCGCGCCGGTAACCGATAACGAATCTGCCGCCGGAAAGTTTAAACAGTTTCCCCGTCAGGGTGGGGTCCCTGTTCGCCCATTTGTCAAACTTGACCAGGCCTTCGTTTTCGTTAAAAACAACTGTTTGGGATTTGCCGCTTTCAAGTTTTTCGATACCGGACGAAGTCAGCAAGAAGAAATTACCGGATGCATCGCGCTGCAGGCTGACGATACTTTTGTGGTTGACCGAATTGTAGATTTGCACTCCTTTTTCAGGCTGCCCGGGATTGATAAACCCAAGCCCGTTTTTGTGGGTTCCCACCCAAACCGTATCCCTGAGCTCCCGAAAAAAGCTTAAAATCACCATGGCCTGTTTTCCGCTGAAGTAATGCATGCTGTCGTTTTCGGGATTGTAAAAACCGTAGGATTCTTCGTTCCTGAACCATATTCTGTTCTGCTTGTCAACAGTAATTCCTTTGATTTTGGGCAACAACCCCCTGTCTTCAAAAAAAGCATTCACTTTACTGACTTCACGGAGATTTCCCGTGGCAATATCCAGTTGCTGCAATCCCGAATTCGAGCCCGAGACCCAGTATTTTCCCTTGCCGCCGGGAACAATATCCGTAAATTTTGGGTAGTCCGAAAATTTTACCTTTAAGGGAACCGGCTTCTGCCCGCTCAGTGAAAGCCGATAAATCTCATCGGGACAAAGTACGAGCAGGCTTTCTTCGTTTAAAGGGCAAATTGCCCTGACGATGTTTTCTTTTAGTATTCGCTTTGGAAGCGGAATGAAATGAAATGTCGCGGATTGCAGGTCAAAATAATGCAAACCCTGCCCGCGTGCATAACCGATGTAAAGCCGTTTACTGACGGTGTCCTCATAGAATGAAGAAGGCAGAAACCAATGGTTTTCGTCCACCGGCGGAATAAAGTAATTGTCAAAGTATTTGCTGCTCAGCTTTAGCTGGATGGCCCCGTATTCGGAACTTAACCAAATCGCTTCTTTGTCAGAAAAAGCCACCACCGGCGCGTAATTATTGCCTTCTGCATTTTTAAATGTTTTGAGGATTTTCAGTTTGTTACTGCCGGTATTGAAAATGCCAAGCCCTTCGGAAGAAGAAACCCACAATTCGCCTTTCGGTTTTTCAAGTGACGGCACCAGCGGCGAAGCCAGGAAATAACGGGGAACTGTAGCATAAGGGCCAAAGCTGAACTCAAATTTTTCGTTTACGGTATTGAAAATGAGCATGTCGGCATTCCATGTGCCGAGATACAATTTCCGGTTTGAACAGGCAATAATTTTGGTGAAGGCATTCAGGTCATTTTTAAACTTTTTGCTGTCGAAATAAAACCGTTTAAATGTACCGGAGGATTTATTGAATTTCAGCAGCCCGTCAAGTGTTGCAAGCCAGAGAACCGTGTCGTTGCTGACATCTTGTTTAATATCGAAAATCTTGTTTATTTCCTTTTTGTCAACAAGCTCCTGCCCCGGAAAATTTTCCGGGCAACGGTAAGTTTGATGTGAAAGGCCATCCCGTGCGAAACGGATGAGCCCTGACACCGTTCCCAGCCAGATAACGCCCTGCCTGTCGACAAACACCGCCTGAATTTCAGAAAGAAATGCCGTTGATTTATCGTGGCTGATAAAATTTTTAAAGGTCAGTTGGTGCGGGTCAAAAAAGCTCAATCCGTTTTCTGTCGCCAGCAGAATGTTTCCCGAAAGGCTGTCGTACACAAAGGCATTCCTCGGAATAAAAGTGCCCGGTATTGAGCTGCTGTCGGCAGGCTCGTGCCTGAAAATTTTAACCGAAATCCCGTCCCAGCGACAAAGCCCCTTGTCGGTAGCAAACCACATAAAACCCAAATCATCTTTCAGGATATTCACGACAATATCGGTGGGCAATCCTGATTTTTTGTTGATGAATTGCGGATTATCAAAAGCAATTTGCGCCAATCCTCCCACCTGAAGCAGAAAAAGGAGAAAAAGAACGAGGCCGTATTTTTTGAATTTATTCACAATCAAAGTGCAATTCGACAACGACCAAAAGTAAGTAAATTGTCAAAACTTCAAAAAGAATGTGCTGCGTGTTTTGAAAAGTCTCAGGTCTTCCTCTTCTTCTTTTTCGCCGCCGGAAACAGCACATTGTTCAGAATCAATCGGTAGCCCGGTGAATTGGGGTGGAGGTTCAAATCGGTGGGTGGGTCGCCGATGAGGTGGCGGTAGTCTTCGGGGTCGTGGCCGCCGTAAAAGGTCCAGAAACCTTTGCCGTATTCACCGTGGATGTAGCGGGCTTCTCCGGCAGCTTTATTTTCACCCATAATCACCACGCTGGCTTTGATGAGTTTGCTGTTAAAAGCGGTGGTCTGCCCCATGAATCCTTTAATGAGGCGCTCGTGATCTTGTGTGAGCATGGTGGGAATATGGTCCCATTTGGCAGAAAACTCAAAAAGACTGAAGTAGTCGTTGCTTTCGCGAATACTACGGGGACGGGTTTCGGTAACATCAATATCCGATATTTCATATTGGGTAGGATTGGTCACAATGTGGAAATCTGTAAATGCGATGCATTTGGAATAATCCAGTTTGTTTTGTGCATTGGGATCGATGGCATCGCCGTCAAACATTACATCACAAATATCGACACCGGTGGCTGCCATGGCCACATCGTAACTATCTGTGGCGGAGCACATGGCAAAGAGGTATCCGCCGCCCACCAAAAAATCTCGGATTTTTTTAGCCACGGCCAGTTTCAGTTGCGACACTTTTTTGAAGCCGTATTTGGCAGCCATTTCTTCGTTAACCCTTACATCTTCCTGGTACCAGGGATAGTTGCGGTAGCGAAACCAGAATTTCCCAAACTGTCCCGTGAAATCTTCATGGTGCAGGTGGAGCCAGTCGTAAGTGGGCAGCATCCCATCCAGCACTTCTTCGTCAAAAACAACATCGTAGGGGATTTCGGCATAAGTAAGCGCCAGGGTCACGGCATCGTCCCAGGGCTGTTTGTTTTTGGGTGAGTACACGGCAATGCGGGGAGCTTTCTGCAATTTGATCTCGTCCATGTTCACGTCCGGTTCGGCAATTTGCTGACGGATACTTGAGGCCTGCACATCGGTGATGACTTCGTAACTCACGTTGCGGATGACGCATTCGTTTTCGATGAGCTGATGGTAAGGCATCAGGTAGCTGCCGCCGCGGTAGTTGAGCAACCAGCCGATTTCCACATCCTGTTTCAACACCCAGTAAGCCACGCCATAGGCTTTCAGGTGGTTGGTCTGGGTTTCGTCCATGGGGATCAGCAGCCAGGCCGCACGCAGGGGTGCCGTCACAACCAGCAGTGCCAGCAGAAGCGGGATCAGGATCAGCCGCCCTTTTTTAGTCCATCCTTTTATCAATTGTTTCATCACGCTTTGTTAAACAGTTTTCTAAGCTCCTCCATGGTTTTCCCACCCTTGTCGCCCAGTCTTTTTTCGAGTAGGGCCAGCACCCTGCCCGTTTCTCCGGGATGGCTGTTTTTTGGAGTGTACAAAGATAAGCCATCCATTGGTGTTACCGACAAATCCTGAGCGGGGTAAGGCTCCTCGGTAAGTTTTTCGCCGGGCTGCATACCAATATATTTAATGTCCAGGGCTTTGCCCGACCTGCAGATCATTTCGGCAGCAAGATCAGTGATCTTTCTGGCAGGCTTGGTGACCACGAAAACCTGTTTGTTTTTTCCTTCTTCCATCAGGTATGTGATGAAAGATGAGGCTTCGTTACGGTTAACGAAAACGCGGCTCATTTCGGGATGGGTTACCGTAACGGGCAGGTTGTTTTCGATTTGCTTTTGAAAGATGCGGGTGACCGAGCCGGGACTGCCGGGCACGTTGGGCAGGCGAAGTGCCATCAAACGGGTAGCCCGCTGCTCCTGCCGCTGCATGTAAATTTCGGTAAGGAATTTGGTGGCGCCCACCACCGATTTTGGTTCGCGTGCCAGGTTGGAGGACAGAAAAACAAAGGCCTCAACACGGTGTTTAACGGCCAGGTCGATCAGCCGGCAGCTTCCGAAAAGGTTGGTGCGTACGGCAAGTTCCGGGTTTTCCTCCCCCTGCCTGAAGCGTGCCAGGGCCCCCAGGTGTACAATGCGGGCAGGTTTGTATTCTTCAAAAACGGCTTGAAACGATTCGGGGTTCAGCAGATCGGCTGCGACTACCGAAAGCCTTTCTTCCTTGTGCGGAAAATTCTTTGGCTTACGGCAGCAGGCCACAACATCAAACGCGCCGTCTTCAAGCAGGGTTTTTACCAGGTGTCGCCCCACGAAGCCACAGGCGCCGGTAACAAGGATGGTTTGTTTTTCTGATTTTGGCATTGCAGGCAAAGATAGGGAAATGGGAGGGATGGGGGATAGGTGTCTTTTGTCTTGTCCTGAAATAGGTTTGTAAAAAAAGTAAACAAAATTCAGGACGGGTCATCCCACATTTCCCCCTACCCCTACCTTTATTTCCCCAATTTTCCATTTTAGCCCGATTCAGGCGTTTCCCAAAATTGATTACTTTCAACCCGCCAAAAACGATGCCCCATGCTGCTGAGCATTTCCTTTCATTTCGACTTTTTCCCCTTGCTGGTGGTGGCCGGAATCGCATGGTTTACACCGGTTTTCCTGTCGCTGTTCAAGCTAAAAAAAATCCCATCGGTCATCCTGGAGATCATCCTGGGTTATTTTGTGGGCAGGTATTTGCTGGAAGGCATCGACCACGAGAGTTTCCGCATCCTGGAATTCTTCGCCCTGTCGGGCTTTATTTTCCTGATGTTTCTGGGCGGACTGGAAATTGATGTGGACCAGATTCTGGCATCGCTGCCCCGCCGAAAGCTTACCTATGCCCGTTTTCTGAAAAACCCGCTCATGGTAGGTACCAGCCAGTTTGTGGTGGCCATCGTGCTCGCTTACGGCGGAACCCTGCTGTTGTCGCGAATCATCAATATCCCCCATGTCTGGTACTTTTCACTCATCATGGTTACCACTTCGGTGGGCATTGTGCTTCCTGTGCTGAAAGACCGCGGAGAGGTCAACACCCGTTTCGGGCAAATGATCATTATCTCGGCGGCCATTGCCGATATTTTCAGCATCATTCTGTTTACCTTCACCGCCTTCATCATCAAACAGGGCTTCCATCTCGACCTGCTGCTGATCCTGGCGCTGATCGTGCTTTTCTTCATCGTTTACAAACTGGTGAACCGCTTCAAAGACATTCCCGTTTTTAAGAAACTGAGTTACCAGCTTTCGCAGGCTGCCTCGCAGATCAGGATCAGGGGTTCCATTTTGATGATCGTTATTTTCGTGGTGATTTCGCAATACATCGGCGAAGAAGTGGTTTTGCTGGGGGCTTTTCTGAGCGGGTTGGTCCTGTCGTCCATGCTGCACCGCGAGCGTTCGCTGCTGCTGGTCAAGCTCGACGGCATGGGTTTCGGTTTTTTCATCCCCTTCTTTTTCATCATGGTGGGTGTTGAGTTCGACCCTTCCGCCCTGGCAGAGTTCGACCAGTCGCTCATCTGGTTTTTGCTGGCACTGCTTGTCACGCTTTATGCCATCAAGATTATTCCCGCGTTTTTCTGGAAGCGTTTGTTCGGTACCCGGAAAGCCGTTTCCGGCGGGGTGCTGATGTCGTCGCGACTGAGCCTCATCATTGCCGCTGCTGCCATCGGGCTGAAACTGGGTGTCATCACCGAAGGCATCAACGCCAGTTTCATCATCATGGCGGTGGTCACCTGTTTTGCTTCACCGGTTATTTACAACTGGTTGTCACCGGGCAACCTCCTGTCGGGCAACAAAACCATCATCGTCGGGGGCAGCAGCACGGCGGTTTTGCTGGCGCGACGGCTGAATGTCCACGGCAGAAAAGCCATCATCGTTGAAAATGACGAAAAGCGTTTCAGGGAGATCAGCGACAAGGGTATCAGTGTGCTGCATGGCGACGGTTGCCGGCAGGAAGTTTTTGAGAAGCTGAAGCTGAAGCCGGACAACTACGTGGTGATCGAGACGGGCGACGACGAACAGAACCTGAAAGTGAGCCGGATGCTGCGCAACGAGTTCCAGCACGAGAAGATCATTTCGCGCATCAGCCGCTTTTCGCTGGAGGGAAGGTACAAGGCGCTGGGTGTGGAAACGATAGACGTGACCCAGATCCTGGCAACGGCCATCGAGAACCTGATCGTGCGCCCCACCACCTACCACGCACTGGTGGAGTCGTTTGAGAATTTCAGTGTGGATGAAATTCCCGTGAACAACAAAGAAGTGGACGGCCAGCAACTGAAAGAAGTGCCTTTCCACAAAGATGCCATTTTGATGATGGTCAAACGGGGCAACAATTTTTACATCCCCCACGGCGAAACGTATTTCCGCCTGGGCGATGTGCTGCATGTTTTCGGTACCGACACGGCCCTGGAAGACACGCGGCGGAAGATCAGCGGCGCCTAATCTTTCGGATCGAACAAGACCTGAAAGCTTGAAAAACAGGGGCGAACAAGCTTCTTCGACTTTTCAAGTTCCCCGCACGAAGGCCTGCCCCGACTTGAAAAATCAGCTTGGTAAAAGCAATCGGTTCTTCATATTTTTTACCTTTGCACTCTTTTAAAAAGGCGAACCGATGAAGAAAACAGCTTTAAATGCAATGCACCGCCAAATGGGTGCCAAAATGGTAGAATTTGTGGGCTTCGACATGCCTGTTCAGTTTGAAGGCATCAACATCGAACACGAAACGGTACGAACAAAACTGGGTGTTTTTGATGTTTCCCACATGGGCGAATTTTGGGCAGAAGGCCCGAATGCCTTTGATCTGGTACAAAAAGTAAGCACCAACGATGTGTCAGCTTTAACCGATGGAAAGGTACAATACAGTTGTTTTCCCAATGGAAATGGTGGTATTGTTGATGACTTTTTAGTGTACCGTTTTCATGAAGAAAAATACCTGCTGGTGGTCAATGCTTCCAATATTGATAAAGACTGGGTGCATGTGAACAAACACAACGATGTAAGTGCGCAACTCTCCAATGCTTCGGATGATATTTCCCAACTGGCCGTTCAGGGACCGCTGGCTTTAAAAGTCATGCAAAAGCTGACGGACGAACCGGTCGAGGACATGGAATACTACACCTTCAAAGTGATTGAATTTGCAGGGGTGAAGGATGTTGTTTTTTCCACCACGGGTTACACCGGTTCAGGCGGTTGCGAGATTTACATGCCCAATGCAGATGCGGAGAAAATCTACAAAGCCGTGCTGGAAGCAGGGGAGGAGTACGGCATCAAACCTATCGGGCTGGGTGCCCGCGATACCCTGCGCCTGGAATCGGGTTTTTGCCTGTACGGCAACGACATCAACGACAACACCTCCCCCATTGCTGCCGGCCTGGGCTGGATCACCAAATTCACGGACGGCAATGATTTTATCGACCGCGAGTTGTTCGAAGCCCAGAAAGCCAACGGTGTTCCCCGCCGTCTCAAAGGCTTCGTGATGCAGGAACGTGCCATCCCCCGCCAGCACTACGAAGTGGTGGATGCCGAAGGAAATGTAATCGGTGAAGTGACTTCGGGAACCATGTCGCCCATGCTGAAACAAGGCATCGGCATGGCTTATCTCGACAGGCCTTATTGGAAAGACGGTTCGGAAATTTTCATCAAAATCAGGAATAAGACAGCCCGGGCTTTGGTGCAGCGGCCACCGTTTTATAAGGGGTGAGTTCTCGTGAAAGATTTAAAAAAGGAACATCGAATATCGATTAACGACCTGCGATTTTTGATTTTACTTGTTCCTGAAGCCATGTTTCCGGGAGATTCCTCATCGCCAACACACCGGCCTCTGTACAGCTTCGAAAGGAGATGCGCTAAAACTTCACTATTTTCTTTACCCCTTGATTGTTACCCGAAATCACCCGTACAAAATAAACACCTTTGGCCTTATTGCTCAGGTCGATGTGCGTTTTGTCGGATTCCATCCGGCCTTCATCAACAATACTTCCATCCACAGCCGAAACAATGAAACGGGCAGTCTCAGCATCCTCTGCCAAAGTGAGTTGAAAAATCCCGGAAGAGGGGTTGGGGTAAATGGCAAATTCAAGTTGTTCAACATCATTTACATACTGTGGTGCCATTGGTGAGAAGTAATAAAGCCATTGCGATGTGGTAATAAATTCGGAAGTTTCTTGCGAATAAGCCTGTATCAAAAATCGTTCAGGAATAAAACGCTCATTAAAAATGGTCAGCCATCTTGTACTGGTGTCGTAAGTTTCTTCGTAGGGATTGTAATTGATAAAAGTCTGGCTTTCGATCAGTGTATCACTAACATAGCTTGTTAATTCAATACGCTTGTCTTCCCAGTCCCCCGAAACCCAATTTTGGGTACGTTTTTCGCTTAACACCCCATTTTCGAAATGTTGTAAAACCCTGCTTTCGTTTATCCAGGTTTCGTCTCCATAACCGTCTTCCTGCCGGATAGATTGAATAATCCTGTCCTGTTCGTCATAGGTCCTGATTATTCGGTATGACGGATACCACATATCGTACAGGGGTAGCCATGAATAAAGCGCATAGGTATCATTCAGTCCTGCCGCATTGTATTGCAACAAGGTTTTAGAGGTGTTTTGCCAACTGGCAGAGTCCAAACTCCATTCCTGGTAAACACGTTGAGTGAGTAAGCCTTCCCCGTTGTACAGCATCTCTGAATTGGATTTCGGATTCCAGCTTTGGTTTGCTTCATCCCATTTTTCCCATAGGGTAAAAATATTCAGGTCGTTTTCATCATAAAAATAGGTTGTTCGTCCATCGGTAACAAATTCCTGGCTGATGCTGTCAAATTCGTTCCAGAAAGATTGCTGTGGCAATCCCGTTTCATCAAATTCTGTCCATTTATGGTAACCGTGGAGGTATTTATTTTTATTGTTGTCCCATGCTTTTTGAAATTGTTCAACTAACTGATAGTTCTCCAACATTTTGAAGTAGTAAGTTATTTTCCAGTTATTATCGTTGGTGTTCCAACTGTATCCGAATCTTTCAAACACTTGTCCTGAGCTGTGAAAGCTGGCAGAATCGTAGTTACTGTTCTTCCAGGATTGTTGGTCAGAATACCAGGTTAATTGGAAATTCGATGTTGGCCTGCCCTGCTGATCGTGCGACATGACGATTCTTTTACTTTGGTTGACAAATTCCCCATCAACCACCCGTTGTTGCAGGGTAGAGTCGAGTACCCAGATGGTGTCGTTCAGCAGGATAGCTTTTTCATAGGTAAACGCCTGTTCGGGAATTGGATTTGAACTGTTTTCTGTTTGTCCGAAAGTAAAGGAGATGGTTGCAAAACATGCAAGCAAAAGAATAGCTTTTTTCATGAGGTGTGTTTTGTTGGTTGTTGTTTATAATAACTTGTAAGTTGGATATATGTTACTTTAAAGCGGTAGTTTTTATTGGATTAAGAGCATTTTCCCCCTTGCTGTTTGTTTGCCGGCCATCAAATGGAAATAATAAACACCCGATGGGAATCCCGTTGCATCCCAAATCAATTTCTGCTTTCCGGCAGACTGCTTTTTCCGGATGACTTCAATTTGTTTGCCAAGGTGGTTGTAGATGGAGACTTGAACACTTGTAGCTTTGTTCAGTTCATAGGCAATGCTTGCTGAAGTTTTGAAAGGATTGGGGAAAACAGACACTGCCTTGTCGGAATGGATTTCCGGTAAACCAACCGTATTCACATAACAATATTCAAAATCGGGATTATTGAAAATAAGTTCGTCCTCCAGGTGGACACAGCTCAGGTCGTAATACTGGTCGATAATGCATTGGTACACACCGACGTAGATCAGCCCGTTTAAGCTGCCCATGCCTTTTATCCATTGTTCCCCACTGTTAAATTGATAGCGTTGCCGCTCTTCCCCGTTTTCCATTTCTACTGTATCAATGGAGCTGACAATAAGTTCGATCGGGCACTCAGGTGGTTCAAGCACGGTGGTTCTAAAGGTATCGGCCACCGATAAGTTGAAATCGTACAGCAGGGTTTCGTTTTCGAAGTCGGAATGAAAGACCTTGCCCTGTGTTTCCCGCATTGCACCCCAAAGGTACCATTCGTTCAAAGCAGTATCGAAAGTACTGTAGAGCTTTTTGTAGCTCAGGTCGCCGATTGTGGTATCGCCGCTGAGTTTGAACGACTCGGTGCTGCATCCGCCAAAGTTCAGGCATTCGATCACATTCCACAGTTTGTTTTCCTGAACGAGCGGCTGGGCTGTAAGCTGGCTTGTGAGTGCAAGCAAACCCAAGAGGTAAATTGTTTTTTTCATATTTTAAATTTTCTCGCAAAGACGCAAAGACGCGGAGAAAATGGTAATCATTTCCTTGCCTGCCCGAATAAATTCATTCAGGCGGGTGTGTCAGTAGTCTTTGTCGTGTTAGTTTCATTGGCCCTGAATTCAAAGATGTATTTTGCCATGAATGCACCAGTATCTATTCGTGTATTCATGACCATATTTTAAGGATGCTGCACAACAAATTTTGCGCTCAATCTTTGGTGCGGAAGTTCCAGTACAGCCATATACATACCCGCTGGTAAATCGGTGGATATAAACTGTAAGGTATTGGCATCAATGTGCAACGATTCGACTTCGCCTCCCTTCAATGTAAATATCCTTAATGCCCCTTTTTCGCTGAACCGGTTATCAACAAAAAAAGAACCGTCGTTGGGGTTGGGGAAAATAGCTAAACTTTTTTCCTGATCAATTTCATCCACATCCATCCACAAGAGGCCGGCTTTTCCGAAGGCCAGCCAGAAAACGGGAATCGTGTCGCTCACCTGGTTGATGTATGCATAGTTTTCATTAAATGCTCCCGGAATCACATTCGATGTAAACGTTACTTCGTTTTCGTTCTTCAACTCGGCCCGCCACAAATCGCTGGGGCTACCGGTATCCCACCATCCACCGGGATGCACGCTTGTAAACACACTTCCTTCGCGGCAGGTGTCGTCGAAAACCGAATTGTCCCAGCTTGCCGTAACCGGCCAGTTGACGCATTTAAAATCGATGGTAATGAGCGAAGGACCAGTGCAGGAGTTTGCCGGTACGATTTGTTTTTTCGTCTGGAAGGTGCCGATGCCGTTTTTCCAGAAAGCATCGGAAACCCTGACATCGAAAAGGCTGTCGAGCGGTATGCCGATGATATTGATTTCGCCGAACTCTTCATCAATCGTGTCGGTGGCATTCGCATCATAACCAAGCACCAGGGTGTCTTTGTTGCCGATGGCATCTTCAAAAACAATGGAAAAACTGAATTCCTGCCCGAACATATTTTGACAGAGAATTGCGCTGAGAAAGAGGGTAAAAATCGTTTTCATGGGTTGGTGGTTTTTGTCGTGTTTTACAAAACAATTATCTTTTTGGCGCTGTAGTTTCCAGATTCATCAGACACAATTATTATAAATATTCCTTTTTCGGACAGTCTTATTTGCTTGTTCCCGAAACTGTAATTGGTGATTCGCTGACCGGTAGAATTAAAGATTGAAATTTTATAATCAGCGGACTCATCCCCGGGAATTCTGATTTGGAAACTTCCCCGGTTGGGATTTGGATAAACTTCAAAGCTGAGTTCGGGTTCCTCTGTTTCATTTGCAGATGCCGGGTTGAGTGTCCAGCAGATAGTCATCTCAGGATGAAGGGTAGCGTCGGTATGATCGCTGGAAGCAAAAAGAACGCTTTTGTAATAGTTGATTTCATCCACCATTCTTATCATAAAACCATTGTTTGCTGTTGATGGATTTATCATATCGATTACCATTTCGGTCACATCAATATTCAAATAATCCTGCGTTGAGTCGGTACTTGGTGGCAATATCACCTGCTGCTCTGTGGTGGTGGCCGGTTGGTTATCCCATACGATGGTGTGTTCGTCCCATTCGGATGTAACCCGCTGAATGAGCAAGTCATTTTCACCAAAATGATAGTGAAATGATTCAACCGGATCGCTTGGGTTATAAAATAAGGACAGCTTTGCACTCGTAATGTTTGCCCCTTCCGGAATAGATGAAAAATCGAAAGCTAAAAATGACCGCTTCAATGCAAGGTCGCCGTTGTATGTCCATGTGTAGGCCGTAAGGCTTTCGCGGTCACCATGATTTTCCACGCCCTTGCTCCATACCGCTGCATCTTTGCCCTCCGTAGCCCCGGGTTTTAACACAATTGTACTGTCGCCGCAAAAACCGTCAAGTACGATGGATGTCTTCGGATCGCCCACGATAATATGTGATGAGGAGGTTACTTTGAGTGCCTGAAAGTAACTTTCGGCAAGGTTAAAATAGGGGTTGGTTTCGGAAATAAGATCGATGCCGTAGGTCTGCCGGTCGAACAGTATTTCGGGCCAAACGGTACCCTGGCTCAGGAAATAAGGCACCACCGTTCCGGCAGCGCCGCAAACCCCTTCCTCAATCAGGTTGGCCAATATCAAATCGTTGTAAGTGTTTTCTTCTTTCAGGAAAGTAAAGGCGGTTTCACCAATGCCCTGAAAGGCAAAGGAACCATTTAACCACTGGTAATCCAGGTTTTTATTGGAGGGTTGATAAATGTAGGAGAAGTAGCCCAATACATGCTGTTCATCGGTAATAAAAATATCATTTTCGGGGCTGTAAACGGAGTTCCAGCCTTTTGAGTTGACCAGGTCGTTACCTCTTTCCATCACCTGAACAAGGGGGGAGATGGCATTGGTGTCGGAAGCATAAGCCAGGTCGAAAATAAACTGTGCATCCTTTTTGTCGACTTTGAGCTCGGGTCCGCTGCGGTCGATTAAGCTTTTCACATCATCAACTGTGTAGGCATCAAGCCTTGTTACCAGGTAGATATTGTATTTGCTTTGTGAGAAGGTATAATCCATATTATCGAAATAAGGATTTGTAATCCCATTGCTTTTTCCAATCTGGTCTTCGTGATTGATGAGCAGTGTCAGTTCCGAATCGATGGCCGAGCATTTCAGGTTTTCGGGAAAGGAATCGCAATTGGCCCCTTCAAAAATCAACGGGATGCCTTTGGTGGTTACCAGGTAGTTGATGCTTTGGTCGATACCGTTATTGACTAAATAATCGCCTACCTGACGGACAATCGAAAACAGCCCTGCCGAGTCCACCCTTTCGTCGGTACTGCACTGGATTTTCACCATATTGATGTCGGGTATTTCCCTTTGCGCTTTAAAATAATTCCCGATTTCAACCGACTCGGGACTGTTGGTGTTGACGATAACCGCAACGTCAGTGTAATTGACTACTTGTGCTGTTATCGATGCAAATACAAAGTAAACACCTATTAAAACGATTGTCTTTTTCATGAGCATTTTTTTAAGGTTTATCCAGTTTAAAACTTGAAGTTGAAACCAAAACCGGCTTTTATATTCGATTTTGAAATTTGCAGATTCGTGCTATTTCCATCTAAAATATGATTGTAGGAAGCGCTGATTTCGAGACTGAAACTTTTTGAAATGTCGTAGCCAAACAGCAATCCGCCCTGGAAGTAGAATTCAGGATTGTAATTCACCACCGGCATGGTTTCATATTCGATAATCCGGCGGTGGTCACTGCCAAAACCGGGGGCCGACTGGTTTTTGACAAGTAGAATTTTAAAAACTGCCCCGGCATAAACTGCAGAGTAAAACCTGCCGGTCTGGAATATTTTCGCGCCAATGCGCAGGGGAATGCACAATACGGAAGAATTGGCAGTAATCGTCACTTCATCGTTTGAACTCAGGGTGTCGTAAACCGTTATTAGTTCACTATGGTATTGACGTTCGAGTACGATTTCACCCGCATCATTTGTTACTTCAACAATGTCGTAACCGGATGATGCAATGGTTCCAAGCAGCGAATCGTATCTGTAAGTGGAGTTTACAGCAGATTTATAAACACTGAATTCGATGGCAGTTTCTACAAAAAAACGCGCTTTGTTGTACCTGAAGTTGAACCCGCCAAACCAAAGCGGTTGCCGGATTTCTTCTGCCGAAGCGGACTCGTTGAGCAGGAAAACGGAACCTGCATTCGTCCCCAACGAAAACCGGGAAGGACGTTTTTCGGCTTGTTTATAAACAACTACATCGTTCAGTTTTTCTGAAACGGCCAGGTGAGAATTACGGGTGGCAGCTAAGGGTAGCTCATCAAAACCGCTTATTTGTCCGGCATATTTTTTCGGCTGTACCATTTTCATAAGCTGCGCTCCTGAAACAAAGTACGAAGGCGGTTTGGTTTTGCTATATTTTTGCTCCTGTTTTCCGTGGAAAACGCTTTTTGTATTTTGGAGCGCAGGCTTGGCTTTGGCAGGAGAAATTTGAGGGGTCTCCGGACGGCCCTTAATTTGAGGGGTTTCAGTTTGGGCAGTTTGGTGCGGTGTTCGATTGTCGTTTTTTTCTGTTTTTGGGAATGCCGTTTCAGTAGAAATTGTTTTGCTCATTTCCTGTGGCATAATTTCATTCCGGTTAAAATAAATGAAAGAGAAGGAAAATAAAAAGAGAAGAATTCCGGCATAAACCACGTAATTCCAATTGACATTCACAAAATTGAAGGCCATGATTTCGCTCAACAACAATCTTATTTTCATCGTTCTCCAGCCTTTTTTTGCAGAGAACTGCGTTGTGCTTTCTGCTCCCTCAAGAAAGATTTTGTCGATATGTTCGAGTTTATTTTTCATTCGTCTTAAAAAATATGGTTGTAAATCCATAGCATGCTACCAATCAGGCCCAGTGTTTTGGGTTGGGCATAATAGTCAGATTTGATGGCATTGAGTTTTTTGCGGAGATAAGCCCGTGCCCGCGACAATTGGGATTTGGAAGTGTTTATCGAAATGTTCAGCGTGTCAGCAATTTCCTGGTGCGAGAAATCATCAAACACATACATATTGAAGATGACTTTGAAACCTTTGGGCATTTCGCTGAAAATCTGTTTCAGGTCGTTGTCGCTGTATTGATAGGTTTCGTCGGCAAAAACTTCTATTTCCTGAAAAGTGTCAAGTACTTCGTCGCTGCAAAAAACCAGCGATTCTTTTTTGCGCATCTTCATCAGTACCGTATTCACCATAGTTTGCTTGATCCATGCTTTAAGCTTAGTGGGGTCTTTCAGTTGGCCAATATGCTGATAAACCCTGATAAAGCCTTCCTGCATCACATCTTTGGCTGTCGGCTTGTCGCCACAATATCTCAAACAAACAGTCATCATTTCGGGGGCATATTTCTCATACAAAGCCTTTTGAGCCTTACGGTTGTGTTTTAAACAACCTGCTGTTAGTTTTTCTTCTGACTTCATAAAGTGCTTTCAATACTGATGATGCACCATTTTTAAAAAGGTTGCATGCCTTTCGGGGACAATGACCGAATGTAAGCCATTATGGGGAAATACAGCAATGGATGGGCTTATTTAGATTCGTTATGGATTCTTGACAGATGCTTCCAGGTTTTTCAAACGCTGGAAGGTCTTCGCGACCAATGCCGGCGCAGCCAAATGACAGCTGAGCTAATGACCAACCAGCCAACTACGCCACTTTTTCCACGGCCAAATCTTCTTCGATGCGTAAATTGTCGATAATAAACCGCTGCCGGTCGGGGGTGTTTTTGCCCATGTAAAAAGAGAGCGTTTCAGCAACGGAGGACTCCCGGCGGAGAATGACGGGATCGAGGCGCATATTGGAACCGATAAAGTATTTGAATTCCCCCGGTGAAATTTCACCCAGCCCTTTGAAGCGGGTAATCTCCGGATTGGATTTCAGTTTGCGGATAGCCTGAACACGCTCTTCTTCGTTGTAGCAATAAATGGTTTCTTTTTTGTTACGTACCCTGAACAGCGGTGTTTGCAGGATGTACAGATGCCCGGCTTTTACCAGGTCGGGATAAAACTGGAGAAAGAAAGTCAGCAGCAACAAGCGGATGTGCATGCCGTCAACATCGGCATCGGTGGCAACCACCACATTATTGTAGCGCAGGTTTTCGAGGCTTTCGTCAATGTTCAGGGCGGCTTGCAGGAGATTGAATTCCTCGTTCTGGTAAACGATTTTTTTACTCAGCCCGTAGCTGTTCAGTGGTTTGCCTTTCAGGCTGAAAACAGCCTGTGTACGCACATCGCGCGACTTGGTGATGGAGCCGCTGGCCGAATCACCCTCGGTGATAAAAAGTGTGGTGTTGAGCCGCTCTTCCTTGTTGGTGTTGAAATGAACGCGGCAGTCGCGGAGTTTCTTGTTGTGCAGACTGGCTTTTTTGATGCTCTCCCGCGCCAGCTTTTTGATGCCGGCCATGTCCTTCCGTTCTTTTTCCGATTGCAATATTTTCCGGTGGATGGCTTCTGCCGTCTCGCTGTTGATGTGGAGGTAATTGTCGAGGTTGCGTTTTACAATGTCGTTCACATAATTGCGGACACTTTGGCCGTTTGGTTCAATATGTTGCGAACCCAGCTTGGTCTTGGTTTGCGATTCAAAAACAGGTTCCTGTATTTTAATACTGATGGCCGCGATGATGGAACTACGGATGTCGCTGGTTTCAAAATCTTTGTTGAAGAACTCCCTGATGGTTTTCACAATGGCCTCGCGGAAAGCGTTTTGGTGGGTTCCGCCCGAGGTGGTGTGTTGGCCATTGACAAAGGAAAAATACTCTTCGCTGTAAGAACGCGAACTGTGGCTGAAGGCGCACTCAAAGTCCCCTTCTTTGATGTGAATGATGGGGTAAAGCACTGGCCCGTTGCCATTAATGTTGCGTTCGAGCAGGTCAAGCAGCCCGTTCTTGGCAAAAAATTTCTGGCCATTGAAAACAATGGTCAGCCCGTTGTTGAGGAAAACATAATTCCACAGCATTTCCTCAATGTATTCAAACAGAAAATGGTAGTTTCCAAAAATGTCACTGTCGGGGATGAACGAAACCAGTGTGCCTTCCTTTTCGTTGCTGTCCGCAAGCGGGGCATCGGTTGTCGAAACGCCGCGTTCGTACTCCACAAGTTTTGTTTTGCCTTCGCGAAAGGATTGTGCTTTGAAATAAGATGAGAGGGCATTCACTGCCTTGGAACCCACACCATTTAGCCCAACTGCTTTTTTAAAGACCTTTGAGTCGTATTTCGCGCCGGTATTGATTTTGCTCACACATTCGTTTACTTTGCCCAGCGGCATGCCCCGTCCATAGTCGCGGATGGTCACCTGCTTTTCATTCACACTGACTTCGATGATTTTCCCGTGTCCCATCACATATTCATCGATGGAGTTGTCTATCACCTCCTTGATCAGAACATAAATACCATCATCGTGCGAACTTCCGTCGCCCAGTTTTCCGATGTACATGCCCGGTCTCATCCGGATATGTTCCTTCCAATCTAACGATCGAATGCTGTCATCTGTGTAGTCAACCGACATTTTACCTCAATTTGGTGCAAAAATAGAATGTTCGGTAATCAGATGGCGGAAAATGAAAAATAGTTGTTAAACAATACTTGTTGAAAACCCTGTTAAATAAAGGCATTCAGCGATTTAGTAATGGCTCGTTGATGGAAAAAAACAACAGAAAACGGTTTTTCTTTTTCCAGATGAAAAATATGGGAATATTAGCTACTCTTTACTTTTGGTGCTGAAGCCAAAAATTGTCCAAATGGGACAGAAACCGACAAAAGCGGTAAATAATGGAATGATGGCGAGTAGCCCCCACCAGCTTTGATAGTAATACCCCAGTGAGCCAATGATAATGGCTGCAACAATACGGACGACTTTGTCAATTGTGCCTACATTTTTTTTCATGTTATTTTAGTTTTAATGTTTATGTGGCAAAAGTACAGTAGTGCATCGGTTCAACTTGGTGACAAAAGTTACAAAGGGGCAATTATCTCGATTTTTCCCCTCAGGTTCCTGATCTTTTTCCCGCGTTCCAACTGCTTCAAAAGGCGTGAAACCACCTCCCGGGCTGTTCCCAGTTCGTTGGCCAGTTGCTGGTGGGTAACCCAAATGGTGTTGGAAGCCGACTCCTTTTGCCTGTTCTTCAGGTTGACGATCAGGCGAAAATCCACATTTTTAAAAGAAACAGCATCGATAAAAAGGATGAGCTCGTTGAACCGCTGATGGAAAAGATGCAGCACAAAGTCATTCAGCCGTGGGAATTTCAGCAACATTTCGCGCAGGGTTTCTGTGGGGATGGCCAGCATGCTCGTGGGCCGGTCGGTAATGGCGTAGGCCACACTTTTTTCGTGGTTTAAGCCTGCGGCGATGGAAAGTGCACAGCTTTCACCCGGCCGGATGTAGTACAGCAAAACTTCCTTCCCCGATTCGTCCTGCCGCATCACCTTGATGCGGCCATCAAAAACAAAGGGCACGACCTTGATGTACTCGCCTTCCCGAAGTATCGTTTGTTGCGATGGTATTTCTGCCTTTTGGGAACCGGCCATCAATTCATCAACCAATGCTTCGTTTACAAATATTTTTTTCAGAAATACCCTGGCTTCTTCCATGATTTTTTGTGCTAAAGATAAAACCTTTTTTGCTAAAGTTTTTCGGGTTTTGAAATCCGGACAAGGTGCAAAATCAACCTGTTCTTTCTTCCGTGAGAACTTTTCTTTTTTTGTCTAAAAGAAAACTTTTGCACAACTCGGATACAAGATGTTAAAAGGCTTAAGTACAGTCTGTAAGTCCGGATTGTTCATAAAAAAATATTGGTTGAAAAAAAAACATTTAATTTTGCAACGAAACAATTTTGAAAACAACAAGTAAAATATTCATCTAAAACGTTAAGCAAATGAGAGAAGCAAAATTAGTTTTTGTTGCAATCTTTATGGTTGCAATTAGTGCAACGTATGGGCAAGTAGCCATCAACAAAGATGGTACCCCCCCCGATTCTTCGGCTATTTTGGATTTAAATTCTACGAGTGGGGGGTTTCTGCCTCCGCGCATGACATTGTCGCAGAGGGATTCCATCCCCAACCCGGGACAAGCATTAATCGTGTATTGTACAGATTGTGGTACGTACGGGCAATTGCAATTATATAATGGTACTAAATGGACAGACCTGCTCGGTGGTCCTGCAGAAACAAATGTCCCTACTGTATTCAACCCTTCAACAGGCAGGTATTGGATGGCCCTAAATCTCGGCGCTTCGCATATTGCCGATAGTAGCAGAGATACTGCCGCCTACGGTGACCTCTACCAATGGGGCAGGCTGGACGATGGCCACCAGCTTCGCACCAGTCCTACAACGCTTGTATTAAGCGGGTCTGACATTCCGGGACATGATAAATTTATCATGGTTACAAACCAGCCTTATGACTGGCGAGACCCACAAAATGTTAATTTATGGCAGGGAGTGTCGGGGACGAATAACCCTTGCCCATCGGGTTACCGTATTCCGACCAGAGCTGAATGGGACGCCGAGCGTTTTAGCTGGTCTACTAATGATGCAGATGGTGCATTTAACTCGGCCCTAAAGCTGACCCTTGCCGGTAATCGCAGTGTTATTAATGGAGACATTGGTTCAGTTGGTGCCTTTGGTAATTACTGGGTGAGTGAGATTACCGGAAGTTATTCATATTATCTTGAGATAGGAACCAGTACAGGAGTCTACGGTACCTACAGAGGTTATGGCTCTTCGGTCCGTTGTATTAAAGATTAATTATTTCTAAAAAAACAGCTGCGTGTATGGAAGCTCTGCGGGCTGTCTTTGAGACAGCCCGTTTTATCTATTGTTCAACTTCAGTTTGCCAAGCGAAATCAACACCACCCCGCCCATGGTCAGCAAACCGCCAATAATTTGAATGTCGGTTGGAAGGTTTCCAAAATAAAGGTAGGCACCAATCAAAACAAACAGGCTTCTTATACTGCTTACCATCGAAGCTTTGGATATTTCGATGTGCTTCAGGGCAAGGTAGCCCAGGGTAGCGGTAAGAAAGGGCCCCAATACCGATCCGAAAGCGGTATTACCAAAAGCCGACAGGGGAATTTTAAAGGGGAGTTCCAGATAAAGTAAGGAAAAGAAAGACAGCAAAAAAAGCAGGATGAGCCTCGATAGTGCCAAAATGGAAGTGTTGATTTTTTTGATTTGTTTTTTGGCCACTACATTTGAAAAAGCGTAGGCAACACCGGCCAATACAATGTATTCAGTACCGGGAAGCCACAAGTTGCCAATAATTCCTTTGCTTTTAAAAGAAATCAAAACAGCACCCAAAAGGGTGATGCCCATGCCAAAAAGTTCGATGCGGTTGAACCGTTCTTTCAGTAATAAAAATCCCATCAGGCCAACCATCAATGGATTGATGTTGGCCAGAAAGGAAACCACTGCCGGGTTTTCGACCGTATTGATGGCCAGAAAAAAAAGGGTCGTGCCTATCATTTCCAAAACGGCAATCAAGCCCAGCGCTCCCCACGATTTTTTAGAAATCCCCCTGAAATCAATATTTCTTCTGAAAATAAGAATGAACAGCAGGTTCCAGATGATGCCCAGTCCAAACCAGTAGGTGCCAAATTGTGCCAGGTGGATTTCCTGAAGTGCGGCTTTTGAGAAAATATACACATTGCTCAAGGCCAGTGCCGAGGCCATCGACAACAATATTCCTTTGGTGTTATTGCTTATCTGCATCCTCTTGCTTCTTTTTTAATGCCTCCCGGATTATGGTTTTAAATTCCCTGAAATCTTGTACAACCGGTATCCATTCAACAAACCGTGTGCCCGTTTGTTTCTTGAAAACGATGTATTGGTGAACAACAGTAGCCAGGTAGCTTACCGAAGCGGTAACCGCCGCCCCGATGATTCCAAAAGCAGGAATCAAAATAAAAAGTAAGACAAGCGTAAAAACAAGACCGGTAATTTTTGCGTGCAGATTAATTTTCGGCATGCCCATCCCCGAAAAATAATGACTGAAGATATTGTTGATGGCCAGTGCCATCACACCAGGACTCAGGGCAATAATTACCGGTTTTACGCCTGAAAAATCTTTGGTCAGCAAGAGGGAATAAATGTGTTCCGGGATAGTGAGGAGCACCAAAAGGGCCATCATCGTTAGCAAGACTGAAAGCTTCATCAGGCGGATGGTAAGGGTACGAGCGTATTCAGGTTCGTTGGTGTTGGAAATTGTTGAAAACTGAACCACCGCAATACTTTGTCCGATAACCCGCAGGCCTTCCGTTAACTGAACCCCCGCATTGTAAACACCCAGCGATGCGAGCCCGAGAAAATGAGTGATGATGTAGAAACTACCCCGGTTGTTCACGATGTTTAGGATATTGGCCGTTTGGGTTACAAGGCCATATTTCAACACTTTTTTCGTTGTTTTCTGCCATCCCTTAAGGGTCATTCGGCCGGCTTTGTAAACAACGCTAAAAAATCCACCGATTGCTGCAAAACCATAAGCAAAATACAATCCGCTCAGGTAGGCTTCAACGCGGGTGTTTTTCATCACAAAAAGCTGGAAAATAAAAACCGATAACATCACAGTGATTTGAACCGTAAATAAAATGTTGTAGGTTTTGATGCGCTCTTTCCCCAAAAGCAAATTATAATGTGTTACCATCAGACCGCTTAACAGGGCCAGTGCAAGTATGTGAACGGCATATCCATCGGGGACGGCAATGGAGGTTAGTGCAGGGAAGCAGGCATCGAAAACCAGGTAAAGTAAATAGAATACGCCAACCACAAAACCAATCCAGATATAAGCCGGAAAAATCAACTGACCCAAATTACTTCGCGATGCAAAATAAATCAGGGCGCTGCCGGCAACAAGGTCGATTACCAATTGAATAATGGTGATGCCCAGAACAATCAGGGCAATCACACCCATACCCTGACTGCCAATGTAGTTGGCAAGCAGGTATAAAATAACGACAGCGAAAAAGGCATTGAGTACCCGTGTGCCTGTGGTTCCGATTATTTTGTTGAGCATTTGCTTTTTGTTGCTGCAAAAATAGATAAACGAGGACAATAGTACTTCGAGTGCCTAAAGTTAAGAGTGCCTAAAGTTAAGAGTGCCTAAAGTTAAGAGTGCCTAAAGCTAAGAGTGCCTAAAGTTAAGAGTGCCTAAAGTTAAGAGTGCCTAAAGTTAAGAGTGCCTAAAGTTAAGAGTGCCTAAAGTACTTTAGTGTACTCCAGGCACTCCAACTACTTTACTATTTTAGCCCTCTCATTTAATAATCCCATGCACGACCAACTTACCGGGAAACAATACTGGGAAAATTACTGGAAAAGCGTTCAGCTCCCCCTCGAAATCAGGCGCGAAAACGCGGCGCCAAATATTCAGGCTGAACTGGATGTTTTTGAGAAGTACCTTCCAAAGCTGCCGTTATCGGTTTTGGAAATTGGGGGTGCTCCAGGGCAATACCTGGCCTGGTTTCATAAA
The DNA here is from genome assembly GCA_021647205.1 of Bacteroidales bacterium. Classification (GTDB taxonomy): domain Bacteria; phylum Bacteroidota; class Bacteroidia; order Bacteroidales; family F082; genus B6-G9. The sequence continues at coordinate 99,332 of JAKIVD010000011.1, read as the reverse complement.
ACACTGGGCTACGAAGTCAGTTGTCTGGATTACTCGGATGAGGGTTGCAAAAAAACACGCGAGAACTTCAAGCTGCTAAATATTCGCGGCAAGGTGTACCAGGGTGATTTGTTCTCTGATACCATCCAATTGCCGCGCTTCGATGTCGTTTGTTCCTTTGGATTTATCGAGCATTTTTCCGACTTAAACGGAGTAGTGGGCAAGCACCTGGAATTTTTAAAACCCGGTGGAATTTTACTGCTGGGTGTCCCGAATTTGCTCGGCATCAACCATTGGTTTTTAAAACGGCTGGCACCTGATTTGCTTAAAGGCCATAACCTAAAAACGATGAATGCCTCTAATTGGCACAGTTTTGAAATGGAGTTTCGATTGGAAATTCTCTATAAAGATTATGTTGGGGGATTTGAACCTTCCGTATTTTTGAAGCAGGAGAAAAAATCGCCTTTGAACAATATCTTGTTTTTTACGGCAAGGGTTCTCAATCGTATTTTCCATAATCATTTAAGGTTGTTGAGAAAGTACAACTCCAAAAAAACCAGTGGCTACCTGATGGGTATTTACCGGAAACCGGAAATGTAGTTTGCAGCGCTTTCAAACGACATGATAAAGGATAATTGGCTTTGCGATTAATTCTCTTAAACACACATCCAAAACAATTAAATTCTATTTTTGAAGTTTCTTCAAATACAACATGAAACTGTCCGTCATCATCGTTAATTACAATGTGGAGCATTTCCTCGAACAGTGTTTGTATGCTGTCAGGAAGGCCATGCAGCAGGTTAGCGGTGAAGTAATTGTAGTCGATAACAATTCCATCGACGGCTCCAACCGGATGGTCAGGGAAAAGTTCCCCGAGGTCGCACTGATTGCCAATACCGACAATAAAGGTTTTTCAAAAGCCAACAACCAGGGTATCCGCATCTCGAAAGGGGAATATGTTTTATTGCTGAACCCCGACACCGTTGTTGAAGATGATACCTTTTTAAAGATTGTCAACTTTATGGATGAACATCCCAGGGCCGGGGCTTTGGGAGTAAAAATGGTGGATGGGTCCGGTAATTTTTTGCCCGAATCCAAACGCGGATTGCCCACGCCGTCTGCAGCAGCCTATAAAATGTTCGGGCTTTCTAAATTGTTTCCCAAAAGCAAACGTTTTGCGAAATATCACCTGGGATATTTGGATGAAAACCAGACCAACGAAGTCGAGATTCTGGCCGGCGCTTTTATGCTGCTTCGCAAAACCGTGCTCGACGAAATTGGCTTATTGGACGAATCCTTTTTTATGTATGGCGAAGACATCGACCTGTCGTACCGGGTAATCCAGGCAGGCTACCGGAATTACTATTTTCCCGAAACGCGCATTATCCATTATAAAGGCGAAAGCACCAAAAAAAGCAGTGTAAACTATGTTTTGGTGTTTTACAATGCCATGGTCATTTTTGCCAAAAAGCATTTCACGCATAAAAACGCCCGTGCTTTTACTTTCGTCATCAATATTGCCATTTATTTCAGGGCATTTCTGGCCATTCTCTCACAGTTGTGGGAGAAACTGATGTTGCCCCTCGTTGACGGTGCCGCCATGGTTGGCGGTTTTTACCTGATAACAAAACTTTGGGGCGATAGTTTTATTTACAAGGAGGGAGGCAGCTATCCGCTGACATTCGTTTACTACATTATCCCTTCATACATTGTATTGTGGTTGTTATCTATTTATTTTAGTGGTGGTTACGACAAACCAGTCCGCATTAAAAAAGCAGTGGGAGGATTGTTGCTGGGCACCGTTCTTATTTTGGTTTTATACGCCCTGCTTCCCGAGTCGATGCGTTTTTCGCGGGCACTAATTTTGTTGGGAACACTTTGGGGATTACTGGTGTTACCTGTTGTACGCCTGCTGTTTCACTGGATGAAGGTTCCCTGGGTGGCCCTTGGTGACAAACAGAGCAAACGTTTCCTGGTTATTGGTGAGAAGGACGAAGCCAAACGGGTTATGGAATTGCTCGAATCCTCGTTTGTAAAGCCCGGTTTTATTGGCCTGGCAAGTGTTGACAAGCAGACTGTAAATGCCGGGGATTACATCGGAAACATCAGCCAGGCAAAAGATATTATTACGATTTACAATATTGATGAAGTGGTTTTTTGCTCTAAAAATATTTCCCACCAAACCATCATCGATAAAATGGCCGAGTGGCAGCAAATGGAGGTAGATTATAAAATTGCCCCCGAAGATAGTTTGTCAATTATCGGCAGCAATTCCATCCATACCCGTGGCGATTTATACACGGTTAATATTAATGCGGTTGACAAAACGGCCAACCGCCGCAACAAAAGGCTGATGGACGTTTTTGCCTCGTTGATGATGTTGCTGTTTTCACCCTTTCTCGTGTTTTTTGAGCGAAAACCGGCCGGCTTCCTGAAAAATATCTTTTGTGTTTTGTTTGGAAGGAAAACCTGGGTGGGATTTTGCCAGGCCAGCCAGGCCGATTTTCAGTTGCCGAAAATTAAGCCCGGCGTACTCTGTCCGCTCGACGGCATGAAGGTCAGGCAGCAAAACAAAGAAACCATCCATCAACTCAACCTCTTGTATGCCCGCGATTACAATCTGCTAAAAGATGTCAACATCATCCTTTTTGCATTTCGCGATTTGGGAAAGTAAACGGCTTGCTGGCCGCTTTCCTTAAATCGCCCATCATGCCGGCCAAGCCAATTTTTCGTTTATCTTTGCACCCAATTTTTTAATATAGCAAAACATTCTAATATCATATTCAATATGTTGTACCGCAGGCATTTAAGAATAAAAGTATTGCAAGCGCTTTATTCATGGTATTCGGGTGTGGACGATGACCAGCCCAAAGCAGAGAAAGAATTGCTGGCCGGAATCAATAAGCTTTTTGAATTGTTTGTCTGGCAATTGGCATTCCTCTTGGAAGTCAGACAGTTTGCCAAAATACGGATTGGTGAAAACAAACAGAAATTCTATCCCACCGACGATGACCTCAACCCCAACCTCAAATTCGTCAACAACCGTGCCCTTGCTTTACTGGAGCAAAACAAAGATTTTCAGAACAAGCTAAAGTTGTTTAAAGTCAAATGGACGGAACAACAGGAAACCATGCGCAAGTTTTATTCGAAGTTGCGGGCAAGCGATTTTTTTAAGAAATATCTCGACAGCAGGAATACCTCCCTGGATGAGGATAAAAAGCTGATGATTAAGGTAGTTGATTTGCTGCTTTCCGACTTCGACTTGCTCAAATCGTGGTACGAGGAAAAGAGTGTCTATTTTACTGACGGCTACGACCTGGTCAATATCTTACTGATCAAATTCTTCGACACGATTTCAGATAATTTCGGCCCGCTGACAACTTTGCCCACCATCTTTACAACGGAAAATGCAGCCATCAACGATGACCGTGATTTTGTGGTCAGGCTCTTTCGTGAAGTCCTCCGCAGCGATGAAACAACAACGGAGATTATCAAGGGGAAAACAAAAAACTGGGACTACGAACGCATCCCGCTAATGGATGTCATCCTGCTCAGAATGGCCATTGTTGAACTACAGATGATGGATACTATTCCTGTGAAAGTTACCCTCAACGAATACATCGAGATGGCTAAATTCTTCAGCACACCCAAAAGCAAAGTATTTGTTAACGGTATTCTCGATAACCTCATCCGTGAATTTAAGGAAGAAGGTAAAATCAACAAAAGCGGCAGGGGGCTGAAAGAGTAGGTGCGGAAATGTGGAAACAAGAAAAAAAGGGGATAATGGAATAAGGACCTTCCAGCGTCCCCTGGATATGGAAACGTCTTTCAGGATTACAATAAACCTTTACCAGACAGTAAATATTAAGAATTAGTTAAATATAAGTATTGAATAAAGAACATCACCATGGCATTCGACATTGAAATGATCAAAGGGCTTTACGCAAAAATGCCCGAACGTATTGAAACAGCGAGAAAAATATTGGGGAAACCCCTCACGCTTACCGAGAAAATATTGTACGCCCATTTAGATGAAGGAACACCAACAATGGCCCACGAACGGGGCAACGCCTATGTCGATTTCCGCCCCGACCGGGTGGCCATGCAGGACGCCACCGCACAGATGGCCCTGTTGCAGTTTATGCAGGCCGGAAAGAAGAAAGTGGCAGTGCCCTCCACCGTTCATGCTGACCACCTGATACAGGCCAAAGACGGTGCTGATACAGACCTTCCGACCGCTACGGTTACCAACAAAGAAGTCTATGATTTCCTGGCTTCGGTATCCAATAAATATGGAATCGGTTTTTGGAAACCCGGTGCGGGAATCATTCACCAGGTGGTTTTGGAAAACTATGCTTTCCCCGGTGGGATGATGATTGGGACCGACTCGCACACCGTAAATGCCGGTGGTTTGGGAATGGTTGCCGTGGGTGTGGGTGGTGCCGATGCTGTGGACGTGATGGCCGATATGCCCTGGGAATTGAAAATGCCCAAACTCATCGGCGTAAAACTCACCGGTAAACTGAACGGCTGGACGGCCGCCAAAGATGTCATTCTGAAAGTGGCCGGGATACTTACCGTTAAAGGGGGAACCGGAGCCATTGTCGAGTATTTTGGCGAAGGCGCTAAAAACCTTTCGGCAACCGGCAAAGGAACCATTTGCAATATGGGTGCCGAAATTGGTGCCACTACTTCTACTTTTGGCTACGACGAAAGTATGGAGCGTTACCTGCGTGCCACCGGTCGTGCCGATGTGGCCGATGCTGCCAACGCCATTGCGCAGCATCTTACCGGTGATGAGGAGGTGTATGCGAATCCGGAAAAATATTTTGACCAGCTGATCGAGATTGACCTGAGTACGCTGTCACCCCACCTGAACGGCCCCTTTTCTCCCGACTTTGCCCACGAGGTAAAAGACATGGCTGAAGCTGCCCGCGAAAACGGCTGGCCGCTGGACGTGGAATGGGCGCTCATCGGAAGTTGTACCAACTCCTCCTACGAAGACCTTTCGCGTGCCGCCAGTATTGTGAAAGATGCCAAAGAAAAAGGAATGACGGCCAAAGCCACTTTGGGAATCAATCCCGGATCGGAGCAGGTACGTTTTACTGCTGAACGCGATGGTTTGATAGATATTTTCAAAAGCATCGATGCCAAAATCTTTACCAATGCCTGCGGTCCCTGTATTGGCCAGTGGGCACGACCGGGTGCCGAGAAAGAAGAGACGAATTCGATTGTTCACTCTTTCAACCGGAACTTTAAAAAACGGGCTGATGGCAACCCCAACACCAATGCTTTTGTGGCTTCGCCCGAAATGGTGGCTGCCATTGCCATCTCCGGCAGGCTTGATTTTAACCCGATGACCGATACCCTGACCAACGATAAAGGGGAAGAAGTACGGTTGCAGGAACCTTCCGGGTTTGAACTGCCAACCGCAGGATTTGATGTAAAAGATGCCGGCTATCAGGCACCTGCCGAAGATGGGAGCGGGGTAGAGGTTGTGGTTGACCCCAATTCGAAAAGGCTTCAGCTTTTGACACCATTTGCAGCCTGGGATGGAAAAGATTTTAAAGGGATGAAATTGCTCATCAAAGCCAAAGGCAAATGTACCACCGACCATATTTCGATGGCAGGACCCTGGTTGCGCTTCCGCGGTCATCTTGAAAATATTTCACAAAATATGTTGATTGGTGGTTTGAATTATTTCAATGAAAAAACCAATTCGGTGAAAAACCAATTGACCGGAGAATATGTCCCGGTTCCCGAAGCGGCCGAAGCTTATCGCGAAGCCGGAATGGGCTCGATGATTGTCGGTGACGAAAATTACGGTGAAGGCTCCTCACGCGAACACGCTGCCATGGAACCCCGCTTTCTTGGTGTGAAGGCCGTTATTGTCAGGTCTTACGCGCGCATCCATGAAACCAACCTCAAGAAACAGGGCGTACTGGCGCTTACTTTTTCCGACAAAGCCGATTACGACAAAATGCTGGAAGACGATACCATCGATATTGTAGGCCTTGCTGATTATGCCCCCGGAAAACAAGTAACCCTTGTGCTGCATCACAAAGACGGCAGTGTGGATAAAATTAAAGCCAATCATACTTACAACCAGAACCAGATTGAGTGGTTTAAAGCCGGCAGTGCGTTGAATTTGATTAAAATGCAGAATAAATAGGTAATTATTTAGCAGCTTGATTTCGTAATAAAGTTGCAGCCATCAAAGGTAGTCGAAAGTTCGTTAAAAATATTTTTGTTGTTTTTTCTTGCAGTAGAAATAAAACCTTCTATTCGTGCATAGTATTCTGCCCCCTTAAAACTTCGGAACGAGTTTGATATTTTCTGTTTTATTTTGGCTGGTCTGATATCTCTTTCTGCCAGATTATTGGTGAAAGGAACTTGTTTAAAAATGCAAACGCCAGAACAGCATCTTGGTATTTAATCAGTCTTTCGACAAGATTTCGACCTTTGGTACGTTTATGACGACCTCTTTTCTTTGTTTGCGTATTTTGAGTTGTATCATATTCGTTAATAATTTAAGGGGGTTTTTTATGCCCCATTGTTTACTAATAAAGTCTCCCCAATGAATTTAATGCTTGTTTTATCAGAAAGGTCTTGCTTAGATTACCACACAAATGTAAACAATATAGAGGCCTTTGTCAAGTAGGCCAAAGGGTTGGATTTCAACGTAAAATAATTTTCAAGGACAGGGGGGGGTGCATATCAAATCATCACAATCCTATTTGGAGGTGTTTTAAATAGCGGAAAAGCAGAAAATTAGTAGTTTCTAACTAGTTGGTTTTTATAGTTAGAAATGACTACTTTTGAGTAAAAACTGCTGTTTTACGCGAAATCCGTTTTTGTATTACTGATAGAATTATTTCATTATTTTTGGGTAAACATAATATTTATTGACACTCCAAATGGCCTACGTTTTTACATAAAAATTCCAAGTCAGTTTTTTTTGTTGAAATCGGTGGTGGAAAAGATTTAAGCTTTTTTGGTTTTTTTCTATTTTGGCCTTTTTGTGCCTGCCTGTGCGGCAGATAGCTTGGCAAAAACCAAACAGGCTTAGCGTGCGGTGGGGCTATTTTCCGGCCTTGTTGCCAACGGCTACGTAAAGTTCGCTGCCTGACCCTTCCGCTTGTTCGCCGTTCAGGCACGCGGGTCAAAAAACTTTCACATTTAAGGCTCAGTAAACTCCCGGTATCAGTTTTTTGGTTTTGGCGGCGTATTCGTCATAGCCCGGAAAATGTTTGTGCAGTTGTTTTTCTTCGTAAACGATTTTCACCAGCAGGTCGGCGGTTAAAACCAGGATGGCGGCAAGGCGATACCAGTCGAAATAGTCAACAACCAGCGGCAGCACGGCGATAATCTGCGCGATGTACATGGGATGCCTGATCAGCCTGTACGGGCCTGTGGTTACCAGTTTTCCGTCTTTCTTTACCCGCGGCGTAAGATTAAAATTACCGGGCTGCATGGTGAAGATAGCCAGGACAGCCAGAAAGATGCCCGCACTTTCGATGAGTAAGCCGTTTACCCCTTTGGCCAGCAGCGGGCCGGTGGAAGCAATGTAGATCAGGCAGGCGAACTGTATGAATACCAGCAGGTAAGCATGTATTTTTTCGCGAAACATAAAATTACCGGCCCCGGTTTTAATGATTTGCAAGTAGAGAGAAAGTTCCCGTTTCCGGAGCCGGCAGACAAAAATAATCATTTCGCGTCTTTTTTTGCCAAAAAACATCGCCCGATGAAAAACTCACCTTACATTTGTAAAGCTTTTTTTAACACACTCAAGGCATGGAAACAATTGGAATTGCAGGAAATCACGGGCAGGGAGTCAAGTCGGACTGCCGCGTTACTATTGGACTGAACAACAGCGGCGGACACCAAATCGAAATCCACAGCAAAGTAGGCGCACTTTTCGGAAATGCCATCCGGAAACTGGCCGGGGAGCTGCTTGACTTTTTCGGCATTAAAAATGCCCACATGCTTGTTGAAGATTCGGGTGCCGTGGAATTCGTGCTGGCCGCACGGATGGAGGCTGCCGTCAATAAAGTGATGGAAACCGACAAGGAGTTTCTGCTGCCGCAACTGGAAGAAAACATGGCGGGCAGCGACAGGGAGGCATTCCGGTTTTCGCGCCTTTACCTGCCGGGGAACACGCCCAAACTCATGCTCAATGCAGGCATCCACAAACCCAACGGCCTGATCCTTGATCTGGAAGATGCCGTCGCACCCGACAAGAAATTCGAAGCCCGCTTTTTGGTGCGTAATGCCCTGCGCAGCCTGCATTTTTACGGTGCCGAACGGATGGTGCGCATCAACCAGATTCCCAAAGGGCTCGACGACCTGCGCTTTGTGATACCACAGCACGTGAACCTGATTTTGGTGCCAAAATGCGAAAGCGCCGACGAAATCAAAGACATGAACAAGGTCATAGAGGTGTTGGGCAAAGAGCATGGCATCGGGCATCCCGTTTGGCTGATGCCCATTATCGAGAGCGCCAAAGGGGTGATGCATGCTTACGAAATCGCCACTGCTGCACGCAATGTGGCCGCACTGGCCATCGGTCTTGAAGACTACACCGCCGATTTGGGCACCCGCCGTACGGCAGAAGGCAAAGAGTCGTTTTTCGCACGCAGCATGGTGGTTAACGCCGCACGTGCAGCAGGCATACAACCCATCGACTCTGTTTATTCGGACGTCACCAATATGGAAGGGCTGGCAGCCAACGTACAGGCCTCCAAAGCCCTGGGCTTCGACGGCATGGGATGTATCCATCCCCGGCAGATCGCTGTTATCCATCAAAATTTCGCGCCCGAGGAAGCTGAGATTGAGAAAGCGAAAAAGATCGTCCTTGCTTTTAAAGAAGCGGAAGCCAAAGGCCTGGGTGTAGTCGCACTCGGATCCAAAATGATTGACGCTCCTGTGGTGAAACGTGCGCAACGCACCATACGGTTGGCCATCCGTATGAATAAAATTACAGCAGATTGGGATAAGAACAACAACAGCTAAGCTCCAGAGGAGCGACATGTTTATAGATAAAAAGAACAACAACAGCTAAGCTCCAGAGGAGCGACATGTTTATAGATAAAAAGAACAACAACAGCTAAGCTCCAGAGGAGCGACATGTTTATAAAAACCAATTATTTGTTTAACCCGGCTCCGTGGAACCAAACTAGAATTAAATACTATGGCAAACACTTATTCAAAAATTTACATCCATATTGTTTTTGCGGTGAAAGGACGATCAAACCTTATTCCCAAACAACACAAAGAAGAATTACATAAGTACATTACAGGTATCATCACCAAACGAGGCCAGAAACTTCTCGCGATTAACTGCATGCCCAACCACACCCATGTTTTCATCGGATTAAAGCCAAATATCTGTGTATCTGACATCACACGCGACATCAAGGCGGGCGCTTCCAAATTCATCAAAGAAATGGGATGGGTTAAAGGCAGGTTTGAATGGCAGGAAGGATTTGGTGCGTTCTCTTATGCACATTCGCAACTGACAACTGTGATTAACTACATTATGAACCAGGAACTGCACCACAAGAATAAGACTTTCAAGGAAGAATACCTGGAATTTCTGGAAAAATTCAAGGTCGATTTCGATGAAAAATATTTATTTAATTTTATTTAGAAAAACAGGTCGCGCCTATGGCGCTAAAAATCTTTTTTAATGAAATGCTATAAACAGAACGCACCTAACGGTGCTGCCAAGCCTAACGGGATTACAAAAACGATTGCACGAGAACCCCTCATGGAAAGAATGTTCTTGATACTCCAATAGGTTGAATTAGAGAGGGTTCGTGGAGCAATCTGCATAAATAAAATAGCAACCAAGCTCCGGCAGGAGCGAACTGCTTATAGAATAATAGAACAAAAACAACCAAGCTCCGGCAGGAGCGACCTGAAGATTGGCATAAGCAAAAAACATGTAACCACATTAAACCCCATGAAAAAATACGACAACCTGATCAAAAACGCGGCGGGACGAACGGTCCCCGCCCTCATTAACGGCGAAGAACACATACCCTACAAAGGCGTCGGCAAACACAAACCCAACGGACGTAAATTCGCCCCCCGCATCCCCAGTTGCGCCGATTACCCCGCTGACGGCAACAAAACCCTCCCCGACCTCAAAGAGGCCCTCGTCAAAGCCGGGCTGAAAGACGGCATGACCATCTCCACCCACCACCATTTCCGCAACGGCGACCTCATCGCCAACCAGGTGTTCGACATTGCCCACGAACTGGGTATCAAAAACCTGCGCTGGTTCCCGTCGGCCTCTTTTCCCTGCCACGAACACCTGATTCCCTACCTGGAAGACGGCACCATCCACCGCATCGAAGGCAGCATGAACGGACCGCTGGGACGCTTTGCCTCCCTGGGTAAAATGCAGGGACTGGGCGTGCTGCGCTCCCACGGCGGCCGCTACCAGGCCATCCAGGACGGCGAAGTGCAGATCGACATCGCCGTCATCGCCGCCCCCACCGCCGATCCTTTCGGTAACGCCAACGGTGTGGACGGCTCCGCGGCCTGCGGTCTGCTGGGCTTTGCCCTGGGCGATTCGCAATATGCCGACAAGGTCATTGTGGTGACTGACAACCTGGTGCCCTTCCCTGCCATCCCCTGGCAAATCCACGGCAACTATGTGGATTACGTGGTGGAAGTGGACCGTGTGGGTATCCCCGAAAAAATTGTTTCCGGAACCACCCGCATCACCAAAAGCCCGGACCGTTTGCTGATCGCCGAACTCACCGCCCGGTTTTGTGAAACCGCCGGGCTGATCTACGACGGTTTTTCCTACCAGGCCGGTGCCGGCGGCACAGCCCTTTCCATCGGAAATTATTTCGGCGACATCCTCAGGAAAAACAACTGGAAGGCCCGTTTTATCCGTGCTGGCAGCAACGAATACCCGGTCAAGATGCTTGAGGAAGGACTGGTGGAATACATTCTGGACGGTCAGACCTTCGACCTTGAAGGCGTGCGCTCCATGCGCGAAAACCCCAGGCACGTCAACACCTCGCCCTTTACCTCCTACAACTACCACAGCAAAGGCAACTTTGCTTCCATGGTTGACATCGTGGTACTGGGTGCTACTGAAGTTGATGTGAACTTCAACGCCAACGTGGTCACCCACAGCGACGGCTACCTGTTGCACGGCATCGGCGGCTGGCAAAACTGTCTGTTCGCCAAAACCACCATCCTCCCCATTCCCTTGTTCCGCGACCGCATTCCCGTTATCCGCGACGAAGTGACCACGCTGTGCGGCCCCGGTGAACTGATTGATGTAATTGTTACAGAAAGGGGCATTGCCATCAACCCATTACGAAAAGACCTGATTGAAAAAGTGAAGGCTTCGGGACTGCCCATCAAAACCATCGAAGAGCTGAAAGCCGAGGCCGAAGCCATTTGTGGCGTTCCCGAAAAACCTGAGTTGGGTGATGAAATTATTGCTGTTATCAAATGGGTAGATGGGACGGTGATTGATTCGGTGAGGAAGGTGGAAGCTTAGGATAAAAACAAGAAGCCGTGCGGTTTAAGCTTCCGGTCGCAGCGCCTTTTTCTTTTCCTCAATTTTTTTGGTGATGGCATCATAGCGCGCACGGTAGTCCTCCTGTTTCGAACACTCCACAAAGTCAAACCAGTCTTCCGTCCAGTTTGCCATTTGGCCGCTGACTTTCTGATAATCCTTGGCCAGGTTGGGATCGCCCGGGTTGTTCCGGAACCTGTCCAGCAGGCTGATGTATTCGTTTGCCCAGGCTTCGTAGTCATCAAGAAAAGTGCTGCATTTGTCGGGAACCGTTTCGGAAGCGGGTTCAGCAACATCCGGCGCTTCCCCGGCAGGCGGAACAGCGCCCTGAAGGCTTTCGGACGGCTGGTCCTTGCTGTTGGCAGCGCTGTCAGCAGCCCCGCCGCAACAGGAGCCCAGGAAAAAGGCAGAGATCAACAAAATGTAAAACAAATTCTTCATAGCATCAAAGTTTAAAATTTTGTGTAAAGATAATCCAACTTCCCCGAAAATGAATTTGCTAAAAGTACAACCGGCGGAAAACCGGCTTGACTTCGCTGTTGTATTCCAGCTCCGTAGAGGAAAGTTACACCAAAATCTACCCGCATGAGGCCTTGATCTCCTAATCATCACGCTGTCGTTGCCATTTGATGAAAACCATTCTTACGGCATAAATGACGATAACCACCTCAATGTCATTGCTTCTTTTAACCTTAAGAGTGAATACATGTAAAATATTAGATTGGCACCTGTCTTTAAAAATAAATCCAGTGCCCTACGAACCCGTCTTCGCTGTTGTACTCCAGCGTCGGGAAGGGTAGTTTTACAAAGCTCAATCCTTTAAACACAAATCGCAAAAAGCCCGAATTGGTTTTGATCTTCGTCCAGTCGATGTCCATGGAAAGGTAGTACTGCCGCACGCGTTTGAATTGCGGGATGGGATTGCCGTTTTCGTCTTCGGTGGGATTGGTAACGGGATGCAGCATGCCCTTCGCGCCGTAGCCTGCCGCCACATTGATCCAGGCCGGGAACCTCGACTCTTTTTTGATAAAGGAACTGATGTTCATCGAAAGCCAGTAAGTGTGCCCGTTGTAGTCTTTGAGCGTGCGCTGCAGCGGGGTTTTGCCGAGTTGCGAGGGATTGTATTGGGCATAATCCGTCGGGTGGTAGGAAAATTTCAGTTTGAAACGCTGTTCTTTCCACAGCAGACTTTGGGTTACCGACAGCCCCGAGCCCAGGGCATTGGCCAGCAGGTCGGTTGCCGAAGCGCCGTAGTCCGCTGAAAAGCCATCCATGATCTCAATCACCGTCATGGCGCCAAAACCCATGAGGCCGCTGTACCAGCTCGATTTCCTGTGGCTCACCCCCGACCAGCGCAACAGCCAGTAACCGTAATTCGTAATGGTGTACGAAGTGGTCGCGTGCCCCGCTTTGTCAACTTGCAGCCAGTAGTGGCTGTCGTCGATAAAATGCCAGGCAGTCATCGGGTTGTCTTTGTACCAGCCGTAATACAGCACCGTCAGCGAAGTGACATAAAAGGCCGAGCCGGTGATGATGACCGTGTTCAGCCTTTTCCGGTTAACGGAATCCTGTTCCCGGGTTTTGGACTGTCCCATGGCAAACTGAGCCGTTAAAACAAGCAGCAGCATCCATAACACGCTTTGAAGTTTGGCCTTTTTCATTCGAAACGGGATATGAGATTAAAAATAATCTTTGTTTTCGAGTCGAGGGTTTCCCTGTCTTCGGCCTCGGCCAGGAAACGCAGGTAAGGTTCCGTGTTGGAGGGACGGATGTTGAACCACCAGTTGGCAAAATCCAGGCGGTAACCGTCGAAGTCCAGGAAGCGCAAGGGTATTTCCTTTTCCATGAAGTAATCTTTGACGGCATCCATTGCCTGCTGTTTCTGCTCCAGCTTAAAATTGATCTCTCCCGTATTGGCGTAGGTCGAAATGCCGGCCATCAGTTCCGAGAACGAAAGCCCCTTTTCATGAAAACGGGCCACTACGTTCAATACGATGAGGGCTGCAAGCAGTCCGCTGTCAGAGTAGTAAAAGTCGCGGAAATAATAGTGGCCGGCCAGTTCGCCGCCGTAGATGCCGTCCAGCTCCCTCAGTTTTGTGGCCCCGAAGGCACGACCCACTTTCCAGATTTCCACCTTTGCCCCGAAATTTTGCTCCAGGTACTCCCCCACTGCTTTGGAGGTACGGATGTCGTGCACCACGGTTTCACCTTTTTTCTTTTCCAGAAAATAATGCCCCAGCAGGGCGATGATCAGGTCGGGCGAAACGAAGTGCCCTTTTTCGTCGATGAACATCACCCGGTCGGCATCGCCGTCGAAGATCAGTCCGATGTCGCAGGCGTTCTCACGGACAGCCTGCTTGATTTGCTCCTGGTTTTCAGGCTCCAGCGGATTGGGATTGTGGCCCGGAAAATTGCCGTCGGGCAAATTGTTCAGGTAAGTGATGTTGGTTCCGAACAGCTTTTCGGTAAACAGTCCCGCCATGCCGTTGGAATTGTCGATGGCAATCTTCAATCCCCGGTAATTTTCCCTGAACCCGAGCAGGAAGTCAAGGTAGTCTTTTGCCAGTTCGATCTTTTGTACGCTGCCACCGGTCTGTTTCGGCCTGCGTTCGCCTTCGCGAATCAGTTTCTCAATGCGGTTCAGCCCGTTGCCGTAACCCACCGGCAGCACACCTTTGGCCGAGAACTTCAGTCCGTTATGCGATTTGGGATTGTGCGAAGCGGTGATCATCACCGAGGCATCGAAATCCATCTTACCCGTTCCCCAGTAGATCATGGGTGTGGTGCTCAGTCCGGCATCGAAAACATCGGCACCGGCATCGGTAATCCCGCCTGACAATGCGTTGAAGGCCTCGTCAGAAGACAACCTGACATCCCTGCCCACCAGGATTTTCTTTGCCTTCAGCAGTTCCGGCAAAAAGTAACCGATTTTATACACCAGTTCCGCATCAAGGTCTTTGTTCCACTTTCCCCTGATGTCGTAGGCTTTGAAAGCATCCATTCTTTCGCGTTTAAATTGTGTTTGCCACCGGCCATTTATTTGTAAATCCGCATCCTGTTCAGCGCCTGCCGGTATTTTTTTGCATTCCGGCTGTGTTGCTTGTTGGTTTTGGCAAAAACATGGTAGCCCGACAAGTCGTCTTTGGCGCAGAAAAACATATAATCGCTTTTTTCGTAGTTCAGCACGGCATCGATGGAAGCGATGGAAGGGATGCAGATTGGGCCGGGCGGCAGGCCCAGATGGGCGTAAGTGTTGTAAGGCGAGTCGATTTTTTTGTGTTCGTTCAGCACCCTGGTGATGCTGTAATCGCCCAGGGCGTAAATCAGGGTCGGGTCGGCCTGGAGGCGCCATTCGCTTTCGAGCCGGTTGACATAAACACCCGCAATGGCGGCGCGCTCGTCATTTTTATTGGTTTCTTTTTCAACAATTGAAGCCAGGGTTACCACCTCGTCGATACGCAGGCCCAACAGCCCGGCCTTGTTGCTCCGGGTGCCGCTCCAGAATTTCAGGTATTCCTCATGCATGCGTTTGACAAAGCCCTTTGCGTCGGTATTCCAGTAAAATTCATAGGTATTGGGAATAAAGATTGTACTCACCGTTGCCCGGTTCAATCCCATTCCTGCAATAAAAACCGAATCTGTCAGCAGCCTGACGATGGAAGCAGAGTCCGCCTCAATTTGCCGGTCGATAACACCGGCCAATTGGTAAATGTCGCGGATGTTATTAAAGGTGAGGTTCACAGGGGTTTGTTTGCCTGACCGCAGAAGATTTATCAGGTCGTTATTGCTCATCCCGTTTTGAAAATCATACTTTCCCGGTTTTACCATTCTGGGGTAATTCTTTTTCCGGGCCAGCCATTCAAAATTCTTACGGTGGACAACGAGCCCTTTCTCATAGAGTATTTCTTTAACGTCTTCAAAACCTGAACCAGTGGGGATGGTTACAGATACAATTTCGCCACCGGCTGTCCAAACATTGGGCTCGAAAATGATTTTATACAAATAATAGCCGCCGCCGGCAGCAAACAACAGCAATAAAACAACCAACCAGGCGACAAGTTTACGCCAGCGTTTTCTTTTCTTTCGTGTATAACCGTATTTTGAATGGTATAATGGCATCTGCTTGATTTGTGATTCTTGATGTCTTATTCTTATCTTTTTTATGGATTAAGAACGTGCTTCTTTATTGATTAATTGTAAGAAATATTCATCAACCCACTGTCCGTTGCGCCGGTTCCATGCGTGTTTTTTTCCAGTCTTTAAAAAACCTTTTGCCGCAAACAGGTGGAGGCTCTTTAGGTTGTCAGCTTCAATATTGCAAAACAATTGGTGAAGGTTTAAGAAGGTAAATGCGTAATCGATTAGAATATCGAGTGCCGTCGAAGCCACGCCCTTTCCCCTTTCTCCCGCAATCACCATTATACCTATTCCTGCCCTTTGATGTTTCGCTTCGACCTCAAAAAGATCGATGGCCCCAACCGTCTGCTGCTCATTTCCGCTCGATTTGTCAATCATAAAACGGCCCTGCCTGCTCGCAAACACATCTTTCTCTGCCCGCAAAACAAACTGTTCCAGGTCGAAACGCGAAAAAGGGGAATGGGTATTGCTCAGGTGCCAGAGCCGCTGATCGTTTTCCAGTGAATACAAAAAATCCACATCTGCCGGCTCGGGGGCGCGTAAAATGACGTTTTCCTTTTGCAGCATGGTTTCAACAAGAAATTAAAAAGTGAAAAATAGTCATTTTTTTTAAATTGCAAGCACACCACTGAAAACCAATTCTGCCGGACCATGTAACCATATCTCTGCAAATCCGGTTTTTCGTTGTATAAACTCCACCGAAAACGGTCCACCATTGGTTTGTACCTGAAAATCCTTTCTGCCTGTTTCAAGAAAAGCAGCGATGGCCGCAGCAGTTACCCCGGTCCCGCAGGACAAGGTCTCTTCTTCAACACCCCGCTCGTAAGTTCTGACAAATAGGCGGTTGTCCCTGATTTCAACAAAATTTACATTCGTGCCCCCGGGGGAAAAGCGTTCACTGTAGCGGGTCGATTTCCCTTCTTTGTACACATCTATCTCAGCCAGGCCTTCCACAAACTCGACATAATGCGGTGATCCCGTATCCAGAAAATAAAATTTTCCGTCGTGGTCAACGCCGGAAACATCTGCCATTTGCAACGACACCATGAATTTTTTTCCTTCCGTAAGTTTTTCTCTGACTATGGCTTTGTGTACACCGTCAAAAGCATCAAAAGCCATTGCCCTGTCAGCCATCCCATTGAGGTGGGCAAACAGGGCAATGCACCTTCCCCCATTGCCGCACATGCTCGACAAATTACCATCGGCATTGTAATAGTGCATTTCAAAATCGGACACTTCTGATGCCTTAACGATCATCAGTCCGTCAGCGCCAATACCAAGTTTCCTGTCACAAATTTTCCGGATTTTCCCTGGGCTCAGGTGGTACTCGTCCGCCCTCTCATCCACAACCACAAAATCATTTCCATTGCCCTGGTACTTCCAAAATTCAAATTCCATTTGTAAAAAATTGTTAAAATGTTTAATTTTGGCTAACAAATGGTTTAATTTTTGACAGCATCCAAACAGTCAATATTTAACAATTGTTAACTGAGGGGCAAAAATAAAGCTTTCAGGCTTTTCGTTTGTTCAACAAAATTAGTGGAGAAAATTTAAGAATCATGAAAACATTTGTAAAAAGTTTTTTGGGCGCAGCAAGCGGAACCGTTTTGATTGTTGTTTCATTCGCCTTATTTTTCCATTTCGACACGCAGGAACCCGGACGGGACAACACCCGGCCCGGAACACTAACGGAAAACAGCTTTCAGCAAATACCGGTTCACCGGACCGCCTACACAATCCCGCAAAACATTGATTTTACTGAAGCTGCAGAAAAATCAATTAATGCGGTTGTACACATCAAAACAGAAATATCTGCCAAAACAGGTTCTTACGAAAGTTTTTTCGGCCCGTTCAAAGACTATTTTGGAAACCCTTACAGGAACAACACCTATATTGCTTTTGGTTCGGGCGTTATTATCTCGCCCGACGGCTACATTGTTACCAACAACCATGTTGTTGAAGGCGCTGACCGGATTTCCGTTACCTTTAACAACAAGAAGGAACTCGAAGCAAGGCTGGTGGGGACCGATCCCACTACCGATTTGGCCCTGGTTAAGGTTGACGCCAGTGATTTGGTCTTCCTGACCTATGGCAATTCTGATGAAGTAAAGATTGGTGAATGGGTGCTTGCCGTTGGAAACCCATTCAACCTGACCTCAACGGTAACTGCCGGGATAGTGAGTGCAAAAGCCAGAAATATGGGCATACTTGGCGCGCAGTCCTCCATCGAATCCTTTATCCAGACCGATGCCGTTGTCAACCGTGGGAACAGTGGTGGGGCCCTGGTAAACACAAGGGGCGAACTGGTCGGCATCAACGCTGCCATCGCTTCGCACACGGGGGTTTACGAAGGCTATTCCTTCGCCATTCCCGTAAATATAGTAAAGAAGGTGATTAGGGACCTGATGGATTATGGTGAAATACAACGCGCATTTATCGGTGTACAAATAAGGGATATTGATGCCGAGTTTGCCGCCGAACTCGGATTGAAAGAAGTGGAAGGCGTTTACATTGCAGGAATAGTCCCCAATGGTGGTGCCGACAATGCCGGTCTGGTCGAAGGAGATGTAATTGTTTCGATTGATGATGTAAAAATCCACAGCCTTTCCGAATTAATGGGCTCCATCGGACAGCACAGCCCCGGCGAGGTGGTTTCCATTGACGTGAACAGGAACAATGAAATCCAGACCTTTAGTGTTACGCTAAAAAACGAAAACGGCACTACCGCCATCGTCAGGGGTGGTGATACATTCAACAACGAATTACTGGGCGCATCGCTGCAACAGCTCAGCAAAGACGAATTGCAAAACCTCAACATCGGCAACGGGCTCAAGATTACCGAAGTGAGTGACGGCATCCTGAAAAGGGGTGGGATTACGCGCGGGTTTATCATCACTGAAATCAATGGGCTGAAAGTACATTCGAGCGGAACTTTAAACGATGCCCTGCAACGGACCCAAAGAAATATTGTCCAGCTAAAGGGCATGTATCCAAATGGTGTGCGCATCGCCTACGAATTTATGTTGTAAAATATTTTGATGTTAAAATAATTTGCTTAACTTGCATGCCCTCATTTCTTAAACCGCTAAAAGTCCTTAACAGACAATGAGACAGCTCAAAATCACCAAATCTATTACGAACCGTAATACCGCCTCGCTGGACAAATACCTTCAGGACATTGGCAAAGAGGGCCTGATAACTGCCGAGCAGGAAGTGGAACTTGCACGCAGGATTAAGACCGGTGATAAAATTGCACTGGAAAAGCTGACCAAAGCCAACCTGCGGTTTGTAGTTTCCGTTGCCAAGCAATACCAAAACCAGGGACTCAGCCTTCCCGATCTGATTAATGAAGGGAACGTCGGGCTCATCAAAGCCGCCGGACGTTTCGACGAAACCCGTGGTTTTAAGTTTATTTCGTATGCCGTGTGGTGGATACGGCAGTCGATCCTGCAGGCACTGGCCGAACAATCACGCATAGTCAGGCTGCCTCTCAACCAGGTTGGTTCGCTCAACAAAATCAAAAAAACAACCTCTTTGCTTGAGCAGAAATACGAACGCCCGCCGTCTCAGAGCGAGATTGCCGACGAAATGGAAGTGTCGGACCACAAGATTTACACGGCAATGAAAATTTCCACCCGCTACGTTTCGATGGATGCACCACTGATTTCTGACGAAGACACAAAATTCCTCGACGTTTTTGTGCCGAACGACAGTCCGAAAACAGACGAACCACTGATGCGTGAGTCGCTGGGAAAAGAAATTCAACGCACCCTGGCTACACTTAGCGAAAAAGAACGGGACGTTATTAACCTGTATTACGGACTCGATCAAAAACATGGACTGAGCCTTGAAGAAATCGGTGACAAATTTGACCTGACCAGGGAACGGGTACGGCAGATCAAGGAAAAAGCCATCCGCCGGCTGCGGCACAATTCGCGGAGCAGGCTGCTGAAAGCCTACCTGGGACAGTAAGTCCCCATTGCTGTCAGGCCAGCCCGGATAATACGCCGGAACCCCTGATTTAAAACGTTTGCAAGCCGAATTTAAAAGCAGTATAAATTATAGAATTTTATCTGCCGTTTTCCAATTTTTTTACCTTTGCCCAAACTGTAATTTTAATTTATTCCCTCACTTTTTTCAAAATATCACCGAATGAAGAAGCAAAAAAACCTAAACGGGCATTATGAAGAATCCCTGAACGATTGGGCAACGCGTGAGAAACATGCGAACGAATTCATCAATGTACTGTACAAATTATTCTATGACAAATCAATCGAGCTGGTACTCTTCAGGAGCCAACTGATTGACCGCAGCGCCAGCCTCGTACTCTACAGACATTCTTATGCCGAGAATATCATCAACAAGCCGCTTAAGATAATCGATTCGCTCAACCTGGCCAAAGCCATTCTGCATTGCAATGTCGGGCCGTCAAAACTCGATATTGGCCGCCTGAACAGGGAATGGACAGAAGAGTGGGAAAACTATGTTGACCACGAAGACTTCATCAGGTACAAACTGAAAGACTTCATCAATATGAAGAATCCTTACAAGAAGCCGGTTGACATTATCCTTTATGGATTTGGACGGATTGGGCGCCTGCTTGCCCGCGAGTTGATTATCCAGGGAAACGGGAAACAACTGCGCGTGCGGGCCATCGTAACCAGGGGCAACGACGATATGCAAATATTCAAACGCGCTTCTTTGTTCCGGCACGACTCTGTCCACGGGCCCTTCAGAGGCGTTGCCATCGAAAATTTCGATGACAAAACAATTTACATTAACGGGCACAAAGTGTTGATGCTTTCGGCCAATGCCCCCGATGAGATTGACTACACCGAGTACGGAATTGAGAATGCAATCCTGATAGACAACACAGGTATTTACCGCGACAGGGAAGGCCTGAGCCAGCATTTAAAAGCCAAAGGGGTTTCGAAGGTACTGCTTACCGCACCGGGAAAAGGTGACATCCCAAATATTGTTTTTGGGGTAAACCACGCCAAAGTTGATTACAAAAAGGAGAAGATTTATTCGGCCGCCTCTTGTACGACCAATGCAGCGGCACCTGTACTTTCGGTAATGGAAAAGGAACTGGGCATAACAAAAGGGCATATCGAAACCGTACACTCTTACACCAACGACCAAAACCTGCTCGACAATATGCACAAGAAATTTCGCAGGGGCCGTTCGGCACCGTTGAACCTTGTTATCACTGAAACGGGAGCGGCAAAAGCAGTAGCCAAGGCTGTCCCTTCGCTGGGCGGAAAACTTACGGGCAATGCCATTCGTGTTCCAACACCCAATGTGTCGCTCGTGGTTATGCAACTGAGCCTTAAAAAAGAAACCAGCATTGAAGAAGTCAATGAATTGATGCGCCAGACCGCCCTGAGCGGCGAACTGGTGGCCCAGGTTAAATATTCAACCGCTAACGATGCGGTGTCTTCTGATTTTATCGGCGAACCGGCAACCTCCATCTTTGACAGCCTCGCTACAAAAATCTCTGAGGACAAAAAAGACGTTGTCCTTTACGTTTGGTACGATAACGAATATGGGTATGCACTTCAGGTTATCCGGGTGGCCAAATTGATGGGTGGTGTAAAACGCCCCACGTATTATTGATGAGGTTGGAGATTTAAAAAAGCCGGGGCATGATTTCTGTCGGTCAGCTTATCATGCAACCGGCTTGTTTTTTTAAATATTATTCATAAATCTTTCCAATCAGAAAGTTTAAAAGTTGTTAATTTGCTGATTGCTTCCAAAAAACAACCCGATTGTTACATGAAAAAGAATGTCAAATATTTATTCGTAACCGGTGGTGTTACTTCATCTTTGGGCAAAGGCATTATTTCAGCTTCCATCGCTAAATTATTACAGGCCAGGGGTTTTTCCGTCACCATTCAAAAACTTGACCCATACATTAATGTCGATCCCGGAACGCTCAACCCGTATGAGCATGGCGAGTGCTACGTTACCGACGACGGTGCGGAAACCGACCTCGACCTCGGGCATTACGAAAGGTTCTCCAGCATCCCGACCTCGCAAGCCAACAATGTAACAACCGGACGCATTTATCAAAATGTCATCAACAAAGAAAGAAAAGGGGAATACCTTGGCTCAACGGTACAGGTCATCCCGCACATAACAGATGAAATAAAACGAAGCGTCAAACTGCTTGGGCAAACTGGTGATTTTGATTTTGTGATTACCGAAATCGGCGGAACGGTCGGTGATATTGAGTCTTTCCCTTTTATTGAAACCGTCAGGCAAATGAAATGGGAAATGGGCAACGACTGCGCGGTAATCCACCTGACCCTGGTCCCTTATCTGAGGGCGGCGGGGGAACTGAAAACCAAACCTACACAGCACTCGGTAAAAACCATGCTCGAACAGGGGGTCCAGCCCGACATCATTGTTTGCCGGACGGAAAGGCACCTGACACCGGGAATCAGGCGTAAGATTGCCCAGTTTTGCAATGTACTGCCAACGGCGGTCATCGAATCCATTGATGCAGAAACCATTTACGATGTGCCGTTGCTCATGCGCGATGAAAAACTGGATGTTGAAGTCCTGAACAAAACCAATACGCCCATTCCCGGGAAAATTGATTTGAACAGGTGGGAAGAATTCGTTGAACGCCTGAAAAACCCCAAAGAAGAAGTCAACATCGGGCTGATCGGAAAATACGTCGAACTGAAAGACGCGTATAAATCAATCAACGAATCGTTTATTCACGGGGGCTCGGCCAACAACTGCCGTGTTAATGTTATTGACATACATTCGGAGGAAGTCAACACCAAAAATGCGGCAAAAGTGCTTGGCCATCTTAACGGTATATTGGTTGCCCCGGGTTTTGGCGGACGAGGTGTTGAAGGAAAAATTGATGCCATTCAGTTTGCCCGGGAAAACAACATTCCGTTCCTCGGCATTTGCCTGGGCATGCAATGCGCGGCCATTGAATTTGCACGTAATGTTGCCGGGCTTAAAGGTGCGCACACCACAGAAATTGAAGCCGACAACCCTTACCCTGTTATTGATTTGATGGAAGAACAAAAAAAGGTAAAGGACCTGGGGGGCACCATGCGGCTTGGTGCTTACAATTGCCGGCTCGACAGGAACTCGGTTTCTTATGCGGAATACAGGAAAGATTCAATTAGTGAAAGACACCGCCACCGCTACGAATTTAACAATGATTTCAGGGAACGTTTTGAAAAATCGGGCATGCGCCTGGCAGGAATCAATCCGGAAAAGAACCTTGTGGAAATTATTGAACTGCAAGGGCACCCCTGGTTTGTCGGTGTTCAGTTTCATCCCGAGTACAAAAGCACGGTAAAGAACCCGCACCCTTTGTTCGTGGGTTTTGTAAAAGCGGCGCTGTCTAACAAAAAGTCAGGAAAGTAATTTAGCTGTTGGAACAATCACAGGTTTGAGGGTTAGTCTTACTATTTCTTTTCTGTTCTTTTCCACGAAATAAACCAACTTTTTCTACGTTTCTTCAATGCTTGTTTTGTTTACCTTTACACGTTTTAAACCAATTGGCCGATGAAACGAAAAAACCTACTCGTCTTCTCTGTTTCAGCAGTTGTTTTCATAGCATTAATCTGGTACTTCTCAGCACCTGAGGAAGCGGACGGGCAAACCATCAAAACCAAAGTCCTGCAAGGAAGGTTTGTGATTGATGTTACCACTACGGGCGAGCTGGAAGCGCGGAGCAGCGAAAAAATCCAGGGACCCAATACCATGGCACTACGCAATGCACGCATCTGGCAATACACCATCGAAGACATTGTGCCCGACGGAACAGTGGTGGATTCAGGAGACTGGGTGGCAACACTCGACCGCAGCGATCTGGAAAACAAAATCAAAGACCAGGAACTGGAAGTGGAAAAACTGCAAACAAAGTTTGTAAAAAGCCAGCTCGACACCACCATGTCCATGCGCGCCGCCCGCGACGAACTGATCAACCTGGAGTATACCCTCGAAGAAAAGCAAATAATTGTTGACCAGTCCATTTACGAACCGCCGGCCACACGGAGGCAAGTACAGCTCGACCTGGAAAAAACGCGGAGAACCTACAAACAGACACTCGAAAATTATAGCCTGAAGTTGCAAAAAGCCGAGGCCGACATGCGCGAAGTGGAAGCCAACCTGACAAAAACCCAGCGAAAACTGGATGCCCTCAACGAGCTGAAAAGCGAATTTGTGATTAAAGCCCCCAAAGCCGGCATGGTGAACTACAAAAAAGGCTGGGACGGAAAAAAACAGGGGGCAGGGGCACAGATCAGCACCTGGGACAATGTGGTGGCAACCCTGCCCAACCTGTCGGCAATGAACAGCAAAACCTACATCAACGAAATTGACATCAGTAAGGTGGCCGTTGGACAAAAAGTGGAAATTGAGATAGATGCTTTCCCGGGCAGAAAGTTTACGGGCGAAGTACACGAAGTGGCCAATATGGGCGAGCAAATGCGCAATTCCAACGCCAAAGTTTTTGAGGTTATCGTTTTTATTCATGAATTCGATTCTATTTTACGGCCATCAATGACGACCAAAAACACCATCATCACAAACGTGATCGAAAAGGTGTTACATATCCCAATCGAATGTGTAAGTGCGAACGACTCCATCAGTTATGTTTTCCGAAAAGGAAAGCGCAAGCAGGTCATCCCGGGAAAAAGCAACGAAAGCGAAATCATTATTCTGGCCGGCCTGGAGAAAGGGGATGAAGTCTATCTGGTCCCACCGAAAAGTGCCGAAGACTGGCCAATCAAATTTCTGGACAAAGAAATTATGGCGCAATATAACAAACAGGCCGAAACAGAAACAACGAAAACTGAGAAAAAAGAACCTGCTCAAGTCGAAAATGAAGGTCGCAAAGGCAGAGGAAAAGGTCGTCAATAACCCAAACAAAACAAAGCTGTTTCTTGGAACGCTACTTACAAATAATATCTATTTCGCTCGAAGCTGTTTTCGTGAACCGATTAAGGTCGATGCTCACCGCCCTCGGCATTATTTTTGGCGTGGGTGCCGTTATTGCCATGATGGCCATCGGAAACGGTGCACGGCAGGAAATCCTCGAGCAGATTAAACTTGTCGGGGTAAACAATATCGTTATTCTGCCACTGGACAATACAGTATCAGAAGATGAAAAGGAAGAAGAGGAAGGAAAAACATTAAAAAAGAAGTACTCGCCCGGTCTTACGCTCAAAGATGCGGAAAATATTCTGGCTGCAATTCCCACCGTCGAAAAGATAAGCCCCGAAGCTGTCTACAACACCCTGGCCATCCGTAACGGGAAAAAAGCAAGCATCAAACTTACAGGGATTACCACCAATTTCTTTGAATTGTTTAATCAGGAACTCAAGAAAGGGATTATGTTTACCGATTTCCAATCCGAAAAAGGCGCTCCGGTCTGCATCATAGGGCCGGAGATTGCCGTACGCCTGTTCCCAAAAGAAAATCCCATCGGAGAAAGTATAAAGTGCGGCCGGGTCTGGCTCAAAGTAACCGGGGTACTCGAAGGTGTTAAAGTAAACGAAAAAGCTGAGGAAATGGGCATCAGCGATTACAACCTGAGCGTGTTCACACCCTTAAAGACCCTGCTGCTGCGCTACAAAGACCGTTCACTCGTCAATGCGGCCGCCATGCGGGGCGGGCAGGTTTATTTTGAGGGGAACAGGTCGATATGGGTTCAAAACGAGGGTTCCGGCAGTGGTGGAAACCAGTTGGACAAGATTGTTGTTCAGGTGAAAGAAAGCAGCCAGCTGGCAACGACTGCAAAATTGATCACACGGATGCTGAAACGCCGGCACCAGGGTGTTGATGATTTTGAGATCAAAATCCCCGAGCTGCTGCTGAAACAGGAACAAAAAACCAAGGATATCTTTAACATCGTACTGGGTGCCATCGCCGGCATTTCGCTGATTGTCGGAGGCATCGGTATCATGAACATCATGCTGGCATCGGTGATGGAACGCATCCGCGAGATTGGCGTGCGGCGTGCCACCGGTGCCACGAAAAAAGACATCGTCTTCCAGTTTCTTGCCGAAGCTACTTTTATCAGCATCAGTGGTGGCTTACTCGGTATTTTGCTGGGGGTCATCATGGCGAAAGTCATTACTGTCAGCACCGGCATTCAAACCATTGTGTCGTTTTGGTCTATTGTTCTTTCATTCGGTGTGGCCGCTTCGGTGGGAATTGTTTTCGGCTGGCTGCCGGCACGAAAGGCAGCCGAACAGGACCCGGTGGAAAGTTTAAGGCATGATTAATATTAAGGAATTTAAAAATGAATTGTAACTCACAGAAACTCCGAACAGGGAGAACAGTTTTATTCATACTTATCTGTCTCGGAACGGCCCTTGCTGCCCACCCTCAGGACACTGTCAAATACACCCTCGACGACGTTATCCAAATTGCACAGTCACAATCCCCTGACGCCATTATGGCCAAGCACCGTTTCCGCAGGAGTTATTGGAGCTTCAGGTCATTTAAAGCCACTTACCTGCCCGGTATCAAACTGAATGCCACCATCCCGAACCTGAGCCGCAGCATCGACCCCATCAACCAGCCCGATGGTGCTGTAGAGTACATTCCGCGAAGCCTGACCAATTATTCCTTCGATCTTTCCATTAACCAGAAAGTCGGTTTCTCAGGTGGCGAGGTATTCCTTAATTCGGGTATTCTTCGGCAGGACAACTACAGAAAGAGCAATTATACCGGCAACGATACTGTTACGCGTCAGTTTGTTTCCAACATAGTCAACATTGGGTTCAGGCAACCCATTTTTAATTACAACCCCTATAAGTGGGACCGCAAAATCGAACCGCTGCGGTACGAGGAAGCACAAAGGGCTTACATCGAAGCCAATGAACAGGTGGCCATCAAAACGATTGATAATTTCTTTTCACTGCTGCTCGCCCAGATTGAAGTGGGCATTGCCATTAAAAACCTCGCCAACTACGACACACTTTACCACATCGCTTTGGGGCGCTATAACCTGGGAAAGATTGCAGAAAATGAATTGCTCCAACTGGAGTTAAACCTGCTGAAGGCTGAAGCAACGGTAGAAACGGCTGACTTAAACTACCGCAACCGCTTGTTTGGTTTTAAGTCGTACCTGCGCCTGAAAGACGATTATCCCGTTGAACTGATCCCGCCAGTGATTACACCCGATTTTGTTGTTCCCGTACAACAGGCCATCGACGAGGCCAAGTCCAATACATCTGACGGACTTGAATTTCAACGCCGTTTACTCGAAGCCGAGGCAGAACTGAACAGGGCGAAACGCGAAGGACGTTTTGACGCGGAACTGTTTGCCGTATTCGGACTGACACAAACTTCCGACCTCCTTCAGGATGCCTTTAAAAACCCGCTGGACCAGGAAAGGGTAACCCTCGGCATGACCGTCCCTATACTGGACTGGGGAAGGGCACGCGGGAATATTAAAATGGCCGAATCGAACCAGGACCTGGTGATGACAGCCGTTGAACAAGAGAAGATTGACTTTGAACAATCGGTTTTCCTGCAGGTTATGCAGTTTAATATTCAGCAAAAGCAATTGACCATCGCTGCCAAATCGGACACTGTCGCCCAAAAACGTTTCGAGGTTACCCAAAAACGCTACCTCATTGGCAAGGTAAACGACGTGCTGGAACTGAATAACGCACAAATTGACAACGACAATTCCAGGATGAACTACTACCGCAGTTTGATGAATTACTGGAAAAACTATTACGGTCTGCGCAGGCTTACCCTTTATGATTTCCAGAGAAAAATGCCCATTGTTGCAGGATTCGATGATTTAATCGAGTAAAGGGCATCCTGAATTTACGATTACCCAAATACTTGCTGACCGTAACCGCCAACACATATTTTTAAGCCGTCAGACCACTGAAGGCTGATTTCTTAATGCTGTAACAACGAACAACAGTGGTCAAACGACCGGGCTTCCGGCTCAACCCCCAACTTTTCGGCAAAACATTCTTCCACTATTTAAAATTATTCTTAATTTTGCCGTTCAAATTTTGCAAACCTTAAAACAGAATAAATTATGTCAGTATTAGTTGGAAAAAAAGCGCCATTATTTGAAGCAGATGCCGTTGTCAACGGCGGCGAATTCGTTGAAAAATTCTCACTGGAACAGTACATTGGAAAAAAGCACGTTGTCTTTTTCTTTTACCCCCTCGACTTTACTTTTGTTTGCCCTACCGAAATCCTGGCTTTCCAGGAAAAAATGGATGAGTTTGAAAAAAGGAATGTAGCCGTTGTCGGTTGCTCCGTCGACTCGAAATTCTCGCATTGGGCCTGGCTGAACACCGAAAAAAATGACGGTGGTATCAAGGGCGTAAAATATCCTTTGGTTTCTGATATTACGAAAACCATCTCGGAAAACTACGATGTTCTTGCCGGTGAATACGATTACAACGAAGACGGTGAAGCCGAATTTCACGGCGATGCCGTTGCCTACCGCGGACTCTTCCTCATCGACAAGCAAGGTGTTGTACGCCACCAGGTGGTGAACGACCTGCCACTTGGACGCAGTATCGGCGAAGCCTTGCGTATTGTTGATGCCTTACAATATTTTGAAGAGCATGGCGAAGTTTGCCCTGCCAACTGGACACCGGGCGACGAAGCCATGGTAGCCAGTGCCGAAGGTGTAGCCAAGTATTTAAGCGAACATTAACACATCTGCTTACCGAAACTATTAAGGTTTTCGGGATAAGGGAATTCAGGCTGTCTCCATAGGGGCAGCCTTTTTTTTGCACACTCAGAAATGGTAAACCAGCGCAACCCCTCCGGTGTTGCTTACACCCATTGAGAGATTTGACCGGCCATCCATCAGGAAAAAAACCGTTTTGCCGATGGCGTAGCCAAGGGCAGCACCCGCCAAAACATCCGAAGCCCAGTGTTTGTTGTCGTAAACCCGCGACAGGCCAACGCCGGTAGCAATCCCGTAAGACAAAATGCCCACCCATATTTTATCTTTGTAAACAGATGAAAAAAACGAGGCCAGGGCAAAGGCGGTTGAAGTATGCCCGGAAGGAAAAGAAGTGTATTCCCAGCCCTTAAATGGCCCTTCCCACAAACGCGGATTAGCCGGTTCATCGTTGTAGGGCCGGTGGCGGTGGCCTAAGTGTTTGATGATTTGCGTACTGACAGCAGTCATCACAAAAACCTGCGCGCCACCGAGGGCAATTTGCCGGGCTTTGTGGTTGTCGGCAGCAAGACCGTAAATATAAAATCCCCCCAGCAAAACTGCCGGATAAAGGCCGCTTCCCCAGGGTTCGAATACATATTTTGAAACATTGTCCTTCCCTGTCGTTTGCCTTTGCTGAAAGTAAGCATTGATGTCGTCGTCGTAGATGTAGAGTACAACACCCGTAACAACGACACCGGCAGCAGCCCCCCATTGCTTTCCTTTCCATCGCGCCGGGCCGGTGGCAATATTCTTCGTGGCTGTCCAGTACGACTTGAAATACTCTTTGTCCGGTTTGTAAGAATATCTGGGAAACGAATTAAGTTGTGCTGCCAATGACAAAGAACTAAAAAGCAAGAGGAGAACAACAAAACTTTTCAAGCTGATTCCAAAAAATATTTTAGCACTCTTTCTCATCCCAAAAACATATGTTTCTTTTCAACTTTCAACCTTCCAACCCTTTTGCTTTCAACCAGTACTTTTCCATTTCATCCAGGCTCATATTTTCGAGGATATAACCATCCTTTGCCGATTCGGTTTCGATAAACTGAAATCGTCGAATAAACTTTTTATTGGTGCGCTCCAGCGCATCCTCGGGGTTCACCCCGATGTAGCGCGCATAGTTGGTGAGTGCAAAAAGCAAATCACCAAACTCATCTTCTATTTTTTCTTTGCTTGTTGCGTTTTCCACTTCTTCTTTCAGTTCAGCTATTTCTTCCTCAACCTTGTCCCATACCTGCTCGCTGTACTCCCACTCAAAGCCGACGCCTTTTACTTTTTCCTGAATCCGATAAGCCTTCACCAGGGGTGGAAGCGATTTTGGAACCCCTTCCAAAACTGACTTCTTTCCTTCTTTCAGTTTCAGTTTCTCCCAATTATTTTTCACCTCATCAGCGTTCGCCACTTCCACCTCTGCATAAATGTGCGGATGACGGAATACCAGTTTATCGGCAATATGGTCCAATACACCTTTTATATCGAAGGCACCCTTTTCGGATCCGATTTTGGCATAAAAAACAAGGTGCAACATCAGGTCGCCCAATTCGTTTTTAACCTCCTCGAGGTTGTGGTCAAGAATAGCATCCGAAAGTTCGTAAACTTCTTCAATGGTAAGGTGGCGAAGGCTTTCCATTGTTTGTTCCTTGTCCCACGGGCAAGCTGCCCGCAGGTCGTCCATGATGTTCAGAAGCCGCTCGAAGGCTTTGAGTTTTCCCTGCATTTCTCTGTTTTTAGAAAAGCAGGCAAGGTATAAAAAAAAACGTTTAGGAGAATTGCGGAAAGCTCATTCGGGTTTCCGGGAACTTTTAATACCAAGCCCTGAAAATGTCTAAATTTGTTGAAAGAAAAAATACTTTGAAAATTGTTTAGGTTTTTCAGAAAAGCAGGTCTATTTTGGCTTATTTTACTGGTTGCTAATGCGGCCTGGTCACAGGCACACAGTCCTCAATCGAAATACAACCTGAGTGGGGAGTTGAAGCTTCACTACGGGTTTTTGTGGAGCCACCATTTGGAGTTGGATAAGTTTCAGGCGCATTACCCTGCTTATGAAATCAGCCTGCAGCAACAAACCTGGGGCCGCCACCGGTGGGAGGGCGAATATGCTTACCCCCTCATCGGTGTCAGCCTGTGGTATTCGCAACTGGGTAGCTTTGAGGCTGTCGGTGAAGCCATTGCCGTTTACCCTTTCATCAATTTCCCTTTGGTAAAAGACAAGCAGCAAAGCCTGAACTTTCGCCTGGGCGTGGGACTGGGCTACCTCAGCAAACACTACAACAGGCTGGAAAATTACAAGAATTTTGCCATCGGTTCGCATCTGAATGTTGCCGGAAGCCTCTTTTTTGAATACCGCCGAAAATGGGGGAAAATACTAAGCCTGTCAGCCGGAATGGGTTTAACCCATTTTTCAAACGGTGCGATAAAAACGCCCAATTACGGACTGAACATTCTTACCGCTAACCTGGGGCTGAGCGCTTTCATCGGACGGCCGAACCCGGAAGGAAGCAGCAAAATATTGCCGGAATTTTACCCCTTTGAATTTGACGGACGGCGCTACCTTGAAGTCAACTTTTCGCTGGCAGTGGGAACAATTGACATGACACAGCAGTTGGGGGAACGGTTTATGGTTTATGCTGTTTATGCCAACCTGATGAAACGTGTTTCTTACAAAAGCAAGTTCGGGATGGGCCTTGATATGGCCTACGATGCTTCCGACAAAGCAATACTGGAATGGCGCGGACAGCCGGTTGAAAGCAATTGGCAGGTGCTGAGGCCGGGGGTAAACGCAGCTTACGAGCTGGTGCTGTCGCGGATTTCTTTTTTGTTTAATTTCGGCCTTCACCTTGCAGGCAAGGAAAGAAAGGACGGCGACATGTACCAACGATTGACTTTGAAGTTTTTATTTATGGAAAATGTGTTCGGCAACATTGTGCTGAGTTCGCATTTTGGGAAGGCAGAATACATTGCATTCGGTTTGGGCTACAAACTGCACTTTATTTACAAAAGAAAATTTAAACACTGATGCGCCGAATCTGGATAGTTCTTTTGACCCTTTCCGGCCTATTGCACTCTTGTGAAAAGGGTTCCGCTTTCGATTGTTTTAAAAATACCGGCGCTGTCATTTCCGAAGACAGGGAAGTGGCTGACTTCAACCGCATTCTGTTAAGGCACAACATAAACCTTCATCTGCGTCAGGCAGGAAAAAATAAAATTACCGTAAAAACCGGCAGTAAACTGATCAAGAAAATCAAAACTACGGTCAACGGCGACGGCCAGCTTGAAATACGCAACAACAACAGCTGCAACTGGGTACGCAGTTACGACACCCCCATTGATGTTTATCTCGACTTTGTGAAACTCGAAGCTGTCGAATACCGCTCAACAGGAGATATATTTGCAGCGGGGGTTCCATCCTTCGACACCTTAAGGATTGAGGTTCTTGAGGGTGCGGGAAGAATTGATTTCGAAGTGAATGCTCATGTTGTTTATTGCAATTTGACATACGGAACTGCCGATATTGTATTAAAAGGGAATTGCGACATTGCTTATTATTTCGCTGCCGGGTTCGGCCGCATCGACAACCGCGACCTGAGCAGTAAGTTTGTTTACGTGAACAACAAAAGCAGCAACGATTTGTTTTTGCAGGCAACAGTGGAACTGGGTGCAACCATTGAAAATATTGGCAATATTTATTATGCCGGCAATCCTCCTGCGGTGTTCCTGGATAAAATAGGGGACGGCGATTTGATAAAACTTGAAAATTGACAGTGGGTACTTTAAAACGAAATGCGGTAAAAATTTCTATGCTGCTCACAGCAATTATTTTGGTGTGGGTGAGCGCCAACCTGAAATGGGGCGACGATCGCTGGAACAGCGTTATCAGTGTTGACGGAAACGGCTACTACGCCTACCTGCCGGCAGTTTTTATTTATCATGATTTGTCCTTTGGGTTTTTTGATGAATTAAAAAATGACAAGAACCGGCCGGGCTTGTCCTACAATTACCGGGCAAAATATGGCGACCATATCGTCAATAAGTATTTTGCCGGTACAGCACTGGCACAAATGCCATTTTTTTTCATGGGACATGTTGCCAACCGGCTAACAGGAAACCCTTTGGATGGTTATTCGGTTTACTACCTGATTTTTATCCAGGTAGCCACCTTGTTTTATGCTCTTTTAGGCCAGTATTTCCTGATGCGGGTCTTAAGAAGGTATGGGGTTTCAGAAACTGTCAACGCTTTGGTCATCTTCACAGTAGTATTTGGAACAAGTCTCTTTCATTACGTTGTAGACGAGCCTTCCATGTCGCATGTTTACTCCTTTGCTTTTGTCAACCTGTTTGTGCTCGGTTTTCTGGTTTTCTTTAAGAAACCCTCTTTCCGGTTTTTGCTGTTGGGCATGTTTGCGCTGGGGATGCTTGTGCTCATCCGGCCGGTGAATGGCCTGGTTGTCCTGACACTTCCTTTTTTAGCAGGTAGTTTGGAGAAGTTGAAAAGAGGTGTGTGGTATTTAATAAAACATCCGTTGCACTTTGCCATGTCCGTACTTCCCACGCTCTTTCTTGTCTCGCTTCAATTAATTATTTACAAAATACAAACCGGTGATTTGCTCGTGTATTCTTACGCTGAAGAAAGCCTGAATTTTACCAATGCGCAGGTGGTGAAATTCCTTTTCTCTTACCGAAAAGGTTTTTTTGTTTACACACCCGTTTTTTTGCTGTCGCTGTTTGGCGCCTCGCATTTTTATAAGGAAAGTTTTTTTCAGTTTTTTTGGTGGGTGGCAAGTTTAACCCTTGTGGTGTTTGTTTTGTCATCGTGGTGGCAATGGTATTACGGCGGGAGTTTTGGCTCGCGGGTAATGATAGAATACTACATTTTCTTTGCTGTTCCGCTGGGTTTGTTACTTCAACGCCATCGCTACCGGAAAGCCATCGCATTGCTCGTGCTTATTCTCATTCTTGTGTGCCAGGCGCAGACTTACCAATACCGCTACGGCTATTTACACTGGTCGGAAATGAACAAAGAAAGGTACTGGGACAACTTTCTTCGTGTGGACAAAGTACTGAACGATGCAAAGAAAGAATGGTGATGTGGAAACTCCCGGGAGCACCTTTCGTCAGGGATATCTCCGTAACTGCTTTCCCCTTATGCAGGAAAGTTTTCTCCAGGATGACGAATCTTTAAGCTGAATTATTCAGGTTAATACGCCTTGGCAAAGACAACCCTGCGGTATGACGGATTGCCCGAATAAATACACTTTCCCTCTTCTTTTTTCCCGTCAATTGGAATCAGCCGGACGGTAGCTTTGGTTTCGTCTTTTATTTTCAGTTCCGTTTCGGAAGTGCCGTCCCAATGCGCATAGACAAACCCGCCCTCTTTAATTTTTTGTTTGAACACTTCCCAACTGTCCACATAAAAAGTATTGTCATCCCTGAAGGTGGAGGCTTTTCGGTAAATGTTGTCCTGAATTTTTTCCAAAAGGTGAACGATTTTCTCAGAAATGTCAGCTATTTGCAGGTTTTCCTTTTCCATGGTATCCCTTCTCGCCACTTCCACAGTTCCGTTTTCCAGGTCGCGCGGGCCAATGGCGAGGCGTACCGGTACACCTTTCAATTCCCATTCTGAAAACTTGAAGCCCGGTTTTCTTGTGTCGCGATTGTCAAATTTTACCGAAACCCCTTTGGCTTTCAACTCCTTTACAATACCTTCGACTTTCTCGCTGATGGCGGCCAATTGTTCCTCACTGCGGTAAATCGGGACAATGACCACTTGGATGGGGGCAAGTTTAGGCGGAAGCACCAGGCCATTGTTGTCGGAATGCGACATAATCAGCGCCCCGATCAAGCGGGTGGATACGCCCCAGGAAGTTGCCCATACATATTCGAGTTGGTTTTCGCGGCTTAAAAACTGCACGTCGAAGGCTTTGGCGAAATTTTGACCGAGAAAATGCGATGTCCCGGCCTGCAGTGCTTTTCCGTCTTGCATCAGCGCTTCGATGCAGTAAGTTTCAATCGCACCGGCGAAACGCTCGTTGGTTGATTTAACCCCTTGCAGAACCGGCATGCTCATCCATTTCTCAGCAAAATCAGCGTAAACACCAAGAATCAGTTCAGCTT
Organism: Bacteroidales bacterium; assembly: GCA_021647205.1. Lineage (GTDB taxonomy): Bacteria > Bacteroidota > Bacteroidia > Bacteroidales > F082 > B6-G9. The sequence goes on along the minus strand of JAKIVD010000011.1, from coordinate 64,869 downwards.
CTTTTATGGCTTCGGCTTTTGTTTCGTGGGCAGTATGACCTTCTTGCCAGAGAAACTCTGCAGTCCGTAAAAAGAGACGGGTACGCATTTCCCAGCGCACAACGTTTGCCCACTGGTTAATCAGCAAGGGTAGATCGCGATAAGATTGAATCCAGTTTTTGTAGGCATCCCAGATAATGGTTTCCGAGGTGGGTCTGACAATAAGTTCCTCTTCTAATTTTGCCTCTTCGTCAACAACAATCTTTCCTGTTTTTTCATCTTTTTTGAGGCGATAGTGGGTAACAACCGCACATTCTTTGGCAAAACCTTCAACGTGGGAAGCCTCCTTGCTGAAAAACGATTTCGGGATGAACAACGGGAAATAGGCATTCTCGTGACCTGTTTCTTTAAACATACCGTCAAGTACCGATTGCATCTTTTCCCAGATGGCATAACCATAGGGCTTGATAACCATCGATCCGCGTACTGCCGAGTTTTCGGCTAAGTCAGCCTTCAATACAATGTCGTTGTACCATTGCGAATAATTCTCTTCTTTGGGTGTGATTCCTTTTGCCATTTGAAAGTTTGGTATAATATTTGCAATTTTTAGAGTGGCGCAAATTTAAACAATGTTTGTAATCCGCAAAATCATAATAAGATGAAAACTTTAAAAAAATACACGTTCTGGTCGGTTGCGGTCATTCTTCTTTTATCGGTAGCATCCTGTTCTTCATACAGCAATTTGCCGGGAGATGATATTTATTATTCGAAGAAAGCCGGTAACCCCGGTGAATACAACTGGAATGATTTTCAGAAAAACGCACAAAGCTACAACACTGGTTCAACGCGGGAAAGCTCCGGTAATGAGGGGGATTTCGAATACAGCTCCAATTACAAGGCCAATGCTGCCGGCGGTCAGGAAAGTGAAGGGGATTACGAATACATCGACGATTATTACGACTCGGATTATAGTTCCCGTTTAAGAAGGTTCAATGATGGCAGCAGCAGCGACCGCGGTTATTACGACGATTATTACACCGGTAGTTCGTGCTGCGGGGGTGGAAGCAGTTCCAGTTTTTCAATGAGTTTTGGAATGGGCATGAGCTACGGAATGGGCATGGGATATGGCATGTCGATGGGATATGGTTACGGATGGCCCTATTACGGTTACCCCGCTTACGGCTACGGTTTTCCTTATTATGGTGGTTACTATGGGAGTAGTTACTGGAACGGCTATTGGAACGGCTATTGGAACGGCTACTACGGCGGGGGTTACTATCCCGGTTACGGCGGTGGCTACTACCCGGGTTACGGTGGCGGTTACTATCCCGACTATGGCTCATCCTATGTTGCCTATGGCCCGAGAGGTTCCGGAACGGGAGGGACAACAGTTCCCAAATCGCGTGGTGGAAGAACAACAGGAAGTAACGGGGACGACGACAACAAAAGTGGTGTGGTTGTTTCCGGAAGAGGAGTTGCAACCGCAAACAGCGGAAGGAGCACCTCTTCTACAGCCACAATTGCTTCGAGCAAGCGGGCCAAACCGGCAGAAAACCGCCCGGATGCTGCTGTACGGATAAGGGGAAATGATTTGACAAACACAAGGACAAGAGCGGTTAATCAGGAAAGAATGAAGAAACCTGAATCGAAGACCTACCAAAGGCCTGCACCGCGCTATCAAAAACCCAAGTCCTACCAGAGCCTCCCTTCCCGCCAACCACGTTCGAGCAAAGAATATGTAAGGCCGTCAACAAAAACAACAACGAGGTCCTCATCAAGCCCGTACATACGCACACGAAAGCCGGCTACATCCAACAGCAGCAGGGACATAAATACAGGAACACGAAGCAAAACCTACAAGCCTACCAGGAGTTATTCTTCGCCAGGCCGGTCGTCGGGCAGTTCGCCTTCACGGAGTTACAGCTCGCCTTCAAGAAGTTACAGTTCACCATCCAAAAGTTACAGTTCGCCTTCGCGGAGTTCGGGCGGGGGCAGTTCATCAAGAAGCTCCGGCTCGAGCCGTGGCGGTGGAAGAAGATAAATAGTTGCCCCGACAGTACAAACTCATCTGGTAGCTGATAATTCACAACAATGAAAAGGTCCATTATTATCTTAGGTTTCCTGACACTGGCTTATGCCCTGTCTGCCCAGTTTGCGGAAGATGCCCTGCGGTTTTCAGAACTTTACAGGCAGGGTACGGCACGCAGCATGGCTGTTGGGGGTGCTTTTGGGGGGCTGGGTGGTGATTTCTCGGTATTGAGCACGAACCCCGGCGGACTTGCCATTTACCGTTCCGGCGAGCTGAGTGCCAGCCCCGAGGTCTTTAACAGAAATACTACTTCCACCTACAATAACCTGCAACAAACCGAAAACAGGACCATTTTCGATTTTGCCAATTTGGGATGGGTTTCGGCCAAGGCACTGGGCCGTGGCGGCAAGGGATGGAGGTACTACCAACTGGGCTTCGGAATGAACAGGTTGAACACCTTCAACACAAATATGTACATGCAGGGCCCCAATCTGCTCAACTCCAAATTAGATGTTTACCAGGAAAAGGCAGACGGAAAACCTTTTGAAGACATTGAAAATGGCCGCTACCCCGATGATTTAACCCCGGCCTGGTGGTTGTATTTACTGGATACCATTCCGGGAACAACCAACCAGTATTACACACCGCTACCGTACGCCGGAACTTTGCAAACACAAAGAATAAACAGCCGTGGCTCCATAAACGAATTCCTTTTTGCAGGCGCCGGAAACTTTGATGATGTATTGTACCTCGGCGCATCGGTGGGCATGCCCTACGTCCGCTATTTCAGGGAATCGTTTTATTCAGAAACAGATGTGGCCGATACCATTCCTTACTTTGAAAACTGGACCACAACAGAGAACCTGGAAACAACGGGCTTTGGCATTAATTTCAAATTGGGGGCAATAGTAAGGCCGGTTGACTGGGTACGAATCGGACTGGCACTGCATACGCCCACATGGTACTGGAACATGCGCGATACCTGGAGCATTGGCATGTCGAGCAAGCTGGATTGGTTTACGGGTGATACCCTGATGCCAATCCGTACTTACAAATACAAACTGACGACCCCCATGCGCGCCATCGGAAGTCTGGCATTTGTCATCAAGAAATTTGGTTTTGTTTCGTTCGAGTACGAATTTGTCAATTATGGCCAGGCCAAACTCAATGCAAGGGATTACGGATTTGGGGATGAAAATTCCAACATAAGAAATTATTACCGGTCTACACATAACTTCCGTGCCGGTACCGAATGGCGTATCTCTAAAGTCAGCCTTCGGGCAGGCTATGCCTTTTATGGCAGTCCTTACAGTAACAAGCTGAATGATGGCAAGCGGCAATCTTTCTCCGGTGGAATAGGATACAGGATGGACAATGTTGCACTTGATTTTGCTTACGTCTATTCTGTTAAAGATGAAGATTATTATTTCTACAGTACCGAAAACATCCAGCCAAACCCGGTGAGCAACACCTTCACCGACCAGAATTTTGTACTTAGCCTGCGGTACATCTTTTAATCCTGTTTGTCAGTAACCCGTTTTAGGCCGGTTTTTGCTTTGGTGTGGATACTTGTTTCGTATTCGATAAAGTTCATTTTTAAACAGGCACGGTAAAAATGTTCGGCTCGCTCTAAATTCCCTTCCGATTCGTAAATTCCGGCTAATTTCAATGCGGCGTTTCCCGCAAAGTAGCGATGGGAACCTTTCCCGCTTTTAATAGTTTGCAGGTAAGCTGCTTTTGCTCTTTCCGTATAGTCCGATTCATCAGCAATCCGGGCTTTCCGGTAGTAACGTTCCAGGTTTTGCTCAACTGTTAAATCGTTGGGGTCAATCTTATCAAGAATTGAATCCGCTTTATAATAATAACCACCATCAAACAACAACCTTGCTTTTAACAGCTTAACATCCGGCATGCGTTTGTTCTGTGCTTCAAATACTGCCTGTTTGTCGCTGTCAACGTCATCGTTGCCCACAAAAAGAATTTGTCTCAAAGATTGAAAGTATTTTGACGTATCGCCTTCGAGCAAATATGTCCAGGATTTTTTTCTTTCTGCATCTTTCAGGTAATTCTTTCCGGAGAAGTTTTCCAGAAACAGCGCATACTTTTTCCGGGCAGCGTCTGTTTCAAGCTTGCGGAGCAGGCATTCCCCATGCAGGTAGTCAAGGTAATAAAAAGGAAAATACCCGCTACGGTTCCCAATCAGGCTGAATTCTTCCAGTGCTTTTTCGTTGTGCCCCGTTCTAATCAAAATATCTATTGCCAGATAAGAAAGCAGTAAATTGTCTTGTTTTACCTCGTCAAGCTCACGCAGCAAAGCCATCGAATTCTTCTTGTCAGGATTAATACTAAGCTCAATAAAACCAAGGTAAAACAAGGTCTCGTTCCTAAGGTAAGCATAGGCGGAACCGGTCTTGCTCCTTTGAAGCACATAAGACAATTCTGCCCTGCCCTGCTCAATGTTTCCCTCCATCGAAATCAGGTTAAGAACCCAATGGTATTTACCAGGGACCAGTCCAATCATAATATGTAAAATACCCAATGAAATATTATTGGGGACAAAATCGGGGAATTCCCGCTTGTTAGCCTCCAATAAGCGGTAGGCTTTGTTGATCTCAAAGGCGGCTGTGAAGTACTCGTGAAATTTGAGACGTGCCACCGCCCACTGCAAATAAATGTTTCCCAACATATATTTTTTGTAAGGTGAGTCGTTTCCGAGTTTGCCAATTTGATCGATTCGTTCAGATTTATTGTCTTCGAGGCGATGAAATTCGTCTTCATTCTCCCCAATAAAAAGGCTCAGGAAATCGATGTAGTTTTCGAGGTAAACGATGTACAAGTTGCCGGGATTAGCTGTTTTCTCTTCTTGCAGATGCAGGCGTGCATCTGCAAACCTTAACGAGAGTATGTCGTTGTAAGCTGCTTTGCAACCATCGGTCAGCACTACCTGGGCTGGTGCAAAACAAGTCAAGAGCATGAAAAAGAAAACAAGTTTAATCTGCTTCATATCCTATGAATAGCCGAGATAAAAGTAAATAAAAAAAGGGGCATGAAAAACACACCCCTTTTTGAAATTTTATGTAATCCTTTTTGTTACTTGAATTGTTCATGAACCGTATCGGCAACATCTTTGTCGACCAGGATACGGCCACAGTAATCGCAAACGATAATTTTCTTGTGCATCCTGATATCAAGTTGGTGCTGGGGCGGGATTTTGTTAAAGCACCCGCCACAGGCATCGCGTTCTACCTGCACAACGGCAAGGCCGTTGCGGGCGTTTTCGCGAATACGTTTGTAGGCCGTCAGCAACCTGTCTTCGATATATTTTTCATTCTCAAGCGATCTTTTGGCCAGCGCTTCTTCTTCATTTTCTGTGTCTTTCACAATATCTGTCAGTTCAGCTTTTTTCGCTTTCAGGTCGATGTTGCGTTCCTTTAGTTGTTCTTTGGTGTTTGCAATTTCGGTTTCGAGGTTTTCAATTTTAAAGCGGGCATCATTTATTTTCTTCTCCGAAAGCTGGATTTCGAGTGTCTGGTAGTCCAATTCCTTTGTCAGCGAATCAAATTCACGGTTGTTCCTCACCTTCATTTGCTGTTCCTTGTACTTTGCAATCATCGACTCACTTTCTTTAATGGCAGCCTTACGTGCGTTGATTGTTTCGTTTAAGTCGGCAACTTCCTGTTCAAAATTAGCAGCACGGGTTTCGAGGCCGGCAATTTCGTCTTCGAGGTCCTGCACTTCGAGCGGAAGCTCACCACGTACAATTTTGATCTTGTCGATTTGCGAATTGATTTGCTGGAGGGTGAAAAGTGCCTGAAGTTTTTGTTCAACACTTACATCATCCGCTTCAGTTTGTTTCTTTTTATTCATATTACCTAAGTTTTCAATTTGTTACAAGAATGAAACAGGATTGGTATCGACTCCTGAAATTCGGAGTGCAAAATTAGGAAATTTTTCCTTTAAAATATCGAACAATAACTCTTTTGTAAATTGCTCAGTCTCAAAATGTCCCGCATCAACAATGGTCATCTTGCCCCGGTACTCAAAAAAATCATGGTATTTGATGTCGGCGCTTAAAAAGATATCGGCACCTGCGCGGGCCGCCACGTGGATTAAAAAGCTGCCACTCCCCCCGCAAATCGCTATTTTTTTCACTTTTTGGTTTATCAAAGGGCTGTGTCTCAGAAAAGGTGTCCCCAGTACCTGTTTCACGCGGGTTAAAAAGTCGGTGGCGTTTTGGTTATTTTTCACTTCCCCTATCATTCCGGCTCCGGAAGTGGGATCGGAATTGGAAAGCGGATAAACATCGTAAGCAACTTCTTCGTAAGGATGGGCCGCAATCATTGCGCCTACTACACCTGGCAGCCTGTAGTCAGGAACGACCGTCTCGATCCTGATTTCGTCTTCCTCATGCAATTTACCCTGTTCGCCCACAAAAGGGTCGCTTCCGGCGAGGGCTTTGAAACTTCCCGTTCCGGAAATATTGAAACTGCAATCGCTGTAATTCCCAATCTGTCCCGCACCAGCCGCAAACATGGCCGAGCGCACAGGAGCAAGATGTGCTACCGGACAAAACACAACCAATTTCCTGAGTGCCGACTTCGCTTGCTGTAAAACGCGGGTATTTTGAAGGCCCAGTTTCTCAGCCAGCATTTTATTTACTCCCTGAGCAGCATTGTCGAGATTGGTGTGAATGGCATAAACGGCAATATTATTTTGAATGGCCTGAACTATCAGGCGTTCGGTGAGGTTAGCGCCGGTAATTCTTTTTATCCCTTTAAAAATCATCGGATGATGGGCAATAATCAGTCCGCATTCTTCGCGGACGGCCTCTTCCATCACTTCTTCTGTAAGGTCAAGTGTAATGAGGGCTTTTCTAACTTCACGGTCAGATTCACCTATCAGCAAACCGGAGTTATCATAGGGTTCCTGTAGATTTAATGGCGCTATTTCTTCAAGCGCCCGGCTAATTTCGGATACTTTCATTCGGTGTTTTTTTTTTGCTTAAAGATTAAATTTTTCCCCGGCTAAAACGTTTTTTTTGTACCTTGGGCGGCTCGTTAAAACTGCCCGGTACAATAAATGCACTAAATTAATGGAAATACAACTTCCCGCAAGGGAAGAGGTGAAAAAATTATCGTATGAATTTTTGGCGGGTGTTTCTGATTCCTTTTGCATGCCTCTACGGTCTGGTAGTCAGGATCAGGCATTTTTTGTTTAACCACGGATTTTTGGTATCAGAATCGTTTCCTGTCCCGGTCATTGGCGTGGGCAACCTGAGCCTCGGGGGTACGGGAAAAACCCCGTTCATCGAGTACCTGATTATGTTACTGAAAGAAGAAAAGAATGTGGCCACCCTGAGCCGGGGCTACGGGCGTAAAACAAAAGGCTTTAGGTTGGCAGGCCCCGAATCCTCTTATAAAGAAATCGGTGACGAACCGATGCAATATTATCACAAATTCGGAAGCAGCATCACCGTTGCCGTTGACGAAGACCGGAGAAACGGAATCAGACAATTGTTGAAAACGGATAAAAAAATTGATGTCATCCTGCTCGACGATTCTTTTCAGCACAGGTATGTAAAGCCCGGACTTTCCATTTTGCTTACCGACAGTCATAAACTATATGTGGACAACTTTCTTCTCCCAACGGGTACTTTACGCGATACGGTAGCAGCTGCAAAGCGTGCCGATATTGTAATTGTCACCAAAACCCACAGGGTACTCTCCCCCTTTGTACGCAGGTCTATTGTGGAAAAGTTAAAGGTAAAACCCTACCAACAGCTCTACTTTTCCTTCATCGTCTATGGTAAATTTGTCCCTTTTCCGGGAGTTGAAAAATATGTTGACAAAAAGAAACCGGGACTTATCGTTCTCTTTTCAGGAATAGCAAATCCGGCGCCCCTCATTGAACATACTCGTACATTGTGCAACGAGCTGGTTACTTTAAAGTTTTCTGACCACCACGTTTACACAAAAAAGGATTTAAGTAAAATCAGGTCAGCGTTTGACGATGCTTTTCAGCGACGGAAAATAATTCTCACTACCGAGAAAGATGCCATGCGACTAATAAATTCTCCCTATTTTAGCGCGCTTGAAAACCTGCCGTTGTTTTACATCCCCATCCGGGCAAAACTACACGAAGAGGGCAGGCATAATTTTAGAAATCAAATACTTGAATATGTTAAAAAAGATAGATGAAACCATTGCTTTCATCAAGCAGAAACTGACAAAAGAACCTTTAGTGGGTATTATCTTGGGATCGGGCCTGGGGCAACTGGCCGACGAGATTGAAATCAGCACAAGCATTCCCTATTCCGAAATTCCAAGCTTTCCGGTTTCAACGGTCAAAGGCCACGAGGGCCGGTTGATTTTTGGCAGCCTGAATGGTGTTCAGGTGGTGGCCATGCAGGGCCGGTTTCATTTTTACGAAGGCTATTCGATGGCTGAAATCACCTTTCCGGTACGGGTTTTAAAACTGCTCGGCATCCAGTATCTTTTCGTTTCCAACGCCAGCGGCGGGGTAAATGTTGACTTTGAGGTGGGCGACATTATGTTTATTACCGACCACATCAACCTAATGCCCAATCCCCTGATTGGGCCCAACCACAGTGAGTACGGCCCCCGTTTTGTTGACCTGAGCGAAGCCTACGACAAGCGGCTGTTGAGCAAAGCAAAAAAGATTGCCCGTCATCACGGTATTCAATTTCAAACTGGTGTTTATGCCGGAATCAGTGGCCCGACTTATGAAACACTGGCAGAGTACAAATACATTCAGGCCATTGGCGCCGACGCGGTAGGCATGTCAACCGTGCCCGAAGTGATAGTGGCCCGGCACATGCGCCTGCCTGTTTTTGCTGTTTCGGTTATTTCCGATTTGGGTGTGGAGGGAAAAATTGTCGAAATCTCGCACGATGAAGTAGTTGATGCTGCCGCGATGGTAGCACCTCAATTAACGCGCATCATCCAAGATTTAGTGACCGAAGTATAGCTTTTGCAGTTTTGTCCCGAAATTCCCATTCCATTGAAAAAGAACAAAATATACTTTGCATCCGATTTTCATCTGGGCATTCCCGATGCTGAAAGCAGTTTGAAAAGGGAAAGGTTACTGGTGCGCTGGCTTGAAAAAATTTCGGGTGATGCCTCCATGGTTTTTCTGATGGGGGATGTTTTCGACTTTTGGTTCGAGTACAAATATGTTGTTCCCAAGGGATATGTTCGTTTACTGGGCAAGTTGGCCGAAATGACTGACAATGGAATTCCGGTCCACCTGTTCAGGGGCAACCACGATGTATGGGCATTCGATTACCTGAGCAGGGAGTTGGGCATACAAATTCACCGTGAATCTGAAGTTTTTAGTTTTGAGGGCAAACAACTTTTCCTTGCCCATGGCGATGGCCTGGGGCCCGGGGACAATGGCTATAAACTGCTCAAGAAAGTTTTTGAATTCAAGCCCAACCAGTTTCTATTCCGGTGGCTGCACCCCGATTGGGGTGCCCGGATGGGACTCTACTTTTCAGGAAAGAGCCGCCTGGCCAATATCTCGAGAGAAGAACGAAAAGAAAACTCAACACCACCCGAAGATGAAATGCTGTTTAAATATGCACAGCACAAGGCGAAAGAATTACCGGAAGTTGACTATTTCGTTTTCGGCCATCGCCACCTGCCCTTGCAGCAAAAGGTAAGCGATAAAGCAGAAATCATTATTCTGGGCGACTGGTTGTACCATTTTTCCTATGGCATTTTCGAAGACGGAAAAATGCGCCTGGAATTTTTTAAAGGATGAGTGGTTTTGAAAACTTCATTATTTCACAAAAACTTTTTTCACGACTCTTTCCCCTTCAAAATCAATCCGTACAAAATAAACACCCCCGTTATCCACGCCGACCTGGTGTTCTTTATTGACAAAACCATCCCTGAATACAAGCCGGCCATAATTGTCATAAACGCTTAATTGCCCTTTCACAAAACTGTCGTTGCTCACTTTTATCAAACGGTGGCTTGCGTACACTTTAAATAAATCTTCTTCAAATTTATCGCTGATGTTGTTAGGACTCAGGAAAAGCTGAAAACCTTCGATGAGGTCACCATCTTTTGTTATTGCAGAAAACGACAAAGTATCGGTGTCAATTTCAATTTTACAATAATGATTTGATTTGTTCACCGTAACAATCTTTTCCTCGAAAGGGTTGGGTGTATAAAGCGGCGCCCCTCCCCCACCGGTAGTGATGTGCATCACACCGTCAACCACGGCACGGGCATAATAATGGTTGTGGCCTGTCAGCACAATCTGTACCCCGTAAGTTTCGCAGAGTGGCTGGATAATTTCCTGCACCTCAGGGTTGTTTGGGTGTACGCCACCGGCTGTCCATCCCGGTTCGTGCAACAAGATGAATTTCCAGTCCTTATTCGTGGCTTCCAAATCGTTGACCAACCAGTTGTACTGGTCGCTGCCCACCGCATAGCTGGTAAACTGGTCAATTACCATAAAATGAGCCGGGCCGTAATCGAATGAGAAATAGTACCTGTCTGACACAAAGCGGGGATAGGGAAAATACTTTCTGAAAAGCAGGCCCTGCCCTTCGTGGTTGCCAACAGCTGCCATATACGGCAGTTCGCTTAGCATTTTTTGCAGGGAGGTGTACTGTGGATCAAAAAACTGATCCGTCCAGTCTTTTTCCCTGTCACCATTGGCAACAAAATCGCCGGTTGAGATAATAAAGGTCTGCGTTTCGGGGTGCTGCGACATATCTTGCAGTATCTGTGCGGCCACCATGTCGTGATTTGCAGGATAAGTTCTCGTGTCGCCGTATGCATAAAAACTTATTGTTCTATCACTGTCCTGGGCCCCGGCAACAAAACTGCCCTGCTTTATGTTTTCATCTGTTGTACTTACCTTGTAGTAATATTTCACATTCGGGCAGAGTCCGGTAAGTGCAACCTGGTGCTGGTGATCCTCTCCGTATTCTTCGGTTGTTACCGAACCATCCGAATAATTCAGATCCGTCCCCCACTCCAACAGGCAATTTTGTGTAGCACCCATCTGCCACAACACCAGCATTTGGTCATTCTCGCCGGTATAAAGCAAATAGGGCGCTTTAAGGAAGGTGACAACAACGCCAGCCGGCTTGTTCATTCCCAGATTGTCAGCAGTAGTTGGCCGGTTACTTTGTCCCGCATCCCGTGAGCTTAGCTGCGCATACGAAAAATGGGCAAACAGAAGAATGGTTATGGTAATCAGTGTGTGTTTCATGTTTTTATAAAATCTAAAATATTCTGTTTCTTGTGTTTACCGACCGCTTAGCACCGGTTCATCCGGTTTCTGTTTTATCCAACGTGAGCTGGCAATGACGTATCAGGCACACAAATAACAATGTCCCCTTAAATTGTTGGGAGCGCCATTATTTTTAATCATTCTTAATTGCGGCAAAAATAAGCGTATTTTCATTGCCTGCCCGAAACATTGAACAATTCGTGTGACTACCTGCAATTATTGGCTTATCGTACTACAAAATATTTTTATCAACAATTCGCTAAACATCCTTCCATTGAATTATTTTTGAGGCATGGAAGAAGCCACAAAAAACCTCAAAAAAAAGAGCATTCCAAAACAAGCTGATTTAACGCAGCAGTTCATCGAACACGGCAAAGTCCCACCACAGGCCACTGACCTGGAAGAGGCTGTACTCGGGGCCATGATGCTTGAGGCAGATGCCGTTTCTGCAGTTATCGACATACTCGAACCCAAGGTTTTCTATAAAGAAAGCCACAAGAAGATTTTCTCATCAATTCAGCGCCTGTTTGGAAAATCAGAACCAGTGGACATTCTTACCGTTACCAACGAGTTGAAAGGCACTGGGGAACTGGAAATGGCTGGTGGCCCTTATTACATCACCATGCTCACCAGCCGGATTTCGTCGGCAGCCAATGTGGAATATCACGCCCGGATTGTCCTGCAGAAACACATTCAACGTGAGCTGATCAGAATTTCATCCGAAATAATCAAAGATGCTTACGAAGACACGACCGACGTTTTTGATTTGCTGGACAAAGCAGAGCAGAATCTGTTTTCTGTATCAGAATCCAACCTGCGCCGCAACTTTGAAGACATGCCCTCGCTGGTAAAGCAAGCCATCGAAGACATCGAAGCTGCCAAAAATGCCGACGTGCACATGCGTGGCGTGCCTTCGGGCTTTACCGATCTCGACCGCAAAACATCGGGCTGGCAAAAATCGGACCTGATTATTTTAGCGGCAAGGCCGTCCATGGGAAAAACAGCACTCGCACTTTCCATGGCACGGAATGTGGCTGTTGACTTTGACCGCCCCATTGTTTTCTTTTCTTTGGAGATGTCTGCAGTTCAATTGGTAACGCGGCTTATTTCAAGCGAGTCTGAACTCCGTGCCGATAAACTGAAAACCGGCGAACTGGAAAGTTATGAATGGCAACAACTCAACGACAGAATTTCCAAACTGGTCGATGCCAAGATATTTATTGACGACACCCCGGCACTCACCATTTTTGAACTAAGGGCCAAATGCCGGAGGTTAAAACAGCAGCACGACATCCAGATGGTATTTATCGATTACCTTCAGTTGATGCGCGGTACTGATAACAAAGGAAACCGTGAGCAGGAAATCAGTCAGATTTCAAGGTCGCTGAAAGCCCTTGCCAAAGAGCTGAATGTCCCTGTTCTGGCACTTTCCCAATTAAGCCGGGCAGTCGAAAACAGACCTGCCCAGTCCAAGCGGCCCATCCTTTCCGACCTGCGCGAATCGGGTGCCATCGAACAGGATGCCGACCTGGTACTCTTTATTTACCGGCCCGAATACTACAAAATGGACCAGTTTGAAGATGGTTCATCAACCCACCGTGTGGCCGAGGTTATTATTGCCAAACACAGGAACGGACCGACCGGCGAGGTTAAACTGAAGTTCATCGATACTTTTGCCCGCTTCGAAGATATTGACCAGAGCGGCGGAGGCAATTATTCGAAAGACGACGTAAATGCAGGGTTTAAAACCATGTCATCAAAAATGAACGACGATGACAGCGACCCCATTGGTTTTTAGAAGTGGCAGTTAGTTTTGGTAGTGTGTTTGGGCCGGACTGAAAACTATGAATAAGACATGAAGTAAGCAAGGCAAATACAATAGCCACAGATTAATACGAAGGCTTTAGCTTCCTACACTGACCCACCGGGTTTCACAACCAAAACAGTTTTTCACGAGATAAAACCCCCGGTAACCGACAGCTTAACCCGTCGGTTCACAAAAGGAAATAGTTGCCAACAAGAAGATAAAAACAGGAGGCTATTTAGAAAAAGTATAATTTTACTGCCTATATTTCGTTTATTTATTTCTTAACAATATTTTACATGAAAAATTACAACCGAATTTTATTGCTGACCATCGCCATGCTGATGCCCGGATTATTCCTGACAATTTCTGCACAGAAAACTGTTGAACTCAGGTACAATTTAAACCAGGGGGACAAATACGAATACAATATCGAAACCGAACAGGACATCGCCTTTGAAACCAACGGCCAGACGATGGTGGTAACAAGTAAGATCGGATTTGAAATGACCGGAACCGTGGAAAACAACGAGCGCGACAGCATTGTTGTCAAAACAACCATCAATCGTGTAACGATGTTGCAGAGTTTGTTTGGTATGGAAATAAAGTATGATTCCGATGATCCGTCAACGGCAGAAAACCCGATGGCCGCGCAGATTTCGTCAATAATGAAGGACCTTGTGGGCAGTTCATACACGATGACAATGGACAACAGGGGAAACGTAAAAAACATGGACCTGAGTGATATCACCAGGAATGATGACCTGGCCAAAAACCTGAGCTCAGGCAGTAATTATGCCATTTACCCGGATCAAAAAGTGGGTGTCGGCGATACCTGGGAGAAAGACATAGAACCACTGAGAACAAGTGATATGAAGTATCACATTAAATACACCGTGCTAAAAACCAACAACAAACAAACTACTTTGGGTATTGAGGGAACAATTTCTGCAAACAAAGTCAACAATGAGGACATGAACCTACATGGAACCCAAAGTGGGGAAATGATAGTAGATACCAAAACCGGCTGGCTCATCGAGGCAACCATCGACCAGGAAGTCTCCATGAATATTGAACAGGCCGGGCAAAAATTTCCCGCTAGCATTACGGGGACAACCATCACAAAATCTTCGAAGATTGATTAAGTACTAAACGCAGAAATCCTCCGTTTGTACTGAAACGTTCAGGCTTTTTTCAGGGCTTTTTCCAGTAAGGGATAAAGAGAAGTTTAATCAGAATAATTTTTTTGTTCCTTTTGTTGAAAGCATTGATTTTTTTGTATATTCGCTCGTTACGGAGAAACCTGCCGGTTTGCGTTTGGCAGTCAGCACAATTATTGAATTTTTGAATATATTATTATGGGAAGACCACCAACAAAACCTAAGAAACTCAGGGATGGATGGTACATTGAAGTACGTAATCCGGGAGCAAAAACAGGAATAAAGATAGTCAGGGAAAGCGAAGCGGAAATGCGCAAGGCAGCAAAAGAATATGGAAAAACCAAAGAGGTGGTTATTTTAGGGGAGTCTAAAAAAGGCAAGTGGGTGAACAGCCGTTAACCGCTTTTTAAATGTACCCCTTGCTTTATTCATTTTTGCAGGCTCTCCAAAGCAGCTATGAAAAGCTCATCATTAAACCATAGATGAAACGGCCCCATTTCTTTTACTTATTCCTGTTTTCGGGTATTTTCACTTTTTTTTCATCCTGCATAAACTGCATTGATGCCACAGGTGAAACAAAAACCAAAGAACTTCAACTTGCATCATTTGAAGAACTGGAAATCAGTTTGCCGGCCATCGTTAGCATTCGTGTGGGGCAAAGGCCGGCCATCCGGGTTACCGCTCCCGGGAACGTGTTCAAATCCCTTAGAACACCGGTGAGGGGAAAAACCCTTGAAATCGGGGCAAGCCCTTGTGTAAACAGCAACAACAATGACATCCGGATTCAACTTACTGTCGTCAGCTTAAGTTCAATTGAGATTAATGGCCCGGCCAATGTAAGCGTGTACGATTCTTTGCAAACAGACAAACTCAAATTGAGCATCAACGGTTCGGGCAAACTGTTGGCAGCTGTTTTTACAAACCGGCTTGACTTCAAGGTAAACGGTTCCGGCGAAGCCGTTGTCAACGGAGCCACACAAAAGCTCATGATAAAAATTAACGGTTCCGGTGACTTCAGGGGCCTGGGGTTGAAAGCTTACGAAGCCAAAGTAACAATCAACGGATCCGGCAATGCAGACGTTCACGTTTTGAACCGCCTTAGGGTCAGTGTGATGGGCAGTGGCGACCTGAGCTATGCCGGAAACCCGCAAATTAAGTCTGATATTTCAGGCAGTGGCTCGGTAATAAAAACAGAGTAACACTATACTAAAAATGGGGGTCTTTCGTTATTTGGGAAACATAAACCAATCCGTGTGAAAAAAAAGTACCTCTTTCTAATCAGCATAATTTCCCTATTGACCTTATCACTGCATGCCCAGCTTGGGGGGCGCTACGCCTATTCTTTTCTGGAGCAGTCTGTATCTGCCCGTATTACGGCCCTGGGCGGCAATGTTGCAGCCATCGAAGACGACGACATCAACCTGGGTTTTGTCAACCCGTCGCTCATTAATCCCGGCATGGACAATATGTTGGGGTTTAATTACATCAATTCGTTTGCCGGCTTTAATTTTGGCAGCCTGCAATACGCCAATACTTTTGAGAAAGCGGGTAGTTTCCTCGCAACACTTCAGTTCATGGATTATGGAAAATTTGACCTGGCAGACGAAACCGGAAACATCAACGGGAGTTTTGGGGCTTCCGACTTTGCACTGAATATCGGCTGGGGCCGCCGTTTGGATTCCTTGTTTTCGATTGGTGCCACAGCAAAACTTATTTATTCGTTTTACGAATCTTACACTTCTTTCGGACTGGCTGTGGATGTAGCCGGAACGTATTACAGCAAAAGTGGCTGGGTAATGTCGCTGGTGGCCCGCAACATCGGGACGCAGCTAACAACTTACACTTCCGGTGTGCGCGACCCTTTGCCTTTCAATATACAATATGTGATCTCCAAAAGGCTGGACCATGTACCTTTCCGCTTTCATTTGATTTATGATCATATTGAAAAATGGGACCTGACTTATGATGATCCGGCAAACCCCTCAGCTGGTTTCGACCCCATCACCGGCGAGGCACAATACAATACGGGTTTTGCGAAAATTGGCGACCAGTTTATGCGCCACCTTGTTTTTGGCGCCGAGCTTTACCTTGGTAAAAATTTTACCCTCAGGGGAGGGTATAATTACCGCCGGCGACAGGAATTGAAGATTAACAACAAAACAGGAATGGTTGGTTTTAGCTGGGGCTTCGGAATCAGGATTTACAAGTTTAAAATCAATTATTCGCGCGCCACCTACAGTCTTGTCGGCTCACCAAATTACCTCACACTTGTTTTCGACATGAACTCCTTTATCAAGAAGTAGTCAGGGCCCTGTTGTTTTCTCTTTTCAGGCTTGCATACCCCGTCTGCGTTATACTACCACAGCTGAGCACCAGGCACACCATTACGTATCTTCTTATCCGGCCCGATATCCTTAATTATGTGCTTCCGTAACTATCTGATATGCAAGAATTCTTAATTGACAAACAAGCGATAAGGTATTTCGGTTTATAAGGCGCATTCTGATCATTGATCGTTACTATATAAAACTTACAGCCTTCCCCGCTTGCCACACAGTCTGTTTAGATTTCTGCTAAATAAGATTTTTAGCCCCTGGTATTAAAATAAAAATTATTTTAGCGTACAGATAACAAGTCAAAAATAGAAACATCATGAAAACGTTTAGTCTACTTTTAGCCGGATTGCTCTTATCGGGTTTTTGTTTTTCACAGGATTACCTTGCCCGGGCCAGAAAAGGGAAAGAATGGGGATACATTTCTACAGATGGTAAATGGACGATTAACCCGCAATTCGAACACGCGAATGATTTCTCCGAGGGGATGGCAGCCGTCCGCAAAGCGGGTGAGTGGGGATTTGTAAATAAAACAGGGACCTTTGTGGTGAACCCGCAATTTCAGGACGCAAAAGAATTTCATTCCGGACTGGCCGCTGTAAAAAAAGAGAAAGAATGGGGTTATGTGGACGTTGACGGAAAATGGGCAATAAACCCGCAGTTTGAACTGGCTTTTGATTTTAATGATGGAATGGCCAGGGTACGCATAGGGGGCGAGTGGGGATTTATAAATGAAAGCGGCCGCTTTGTGATCAACCCCCAATTTCAGAAAATAAACGATTTTAAAGAAGGCCTGGCCGGCGTATTAAAAGGCAAAGAGTGGGGTTATATTGACAAAAATGGCGGGTGGGTAATCAACCCGCAATTTGAAAAAGCAGAAGACTTCGACAACGGGATGGCAAAAGTGAGAAAAGGGGGCGAATGGGGGTACATTGACCAACAAGGAAGCTATGTCATCAATCCGCAATTCGACAACGCACAAAACTTCAGCGAGGGACTGGCCGCAGTGAAAAAGGGGAAAGAATGGGGCTTTATCGACAAGAAAGGCGCCTACCTTATTAACCCCCAGTTTTATAACGTTAAACCATTTAAAGACGGGATGGCCGCCGTGAAAAAAGGCAAGGAATGGGGCTTTATCGACAAGAACGGGAGCTACCTCATCAACCCGCAGTTTTACAATGCACAGGGTTTTAGCGATGGGCTGGCGGGCGTGCAGAAAGGAAAAGAATGGGGTTTCGTGGATAAAGCCGGAAAATGGGAAATTAACCCGCAATTTGAAAAAGTGCGCGACTTCAAAAATGGCCGCTCAATGGTGCGCAAAGGTGGCGAATGGGGATGGATCGACCAAAACGGCAGTTACCTCATCAACCCGCAATTCCCCAATGCTTTCCGCTTTGTAAAGATTGATTAACAAATATGTACCTCCAAAAACTCAGGCTGAGTAATTTCAAGAACTACAAGGAGGCGGAGCTGACTTTCAGCGACAAGATCAATTGCTTTGTCGGTGACAATGGTTCTGGTAAAACCAACATCCTTGATGCCATTTACTATTTATCCTTCTGCAAAAGCTGTTTTAATTCTGTTGATACACAGAACATCCTGCACGAAGCAGCCTTCTTTGCTGTGCACGGAACTTACCACAACCAGGAAAATACCGACGATAAAGTGAGCTGCGTGCAAAAACGCCAGGCGAAAAAGAAATTTAGTTTCAACAAAGAAAATTACAAACGGCTCGCCGACCATATCGGGCGAATCCCCCTGGTGATGATTTCACCTTACGACCGCGACCTGATTAAAGACGGCAGCGAGGCCAGACGGAAATACATTGATGGTGTAATTGCACAATTCGACAAAGTGTACCTCAACAATTTGCTGGAATACAACAAAGTACTTTTGCAACGCAACACTTTGCTGAAAAGTTTTTTTGAGGGGGGGTATTTTGATGAAGTCTCGCTTGAAATCTGGAACGAAAAACTGGTATCGCTGGGACAGCAATTGTTCAAAACCAGAATTGCTTTCCTGAACGAGTTTAACCCGCTGTTCAACGAGTATTACCAATATCTTTCGGGCGGCAACGAAAAGGTGGAAATCGTGTATGAATCGCAGTTAAATTTAATGCCGTTGAACGATTTGTTGAAACAGGCGCTGGGAAAGGACCGGATGCTCAGGTACACCACAACGGGTATTCACAAAGATGATTTGTTGTTTAAGATGGATGCTTATCCGGTAAAGAAATACGGTTCGCAGGGCCAGCAAAAATCTTTTGTCATCGCCATTAAACTGGCGCAGTTTGAGTACACCCGGCGAATCAGGAAGTTCAAACCCATCCTGCTTTTTGATGACATTTTCGATAAGCTCGACGACAAAAGGGTACAACAAATTGTTCACCTGGTCAGCGAGAATAATTTCGGGCAGGTTTTCATCACCGACACCCAGAAAAAGCGGATTGCTGCTATTTTCAGGGAAATAAACATCGACCACAAAGTTTTTGAGGTTAAGGCAGGAAAGGTAAAACCGGATATTGAATAAGGAGTGCTGCATAGAGTAAGCCTTAGGACGTAATATCGGCAAAAGACAAAGAAACAGCATGAAAAGAGAAAGCGAATTCACCCTCAAAGAAGTCATTGGCGAGTTGCTGAAAGCTTATCGCTGGGGCAGCAAACTTGACGAGGCGAAATTGGTTGAGTCCTGGGAAAAGGTGGTTGGCGGCATTATCGGAAAACACACCGTGAACATGGCAGTAAAAAATAAAATACTCTATGTCAAGCTTAATTCATCGGTTTTGCGCAGTGAATTGCACATGGCGAAATCAAAAATCATTCTGTCGCTAAATAAGGAAGCAGGAAAGGAAGTGATTACCGACATGGTGTTAAGGTAGACGGATTTAACCCGCTGGGTGAGCTTGCACCCAGCGGGTTAATCCCTGCGGCTATTTCACCTCAAATTCGAGCAATTTGCTTTCCCCGACAAATGCTTCAAAATGGTCTCCGGCTTGAACCGGGCCAACGCCTTTGGGTGTACCCGTGAAGATATAGTCACCTATTTTCAGGGTGATGAATTGGGAAACATACGCAATGATTTGGTCAAAAGAAAAGATCATTTCGCTACTGTTCCCCTGTTGTTTGAGTTCTCCGTTAATTTTTAAGGAAAAAGAAATGTTACCCGAATCAGCAAAGACTGTAAGCGGGAGAAAACTGCCCAGGGGGGCGGAATGGTCAAAAGCTTTGGCAATTTCCCAGGGGAGGCCTTTTTGTTTGCATTCGGCCTGAACGTCCCTCGCTGTGAAATCAATGCCAACACCAATTTCGTCATAGTATTTGTGTGCAAATTCCTGCTCAATGTGGCGTCCGTTTTTACAGATTTTAAGCACGAGTTCCGTTTCGTAATGCAAATCGTTGGTAAATGCCGGATAAAAAAAAGGCTTGCCCTTTGGCAGCAAGGCCGTATCGGGTTTCATAAAAAAAACAGGCTTCTTTGGCACCGGGTTTTTTAATTCTTTGGCATGTGCAATGTAATTGCGGCCAATGCAGATTATCTTCATTTTAACATCCTGAGTTTGATTTTCGTCATCAGTTTTTTAGTGTACAGCGGGAAGTCGGCCTGCATCATCCAATTGTAATAGGACGGTTCGGTTTCCAGCACTTCCTCCACCGTTTTTCCTTTGTGCTTGCCAAAGTTAATCACCTCTTTATTTTCTTCGTTAAAGATAATCTGCCCCATCAGGTCTGCGTTGCGGTGGTGGCTCGAGAAAGCGGCAAGGGCTTCCACTTCATTCTTTACCGGAACACTCGTCTGCCCTTTTCTGTCCGTAAATTCAGTTTCGGTATATTTATCAAGCTGGGCTTTCAGAATCTCGTAAGTTGCTTTGGTATCTGCCTCAGCTGAATGCGCATTCTCCAGGTTCTTTTGCAGGTAAAAACGGTACGCTGCTTTCAATGTCCTTTGCTCCATTTTCATGAAAATGTTCTGCACATCGATGAGTTTTCTGTTGCTGACCTCAAAATCGATTTCATTCCTCAGGAACTCTTCAACCAGCATGGGAATGTCATATTTCAGGGCGTTGTACCCTGCCAGGTCGCAGTTCTCCAGAAAACGGCTGATGTCTTTGGCCACTTGTTTGAAAGTGGGTTTGTCTGCAAGGTCTTCATTGGTGTAACCATGTACTGCCGTGGCCTCTTCTGCTATGGGATAGCCGGGGTTGAGCAGCCAGGTTTTTGTTTCGGTAGTGCCGTTGGGCTTCAGCTTGAAAATACTGATTTCCACAATGCGGTCTTTGGCTACGTTCAGGCCGGTGGCTTCCAGGTCGAAAAAGGCCAGGGGGCGCTTTAAATTTAATTCCATTTAATAAAGTTTTGTTTGTTGTGCTAAACTAAGAAAAAAGATGTTTGGACAGGACAGGTTGATGATTTACGGGTTACGGATTACGGGTTATGGGTTGCAGGTCACGCATACATCACATTAAATAGCCGTGTCCGGGTCAAATCTTTCCAGCAGTTCTTTCAGCCGCTTTAAATACATCCCGCCCAAAGCGCCATCGACAATGCGGTGGTCGTAGGCCAGTGAAAGAATCATGATGCTGCGGATACCAATGACATCTCCCTCGGGTGTTTCAATCACGACGGGTTTTTTCCGGATGGCGCCAATTCCCAAAATGGCTGCCTGGGGCTGGTTGATGATGGGTGTACCGGTTAAGCTGTCGAAAGACCCGAAATTGGTCGTGGTGAACGTCCCACCGGAAATTTCGTCAGGTTGTAGTTTGTTTGTCCGTGCCCTTGCAGCCAGGTCGTTCACTGCTTTGACCATGCCGAGCAAACCTTTTTCGTCTGCGTTTTTAATGACCGGGACGATGAGGTTGCCGTTGGGCAAGGCAGTCGCCATGCCAATGTTGACTTTTTTACGGTAAATGATGTTGTATCCGTCCGCCGAAGCGTTGATTTGCGGATAGTCTTTCAGCGCCTGGGCAGCAGCCTGGATGAAGATGGGCGTAAAAGTTACCTTCTCCCCTTCGCGTTTCAGGAAGCTGTCTTTTACCTTGTTCCGCCAGTTAACAATGGCCGAAACATCCACATCAATAAAAGAGGTAACATGGGGCGAAACCTGTTTGGACATGACCATGTGGTCGGCAATGAGTTTGCGCATGCGGTCCATTTCAACCACCTGGTCGCCGGCTTCGGTATTCACAACGGGGTGTTGGATGGCCGGAGCAGCGGCAGCTTTTGGTGCGGCAACACTACTGCTCCTTGTTTCAAGGTAAGCCAGCAGATCGGCTTTGGTAACTCTGCCGTCTTTTCCGCTGCCGCTGATACTGTCCAGTTCTGACATGCCGAGGCCTTCGGTTTTGGCAATACTTTTGACAAGGGGTGAATAAAAGCGGTCGGACTGGGAAAAATCCGCAGCTTGCGCTTTTTCGACAATTGCAGTTGCCTCTTTTTCCGCTGGTGTTGTCAATTGTTCAGACTGGTTTTCAGCGGCTTCCATTTGTTCGGGGGGCTGAGCGGGTTCGTCAGCGCCCCCCCCTTCAATTTCCATCACTGCGATAACTGTTCCCACGGCCACCACATCGCCTTCGTTAAAAAGGGTTTTCAACAATTTCCCTTCCACCGGGCTTGGAATTTCCGAATCCACTTTGTCGGTGGCAATTTCGACAATGGAATCATCCTCTTCAACTGTATCGCCCACACTTTTCACCCAGCGGGTGATGGTAGCTTCGATAATGCTTTCGCCCAGTTTGGGCATGATTATTTCAAATTTGGCCATTGATACTTTCCTTCGGTAAACCTAATGCTTTTAATTTCACCTGCTTGCGGATTGCACATCCGTCCCGGCAGGGATTTGCAAAAATAATCTTTTTCAGGAATCTGGAATAAGTCTAAATAGATTGTTTCGGTGCATTCAGGTCGCATGAGCACTTTTGGCAAAATTGCAGAACAGGAAGGTTTTTCTCCAGTGGTCTGACAACGGTGGGCCCGCCGCGTTTGGGGTTTTCATGCGTGAAAAAAAGAGCGGTTTGAGTTTAAAACATCCGGTTGAAGACACCGGCTGGGGACAGATGGTGTAGGAGCCCCCCCGCAGCAGGGATAGCAGCGACAGCCGGGCGAAGTGGCGGTGGATGTTGAGCCGGTTGGCGGAGGCTGCTCCCGCTGCCACGGGAAAGACCCCGCACGACCGCTGCGAAACACCACCGCCGCGAGCACGCTAAAGCGGATAGCCCGCCCGGCTGCCCATAAAACAACAAGTGGCCGTACGATAGCTCCGTTTACAGCAATAACAATCAAACCTTCTAACAGCCGAACCACCAAGCCACCTAACAACCGAACCTCCAAAAATGACTTCCATTACCGGCTCCTGATTTCCGGTTTTAAAACATCTTATCAACAATTAAAGAAATTGTTAACAAATGCCCCGGGGCAAAGTAGTTTTCTCAATTAATTTTTAATTTTGTTTCGGTTAACCATTAATCAAAACGGAGCAGAATGGAAGAGCAAGGTAAACAGGAAAGAAGGGAAGATATTTTCTCGAAAGTGGTCAGGGCCGGCAAGCGGACGTATTTTTTCGACGTAAAGGCTACACGGGCCAATCAGTACTATCTGACAATCACCGAAAGCAAGCGCCGGTTCGATACGGAACAAGGCAAGTTTTTTTACGAAAAGCACAAAATATTCTTGTATCAGGAGGATTTTGAAAAATTCAGCGAAGGTCTTCAAACCGCCATCCACTTTATTGAAACCGGGGAAAAACCTGTTGAAGAAATTGCAGAAGAAGTGAGTACTGCCAAGACAAACGAAAGTGTGGACGTAAGCTTTGAAGACCTTGGGAAAGAAGAAAGCACTTCTGACAAATAAGCAGCCCGCTGGCCGGTTTTGAGATTTTTTTTAGTCAGACAGGATTTATCAACCAGTTTAACAGCCTGCTTTGGCGCCCTTTTCGTTTGTTGATAACTTCCGGTAGGGAAAAGTTGCTCCAGGCCTTCGAAAAACGTAATTTTGTTTGACTGCACTTTCATTCAAAAGCGTGTAAATAATGGGAAAAACCATAGCCATAACCAATCAAAAAGGGGGGGTAGGAAAAACCACTACCGCCATTAACCTGGCAGCCAGTCTGGCTGTTTTGGAATACAAAACCCTGATTGTTGATGCCGACCCGCAGGCCAATGCGACTTCGGGAATTGGGTTTGACCCCAAAAATATCAAGACCAGTATTTACGAATGCATCATCGATGACATTGATACCAACAATGTGATTTTGCAAACCAAGACCCCGAACCTGGATTTAATTCCGGCACACATTGACCTGGTAGGGGCGGAAATAGAAATTATCAACCTGCCCAACCGCGAAAAAATGATGCGCCGGGCCTTATCGAAAGTTACAGACAATTACGATTTTGTCATTGTCGATTGTTCACCCTCGCTGGGCCTGATTACCGTCAATGCCCTTACTGCCGCCGATTCGGTGATTATCCCGGTACAATGTGAGTATTTCGCCCTTGAAGGGCTGGGCAAACTGCTGAACACCATT
This sequence comes from Bacteroidales bacterium, assembly GCA_021647205.1. GTDB lineage: Bacteria > Bacteroidota > Bacteroidia > Bacteroidales > F082 > B6-G9. The sequence goes on along the minus strand of JAKIVD010000011.1, from coordinate 40,779 downwards.
AAAATAGTGCAGGAACGGCTGAACCCCGAACTCGACATCGAAGGCATCCTGCTCACCATGTTCGATGTCAGGCTGAACCTCTCAAAACAAGTGGTGGAAGAAGTGAAAACGCACTTTCAGCAAATGGTTTTCGACACGCTGATCAACCGCAACACCACCCTCGGCGAGGCGCCAAGCTACGGCGATTCGGCCATCATGTACGATGCCAAAAGTACCGGGGCCGTCAATTACCTGAACCTGGCCAGGGAAATATTGCAGAAGAACAACCTGACAGCACTGAAAAACGAAGAGAAAAAAATAGACACCGGCCATGAGTAGCAAAGGAAAGAAAAAAGCGCTGGGAAGAGGCCTCGATGCCATCCTGCAAAGTCCGGAGACGGACATTACCTCGGCTGACATTTCCGGGAATTTCGTTACAGGTGCCATTGCCGAAATTGAAGTGAAAAAGATTGAAGCCAACCCTTTCCAGCCCCGTAGTGATTTTGACGAAATGCTGCTGCGTGAAATGGCTGATTCCATCAGGGTGCAGGGTGTTATTCAGCCCATCAGCGTACGCAAACTGGGTTACGACAAATACCAACTGATTGCCGGGGAACGCCGTTTGCGGGCCAGCCGGATGGCAGGCATCAAGGCCATTCCTGCATTTATCCGTGTGGCCAACGACGAGCAAATGCTGGAACTTGCCCTGATTGAAAACATTCACCGCAAAGACCTGAACGCCATCGAAATGGCCATCAGTTACCAGCGCCTGCTTGACGAATGCAAACTCACACAGGAACTGCTGAGCGAAAAACTGGGGAAAAACCGTTCGACAATCGCCAACTTTCTGCGGCTGCTCAAACTCTCGCCCGATGTGCAGGTAGCCCTGCGCGACGGTTTTATCACGATGGGGCATGCCCGTGCACTCATCCCGGTAACTGATGAAAAATTGCAAGAGGACATCCTCAGGCAAATAATCAGGCAGGGCTTAAACGTCAGACAGGTGGAAAGCCTCATCAGAAATATTTCCGACAAAGCTGCCCGCAACGAAACCGGTGGCCATAGCAAAATCCCGGAGAAATACAAGGAAGTGCCCGCGCTGCTGAGCCGCAGGTTTGGGGCGAAAGTAAGCCTGAAGCGAAACAATAAGGGAAAGGGAAGTATCGTTATTGGCTTTAATGATGATGGCGAACTGGATAAAATTATTTCATTGATCGGGGATTAAGCAATTGGTTTTGAACAATACTGTAAACAATCTGACAACAAGGATTTTGACCTTGTTATTGGTGCTGGCCTGTTTTTCTGCTCCTCTTTTTGCACAGCAGGCAGAGGATGAAGTGGTTGTTGCCGATACGGCCCCCTTGTCCCGAATGTCGATGTTTCCCCAAAAAACAGCCGCAATCAATCAAAGTTTTGAGCGCTTTTTTAACGGTCACGATCCTAAAATAGCTACTTACCTCGGCTTTGTTCCCGGACTCGGGCAGGTGTACAATAAAAAATACTGGAAACTCCCCATTGTGTATGCCGGCTTTGCCGTAACGGGTTATTTTGCCATTAGTAACCGCAACGAATACAGGCTGTTTGCCAATGCCTACAGCTGTAAATTGGCCGAAGACCCTGATGACCCCAGCACAATTTGCGATAATCCGCTGGCCCAGAAATACACTGTTGACGGTTTAAGGGAAAACCGTGATTATTACCGCAGAAACATGGAGTTGTCTTATATCATTATGGGAGTATGGTATATTTTACAGATACTGGACGCAACTGTTGATGCCCATTTGTACGATTGGGAGGTCAATGAGGATTTGAAAGTGAGTGTGCAGCCGGTCTTCAGACCACTGCTGCGCCCCGCTTTCGGAAATACAGCCGGGCCCAGTTCCGCGGGCATCAATGGCATATCGGTCAGCCTGAAGTTTTGATTGAGAAAAGTTTTGAAGTTATAAACACCCATGATGAATACTAATCACATGAAAGAACAGGGGTGGGGAAATATTGAATACATGAAGCCAACACGACAAAGACTACTGACACACCTGCCGACAGGCAGACAAGGAAATGATTGCCGTATTCTCCGCGTCTTCGCGTCTTTGCGAAAAAATTTAAAACGATGAAAATTGTAATCTCCGGTTACGGAAGAATGGGTAAAGAAGTCGAGGCAATTGCGCTGAAACGCGCTCACCAGATTGTTGCTAAAATTGACCGGACAGAAGAATGGGAGCAGTTTGAGGGGGTTTGGCAACAGGCCGATGTTGTCATTGATTTTAGCCAACCCGAAGTGGTGGTCGAAAATATGAAACGGTGTTTTCGGTCAGGGGTTCCGATTGTTAGCGGTACCACCGGCTGGGACGCAGCATTTGATGAGGTGAAACGATTTTGTGCAGAACAGTCCGGAACACTTTTTTATGCGCCCAATTTCAGCATCGGGGTCAATATTTTTTTTAAGGTTAACCGCCAATTGGCAAAGCTGATGGCTGGGGTGGAAGGATATTCTGTTCAGATTGACGAAACCCATCACATCCACAAACTGGATGCGCCCAGTGGAACGGCCATACAACTTGCGGAAGGAATTATCGGTCAAATCCCGGATATTCAAAGATGGGTGAACAAAGCATCGGATTCGCCATCTGAGCTTTCCATTCTTTCCAAAAGGGAAGGGGAGGTGACCGGAACACACGAAGTAGTTTATGACTCCGAGGTGGACACTATCACCCTGAAGCACGAAGCCAAAAACAGGAGTGGATTTGCCTTGGGAGCGGTGCTGGCTGCGGAGTTTGTGAAGGGGAAGAAAGGTGTTTTTACGATGGGTAATTTACTGGGAATCAGTTGACAAGAATCAGTTCACGGGATAAATAACAGAAAATGAACAAACTGGTATTTTTATTCGCATTGCTTTTTCTCTTTTCCTGCCATGCACAAAAAGAGGTAGCAAAACAGCAAAACAAAAAGGCTGAAGTCGCCTGCAAACCCATGCTTCTTTTAACAGAAGAAGTAAATGCAACAGCATCAGATTTTTTTGATCTGGATTCGTTGGCGGTTACCAACAATTGCCTCGAAGCGTTTGTGACTTACAGCGGCGGTTGTGGCGGGGCCGCTTTTGAATTGTATTACACCAACAAAGTGATGCATTCCATGCCACCGCAAACAACGCTGTTTCTGCATTTTAAAGATGATGACCCCTGCCGTTCCATCGTTCAGGATACCTTGTATTTTGATTTGTCCGTATTTACGGAATTGGCTTCGTCGGGAGGTATTTGGCTCAGGCTGAAGGATTCGGATAAACGGGTGTTGTTGAAGGATTCAAATTAAAAGTCACAAACGTATTTGTGAAAAAGCAGCTTAAAATCACAAATGCATTTGGCATAAAAATGACAATTCAGGGGGTTTTGCCCCAGGCATTATTTAAATCTCCTTCTAAATATGAGCAACACACAAAATCTTTGAAAGCTTCCTGGCTGACATCCCGTTTTTTGTCCTACTTTTGGCAACCAAAAATTGAGAACAATTTAAAAGATTTTACAATGAATTTACACGAATACCAGGGCAAATCCATCCTTCAGGGTTACGGTGTTTCCGTTCCTTTCGGTCTGGTTGCCGCTTCCCCTGACAAAGCTGTTGAAGCAGCCAAAGAAATTCAAAAGAAAACCGGTTCGGACAAGTGGGCTGTCAAAGCACAAATTCACGCCGGTGGCCGCGGAAAAGGCGGTGGGGTGAAAATTGCCAAAAGCCTTGATGAAGTCAGGCAATACGCCGACGAGATTATCGGGATGATGTTGGTTACCCCGCAAACAAAAAAAGAAGGCAAACTTGTCAGGAAGGTTCTCGTGGAGCAAAACATCTACTACCCCGGCCCGGAAGATGTGGAAGAGTATTACATGAGTATTTTGCTGAACCGTGACAAAGGGCAAAATATGGTGATGTATTCGCCCCGTGGCGGGATGAATATTGAGCAGGTTGCTGAAGAAACACCCAACGAAATATTTTACGAATTGATTCACCCCCATATTGGTTTAACAGGTTTCCAGGCACGCAGGATAGCTTTTAACCTGGGCTTGAGTGGTACCGCCTTTAAAGAAATGGTGAAGTTCGTTGGCGCTTTGTACAAAGCTTATGTTGGTTCAGACTCCAGTTTGTTTGAAATCAACCCGGTTATTAAGGCTGCCGACGGCAGGATTTATGCCGCAGATGCGAAAGTGGCCATCGACAACAACGCCCTGTACCGCCACAAAGATATTCATGCCATGCGCGACCTGCACGAAGAAGACCCGCAGGAAGTGGAAGCCAGCCGTTTTGATCTGAATTTTGTTAAACTCGACGGAAATGTAGGCTGCATGGTGAATGGGGCAGGACTCGCCATGGCCACCATGGACATGATAAAAATGTCGGGTGGCGAACCGGCCAACTTTTTGGACGTGGGCGGAACTGCCGATGCCAAAAGGGTGGAAGAAGCTTTCCGCATTATCCTGAAAGACCCCAATGTGAAAGCCATCCTGGTAAATATCTTCGGGGGCATTGTCCGCTGCGACCGTGTGGCCCAGGGAATAGTGGATGCCTACAACAATATCGGCGGAATTGATGTCCCGATTATCGTCCGCTTGCAGGGCACCAATGCCGAAGAAGGCAAAGAACTCATCGATAAATCAGGACTGAAAGTGCACTCCGCCATCATGCTGGCCGAAGCCGCCAGTCTGGTAAATGAGGTGTTGGCATAATAAAAACGAACTATTATTGAAAAGGGAGGCCTGGGGGGTTCCCTTTTTTTGTCAAATTTTTGGTATTAGAATCTTTTTCTATGATGTTCCAGCGATTTGTGTGATGGGAAAAACTTTTCATCCTCAGGTAAAAGCAACCTCATTCCTGAGAATTGTTTAATGTTGTGAGATACACCCCCATTTTTATGATCCCTTCTTAAATGTTCAAATTGATAAGAATAGTACTGTAAATCTTTAACTGGCATACCTTGGTTTCTTGCACATTACAAATGTAGCAATTCCCGATAAACAACCGGTATGTTTTTTCTGTTGCACACCAAACGTATTTACTCTCAACAATAAAGCTGCAACATAAAGCACAGTCCTTTATTGAAAAAGAAACTGTTTTTTTGCTTCTTCACCCTTGTTAGAATATTTATTCCATTGACGAAAACCTGAAAGTTTTGTCCCGGATATTCGATATTCAATTTGAGTACCTCATTATAAAAGAAGTTGGCAATAAGCTTAACCTCTGGAAAAGAAATAACCCCATAAAAGTGAACCCAACTTAGTATTTTTTACCGACACGCTTCTCCAAAGCATGCAATTCTTATCTTCGCGCAAAATTTGTTTTCTTTCATGAAAAAGACCAACAAACGCATACTCGGGCTTTCGAGCCTGGTAGGAAACACACCTTTACTGGCCATTAATTTTACTTATCAGGGCGAAGCCAGAACGATTTACGCCAAAGCCGAAAACCTGAACATGACGGGCAGCATCAAAGACCGGATGGCTTTTCACATCCTGGCAAATGCCTACGAAAGGGGCACTTTAAAACCCGGCGACAGGCTTATCGAAGCCACCAGTGGAAATACCGGTATTTCGATTGCGGCCATCGGAAAAGCACTGGGGCATCCGGTAACCATTTTTATGCCCGACTGGATGAGTAACGAACGGAAGAACCTCATCAGGAGCCTGGGCTCAGATATCCGCCTGGTGAGCAAAGCAGAAGGCGGCTTTCTGGGCAGCATTAACATGGCAGAAGAACTGGCGAAGCAAACTGCCGGCAGCTTTCTTCCCAGACAGTTCTCCAACGAAGATAATGTGGATGCCCACTACACCACCACCGGTCCCGAACTCTGGTGGCAACTTCGCTACCGTTCCCTGAAACCCGATGCTTTTGTGGCCGGCGTGGGGACAGGCGGCACCGTAATGGGCGTGGGGAAATTTCTAAAAGAGCAGGACAGCAACATCCGGATTCACCCGCTGGAACCTTCCAATTCACCCACCATGTCAACCGGCCATAAAATAGGAAAGCACCGTATTCAGGGTATTTCTGATGAATTTATCCCTTCCATAGTAAAACTTGACGAACTGGATTCGATAGTGAGTGTGGATGATGGCGATGCAATCATCATGGCACAGCAACTCTCCCAAAACCTTGGCATCGGGGTTGGCATTTCTTCCGGGGCAAATTTCCTCGGCGCTTTGATGGTTCAAAATAAAATGGGAAAAGAGGCAATTGTTGTAACCGTTTTCCCTGACAGCAACAAAAAATACCTGAGTACCGACCTGCTTAACGAAGAACCGCTGAAAGAAGGGTTTTTGTCGCCGGATGTGGACTTACAGGATTTCAGGGCTTTTAAAAGGGTTTGCCATACCTGTTGCGAACCTGCCGACTGCGTTGAAGCGCACTATCAGGGGGAAGACATCGGGTTTGTGTTGCCGTATTGTGCGCGTCGGGGACATCAAATCCCCCGCCTTCCTGGGGTTTCGGACGTTTAACTTGCTGTTCCGGGCGGATTCCGTATTTTGGCGGAACCAAACATCATACTGTTCCTTAGGTTGACACCCTGGAAATTTCCTGTGTCAACCCCCCCCCTGTGAAAACAGGGCAGAAGAAATTCAAAAACAAAATTATGAGAGCATTTCTGTCGATTTTAGCCATCATCGCCCTGCTGCATTTTGCAAATGCCCAGGACAAATTACTGACTACTGCCGAGCGCACCGATTACCAAAAAACTTCAACCTATGCCGAGGTCATGGATTTTATTTCAACCCTTGATAAATCATCACCTTATGCCCGGCTTGAAACCCTGGCCACAAGTATTGAGGGAAGAAGTGTTCCCTTATTAATTATCGCCAACCCGCTCCCGGAAAACCCGGAAGAGTTGGCAAATGATGACCGCATTGTGGTTTACATCCAGGGGAACATCCATGCCGGTGAAGTGGAAGGCAAAGAAGCCACCCAAATGCTGGCCCGCGATGTATTGAGAAACCCGGATTCGGAAATCTTAAAGAACGTCATTGTCCTGATCAACCCCATTCTCAATCCGGACGGCAACGAGAAATTCAGCACAAAAAACCGCACAAGACAGAACGGCCCGCCCAGTGTGGGTGTGCGTTACAATGGGCAAATGCTCGACCTGAACCGCGATGCCATGAAACTGGAAACCCCCGAAATCAGGGGAGTGGTGCAAAATGTTTTGAACAAATGGGACCCGGCCATTTCGGTCGATTGCCACACCACCAACGGCTCCTACCACGAAGAGCCCACTACTTTTGTGTGGCAGATGAACCCCAATGGCGACCGCAACCTGATTAATTATATGCGCGACAAAATGATGCCGAAAGTACATCGCACCCTGTGGGACAAATACGGGGTGGAAAATATTTTTTACGGGGAGTTTATCGACCGGATGGATTACAGCAAAGGCTGGATTTCTTATGCCGCCGAGCCCCGGTTTCTCGTCAATTACATCGGCCTCAGAAACCGGCTGGCCATCCTCAACGAAAACTATGTTTACGCCGATTTCAAAACACGGGTAAACGCCAGTTACCACCTGTTGCTGACTATTTTGGAATACGCATCGAAGCACAAAAAAGAAATCGAACGGCTGATTGACGAAGCGGATAAAAACGCGGTCGCCACAAACATTTCTGACTCCCTTGCCCTTCAATACAAAGGCGTGGCCACCCCCGAAAAAATCACCATCAAAGCCATCGAAGCCGACACTGTTCCCGGTGTAAAAGGCTACTGGCGTTATAAACAAAGCGACCGAAAAGTAAGTGTTACCGTTCCTTACATTGCCGATTATTTTCCGAGCCAGAGTATAAAAATGCCCTTCGCCTATCTAATAACCATTGCCGATCCTGAGATTGCAGAACTCCTGAAATGGCATGGAATCGAAGTTGAGCAGTTGACGAAAACAAGCAATCTTCTGGTGGAAGAATTCAATATCACCAATGTAAAAGCAAAACAACGCTTGTTCCAGGGACATTACCAAAATAGTGTGGAAGGTGAATTTGTGCAAAAGGAAAAAGATTTTCCCGGTGGAACGTACGTTGTTTACACCGCCCGCCCCCTCGGGAAACTGGCTGCCTATTTGCTCGAAGCGCAATCGGACGACGGCTTGCTCAAATGGAATTATTTCGACCGCTACCTTGTGCCCCAGTGGGGAAGGGGTTTTTATCCCTACCCGGTGTACCGGCTGATGCAGCCTGCTGAATTATCCACAAAATAAATCCCTTTATGATGATAAAGACCATCACCATTTTCCTTTTTGGAATCATTTTTCAATTCAGCTTGCAGGCACAAACCCAAAACCCCTGAAATGAAAAAGACACTGGTAACAGGAGGCACCGGCCTGGCCGGATACAATATTATCCTTGCTTTGTTGAAAAGAAAGCGGAAAGTAAAAGCACTGGTCAGGTCGATTGAAAAAGGACAAAGATTATTGCCGGGGGAGGTGGAATTGGTGGCGGGGGATATTACCAATAAAGAATCTGTTCGGCAGGCTTTAAAAGGATGCGACAGGATTTATCACGCCGCAGGATATCCGGAACAATGGCTGAAAGACCCGGCTATTTTTGAAAGGGTAAATGTTGAAGGAACACAAAATGTCCTCGATGCTGCCATCGAATCAGGCATCGAAAAAATGATTTACACCAGTACCATTGATGTTTTTGAAGCCAAAGAAGGGGAACTGTTTGATGAAAGCCACATTGACCCCAACCCCAAGGGAACCCATTACGAACGCTCGAAACAGGAGGCCGACAGAAGAGCGGTAAAAGCCTTGCAGAAAGGGCTTCCGCTTGTGATTGTTCATCCGGCAGCCATTTATGGTCCCGGACCAGCATCCTCACCGGGCATCAATAATTTTGCTGTTGACCTCAAAAACGGAAAGCTGCCCATGCTGCTCCCCGGTGGCCTTCCCCTGGTTTTTTCGGAAGATGTGGGCGAAGGCCATGTACTGGCAGAAGAAAAGGGAAATGCCGGTCAGCGTTTTATTTTAAGCGAAGGTTTTTACCAACTTCCCGCTTTGGCGGCCCATCTGTTCAAGGTGCTCAACATCAGTAAAAAAGTGCCGGTGGTCATGCCCCTGCCGATTGTTAAAATGGTTTCGGAAACAGGCGAATACTTGTCGAAATTCACTTCCAAACCACCGCTTATCCCCAGGGGGCAATTGCATTTTTTGTTGTGGGGCGCCATTCCCGACAGCCGCAAAGCACAAAAGGTATTGGGATGGAAACCGACCCCATTACCGGAAGGCCTGGTAAAAACGGTTGGTTATCTTTTCAGTTAATTTTGATTACATTTACGACTTATTTCAATATTTTTTATGATTGCCGGCATCTTCAATATTGCTTTTTCTTTTACACTGAAAGGAATGAAGAAAGAAACAGAAGGCAGCCTTTAACAATTGTGTACGCATGAATATTGACCTTACAGGAAAGACAATCCTCGTTACGGGGGCCAGCCGGGGCATCGGCCGGGGCATCGCCGAAGCGCTGGGCAAATCCGGAGCTACGGTGGCCGTCCATTACCGGAAAAACAATGAGCTGGCCGAAACGCTGGCCAAAGAAATAGGCAACGATTCACGGGCTTTTCAGGCCGACCTGGAAAAACCGGAGGACTGCAACCGGCTGTTCGAGGCGGTCATCGCCACTTTCGGCCGGCTGGACGTGCTGGTGAACAATGCCGGGATTTTTCTCAATTCACCGCTGGAGAGCGACCGCTGGCTCGCGGACTGGAACACCACCCTGGACGTAAACCTGCGTGCAACCGCCCTGCTGAGCCGTCTTGCAATTCTGCACTTTCAGCAGCGTGGCGGGGGGAGGATCATCAATATTTCCTCACGGGCAGCCTTTCGTGGCGACAATCCGGAACACCTGGCTTATGCGGCTTCCAAAGCGGGGATGGTGGCGCTCACCAGATCCATTGCCCGGGGCTACGGCAAAAACGGCATCACCGCCTTCCTGATTGCACCCGGCTGGGTCAAAACCGACATGAACAAAGAAACCATCGAACGACTTGGTGAAGCAACCATCACCCGGGGCCTTGCACTGAACAAACTGACCGAACCCAAAGACCTTGCCCCCATGATCGTCCTGCTGGCCTCCGGACTGGCCGACCATGCCACCGGAACCACCATCGATATCAATGCGGGGAGTTATGTGCATTAGCGATGCTTTGCAAGAAAAAAAAGACGGCAAGGGCCGTCTTTTCTTTTTTTTCGGGCAGCATAAAAAGCCGGATGAATTTTTTTACCGCGTGATGAGCAGTTTGGAATTGAGCAGTACCTTGCCCTTATTCGAAAGCACCATGATGTAAAGTCCGTTGCGGAGCTCACTTCCGAAACTTGTTTGCATTTGCCCGTTGATGGTTTTGTTTTCAACCAGCCTTCCGTTGATGTCGAATGATTTTTTTATATCGGATAGATTTGTTACAAACTAACTAATGACAACTGAAAAAACCGGTTTATTCCCGGCCTGCCGTAAAAGTACGCTTTTTTTTATACCTTTGGTTTGACTGAAAATACCCGTCTTTTATAGCGGATGAACTGATGAAAAAGCAACTCCGATTATCAGTAACGACAACCATTCCGGTGGTGTCATTTATATTTCTCTTTTTGTTGGTTCCGTGTCGTTTGTCATTTTCCCTGCCGCTAAACCGGCAAATTGAGAAAGAGATTTCAGGTATGCCGGACGACACAGCCAAAGTAAACCTGCTGCTCAAGCTCGGTGAGCATTATTGCAGTCTTGAAAACGACAAAGCGCTGATGTATCTTCAGGAAGCATTTACCATTGCAACATCTTTAAACTATACGGAAGGAATTGGAAAAAGCCTGCTTTGGCAAGGGCGCGTTTACTATTACAAAGACGACTATCCCCTTTCCAATAATTACCTCGATAAGGCCGAAGCAATGTTGAAAACAACCGATGAATCAAACGCACTCGCTTTCACTTATTTTGCGAAAGCCGTAAATTCTCGTATCAGGGGTGATTATATCCATGCGTTGGAAATGTTCAAAACTATCGGATATTTATGCTTTTAATACTGACTACCAAAAAGCATTCGAATACCGAAAAGAACATGAACATCTAAAGGACAGCCTGTTTACTTCCGAAAAGGAACGAATGCTTGCCGAAGTGGAAGCCAAATTCCAGTCGGAAAAAAAAGACAGGGACATTGCCCTGCTGAAAGAAAAAGCCAAAGTTTAGCGGAATAGGAATATCATGCTGATCATTTTATTATTTGTTTTTTTGATCGTGATTTTTCTGCTAATCGTGATGTTTCGGTACAAATCAACGGCCTTCATGCGGCAGAAAAGGCTGCTTGAACAGGAAAAAATTATCCATGCCCAGGAAAACCAGATCAACGAGAAAGAAAACCAATTACTTCAGGAGCAATTGGAATCCAAAAACAGGGAACTGGGTTCCAAAGCCTTGGAAATGCTAAGGTACAATGAAACCATTTCGAGCATCATCGCAAAGCTGGACAGCCTGAACAACAGCCTTGACAATCATCCTGACGCCGAAAACTCCATCAAAGATATTATCCGCGATTTGGAAAACCACACCAAGCAAAACATCTGGAACGAGTTCGAAAAAATATTTAAAAATATCCACTCCGATTTTTACAACAAATTGCTCGAAATATGTCCCGGGCTAACAGCCTCAGAAATTAAAACCGCCGCCCTTTTAAAATTAAACCTCACCACCAAAGAAATTGCCGCCATCGCTTTTAAGTCGGAAGGCGGAATCAAAACCACACGCTATCGTTTAAGGAAAAAGCTGGGACTGACAAACGACGACAAACTGGTTCCTTTCCTGATGCAGATTTAGCCCAAACCCGACGGGTGGGCTTTTGCTCCCGGCGGGTTGAAAATATATCCTTTGGTAAAAATTTCTTCGACCCGCTAAGTCCTCCGGCGACTTAGCGGGTTTTTCAAATATTGTGACTTTTTGAAACCCGCCCTGAAACTTTTAGGCTACCCAAAAAATTAGGATAGCCCCGAATGTGACAATAGTTTTGTTGTGCCATTCAGAATTGCAACTTCATGAAAAAGAAAAAAAGAAATATTGCCAAGAAAAAGAAGCAGAAGCTATCTGAAAAAGAATCCATTGCGGCCTTGAAAGAGAAAATCAAGCATCAAAAGGATGCCTTAAATAAAATCATTAAAACCTATTCAAAATGAAAAGATCAATCTTATTAATTGTTTCATTCTCAGCGGCGTTTTCTGTGTGCGCACAGCCCGTATTAACCAGCGACATCAATTTATCCATTGGTGATACCTATCGCTACGATGGCTATACAGAAGTAACAAATATTGAACCCGGACCCGGCGGGGCCAATCTAATATGGGACTTTTCCGATATTACAGGCGAGATGTTTATAGAAGGTGTGGCGGCCATTTGTGTCGATCCTGCCACCACACCCTTTGCCGATTCTGCCGCCGTTGCCGATGCCAATATTTGCACCAAAAACGTGGATGATATTGGCCCTTTTCAATACTTCGACAACGATAACTCCTCGCAGAATGTAATTGCCATGGGATTTGTCGCAGAGGCCGGAAGCAGTTTTGGTACTTATACCGACATAATGACGGTTTGCGAATTCCCATTTACTTATAACGATAGTTTTGACGACACCTGGGAGTTCATAAACTTTAGTATTAACGGGGGATACTACGATATGCGCGATTCATCTTTTACGACTGTTGAAGCCGATGCCTATGGCACAATTACAACCCCACTTGGCGTATTTCCAGACGCATTAAGAGTGAAAACAACCACGGTTGATTATTCATGGATGAGGTTTGAAGCAGGCGGTGACTGGATACCATTGGGCTTTTCTACTGATATTGAATACAAATGGTACGCACCAAACATCAAAACACCCGTGATGTATATTATTGAAAAGGAGGACTTCCCAAGCTATGACGTACGCTACCTTGTTGAATATAATTTTCAGGTGGGAATTGAAGAGCAGTCAGAAGTCTGTCTCGAAATATTCCCAAACCCAACAACAGACAGGCTAAACATCAAAACAAATGAAGTGATTTATCACATCAGTGTTTTCTCTTTAAGCGGCCAGCTAATGGATACCGTCCTTATGCCAACAAATCCACCTCATCAACATACAGTTAATTTAAGCAACTACCCAAAAGGCATTTATTTTATTGAAGTTGGATTTAAAGATGGCAGTACTTTAACTGAAAGAGTCATCAAACATTAATACAAACCTTTTAAACCTGTTAAAATGAAAAAATCAAACTATTTATTCATGCTGCTTCTTTTCGTCTTCGGACTGCTTGGTTGCCAAAAAGAAGATGATAACGACAACAATCCCGAGTACGACAACAGCCTGATACTATCAAGGGGAAGTGGTGCCAAACTTGTACTAACCAACCCTGTAGATGGCAAGGACCTTTATGTAAGTGTGCCCTCACCTTCCGTTGACGATGTGAAAGGCCTCAAAGCAGGTTATATGTGCAAAAATGCTGTTTTTACAGCAAAAAATATGCTGAGAGATTATACAATGACCCTATACACCTGTGATGCAAAAACAGGTGCCGGCACCAGGGCCATTACGCCGGATAATCTATATGTCTATGAGGAAATCAGCGTGTCACCGGCAGGGCCAAAAGTTGTCTTTGTCGGCAAGCCGAAGGATGTGTCTGAGTACCAGTCAATTTATACGATCAACGAAGACGGCAGCGGTTTGTTACACCTCAGCGAATCCGGGGAGTCCGTGCCTGGAATGGATGGCGGTTCATACCAATTGCAAACAACAGCCTTTCCTGTATTTTCGCCGGACGGCTCAAAAATAGCCTTCAACGCATCCGTATTGTCACTACCGAACCTCTGGGATTATTATGAATTTATTCTGACCATGAACACAGATGGCAGCAACAAGAAAACCATTTATTCCGAGCCGGGACAGCACATCGAGATCTATGATCTGTGCTGGACACAGGATGGAAATTTCCTGTTGTTTGTCAGGATGGTGCCGGATGACGGTTTTCACAGAAGGGTAAAAGCGCTGAACATCAGCAGCGGAAAAGTAACCGATATCACCGCTGCCCTTGAGCTGAACGGCGACCAGGTTTATCACATCAGCACTTCTCCCAATTCAAACAGACTGGTTTTCAATCAGCACCTCGGCGGCGGAAGCGACCTGTTTATTGCCGAATACGAAATCCATGATGACGTTCTGACCATCAAAGGATCGCCTGTGAAACTGACCGACAGGGAGGCTGCCGGCTATAGTTACTATACACCCAGCTGGCAATTGTGGGACGAACACGAATAGAAAATGAACAATTGGTTATTGAATTGATAAGACAGGGCCGGTCAACTCACTAAGCTGATGTCCAACAACAACTATATTTCAGTCCCGGCCACTGTCTTCTTTTTAAGAAATAAAGAAACACATCCTTATATTAACCTTAAAAACCCGTAATCATGAAAACACTTAAGTTTTTAGCCCTTTTTACAAGCATCTTTTCGCTGGTCATTGTTTCGTCCTGTAAAAAAGATGACGACACCGATCCCAACAAGGATGCGCCCAATTACAAAGTAAAAACGGTACAGGTTCCCGATGCCATGGTACAGTCAAGTGATCCCGGCGCACAACAGGCCGCATCTTACATCAACATGGTCAATGGTATGGCCGGTTATGGCAGCATGATGACGCCTCCTTCAAAAAGGACATCGGTCACCAATTTTAAAGATGGTGGGGGTGATGTTTATGTTTGGGAAATAAACGATGGAAACACCCATTGCACCTTCACCCTGAAAGTATCCGAATCGGTAACGACCTACTACTGGGAAATGATTATTGACGGCATATTGGAAGGACAGGCTTTCAACAACTTCACCTACCTCAAAGCCGAAGAAGCCAAAGACGGATCAAGCAGCAGTTTTACTGTTTACGACCCGGAAACCGGGGGTATTTTAATGACGATGTCGTGGTACGATAACGGTAGTGTTACCAATTTTACCTTTGAAATCCCCAACGAAGTGCTGATGGCTGTAAATGTAAATGCTGACGGCTCAGGTTTTGTTGAAGTGAAGAGCTGGCAGAACGGACAATATGTGCTGGATTTCCGCGCCGAATGGGATGCTTCGGGCCATGGCCAGTGGTGGGCGTATGATGGTGGAGTAGTCATCGACCAGGGCAGCTGGTAGCTGATCGGTCAAAACGGCTCCACATTCGGCCGGAAAGGATTCCGCAAAAGGCTGCCCGCATAGGCAGCCTTCTTAATTTATAGCTAAACAACAACCACGAAAAACCTCAAATTTCTTACATTTGCACTCTTTTAGCAATCGGGGTTGATCAGTCCCCGTTTCATTTTTCAAACAAACAATTATCATGAACAATCCGAAAATAACCTGGACCAAAATTGACGAAGCACCGGCTTTGGCTACGTATTCATTACTTCCTATTGTAAATGCTTTTACCAAAGCCGCGGGAGTAAATGTTGAAACAAGAGATATTTCGCTTGCAGCGAGAATTATTTCCACTTTTCCTGAGTACCTCACGGCTGCGCAGCAGATAGATGATGAACTGGCCTTCCTCGGAAAACTGGTTCAAAAACCCGAAGCAAACATCATCAAGCTTCCCAATATCAGCGCATCTATTCCCCAGCTAAAGGCTGCTATTGCCGAACTCCGAGAAAAAGGCTACAATCTGCCCAATTACCCCGAGGAGCCAAAAAATGCAGATGAAGAAGCCATCAAATCAAGATATGCCAAATGCCTGGGCAGTGCCGTAAACCCTGTTCTTCGCGAAGGAAATTCTGACCGTCGGGTTGCCCCTTCGGTTAAGGCTTTTGCGCAAAAACACCCGAAAAAATTAGGCGCTTGGTCGGCCGATTCCAAAACCCACGTATCACATATGAAATCGGGTGATTTCTACGGAAATGAGAAAACAGTGGTGATGGACAAAGACGATAGCGTTCGTTATGAGTTTGTTGATAAAGATGGAAATGTGACTGTTTTAAAGGACGGGCTTTCCCTGTTAAAAGGTGAAATACTGGACGGTACTTTTATGAGTGCCGCTACTTTGCGCCGGTTTATCCGCGAACAAATTGACGACGCGAAAGCCGAAGGAACCCTTTTCTCCATCCACCTGAAAGCCACTATGATGAAAATTTCCGACCCGATTATTTTTGGAAATTTCGTCTCTGTTTTCTTTAAGGATGTCTTTGAAAAATACGCCGCATTATTTGCTGAATTGGGTGTAAACCCTGATCTGGGCCTCGGTGATTTATACAAAAAAATTGCTTCGCTTGATGAAAGCAAACGCAACGAAATAGAAGCCGACATCCAGGCTGTTTATGCCAAAAACCCTGCGATTGCCATGGTCGATTCCGACAAAGGCATCACCAATCTGCACGCTGGTAACGACATCATCATCGACGCCTCTATGCCGGTGGTCATCCGCGACAGCGGTAAAATGTGGAATGCCGATGGAAAACTGCAAGACACCAAGGCCATTATCCCCGACAGGTCTTACGCCACTTTTTACCAGGAAGCGATTAGCTTCTGCAAGAAAAATGGCGCCTTCGACCCGGCTACCATGGGCAATGTTTCCAACGTGGGACTGATGGCACAAAAAGCGGAAGAATACGGCTCGCACGACAAAACTTTTAAAGCCAGCGGAAACGGAACCATCCGTATTGTTAACAGTGCCGGTGAGGTGCTGATGGAACACCAGCTGGAGAAAGACGACATCTACCGCTCTTGCCAAACCAAAGACATTCCGGTAAGGGACTGGGTAAAACTGGCCGTAAGCCGTGCCCGTGCCACAGGCAATCCTGCCGTTTTCTGGTTGGATGAAAACCGTGCCCACGATGCAGAAATTATCAAACTGGTGAACACCTACTTAAAAGACCATGACACTTCCGGACTCGAAATCAAAATCATGTCGCCGGATAAAGCCATGCAGTTTACCCTTTTGCGTACCAAAGCGGGAAAAGACACTATCTCGGTAACGGG
The DNA here is from genome assembly GCA_021647205.1 of Bacteroidales bacterium. Taxonomy (GTDB): domain Bacteria; phylum Bacteroidota; class Bacteroidia; order Bacteroidales; family F082; genus B6-G9. Next base: position 23,821 of record JAKIVD010000011.1, on the reverse strand, counting down.
CAATGTGTTGCGGGATTATTTAACCGATTTATTCCCCATTCTCGAACTGGGTACCAGCGCCAAAATGCTGTCGATAATTCCCCTGCTGGCCGGTGGCGGATTGTTTGAAACCGGTGCCGGAGGTTCAGCCCCCAAGCACGTGCAGCAGTTCAATGCCGAAGGTCATTTGCGTTGGGATTCTTTGGGAGAGTTCCTCGCTTTAACGGTCTCTTTGGAGCACCTTGCCAGTAAATATGGAAACAAACGCGCACAACTTTTATCGACAACACTGGATAAAGCCGTTGCCAAACACCTCGACAACAACCGGGGGCCGTCGCGCAAAGCCGGCGAAATCGACAACCGTGGCAGCCACATGTTCCTGGCACAGTACTGGGCCGAGCAGCTGGCAGAACAAAACGAGGATGCCGAATTGAAAGAGAAATTCACTGTGGTTGCCGGACAGCTTAAAAGCAGCGAAACAAAAATCCTGGAAGAAATAGCTGCCGCCGAAGGCAAAGCCACCGACATTGGCGGATACTTTATGCCAGACGATGAACTGGCCACCAAAGCCATGCGCCCCAGCGCAACAATGAATGCAATTATTGACGGGATTTAGATGTGCTGTACCGACCTGCCCTTAGGCCGGTGTAGCGGATTTATGCAAAGCATCTGAGCGGAGCGTTTTGAGGCTTCTCAGTCAGCCTGCCTGCTGTCCGACAGTTCCTTTTCGATTTGAGTCAGGCGTGCTTGAATTTCCTCCATCCCGGCCAGTTTTGCCTCCAATTCCCTGTTTTTTTCGTTGAGTTCCTGCACGGCTTTCACCAGGGGAACGACGAAAGCGGCATACCGCAGGCCGTAGTAATCATCGCCGCTTTCGGGTGTGTCCACGCCATTGAAGTTGTACCCGATGGCCCTGGCCGCCTGTTCCACTTCCTGGGCAATAAAACCGGTCTGAAGCTGGTTGCTTTTGCGGGCTTCGTCCTGACGGTTTCTCAGCTCGTCGGGAGTATTGATGAAACCGGCAATGGCATCCATATCGAGGCGGTAGGTAAGTGGTCGCAGTTTCAGGATGAAGTCCAGACCCGGGACATCCTCCTTGATCCCCGTCTTAAAACGTCCGTCCGAAAGATTGCTCCAGAAGGTAAAGCCGCCAATGGAAGTAACGGCAACATTGCCCACCCTTACCTGATTGGAAGCGGTAATGTTGGCATTAAAGCCCAGTGCGGTTGAGTTGTGGTAATTGGTGCCATTGGTAAAGGCATTTCGTCCAAATGCTGAGTTTTGATAACCGGTTGTGTTGCCGTATAATGCACGGTAGCCCATGCCCGTATTGCTGTATCCCGACGTATTGTTATTCAATGACTGGGAACCACTTCCACTGTTATATCCGCCGGTAGTAGTAGAAAACATGGCTTCATGGCCCAAGGCTGTATTATAATTGGCAGAGCTTGTGTTGTATAAAGCCGTATTGCCAATAGCCGTATTGTAACTACCGGTAGAAAAGAACAAAGCTTTGTACCCGTTGGCCACATTCTTATTTCCGCTGACGTTGGAATAAAGCGCCTTGAAGCCCGTTGCCGTATTAAAATCGCCAAGTGTGTTGGAATAGAGCGATCTGCCGCCAATAGCAATATTTTCCTGTCCGGCGGTATTCGAATAAAGTGCCCAGACACCGAAAGCAGAATTGTCGAAGCCGGATAAATTGTTGTACATCGCGTTTGAACCCTGGGCAGTGTTCCGCGCTCCGTCGTAATTCGAATAAAGGGACTGATAACCGGATGCGGAGTTATCAGTTCCCGAATAATTCGAATACAGCGCTTTATACCCGAGTGCGGCATTATTGATACCATTGTAATTAGCCTGCAAAGCAAGGGTTCCCATCGCTGTATTATAGCTTCCGGTAATATTGATGTAAAGCGCCCAGTAGCCTACCGCACAATTTTCGACACCAAATTCGTTATTGTAGAGTGCCCTGTTCCCTACTGCCGTATTTTTTTCTCCGTTATCGTTGGAATAAAGCGCGCCGTTACCCACTGCCGTGTTGTAACTTTGTGAGGTGTTCCCGTATAAGGCTTCCATACCTACTGCGGTGTTTTCGTTACCAATAGTATTTTTGTTCAGGGCATTGGTTCCCACAGCAGTGTTTTTTGCACCGGTACTGTTTTTATACAAAGTATGGTAACCGGTTGCCGTGTTATTCCATGCTGTTTGGTTATTTTTCAGGGATGAAGCACCTGCTGCCGTATTGTATCTTCCTAAGGTGTTGAAATATAATGCAGAATCGCCGGTTGCCGTATTGAAAACCCCGTAGTCGTTTGTCTTCAAAGCATTGCTTCCGTATGCCGTGTTGTTATCTCCGGTGATATTGGTTGACAATGCAAGGTATCCCGTTGCTGTATTGTAAAGTCCGGATGAATTTTTATTGAGTGCTTTGTAACCATTGGCCGTGTTGCCATCACCGCCAGAGTTCAATTCAAGTGCCAGATATCCGGAGGCCGTGTTGAAGTCACCACTTAAGTTTTTGTGCAAAGCCTTGGATCCGGTAGCCGTATTCCCTTCGCCAAAAGTGTTGGAATAAAGTGCCCTGAAACCGTGAGCCGTATTGTAATTGCCTGTTGTGTTTTTATAGAGGGCCCAGTAACCTGAAGCTGTGTTGTAGCTTCCGGTGTTGCTGTAAAGTGCGGCAGCACCAATTGCGGTATTGGATATGCCGGATACATTGTTACGAAGTGCGGAAAAGCCAAAGGCGCTGTTGTCATTCCCTGTTCTGTTGCTATAAAGTGAGTTGGTTCCGCTGGCGGTGTTTTTATACCCCGTCGTGTTGTTGTAAAGCGATTTTGAACCGACGGCCGTATTTTTAGTTGCCTCAACATTGCCCGTTGCCCCTGTTCCGTTGTTGTACAATGCCGAGTCGCCTACTGCTACCAGGTTGCTCCGAACGGTGTTCTTGTAAAGGGAAAATGCCCCGATGGCAGTGTTTGCCCTTCCCGTTGTATTGTTGTAAAGCGCGTAGGCGCTGCCAGCGGTATTGTGATTTCCGGTGGTATTTTTTTGCAATGAACTACTGCCGCTGGCCGTATTGTAGCTGCCGGTTGTATTATCCCGGAGCGCATTGCTGCCCGTTGCGGTATTGCCATAGGTGGTGGTGAACAACAAGGCGCTGCTGCCAATGGCGGTATTTCCGTTCCCCATGATGTTGGACTTCAATGCCTGATTTCCAATTGCGGTATTGAAATCGCCGCTGGTGTTGGTATTGAGTGCGGAGTGACCAATGGCGGTATTATTATAACCGCTGGAGGTTGAGGTCCCGGCCTGGTAGCCAATCAAAACATTTTTATTGTCGGATAAATTATCACTGGCACCTGCACCTTCCCCGATAAAAACCGATTGTCCGGTATTCAATATTTCCAACTGCCCCGATTGTGTAATCGTAAGGCGGACCACATCATTGGTGCGGAAATCCAGGTCCTGATCATTCGTAGTGCCGATAAAATGCGTTCCGTTAACCGAGTTGCTGTTGCCCGACAAAGCCCAGCCGGATGTTGAACTCAGCACTGTTATCCATGCTGTGCCGTTGTGAACATAAAAGTTTTTGTCGGTAGTGCTGAAGACCAGCAAACCCTGTGCGGGATTGACAATGGCATCCCGCTGGAGATAAGTCATCCGGGGAATGAGTAGCCCGGCATCGGTCGCACTGATGTCAAGCATGGCCGAACTGTCAGCCTGGCTGCCATCTTTGTTGATGGCGACCTGGGCAAGGATGTTTTTTGCAATCAAAAGAATTACGACAAGAAAAATTGAGTTTAATTTCATGATATAATGAGATTGGTGAATACACAACTCCCTCTTTTTTGGAAAGGGAAAAAACGATTATGAAGTCGGAGTGTGTTTGGAAATGTGCTACAAAATTAAGAAATAATTTAAAATCATTCTTAATTAAGACCCAATTAAGACATCCCGAATAGAAAACCGCTGCTTTCCAAATGTACAGTGAGCACCGTATTTTTTGAGTCTTGATCCCTCCGGAACTCCGCCTCTCTGCCGGTTTGAAGAAAGAATAAAGGCAAAAAAAGAACCGCTTCAATATTGAGGCGGTTCTGGTGTTTTCGTATTTACCGAAATGGTCTTAAGCCTTGTTGGAGAAATCCATCTCCGCATGGCGCTTATAGAAGTTGTGACGCCACTGCGAATTTTTCAACGCCTGTTTTGTCAGTTCCCTGGCCTTTTCGGGGAAAGTCTTTTTCAGCGAAAGGAAACGAACCTCGCCGTCGCGGAAATGCTCAAACTTGCTCCAGTCGGGTTCTTTCGAATCCAGTTGGAAGGGGTTCTTGCCTTCCAGCTCCAGCAGTGGGTTGTAACGGTAAAGCGTCCAGTAGCCGGCTTCAACAGCCAGTTTTTCTTCGAGCTGCGATTTGGCCATGGTGCTGCGCAAACCGTGGGCAATACATGGCGAGTAGGCAATAATCAACGATGGGCCGGGAAAAGCCTCAGCTTCTTTAAGGGCCTTAAAGTACTGGTTCTGGTTCGCGCCCATCGCAACCTGAGCAACATATACATAACCATAGGTCATCATAATGGCGCCGAGATCTTTCTTGCCCACGACCTTACCTGCCGTGGCAAATTTGGCCACCTGACCAGTTTGGCTGGCCTTGGACGATTGTCCGCCGGTATTGGAATACACCTCGGTATCCATTACCAACACATTCACATCTTCGCCGGAGGCCAGCACATGGTCCAGCCCGCCAAAACCAATGTCGTAAGCCCAACCGTCGCCACCGAAAATCCATTGCGATTTTTTGATGAAATACTGTTCAAGTTCCATCAGTTTTTTGGCTTCTTCGTCCTTGGCATCTTTCAGTAAATCCGAAACTGTTGCAGAAGCAGCTTTGGATTCTTCCCCGTTTTCCCTGGCAGCAATCCATGCTTCATACGCTTCTTTGCGGTCGGTACTTGTTCCATTTTCGATGGCTTCGGTCATAAAGCGCTCAATGCGGTCGCGCATTTTTCGAACAGCTGTTGCCATGCCAAAACCATACTCGGCATTGTCTTCGAACAATGAGTTGGCCCAGGCCGGCCCTTTGCCTTCGGCATTTGTCGTATACGGTGTTGCCGGGGCCGAACCGCCGTAAATGGATGAACAACCGGTGGCATTGGCAATCATCATCCGGTCGCCAAACAATTGGGTGGCCAACTGGATGTAAGGGGTTTCGCCACAGCCTGCACAGGCACCCGAGAATTCAAACAGGGTTTGCGCGAACTGGCTGTTTTTCACCGAAGAAAATTTATCGACAACAGTGTCTTTTACGGTGATATTTTTAATCAAGTGATCCCAGCGGGGAACTTCTCCCATCTGGCCGTCAAGCGGCTTCATGATCAATGATTTTTCTTTGGAAGGGCAAACATCGGCACAACTGCCACAACCGGTACAGTCGAGCACACTCACCTGGATACGGTATTTATGCGGGGCAAGTTTTCCTTTGGTTTCCAGCAGAACGGTTCCTTCCGGAACATTTTTTGCTTCTTCTTCATCCAGCAAAAACGGCCTGATGGCAGCGTGTGGACAAACATAAGCACATTGGTTGCACTGGATACAATTGTCAGCCTGCCATTCGGGTACGTTTACGGCAATACCCCGCTTTTCGTAGGCTGCCGTCCCCGGGGGGAAAGTACCATCTTCGCGTCCCAGGAAAGCGCTAACGGGCAACTCGTCCCCTTTTAAGGCTTCAATTGGACGGACAACATCGCGGATAAAATCAGGCAGATGGTCCGTATTTTCCCCCTCATCCTCACCTTTCAGTTTGGCCCATTCAGCAGGTACTTTAATCTCGGTAACATTGCCACCCCGGTCAACGGCGGCATAATTCATATTTACAATTTCTTCACCTTTATTTCCATAGGTTTTGTGGATGAAGGTTTTCATGTGTTCCTCGGCATCGGCATAGGGAATGACTTCCGAAACCTTGAAAAAGGCTGCCTGCATAATGGTATTGGTTCGGTTGCCCAATCCAATATCGGAGGCAATTTTGGTAGCGTTAATGCTGTAGAACCTGATGTTGTTTTCTGCCATGTATTTTTTCATGGAATCGGGTAAACGGCGTTTGGTTTCTTCTTCATCCCAAATGCTGTTCAAGAGGAAAGTTCCGCCTTTTTTCAGCCCCTTCAGCATATCGTATTTTGTGAGATACGAAGGAACGTGGCAAGCCACAAAATCAGGTGTTCCAACCAGGTAGGTCGAACGGATGGGGGTGTCGCCAAAGCGCAGGTGAGAAATAGTAATCCCGCCCGATTTCTTCGAATCGTAGGCAAAATAAGCCTGTGCATATTTGTCGGTGGCTTCCCCGATAATTTTGATGGAGTTTTTGTTGGCGCCCACAGTTCCGTCAGCACCCAGGCCATAAAACTTGGCTTCATAAGTGCTTTTGTCGCTGATGCTGACTTCTGGGAGAAGGGGCAATGACTTGAAAGTTACATCATCAACAATACCAACGGTAAACTGATTTTTTGGTTCTTTCAGTGCGAGGTTTTCGAAAACAGAAATAATCTGTGCCGGGGTGGTGTCTTTCGAACTCAAACCGTAGCGGCCACCCACAATAAGCGGTTGGTTTTCTTTTCCGTAAAATATATCTTTAATATCAAGATACAAAGGTTCACCATTGGCACCCAGTTCTTTGGTACGGTCAAGTACGACAATTCGTTTAACCGATTTGGGCACCACTTTCATAAAGTATTTCTCAGAAAACGGGCGGTACAAATGCACAGCAATCATGCCCAGTTTTTTGCCTTTGTTGTTTAAATAATCAACGGTTTCGCGGATGGTTTCGGTAACCGAGCCCATCGCAACAATAATATTTTCTGCTTTCGGATCGCCGTAGTAGGAAAACGGATGGTATTCACGACCTGTCATTTTGGTGATTTCCTGCATATATTCTTCCACCAGGTCGGGAATGGGTTCATAAAAACGGTTGGCCGCTTCGCGCGACTGGAAATAAATATCGGGGTTTTGTGCCGTTCCGCGGGTTACCGGGTGTTCGGGGTTCAGGGCGTTGTCCCTAAATTTTTGAACCTCTTCCCATGGAAATAGATGTTCGAGGTCTTCGTGTTCAAAATACTCCACTTTTTGAATTTCGTGCGAGGTACGGAAACCGTCAAACATGTGCAGGAAAGGAATCCTGCTTTTGATGGCGGCCAGGTGGGCGATGGGGGCAATGTCCATCTCCTCCTGGATGCTGCCGGTGGCCAGAATGGCAAAGCCGGTTTGGCGGACGCTCATCACATCGCTGTGGTCGCCAAAAATGGAGAGCGCCTGGGCGGCAAGGCTGCGGGCACTGACGTGAAAAACGGCAGGTAACAATTCGCCGGCCATTTTGTACATATTCGGGATCATCAGCAGCAGACCCTGCGAGGCTGTAAAAGTAGTGGTGAGGGCACCCGCCTGCAAAGCGCCGTGCACAGCACCGGAGGCACCACCTTCCGACTGCATCTCGGTTACTTTTACCGTTTCACCAAATATATTCTTTCTGCCGTAGGCGGCCCATTCGTCAACATACTCGGCCATTGTTGAAGAAGGCGTAATGGGGTAAATAGCAGCTACTTCGCTAAACATATATGCCACGTGGGCAGCGGCATAGTTTCCATCACAAGTGATAAATCTTTTCTTTCTTTCCATCATTGTTTTATTTAGAAAGTAATGTTAATTTTCAGTAATAAAATTTCGTGCGAAAGTACTCAATAATAAAACAAACCTGCTTATTCTATTCCTAAAATTAACCGCCTGGTTGTCAATTTAAAATCAATTTAATTAGTATTCTGTCCGCATTGAAATTGAAATTATCTTAATTTTACGCCTCAATTTCCCTTAAAAAAACAGTCATGAATTTAAAAGCGAAATACCTGGGATTGGAATTAAAGAATCCCGTTATTGTTGGTGCCAGCAACCTGGTACAGAACCTCGATATGATTAAAAAACTGGAGGAGGCCGGCGCTGCCGCCATCGTTTACAAATCGTTGTTTGAAGAGCAAATCCAGCTTGAGAACCTGGAACTCGAACAAGACCTCAAAGATTACGACCACCGCCATGCCGAAATGACGTCGCTGTTTCCAACAGACATTTACGAGGCCAGCCCCGAAGAGTTCCTGATGCACTTCAGGGATGCCCGGAAAGCAATCAACATCCCACTCATCGCCAGCCTGAATGCCATTTTCGACGACTCGTGGTACGCCTATGCCAAAAAACTGGAAGAGTCGGGTGCCGATGCACTGGAGCTCAATTTTTACAACAACCCGAAAGACTTTGAAATGGAAGGGCGCTCCATCCTGAACGAGGAACTCGATATTATTGAAGGTGTCAAGAAAGCTGTGAAGATTCCGGTAAGTGTTAAACTGAGCCCTTTTTACACCAACCCGCTGTATACCTTTAATGAAATGGACAAAAAAGGGGTTGACGGCTTTGTGCTTTTCAACAAACTTTTCCAGCCCGACATTAACATACAACTGGAAAAAATGGAATTCCCTTACAACCTGAGCACCTCTGCAGAAAGCCGGCTGCCCATGAAATATACGGGTTTGCTTTATGGAAACATGAAGGCTGACATCTGTGCCAACCGGGGTATTTTTACCGGTGAAGACGTCATTAAGATGATACTTGCCGGTGCCGATGTTGTGCAAGTGGTGAGCACAATCTACAAGCATGGGGCACAGCAAATCACCAAGATCCTTGAAGACATCGAAATATGGATGGCCAACAACCAGTACGAAAGCCTGGGTGCTTTCCGCGGCAAGTTGTCGAAGAAAAACATCAAAGACCCCTACGCTTACCGCAGGGCACAGTATGTTGACATACTGATGCGTTCGGGAGAGATATTTAATAAATACCCGATGAAGTAAGCGCTTTCATTGAAAAGTAGTTTTGGGCTGCCCGTCCGTTGACGGGCAGCCTTTTTTTGGCTAAATCAGTACCGCACTATTTTCCGGGAATACACTTTGTTGTTGTTCCTGATTCTCAAAAAGTAAATACCCCCCGGGCTGCCACTCAGGTCAGCTTTTATTTCCGTTGCTTTCAAAACAGCTGATTGCTTCATGGAATAAGCCTGGTTGACAACATCTCCGCCAGCCATCATCTTTGACCACTGCACCTCACCCGAGCTGTCAAGTTTCAAAACCAAAATCTTCCGGTGCGGTTGGACATCCTGCAAGATACGACCTGTTATTATAAAACCTTTATCAATAGTTTGTATAACTGCGTAGGGTTCGGCTGTGCTGCCAAAATCAAAAGTCTTACTCCAAATCATGTTCCCATCCACATCAAGCTTTAAACACATTACATCCAGATGGTCTGAATCAGGGTTTAGATAACTGGCAACAAACAAGAAGGGGGAACCCAAAAGGGATAGTATATTTACATACAAAAACATTTCATAATTGTCCTTTCCCAGAATGGTTTTGTTCCAAAGTGTATCGCCTGTCAAATTAATCGCGGGCAAAAAGTACTGGTTGTTTCTTCACCGGCAATAACGTAAGAACCATTAAAAGCAGTCGCCACTGAATTGACGTGTAAAGACTGAAACTCCTGGTAGTACACCTTCGAAAACTCAGTTTGCGCTGCACCCCGTTTAACAACGAAAACAAAAATAACACTGAGTGCGATAAAACAGAACGTGGTTTTCTTCATCAGAATTTGATTTAAAGTTTCTATTTCCTGATTATTTTCTGTCGAAATATTTGTCCATCCGACCCTTGTATTTCAACAAGATAAAGTCCTGCCGGCAACAGGGAAGTATTGAGAAGCGCATGGTAGCCATCCACCTTTTCGATAATTTGCAAGTTTCCCGAAACATCGAAAATACGCAGCACCGAAATCATTGCTGTTTTGCTGCTTACAAACAATTGTCGGGTGAACGGATTGGGGTAAACAAGCAGACCGTCATCAAGCGATGCATGCACATCTGCACTACTGATCAGGTCGTTACAATCGTCGGCCAGAGGGAATCCCCATTGCTCACCGCCCTTTTTAAAATAACGCAGCTCGCGCCGGCTTTCCAGACCAAATCCCGGATAAACATAAAAGGGGCCGCCACATCCTTCAACAAAATAATCTTCGGGCCAGTTGGGGCAAATAATTGTATAATTCAAACAACTGTCGCCATCGATTTCGCTGCGCCTGATGTACTTTTGCCCCCGCCCATTGAAGCTGTTGGTTTTTATCTGACGAACACCTGAATACCCTTGTTCATTACTGCTGTAGAACTGCCCGGCATACAAATCCAACCACGACAAATCCTGCCACAAAATCGCCGAATTTCTTCTTACCATTTCTTCAATAAGGGTATCGCTAACGTAAGTTGTGTCGATTCCGTCCGGGCGGTACACCGTTTTTCGCCAGCACTCCTGGTACACAAACCGTACAGAATCCAAAAAATCTTCTGTCGCTACAACTGTCCGTATCTTATCTGTAATAAAACTTATTTTATAAGTTGTGCTGTCTTCGGTGGCAATATGAAAAGTTGGGCATTTTGAAACACCAATATTTCAATTTACAACGTTGTTTATTTATAGTTAAAATATTCATATTTAGCACTATCTGCCCAATTTTTTTATATTGCGTGTTGTATTGCGTTTTTTTAATTACTCTTCTCATTTGTCTCGTACTCTCTTAGATTTTTACCATTTTTTAGTTTCCATTCGGTTAATCCATTTGCATTTCTGCCCATTACAATTGCTGCTGCTGTTGAAGGACTTGAAAATTCATAATCACTAACAAAAATTAATTTATCATCTTTTGGAACAATTATCTTTTCATTAATAAGTTTCTCTCTAATATTTTTTAAAGGTTTATGAATTGAAGTAACTATTGATGTTGCAATTTCACTTTCTTTTAAAACTATAAAACCACTTGAACTCGGAAAACCTTTTGCTTTTGCTCCTCTCGCTGCATTAATTAAAAATACTGTTCTATCAGTCTTTTGAATTGAATCATTAACAAGTTTTTCAAAAACTTTATGCCCTAATGTATTAGTTAAAAGTTTTATATTTTCAATAAATTCTTCCATTTCTGCAATTTCAGATTCTGAAATTGATGATTTTGCAGGCGTTGAATTATTTTCAATAGAATACCGTTTAACCTCCTTTGTTAATTCATACAATCTATTCTCTAAATACTTCACATGTGCTTTATTTAAATTTTCATCTTTACTTATAAATAGAATTACTTCGTTCCAAAAGTCCTTTTGTGATAAGTGTTGTTTTAATCGGTCAATAATTGTTTCTGCTTCTCCAATATATATCTGATTTTTACCTTCATCATTTTTCCCAAAAAGCAAATAAATTCCTGTTTTCTTCAAATCTTTTCTTTCATAAGATTCTTTTATTTGAATCCTTGGAATCTTATAGGCTTTACCAGTCCAATTCGATAATTCACAAGTCATTCGACCACTTGGTTCGCCATCTATAAGAAATAACTTTATGGTTTTTCCAAATTTTCTCATCTCACTATTTATTTAAAGATTCTAATAATTTCTGCAAATAATACATCAAAATCATTTTTAAAATCAATCTGAGTTTTATTCGGAAGAATTTCTGAATTTCTAATTGTTTGATGCAAATAATTATCTGCAATATTTCTTAGTGAGTTGTTCAAGTTTAACATATTTTTTTTAAAACTTTTGCCACCACAATTATTTGCCACTTCATTAAACTTTCCCATTCCAAAGATTGGTGGAATATGATCAATTATTGCTCTGCTAAGCATTGAAACTGTTAAATAGTTTCCATTTGAATAATTCCAGTTCAATTCTTGACTCAGAGCAATTAATTTAGAAAAATCAAATTCATCAGACGTAATTTTTGTTAACTCTAATATTCTTTCAGAGTCAATAAAATTGCCATTTTCTATGGTTTCAATTTCGGGCATTTCTTCACCTAACAAATCTAACTCCTCCTTGTATCCCTCCAATAATCGTTTCCAATCTTTTATTAATTTTTCTACAACTATCCCGCTCAACATATATTCAGGTCTATGCATTGGGGATTTTAATTGATGTATTCTATCATCTGCATCTTCAAAAATTAGTTTTAATCGATTTCCTGTTTCAGTATACCAATTATGATGGTCAAAATCAGGATCATCCAATTTTTGTATTTGTTTGTTTAAAATTTCTATTTTTTTATCTTGTTCCATAATTAAATCCTAATCTTTTCTCTAATGCAATACAACTTCATTATAAAACCACTGGTCTTGCTGTTCGCGGATATGAAACTCGTCGCCAATATCAATGTTAAAAACAGCCTTCCAACCGATGCCGTAAACACCGCTTACCGGATTGGAAAAACCGCTCAGTTCGTAACGGTAGGGCAAAAGTGGAAAAAGGTAATTGTCGAATGTTGACACCAATCCGTGAGCCTGGCTCAATTGAAAAACCTCCCCGTTAAAATCATTGTCGACAGAATCACCTGAAAGGCCGAAAGCCTGCAAGCTGAAGTATTTTACCGAATCCATCGTACCCAGCACTTCTTCATAAACGCTTTGAAAATGTGTGGCTTCAATACGCATCCCATTCGGATATTGATAAAACACATAACTTTCCCCCGGCATGGTTTGCCGAAAGTAATGAACAGAATCGCCCTGGAAATTAATGATACTTGTTTTGGCATCCGATTGAAGCAACACCCTTCCCAAAATCTGGCCACCGCCGGCATCCAGACAATTGTCGCAACCGCCATTGTTTGAAGTATCCCTGATGCTTGTGTAAGCGAAGTAAACCGTATCACCGGAAAAAGCACTTGACGAGTCAATGGAAAAAGTAATTTGCTCAACGCCAAAGACGTAAAATGCCGGTAAATGATTGTGAACAAGCCCGTACTGTTGGGCAGATACATTTGCAAACTGAAGCAGGCCGATAAATAAAAGTAACTTTTTCACAGGGTGGCGTTTTCCGGGGATATAAATACCCATTTTCAGGTTTTACGGCTAAAGGGCAAAGGTAATACTTTTGCCAAAACGCGCCCACAACCGTAGACGCTCTTCTATTTACTGATGCACATGTTCCCTTCGGGTTGCATGGTCCGCGAAAAAAAACCGGAAATATAAGCTGATATTTTTTTGACCAATCTTCAAGCCAACGGTCATAAATCTTGTTGCTGCCCATATACCAAAGTAACAGCACCAGCAGCTCTCCTTCACCATGGATTTCATCATAAATCCCGGCTTCATTTAACTCAACTTTTTCACTTTGCTGACCAAAGGTATTTTAATCGCAAAAGGCAAATTGGATTGAGCGTCAAGACTTGTTTTACCGGTGTAACTTAAACAGTATGATCACAGTATAAATGTTTGGACTATTTAAGCTTTTATCTGCCATGGCAAATTACCTGATTAAGCAACTTGAAAAAATACTTCCTTTGGATTCTGCTCTCCGCTATTCCCGACTGAGAGGTTCGCTCACTACTTTCAAGGCCGAACTCGATTTTCGGATAAAAAACGGAAAACATGAAGACGCCCCATGGGCTGTCGAAGCAAAACGCTTGCTTAAGGAATCAGAAGAATTTCTTGAATTAAGAAAGTTTGATGAGGCATGGAAATGTTTTCATACTGCCCAGCGTCAGGAGATTTTTGGGATGACTGACGGTGAACGCACAGAAATATGTAAAACCCTGATTTCAGAAACGGTGAAACTAAATAGCTGGAGAAGAAAAGCCATTGAAGAATTGATAGGCAAGCCCGAAACGGAAGGTTATTCCGCTCCGCCAGCCACAACGGTAGTACGGGCCACCGCTTTAAAAGATGAACACTACAATAATTTGTATTACCAAAACCGGCTGACTGCCGGTTTATACCGCATGCTGTTTGCGCTGCTGGCCATAGTTACCGCACTTCTGTTTTTTTTCGTCAGCAGCAGCATTTCAGAATCGGGGGAACTGCCCGAATACGACACCATGATGTACGGCATTATTCTTTTCGGGCTTTTGGGTGCCATTACAAGTTCTATTTTATTCACCCGCAACCAGGCTGCTTTTTCGCGCATCTCAGAAATATCGACCAATACTTTTATCGTTTTAAGCAAAATAGCGGTAGGCGTTGGGTTCACCATTTTTATATACTTCCTGCTCAGGTCTTCGTTGCTGGACAGCATTCAGTTACTCAACTTTAGTATTTCGCGCGATGTGGATTACTACACCATTGCCTTTGTTTCGGGCTTTACCGAAAGGATTGCCCAAAAAGCACTGAACCTTATTATTGGCGGGGAAGAAAAGAAAAAGCCATAAGCCTTCCCGGCTCAACAGCTGTTTAAACCGGCAAAGATTTATATCTTTACACAAAGAAAAATGAAAAGATATATTTCTGAATTATTGCTTGTTGTTTTCCTTGTCTTTTTAATTGGCAGAACAACAGCCCAGTTAAACTTTGGAGACGATTTTATCGACATCCAAATCGACACCCTCATCACACAGGTACAGCCCATGACGGGTATTGTTTTCTGGCAGGGGGAACACATCGAAGCGGGTGAAGAAGCCATTTCGATGGAATTTTCTTACCTGCTTTTTAACGATGTGGTAGTTGAAAATGGCGTGTACAACTGGGATGCTGTGGAGGTAAAACTGGCCGACATCGCTTCGCGGAAGCACCAGGCCATTTTTCGTTTCCGCTATGTGTACCCGGGTTACGAAACTTCCGTACCCGACTACCTGAAAGCCATGGACGATTACAACGAGACCGAAGGGATTTCTGAAGGAAAAACCACCTGGTTTCCCGACTGGACTAATGCGGAATTACAACGATTTACTTTGGAATTTTATACCAAATTTGCCGAGCGTTACGACAACGATCCCCGGCTGGCATTTATTCAGGTCGGATTTGGTTTGTGGGCCGAATACCACATTTACGACGGCCCATTTGAGTTAGGGGTCACCTTCCCAAGCAAGGCTTTTCAGGAAGATTTTTTTCGCCATTTGGACACTACTTTTGTACTTACACCTTTTAGTTGTTCCATAGATGCAGCCGACGACGCCTATTCCCCTTTCGAGGAAAAACCCGGGTTACTGAACCTGCATTTCGGTAATTTCGATGATTCGTTTATGCATGACGGCTTTGGCGAACCCGGCAATTACAATACCGAAAGCTGGAATTTTTTTGGCAGGGAACGTTATAAAAAATCACCGGCAGGTGGCGAGTTCAGTTACTATTCTGACTACGACCAGCAGCATGTGCTCGACTGGCCCGACGGCCCTTACGGGAAACCCTGGGAATTTTACGCCGAAGATTTTCACATGACCTACATCATTGGCAACGACCAGCCCAATTACCAAACCACCGATCGCATCAAACAGGCAAGCCTGGCTTCAGGTTATCGATTCAAGATTGTTTCGTTCAAAACCAAAACCGATTCATCGGTAGTGGTGGTGAAGAACAGTGGGGTTGCCCCCATTTATTACGATGCGTTTATTAGTGTAAACGGTGTGCGCTCACCTCAATCCTTAAAACTGCTGGCACCCGGCGAAACATTGGAATGTACAGTTTCGGCAGGAGGCAACAACCCGCTACTGACCATCGAATCGGACAGGCTGGCCGCGGGACAAAGTATTGGCTATCTTGGTACAGAAAATTTTTCCGGCATCGCCGATAAGCGCATGCAGGAAGTCCCCTTTAATATTTTTCCTACAATTTTACAAAGCGGGGGAAATATTAATGTTCAAAGGCTGGCCGCAGGAAATAGTACGGCAAAAATTGAAACTTTTGGCTTTGGCGGTTTGCTCGTTTATCAAACTGATGGCACGGGAAATGAGTTCTCCATCGGCACAGGCAGACTCAAAACAGGGGTTTATTTCCTCCGCATCAGCGGGAAGGGTTTTCCGACTCAAACACAAAAAATAATCATCCAATAAATAAAAACCATGGGAATTAAAAGACGCGATTTTATCAAGACAACAACCATTGCAGGTGCAGGACTGGCCGTGGCGCCATCCATCGCCTTCGGCAAAAGAACAACCGGTTCAAAATTACGACTGGGATTTATCGGCGTGGGCCTGAGGGGGACAAACCACCTTACCAATGCCTTGCGGCGAAATGATGTGGAAATAACTGCCATTTGCGACATCGACCCCGAGCGCTTAAAAATCTGCCAGCAGCATATTGCAAAAGCAGGACAACACAAAGCAGAAGAGTTTGGCAACGATGATCACGATTACCGTCATCTGCTGGAACTCGATAAAGTGGATGCCGTCATTATTTCGACTCCCTGGTTGTGGCACACCCCCATGACTGTTGATGCCATGAAAGCCGGGAAATATGCCGGAACCGAGGTTTCGGCTGCCACTTCTTTGGCCGAGTGCTGGGACCTGGTGAATACCCACGAGGAAACGGGCACCCACATGATGATACTCGAAAATGTGAATTACCGCCGCGATGTGATGGCGGTTTTAAATATGGTGAAACAAAGTGTTTTTGGCGAATTGGTGCATTACCGCTGTGGTTACCAACACGATTTGCGTGAAGTGAAATTCAACAACGGCATGCAGCCCTACGGCGGTGGCGTGCTGTTTGGCGACAAAGCCACCAGCGAAGCACAATGGCGCACCCTCCACAGCCTCAAACGCAATGCCGACCTCTACCCTACCCATGGCGTGGGACCAATTGCAGCTTATGCTGATATCAACCGCGGAAACCGTTTTGTTTCGCTTACCTCACACGCCACCAAATCAAGAGGGTTGCATAATTATATTGTCGAAAAAGGCGGCGCCGACAATCAAAATGCCAAACTGAAATGGAAACTGGGTGATGTGGTCACCACCACCATCAATACTGCCAATGGCGAAACCATCATCGTTACCCACGACACTAATTTGCCACGGCCGTATTCTTTGGGATTCCGGGTGCAGGGAACCAAAGGCCTATGGGAAGTGGATGGCAGCAGAATCTACATTGAGGGTGTTTCCAAACCCCACCGTTGGGATGAGGCCGGCGGGTGGCTCAAGAATTACGACCACCCGCTCTGGCAAAAATTTGGTGATGATGCCGAAGGGGCCGGACATGGCGGCATGGACTGGTTTGTGCTCAACGCTTTCGTTGAATCGGCCAAACGCAATATTGCACCACCGCTGGACGCCTACGATGCCGCTGCCTGGAGTGCCATTACACCACTTTCAGAAGTATCCATCGCCAACAATGGCGAAGTGCAGGATTTCCCTGATTTTACCCGCGCACAATGGATCAAACGGAAGCCGTACAACTGGCTAAAGGAGACCTGGTAGTTCACTCAGGCTCACCTGGTGGACAAAACCTTCCGGAACAGGGCGCAGAAGAGCAGGCTCCCGGCATGCCGAAAAACTATCGCCTGCGTAAGTCTCTTTCCCAGGGGAAACCCATTGTTTTATCAGCTTTAGCTTACGGCTGCAACTACCAGCTTTTAATTCAAGGAGGTAAAGACCTGCATCAATTCCTTCCAGATCAAAACTAATTGTATGTTCCCCTTTGGGCAAACTTGCTTCATCACGAAACGTTTTGAGGTGTTTCCCGGTGAGATCGAACATTTTGATTGTAAGCTGACCGGGTGAGGAAACAACAAGCCCGTTATCCCCGAAATCAGTGTCCACCGAGCCGTCGCTATTACATTGCCTAAACAGGAAACCAGTGTTCTTGTTGCGTGGGAGGCATAACCTGCTGTAAGAATCTTTCAGTATGGTTCAGGGGCTTCGATGGCCAGGGGCAGGTTTTCCGACAGGCTTACTGTACAACAATTCCGGAATCTCAGGATGAAAAATAACTCACTGTTCTCGTGCGCACAGTGCAGACCTTTACTCCACCCAAAGCTCATCCACAAAAATCCAGGCAGGCTCGCCGGCACCTTTGTGCCAAGCAGGGCAAAGGCCCCTGTTTTTGGCAAGAATGCGGACAAAACGGATCTTCTTGTTAACGCCGTCAACCACAAAATCCCGGATCACGGAGCCTTCGTAACGCGGGTCAATCTTGTTGCTGATCTTTCCGGCCGGTGCAAAAGTTTTCCCGTCGGCTGAAACTTCAAAGCGTACCCACTCGGGCATGAAGATCCATGAATTCTGGTCCTGCAAAAATCCGGCGCCGATCTTGAGTACAAACCGGCTTTCTCCCAGGTCGATGACGGCATCCAGGTCAACACCGTGGTAGCCCTGCCAGTTGCCCGTGCGGAAGTCGCTGCCCCCGCGCAGGGTGTTCACCAGCGCCAGGTCGCCACCGGCAGTGTATTGTTTGCTGTAAGGATGCTTCAGTTTTACTTTTCGGCCTTTGGGAATGCGGTAATATTCTGCCGTTTCCGCAAAGCTTTCCCGACCATTCCACACGGCTTTGGCATACAGCTTCGAGCTGCGGTCGAACCGCAGGGGACGGACGTATTTGCCGAAATAGGCGGGATCGGTGCTCAGGTAAAGTGTGGCGTCTTCCACCAGATCGGAAAGGGAAATCTCCAGTTCGGTTTCGAAAGTACGGACGGCAGGCTGAAAGTAAGGCACCGGGGTGATCAGCCGGCCGGCAATGCGTTGTACGGGACGCTCGCCGGGCGCACTGCCCCACGATTTGTTGGGTGCAGGCCCCATCTCGAACACCAACTCCCCGCCCTCCATGATCATGTCGTGGGTGATGTAGGACTTTGTCCACGGTTCGCCCTTCCAGTTGACCGACTGCACATAAAAGTTCCCGGGCGAAAGATTGTTCGCTTTGATGCGGAATGTGTTTCCGTTCTCCAGGCGGATTTCCGCTTGTTCGAAGGCCGGTGTACCGAGGATGTAATTCGGGCTTCCCGGCGTTACGGGATAAAAACCCATGGCACTCAGCACGTACCATGCCGACATTTGTCCGCAGTCCTCGTTGCCGCTGAGGCCGTCGGGCTGCGCCGAATACAGCTCGTTGGTGATGCGGTGCACCAGTTCCTGCGTCTTCCAGGGCGCACCGGCAAAACTGTAAAGGTAAGCCATGTGGTGGCTGGGCTCGTTGCCGTGGGCGTACTGCCCGATGAGGCCGGTGATGTCGGACTGCTTCCTTCCCGAAAGACCCGAGGCGGAGAACAGCTCGTCGAGTTTGGCGATGTATGCCTCGTTGCCGCCCAGCAGGTCGATGTGGGTGTTCACATCCTGGGGGACGAAAAAATTGTATTGCCAGGTGTTGGCTTCGGTGAGCATGAAATTCACCTGAGCGGGATCGAAAGGCTCCACGAAACTGCCGTTGCTTTTTCCCCTGAAAAAGCCGCTTTCTTTATCGAAAATGTTTTTGTAGTACTGCGCCCGCCGGATGAAGGTGTCGTACACCTCTTCGTTTTCCAGCATTTGCGCCATCCGGGCGATGCACCAGTCGTCGTAAGCGTATTCCAGGGTTTTGGAAACCGACTCGCCTGCTTTGTCGGCGGGGATGTAGCCTTTGGCAGTGTACCATTCCAGGCCGAAGAGTCCCGATTGGGCCGAAGCCTGCATGGCCTCCAGGGCCAGCGCTGCATCGAAACCCCGGATGCCCTTGGCATAGGCATCCGCGATGACGGGTACGGCATGGTATCCGATCATGCAGTCGGTTTCGTTGGCAGCCAGTTCCCACACGGGCAAAAGGCCGTCAATGGTGTAAAAATCCAGCATGGTTTCGATGAGCTCGACGGTGCGCTCCCGCTGAATGACGGTGAACAGGGGATGCAGGGCGCGGAAAGTATCCCAGAGCGAGAAGACCGTGTAACGGGGCGTTTCGGAACGGGCAATCTGCCGGCGATGCTTGCGGTAGCGTCCGTCGGCATCGCTGTAGATGTTGGGTGCCAGCAGGCTGTGGTAAAGGGCGGTGTAAAAGACGGTTTTCCGCGCTTCCGAAGCTCCTTCGACGCGAATGCGTCCCAGTTCCCGGTTCCATTTTTCACGTGCCCGGGCTTTGACTTCCGCAAAATTCCATCCGGGAATCTCGTGCTGCAGATTGTTTTCGGCGCCTTTGTAATCCACGGCGGAGATGCCCACTTTTACAAAAATCAGTTCCCGGCTTTGGGTGGCATAGCGTACGAAGGCTTTCAGGTCGGTTCCCGAGGCAGCGGACAGTCCGTTTTTGCGCTGCGTATTTTCCACAATCCCCCAGTCGTCGAAAGGCTTTGAGAACACGGCGTGGAAATAAATGTACTGATCGGCTGCCCATCCGCGGCTGCGGCGAAACCCCCTGATGGTGCTGTCGTTCACCACCTCCACTTCCGATTCCAGGATGGTTTCGCTTACCACGCTTTCTTTCAGGTCGATGAGGATGAAGGCACTGTCGGCAGCGGGGAATAGGTATTTGTGAAAACCGGCCCTTTCGGTAGCCGTCAGTGCCACGAAAATGTTGTAGTCGCTCAAGCGGACGGCGTAGAAACCGGGCTGTGCCATTTCGTGCCCGTGGTCGAAACGGGAGGCATAGCCGGCGTCGGGGTTTTCGGACGTTCCGGGTTCGGTTTTCAGTTCACCCGTCAGGGGCATCAGGCGGATATCGCCGTAGTCGCCGATGCCTGTCCCGCTCAGGTGGGTGTGGCTGAAGCCGAAGACCACACTGTCGGAATAATGATAACCCGAGCAGCCGTCCCAACTGTCTTTTCGGGTATCGGGACTAAGCTGCACCATCCCGAAAGGAACGGTGGCACCGGGATAAGTGTGGCCGTGGCCGCCCGTCCCGATGAAGGGATTGACGAAATCCACCGGCTTGTTCGTCTTGTGGCTTGAACAGGCGTTGAACAGAATCAGCAGAACGAAAGCAGTAAAAAGTTTCTTCATGACATCAGACTTCAAAGCCGGATAAACCGGGTAATTTTTTTGTAAAGTAACAAAAAATTGGCGGTGGGGAGGGCAAGGACGAATACCGGGGCGATAAGAGGTAGAAGTTACAAACTTCGACCAGTGGGGGATGCAGCTTTCAGGTCGTAGCAAACCTGTACGGCCGGGATTTGAAAGGTGGAAATGAAAAAGTGGTTCTAAAAAGGCCCGGTTTTTCTTCGACCTTTCAGGAGGTTGCTCCTTTCACTTCCTGCCCGTTCCGTTCAGGCGGGCGTTCCGGTCGCAACTCCACCTGAAAGGTCAGGAGGCTCAGTTTACGATCACCTCGTCGGCGAACATCCAGGCTGGTTGTCCCGCGCCGCGGTGCCAGGGCGGGCAGGTGCCGATATTTTTTGCCGTAATCCGGATGGCGCTGCCTTTCACATCCTGAAAAACCGCCCTAAAAGTTTCGATGAGGGTGCCTTCGGCATCGGGTTTGGCCTGCGGCTTCAGGATTTTGGATGCCACGACTTCCCGGCGGTCGTTCAGCACTTCGATTTTCACTTCCACGGGCAGAAAAATCCAGGAAGCCTGTCGCTGGTAAAAGTTGACGGCCACACGGTGAACAAGAGTCGTCTGTTTCAAATCCACAGTGAGATCCAGATCATCGCCTTTAAATCCCAGCCAGTAGCCGTCGTTGTGTTTGCGCGAACCCGTCATACCGTCCACCAGCGTTTGTGCGCCATTTCCACCATACCTGGGATTGGGCTGGATTTTCAGCCACGCGGGCTTCCCCAGGGCTTTGTGGTATAAGAACGACTTCTCCGCATAGCGTTCCTTCAGCTTTCCGTCTTTAAAAATTCCGGCTTTGATGGTGGCCGTTTGGTCAATCACGATCGGTTTTTCATACAGCAGGGAAGCCGTATCCGGGTCGGAGCCATCCAGGGTGTAATAAACCGGATAGCCCGTTTGCTCGGTTTCCAGCACAATGGTGAACTGTTTTCCGTCTTTCGACAATTGCGGCTGAATATCCACTTTCCAGGAACCTTTGGAATAATTCACACCCATGTAGTCGAACCGTTTGAATTGGGTGTTCAGGCGTTTTCTGAAATCATCCCAGTTACGTTCGGATGCCGGGCTCCAGGCCACTTCGGCCAGGGCGGTCATCCGGGGCACCGCCATATATTCCGCATGTTCCGGGGTGGGGATGAACTCGGTCCACACATTGCCCTGGGTGCCCAGGATGTGTTTTGCCTCTGCTGGGCTCAGCTCTTCGGGTACGGGCTCATACGAGTAAACTTTTTTCAATGTGGTAAATCCGCCGATGGCTTCGGGTTCAAACTCCGGGTCGGCCTGGTAATAATCGAAATAACAATATCCCACGGGACACATGATGGCATCATGACCCTGGCGGGCGGATTCGATGCCGCCTTCTTCGCCCCTCCACGACATGACCGTGGCTTCGGGCGCCAGGCCGCCTTCGAGGATCTCATCCCAGCCGATCAGTTTTTTGCCATGGGCATTCAGGTATTTTTCAATACGCTGCACAAACCAGCTTTGCAGTTCCTCTTCATTCTTCAAATGCTCATCTTTGATCCGCTGCTGGCATTTGGGGCACTTTTTCCAGTTGGTTTTGTCGGCTTCGTCACCGCCGATGTGAATGTAAGGAGCGGGGAACAGTTCCATCACTTCATCCAGTACGTCTTCCAGAAAGACAAACACGCTGTCGTTACCGGCACAAAAAATATCTACGTTGGGCCAGTAGCTGCCGGCTTGCACAAAGGTTTTCTTTCCGGAACAGGAAAGCGGGGGATAAGCGGCAAACACTTCGCTGGTGTGGCCGGGCATCTCGATCTCGGGGAGCACCATGACCTGCCTGTCGGCTGCATATTTCACGATCTCGCGGATATCGTCCTGTGTGTAGCATCCACCATAAGTGGCTTTCTCACCGGGTTTGGGGGGTGTCCGTTCACGCCACGGCTGATCTTCGCGATACACGCGCCAGGCGCTGATCTCCGTGAGTTTGGGGTACTTTTTGATCTCGATCCGCCAGCCGTTGTCGTCGGCAAGGTGCCAGTGGAACACATTCAGTTTGTGCATGGCAATCAGGTCAATGTATGTTTTGATGAATTCCTTCGGGAAGAAGTGCCTCGAAACATCCAGGTGCATGCCGCGCCAGCCGAAACGGGGCTTGTCAAAAATACGCACGCATGGAAGGGCCCAGCTGACTCCCTCCGCCTTCTTGAAGCTATAGACCTCAGGCGGCAGCAGCTGTAAAAGCGTTTGCACACCGTAAAAAAGTCCGGCGCTGCCCTTGGCCGTGAGGGTAATCTTTTCAGGCGTAACATCAAGCAGATAGCCTTCACTTCCCAGGGAGTCGATGTCGGCAAGCTGAAAAACAATGGTGTTGTGGTTTGCACCCTCTTCTGTTCTTTTCAGCTCATAGCCTGCGGGCTGCCTTATCCATGCTTTGAAATAATCTGCCACCGCCACGACTTTTTCGTCATCGGGAAAAGAAAGTGTGGTGTGTTCGTCAATCAGGAACAGACCGTCTGCAGTTTGCGTTTTGACGGGCAGGGGAATGACTGCCGGCGGGGAAACGGCCCGGTGCCCGGAAGAACAGGCAGCGGCCAGCGCCAGGAAAACGAAGGACAGCAAGCGGATGGGGTTCATGGGGTTTTTTGCCTGCAAGATAAAAGATTTTGAAGTAAACCGGGGTAAAAAATTACGGCAGATATACCGCGAAAGTTCCATCTCTTCCGGGACGCGTAACATTTGGCGATGATGTGGACCATGCCCTGGAAATGGTCAGAGAAGCCATCGAACTTTATATTGAAGAATTGAAGGAGAGAGGTATTTGATAACTTTTCCAAAGTTTCAAACTTTGGAAAAGTTAAAATCAATAAAACGAATTGCAATCCACCATTTTGTTTTCACCCTTTTGTGCCAGGGCGTAGTTGAAACCGGGTTGCAGGCTGAAGCCGCCGGTTTCTCCTTGTTTGTTGACGGCGATGAATCCCACCTGGCGGATTTTGTTTTCGGGCACTTTTTTCACGATACGCTCCACGGCTTCGCGGCAGGCCTGTTGCGGTGTTCGGCCGTTGCGCATCAGCTCCACTACCAAGAAGGAACCCAGGGTTTT
>JAKIVD010000030.1 GCA_021647205.1 Bacteroidales bacterium | reverse complement strand
ATACAAAAGTATGTTCCGGCACTCAGGTTTTCAAATAGCCCGTCATTGGTTTGGAAACTGCTGCTATCATCGATGGAATAAAAAACATCCCCATTGGAAACTGTTGCTGAAATGTCAATCTGCCCGTTGGCTGAGTAATCGGTTTCGGGGATGGCGCTTACGCTGTTGATTTCCGGCCCTTCGATGTTCTCGATAACAACCGGGTTGTTGTCAAACACAGTCTCACAATCGCCCTGATCGCTGACCTTGACAAAATAATTGCCTGCCGGAAGGTCTGTAAAAACATTGTCGGTTTGCCAGTTGTTGCCGTTATCGATGGAAAACAACAAATCAGTTCCTGCTCCTGAATTGGCTGTAATTTCAATACTTCCGTTTTCTTGGTCACAATGAGTTGCTGAAAATACTACTTCTGTAATATTAATATCCCCGGCATCGGTGATGGTGTAAGCATCTGAAATGGTTTCACAACCGTTGTTGTCCAAAACATGCAGGAAGTAATTTCCGACTGCCAGGCTTGAAATGTCAAGTGTAGTCGCTATCAAATTGCTATTGCCATCGTACCATTCAAAAGTAAGTGGTTCTGCTCCTCCGGCTTGTAAGCCAACAATGCTTCCACTGCTGCCACCGCAAGCGGTAGGGGTAATCACCATGTTGTCCTCATTAAAAATGGTTTTATCATACCAGGCCACATGGATGGTATCGGACAAACTGCAACCCAAACTGTTGGTAACTTTTACCCAGTAAGTTCCCGTATCAGAAACCGTGATGCTGAACACATTGTTCCCAATACTGCCTGTACTCCAGACATAAAATCCAGTATCGCTTCCTGCGGTAAGCACTATTTCTTCTCCTTCACAGATCAGTTGATCTGGACCCAAATCGGGCTTGGGTGAATCAAGCACTGTAATCATCCTTGAAGTTTCCTCAACCCTGCCATTTTGATAGGTTACTGTAACATGCACTTCATATTCGCCTCCATTTTCATAAAAATGTACAGGCTGCAATTCAGTTGATGTTTGCAAATCGCCGAAATTCCATAATATACTTACCATATCAGGTAAAAAATTAGGTTGGAACGCAATGGGATGACGTGCACATTCTCCTTCCCATTCGAAACGGTATAAATAATCTAATAGCATATTCGGAAGGTATTGATGAGTTTTACCACCATCCAAGTAAATAGCATTGGCCTCATAATTGCAGGCTGTTCCCCTTTTCCAGGGTTCATGAATAACACTCAGGTAATCATGAGTACCGAATTTGGGGACAGTGCAATATATCTTTCCATCCCTAGCCAACTGTAATCCTTGAGTCGGACCACGCGCAATAAAAATTTCGGATTCCTTAAACTGGAGTGAATCTTCAATATACTGCATATCATATTGATAAAGTTCCATTGGCGTACCTTCCATGTGATGATTTGCATATGTTACATACAATAGCTTGGAATCAGGAGAAAATTCTACAGCTCTGGGAGCATATTGGTTTGTCCAACTATTTGGGTTTTTACTTATGGTGTAGAGCAAATCAATATTACCAGTTGAAGCATTGAACTTACATAGATCAATAGATTGTTCAAAATCATTAGTTGTCTCATTTTTTTCATATGAGGCAACCAGATATTTTTTGTTAAGTGAAACCTTCATGCTTCCTGTACAATTGTTATCGTTTCTCCATGGGACAGGACTCAATACTGCTTGGGTTTCTAAACCCGAAGCAGTTAATAGAAAGGCAGCATAATACTGATCTGTCTTAAAATTACGGGTAAGTATCCATACATCTTCCCCATTTTCATGACGGACAGCCAAAAGTTTATTACTCGCTGACCAGGCATCATTCAATTTAATATTTTTTTCTGAAGTAACGTCACCCAGGCCTCCGTCCAGGTTCATGTCCACGATGGAATAGTGCATGCCAATTGTAGGATATGTCCAATCATCAAAATCCACAGTAAACAAATAATATAAATGATCTGACCCTGGTTTCTGGACAATCAGAGCACCCAATGTAGCACGACTGTCACCAATAAAGTCAAAACCGTTTGGCATAATTCTATCCTCCAGATTTACTGCTCTTTTAACATGGAAACTCAATAGAAAGTCGCCAGCAGTATCGCACATTATTGAGTTTTGACGACCTCTCGCGAGAAGAATTTCATTAGTATTAGCGGGTATACCAGAGTTGAAATCAAGCCCACAATTCTCTCCCCAGTACCAGATATTGGCCTGGTTTTGGGCGTTTACAACAAGCCCTGTAAAGATAAAAAGCAGGATGAGTAGTGTGTTGTGTTTCATGGTGGGTGTAAAGGTAGGTATAAAATGGATGAAAGCGGTGGTTTGGGCTGGAATTCTGTACTGATAGATTTGGAAGGGGAAACCCCTCTGTCCTGCGGACATCTCCCGCCTGAGGTGGAGAGAATGGGGTTGCTTGAGATGGATGCTGGATTTCGGACCGTTTCTCGTCCTCGTTTGCCATGATGATATGTATTGCTCAGGCATTAAAAATGTGTTACTAAATCTATCTGCGTTTTTAACGCAGACAAGTTGAGCCCCCCGTCGGGATTTATGTGTTTTGTATCCAGGTTTTCGATTTGGACGGGAATGTCAAAAAACACAATAAGGTGGGGGTACCGGCCTCAAAGTTGTAGTGTTCCTGACAATAAAGAAACCTTTTTGGTTTTTACCTTTATAAACTTCCTAATTTCGCCAAAACTTTGGCAAGATATCTGGCAACAGAATCGGGCTGAATCTATTTTTACCTGATGAAGATATTATTAATTTCCCCTTGCCCCGATGATAACCAGCGCCACGAATCGATGGCCATTCCCCAATTAACCCTGCCATTAATCGCTGGTTTAACACCTCAGGAACATGAAATAAAAATTGTGGAAGAGGTTCATAACGAAGTCATTGATTTTGACCAGGAAGTTGATGTCGTTGGCATTTCGATTATGACCCAGACAGCAATACGCGGCTACGAAATTGCCAATGAGTTTAAAAAAAGGGGCAAAGTTGTTGTGTTTGGCGGCATTCATGCCACGGTAATGCCGAAAGAGGCCATCCTGTTTGGTGATGCAGTAGTTATTGGCGAAGCCGAAAATGGGTTGTGGGAACAGGTTCTTCATGATATTGAGTCACATAGTTTAAAAGAATTCTACAAACTTGATAAATATCCTGAGCTTAACCATTATGTTGCCCCCAGGCGGGATTTGGTTCAAAAAGTTGCCGGAAGGTTCAGGCTTGCACCCATCGAAACGGGCAGGGGTTGCCCTTATAAATGTGATTTTTGTACGGTTCCCTCTTCTTTCGGGTCCAAACAGCGGCACAAAACAGTTGATTGCATCATCGAAGATATTGAATCTATTGAAGAAAAAGTCCTCTTTTTTTTGGATGACAACATTACCATCAACAAGAAGTTTGCACGGGAATTATTTGAAAGGATGATTCCATTGAAAAAGTATTGGGTTGGACAGGCATCTGCCAATATTGTAAACGATAAGGAGTTGATGAAACTGGCACGCAAATCAGGTTGTAAAGGATTGCTGATTGGTTTTGAGTCGATGACGGAAACAGGGCTGAATAAATACAGGAAAACATTTGGCAGTTTTGAACAAAATGTTCAAGCCATTAAAACCCTGCAAAACAACGGTATCATGACTATGGCGTCTTTGGTGTTTGGTTTGGATGAAGACGACAAAACCGTTTTCGATACAGCTTACAATTTTATACAAAAAGCAAAACCGGCCTTTCTGCAGGCTTGCGCATTGACGCCCTATCCGGGAACAGCCGTTTTTGAAAAAATGAAACTGGAAAACAGGATACTCACTGACGACTGGCGGCAGTTTGATGCAAAAAAAGTGATTATTTCTCCAAAAAGCATGACCGCCGATGAATTACAGGACGGGTATTCAAACATCAAAGACAGGGTTTATAGTTATCCTTCGATTTTAAGCAGGTCGCTTCCAAATATATTTTCCGGTTTTGGTGAAACAGCCCTTTACTTCTCATTAAACATTGGCGCAAGAAAATGGCATAAATCGGGCTTAACAGCTAAAATATTCAGGAATAATGCCGACATGCCTGTCGATTTTGATGTTACGAAATATGTAAAACCGGTTAAAAAGATGGTTTTAGCCTGAGTTTTATAGAAACCTTCCTGAACTTTGTCATCGTTTTAATGAGGATGCAATGTTTAAAAATGCAACACCCGTGTCAAACGCTGACGAGAGCGGGGTTGGACTGGCAAAACATTTTGTAATCAATAAATTAAGTAGCAAACTTTTCCAAAGTTCGGAACTTTGGAAAAGTTAACAGGCTAATTCTCATAGCTTAAGTTCAACCCTTGATTCGCATTAATTACTATTTTTGTGATTCCCTAATTTCCGAAAATGATTTCTCTGACCGGGCTTGTACTGTTGTATCTCTTCATCCCCTTACTGATTAATTATCTGTGTTTTAAATCTGCTTTTCTACAAAAAGTGGGCGCGGTGGTTCTGGCGTATGGCTTTGGTTTGCTGATTGGCAATATCGGGCTCATTCCGGAATCGAGCCACACCATGCTGGAGCTGATAACCAACAAAAGCATCATCCTTACGAATAAATATGTACAGGAATTATTTGCTGCAGCTTCGATTACAGAAAATGATGTGCGCTACTTTCGGGTTTATCATTTACAAGACCTTTTAACCACATTGTCCATTGCCATTGCCTTGCCGCTCCTGCTGTTTTCGCTGGATGTAAAACGCTGGTTTAAAGTGGCCGGGAAAACTTTTCTTTCGCTGTTTTTGGGTTTGATTTCTGTAATTATTCCCATCCTGACCGGCTTCTTTCTTTTTAAAGACCAGATACAGGATGCATGGAAGGTGGCAGGCATGATGACCGGTGTTTACTCAGGCGGAACACCCAACCTGGCCTCCATTCAAAAGGCCTTGGATGTAGATACCTTAACCTATATTCTAACGCATACTTACGATTTGATAATCGGCGTTTTGTTTTTGCTGTTTGTCATGACGGTTGGGCAGAAGGTACTGCTGCGGTTTTTGCCGGCCTACAAAAAAACAGGGATTGATTTGGATGAGGTTGAGTTCAACGGAGGGCAGCTACAAAGCAACTCTTTTTTCGATGCAGTGAAAAAGAAGTATTTGTTACCCAACCTTGCAGCCATTGGCTTAACAATAGTTATTGTAGGGGTGAGTGCCGGAATCGGGATGCTGTTTAATCAGAAGTCGCAGATGATGATAACGATTTTGGGAATTACCACATTTAGCATCCTGGCCTCACTCATTAAAAGGGTGAACAAAATTGAAAAGACCTTTGATTACGGCATGTATTTTATTTTGATATTTAGTGTGGTGGTGGCCTCGATGGCCGATTTCCGGCTGTTTTCCACTTCACATATCCAGATATTTTACTGGGTGGCCCTGGTGTACGCCGGCTCGCTGATCATTCATGTAATGCTGGCCGCTTTGTTTAAAATTGATGCCGACAATGTCATCATCGTATCCACGGCTTTAACCTGCTCACCACCCTTTGTCCCTGTAGTTGCCGGGGCGCTTCATAACCGCGAGATTATTATTTCGGGCATCACCGTCGGCATTATTGGTTATGCCATCGGGAACTACCTGGGGGTACTGCTGGCGCAGATATTGTACTATTTATAATTTTCGCAAATTATATTTATAAGTGATTGATATTTATCACCCCATCGGGATTTAGGTATTTTTCATTCAGGTTTTCGGTTTGGATGGAAAGGTGTTCAGCAATACGGAAAAGTAGGGTGCTGGCCTCAAAGTAATACGACCGGTAACAAGTCAGGATGCGCCTTTGATTCATTTCAATCCCAGCTTTCTTATTTTCTCCACCAATGTCATCGCCAGCTTGATGTTTGACTCGTGCGTCCATCCGGCAATGTGCGGCGAAAGGACAACATTTGGCAGTTGTACAAGTTTGGCAAAATCGGCCGGCAATTGTGTTTCGGCAAGACTTTCATACGAGAGGCCTTCGTATTCCAGCACATCAAGACAGGCGCCTTTGACTTTTCCGTTTTGAAGGTTACCAACCAGGTCAGCCGTTTTAACGACTTTTCCACGGGAAGTGTTAATGAGGTAAATATTCTTTTTAAAACACTTGATAAGTCCATCATTCACGAGGTAAGTCGTTTCATTGGTGAGAGGAACATGCAAACTCAGGATGTCAGTTTGTTCAAACAAATCATCCATCTTGACTTCAGTAACAAAACGGTCTGAATAATTTGTTTTGTATTTGTCGTAAGCAATTACCTCCACCCCAAAGCCGCTGAGTTTTTTTGCAAACGCACTACCTGTATTTCCATAACCGATGATACCCACCGTTTTTCCGCCGAGTTCTGTACCCCGGTTTTTTTCGCGTTGCCAAATGCCTTCCCTCACTTCTTTGTCGGCAACAATTATACGATTGAACAGTGCCAGCAGCATGCCTACCGCCTGTTCGGCAACGGCATCCCTGTTGCCTTCTGGCGCATTCAGGCATGTTATTCCTTTGCTTTGGGCATAGCCGGTATCGATATTTTCCATACCAGCCCCCACCCTGCCGATAAACCGAAGTTGGCCTGCATTTTCCAGGAAATTTTTATCGAGTTTAATTTTGCTTCGGATAATGATTCCTGTATATCTGTGAACCCGTTTTTTTAGTTCGTCCCTGCTACAATCGGGAAAGGCATCGCATTGGAATCCGTCCTTCACCAGTTCCTGACGGAGAAGTGGGTGTGCTGTATCAATAAACAGTATTTTTCCTTTCTTCATATTTGAAAACAAAACTTACATTTGCCACAAATTATCAAATGCGAATTTATACCATTTTTGCATTGGGCGGCTTTATATGTTTCTTCCGCTTGTTTTTTGCATAGTGGAATAAAAAAATGTTATTTTAGTTTAATTTTTCATCTTCGGGTTTAAATTCATGTGGCAATTTCTCGTCAGGCTGATTCTGAGAAACCGTGTAATTATTTTGATAATCATCGGTTTACTAACCATTTTCATGGGTTATGAGGGCAAAAACATCAAAATGTCCTACCAATTGGCCCGTATGCTGCCCCAGTCGGACCCCATTACAATTGAGTACGAGAATTTTAAAAAGCAGTTTGGTCAGGATGGGAGTGTGATTTTTGTAGCCATTCAGGATCCTGAGCTCTATACTCTCGAACATTTCGATGACTGGTATGACCTGAGTTACGATGTGTTGAATGTACATGGTGTCCAGGAAGTGGTTTCGGTGGCTCGGCTTTACAACCTCATCCGTAACGACAGTTTAAAAAAGTTTGATTTTCTGCCCATCGTCCCGGAAAGGCCGAAAACGCAAAAGGAAGTTGATTCGATTAAGCAGGTGATTTACAGTCTGCAGTTGTATGATGGCCGTCTGTTCAACAAGCAAACAAACGTGAGCCTGATGATGATAACACTCGACAAAGACATCCTCAACTCGAAAGCCCGAATCGGACTCATCCACACTATTAAAGACAGGATAGACCTTTATGGTGAAAAATACCAGCTGGAAGTTTATTATTCGGGCCTGCCCTACATCCGGACGGTAACCTCCAAAAAAATACAGGATGAATTGCTGTTGTTTGTGCTGCTGCTGCTGGTCATTGCCTCCACGCTGCTCTACCTGCTCTTCAGGACAGTCCGTGCCGTATTGTTTGCCATGATAGTCGTAATTGTGGCTGTAATCTGGGTGTTGGGCACCATCGTTTTGTTTGATTACGAAATAACCATCCTTACCGGAATATTACCGCCGCTGCTGATTATTATTGGTGTGGAAAACTCTATTTTTCTGCTGAACAAATACCTGAGCGAATACCGCGAACACGGCAACAAAGTCAAAGCGCTTTCGCGGATGATATCGCGGATCGGAAATGCCAACCTGCTGACCAATGCCACCACTGCCGCAGGTTTCGCCGCATTTATCATTACAAGCAACGAATTGTTGATAGAGTTTGGGATCATCGCATCGCTGAACATCCTGATCACTTACCTGCTTTCGCTCTTCCTGCTGCCTATTTTGTTCAGTTTCTTCCCGCCGCCCAAACCCAAACACATGAAACACCTTGAAAAGGGTTTCATCAGCAAAATCATTCAACGTGTAACAACAATCGTACTCAACAGGCGCGTAGCTGTTTACATCGTAACCTTTGTACTTTTTGCGGGCGGCATTATCGGCATTGTTCAGCTGCGGACAACCGGGAACATTGTTGACGACATTTCGAAAAAAGACAAACTCTACAAGGACATGATTTTTCTTGAGAAGAGTTTTAACGGGGTCATGCCCTTGGAGATAACCATAAATACGCATAAAAACAAGGGGATATTGCGGCTGTCCTTTTTAAAAAAGTTAGAACGACTGCAAGACACCCTGGCCACCTACAAGGAGTTCTCGAAACCACTGTCGATAGTAGAAGTAGTGAAATCGGCCAAACAGGCTTTTTATCGGGGCAACCCGAAAATGTACGCACTGCCCAACAACCAGGAAAAGAATTTTATCCTTTCTTACGTGCCCAAGCTGACGAGCGGTGGCAAAAAATCCATCCTCAACGCTTTTGTGGATTCCACGCTTTCAAAGACAAGGATTTCCATTCAAATGGCCAATATCGGCACCAACGACATTGAACGCATACTTGCCGACCTGACACCCAAAGTCGATTCGATTTTCCCCTCAGATAAATACGAGGTCCACATGACCGGCACCAGCGTAGTCTTTCTCAAAGGAACCAACTACCTGGTAAAGAACCTGTTTATGAGCCTGGCCCTGGCCGTGGTGATTATCACCATCCTCATGGCTCTTATCTTTTCTTCGGCAAGGATGATTTTGATTTCGTTGATCCCAAATATTATCCCCCAGGTCCTAACAGCCGGGATGATGGGGTATTTCGGCATTCCCATCAAGCCATCGACCATTCTTATATTTAGTATTGCCCTGGGGATAAGCGTGGACAACACCATTCATTTTCTTTCGCGTTACCGATTGCAACTCCAACACAACAACTGGCAAATTAAGAAGTCGGTCCTGGCCGCGCTAAACGAAACTGCGTACAGCATGATTTTCTCCGCTATTGTTCTTTTTTCGGGCTTCTACGTTTTCACCCTTTCTTCTTTTGGCGGAACAGAAGCACTCGGGTACCTTGTTTCGTTTACCTTGCTCGTAGCTTTATTTTCCAACCTTTTTGTACTTCCTTCGCTCCTGTTAACCCTTGACAAACGGCTGCTCACCAAATCATTCAAAGAACCACTGCTTGAAGTTTTCGACGAGGAAGAAGATATTGAACTCGACAAATTGCTTATTGAAGAACTCGAACCTGAAAAAGATTCTTATCAAAAAATTGATTGACAAATGAAAGGAATAATTCTGGCCGGTGGGGCCGGCACGCGTTTACACCCCCTTACCCTTGCAGTCAGCAAGCAGCTCATGCCCATTTACGACAAGCCGATGATATATTACCCGTTGTCTGTTTTACTGATGGCGGGAATTCGCGATATTTTAATTATTTCAACACCCGAAGATACCCCGCACTTTGAACGGCTGCTCGGCGACGGTTCGCGTATCGGCTGCAATTTCAGTTATACCGTGCAGCATGTACCCAATGGCCTTGCTCAGGCTTTTGTCCTTGGGGAAGACTTCATTGGAAATGACAAAGTGTCTTTGGTTTTGGGCGACAACATTTTTTACAGCAACGGACTGCAGAACCTGCTTGCGGAAAGTAGCGATCCCGACGGGGGGGTTGTTTTTGCTTATCATGTCCACGACCCGGAAAGATACGGTGTTGTAGAGTTTGACGAAAACTTTAATGCCCTGTCGATTGAAGAGAAACCAAAAAAACCGAAATCAAATTACGCCGTTCCCGGTTTGTATTTCTACGACAACTCGGTTGTTGGTGTCGCCAAAAACTTAAAGCCCAGCGCAAGGGGAGAATATGAAATTACGGATGTAAATAAATATTACCTTGAGAAGGGTAAACTCAAGGTTGGTTTGCTCAGCCGCGGGACTGCCTGGTTAGACACGGGCACTTTCTCTTCCCTGATCCAGGCATCGCAGTTTGTGGAGGTTATTGAGGAGCGGCAGGGACTGAAGATCGGCTGCATCGAAGAAATAGCTTATCACAAAGGGTTTATTGATGCCGGTCAGCTTGCACGCATTGCAGAGCCACTGTTAAAAAGCGGTTACGGCACGTATTTACTCCACCTAATTGATTAATTTTACACCCCTAAAGGAAATAATGTGAAGGGTTACGAAGAGTTATTTTCTTATTTCGAAACGAACCTGAAGGAGCAGGCTTTCGACAACAAGCCCAATGAATTGTACGCGCCTATCCAGTACACCCTGGGCCTGGGTGGCAAACGGATAAGGCCTGTGCTGACACTGATGGCTTGTGAACTTTTTGGCGGTCAAATTGAAAAAGCACTCCCGCAAGCCATTGCTATCGAACTCTTCCATAATTTTACACTTATCCACGATGACATTATGGACAATGCCCCTTTGCGAAGGGGGAAGGTTACCGTTTTTAAAAAGTGGGACAGCAACATCGCTATTTTATCGGGCGACACCTTGTTTGCTCTGGCTTACCAGTATGTTCAAAAGGCCGACACAAACATACTCCCCGTCACGCTCAATGTATTCAACAAAACGGCCATCCAGGTTTGCGAAGGTCAGCAGTTTGACCTGAATTTTGAAACAAAAAACAACCTCTCCGTCGCACAGTACATCGAAATGATCAAGCTCAAGACAGCCGTGCTTTTTGGGGCCAGCCTGAAAATCGGGGCACTAATCGGGGGTGCAGGCGCAGAAGACGCACAGAGGTTATACGATTTCGGGCTGAACCTCGGGCTGGGCTTTCAGTTGAAGGATGACCTGCTCGATACTTTTGGCGATGAACGCATCTTCGGGAAAAAAACGGGATCGGACATTATTTCCAATAAAAAAACTTACCTCTACCTGAAGGCACTGGAAATTGCCGATGCAGAAACAAAGAATAAGTTAATCAGTTTCTACAACAATAGTGGTTACCGGGAAGAAAAATTCCGGGAAGTGAAAGCCATTTTTAGCCGGCTAAAAGTTGATCAACTGGCCCTGAAAAAAATCGATGGCTACTGTAAAATTGGCAAAGAGTGCCTGGATAAAATCAACCTCAATGACGAGAAAAAGGAAAAGCTGCATGCTGTTGCCCACCGGATGATCGAAAGGGACAAATAGTTAATCCGCAAACTGGCACATCCTTCCTCTTTTTCCTGAACAGACACTTCCAGGTTCCGTTGAAGGCTGGAAGGTCTCCCAACATTCCACGCTTCCATCCCCGCACCCTACTTCACCTCGCTGCCATTGCTTACCGCTTCCGTCGGGGAAACAAAGCACAACCGGCCATCAGTGTCTTCTGCCATCAGGATCATGCCCTGAGATTCGATGCCCCTTAACTTCCGTGGAGCAAGGTTGACAAGTATGCAGACCTTTTTTCCGATGATTTCTTCGGCCTTGTAATATTCGGCAATGCCCGAAACAACCGTCCGCCGGTCAATGCCGGTATCAATTTTCAGTTGAATGAGTTTTTGGGTTTTGGGAACTTTCTCCGCTTCAAGAATGGTTCCTGTGCGGATGTCCATTTTCACAAAGTCATCAAAAGCAATGGCTTCCTTGACAGGTTTTACTGCGGTCCCTGCTTCATTTTCTTTTTTGGTATCCATCAGTTTTTGAATTTGGGATTCGATTGTTTTGTCATCAATTCGTTCAAAAAGTAATTCGGGTTTATTCACTTTGTCCCCTGCCCTGAGCAGGTCAACCCTTCCCGCCTCTTTCCAGTTTACACCATTCAGCTTGATCATCTTCTGCAGTTTTGCAGAAGTAAAAGGGAGAAAAGGTTCCGACAAAATACTCAGGTTGGCCACAATCTGCAAGGAAATGTTCAAGACCGTCTTTACCTTTTCCTCATCGGTTTTGATCAGTTTCCATGGCTCCATGTCGGTCATAAATTTATTGCCAAGACGTGCCAGGTTCATCAATTCGGCAAGGGCCTCGCGAAAGCGGTAACGATCGAGGCTGCTCCCGATTTTCCCGGGGAACCGCGCGATTTCTTTCAGCGCCCGCCCAGCTTCAGCATCCGTTGGGCCGAGGGCAGGAATTATCCCATTGAAATACTTATGTGTGAGCACCAGTGTACGGTTTACGAAATTGCCGAAAATGGCCAGCAATTCGTTGTTGTTGCGTGCCTGAAAATCTTTCCAGGTAAAATCGTTGTCCTTGCTTTCGGGTGCATTGGCTGTCAGTACATAACGCAACACATCCTGCTTGCCAGGAAAGTCCGTTAAATATTCGTGCAACCAGACGGCCCAGTTGCGCGAAGTGGATATTTTGTCCCCTTCAAGGTTTAAGAACTCGTTGGCCGGGACATTGTCGGGCAAAATAAACGAGCCTTCCGCTTTGAGCATTGCCGGAAAAATAATGCAATGGAACACGATATTGTCTTTTCCGATAAAATGCAAAAGTTTGGTTTCTTCGTCTTTCCAATATGGTTCCCAGTCTTTTCCTGTTTTTTTTGACCACTCTTTGGCTGCCGAAATATATCCGATGGGAGCGTCGAACCAAACATAAAGCACCTTTCCGTTACTGCCTGCAACAGGTACTTTCACCCCCCAGTCCAGGTCGCGGGTAACGGCACGGGCCTTAAGCCCATGATCGACCCAGCTTTTTACCTGCCCGTAAACATTGGGTTTCCAGTCGTCTTTGTGGCCTTCAATTATCCATTCGGTCAGCCAGGTTTCGTACTGGTCGAGTGGTAAATACCAGTGGTTCGTTTCTTTCAAAACAGGGACGTTCCCACTGAGTGCCGATTTGGGATTGATGAGTTCCAACGGGCTGAGGGAGGTCCCACAGTTTTCGCACTGATCGCCGTAGGCCTTGTCGTAAGCACAATGCGGACAGGTTCCGGTGATGTAGCGGTCAGCTAGAAATTGCCCCGACTCCTCATCGTAGTATTGTTTGTTGGATTTTTCGATGAATTTTCCGTCTGCATTTAGCTTCTGAAAGAATGCCGAAGCTGTTTCGTGATGGATGGGTGCCGAAGTGCGCGAATACACATCGAAAGAAATGCCGAAATCTTCAAAAGATTTTTTAATCTGCTCGTGGTAGCGATCCACAATTTGCTGGGGGCTGACCCCTTCGTTCCTGGCCTTGATGGTAATGGGAACACCATGCTCATCCGAACCCCCGATAAAAAGCACATCCTCGTCTTTCATCCTGAGGTAGCGTGCATAAATATCCGCCGGAACGTAAACACCGGCAAGGTGGCCGATGTGAATGGGGCCATTGGCATAAGGCAGGGCAGAAGTAATGGTGGTTCGTTTATAGTTTTTCGACATCAATTCAAAATTTCTGTAATTTCGGCAAAGTTAATGAATCTGATAAGAATGAGACGTCCGCACCGGCTTTCAAAAAGCAATAAAATCGGCATTGCCGCACCGGCAAGAAAAATAAACCGGCAGGAGCTGGAAGTTTCCCTGAAAATTATTGAAGAACGGGGCTACCAGGCAGTTCTAAATGAATCGCTGTTTGCTGCCGAAAACCAATTTGCCGGTTCTGACCAGCAACGCGCAACATACCTGCAAAGGATGTTAGACGATGAATCGATCAGGGCCGTTTTCTTTGCCCGTGGAGGTTATGGAAGTGTAAGGATCATTGACCGGCTGGACTTCAAAAAGTTTGAGAAAAACCCGAAATGGCTGGTGGGCTACAGCGATGCCACTGTTTTCCTTTGCCACATCAACCGCAATTGCGGGGTTCAGACACTGCACGCCGGCATGCCCCTCAATTTTCCGGAAAACACCCCAACGGCACTGGACTCCCTGTTCAATACCCTGGCGGGTAAACCGCTGAAATATGCTTTTGCGCCGCATCCTTTAAATAAAGCAGGCCGTGCCGAAGGACTACTCACCGGAGGAAACCTGTCTGTGTTGTACAGTTTACTGGGCAGTATTTCTTTTCCTGAAACAGAGGGAAAGATACTTTTTCTCGAAGACCTGGACGAATACCTCTACCACATCGACCGGATGATGCAGGGGCTGAAACGTGCCGGCAAGCTCGACAGGCTGGCGGCGCTTGTTGTGGGCGGGATGACAGAGCTGAACGACAACACCATCCCCTTCGGGAAAACAGCCGAAGAAATTATTCTTGAAACAGTGAAGGAATTCGACTACCCTGTGTTTTTTGGCTTCCCTGCCGGCCACCTGGCCGACAACCGGGCGTTGACAATGGGCGGGGAGTTGAGCATCGAAAGCGGAGATAAAATACAGTTTACTTTTAAGTAAAGGAGCTTATTTTACCCGGATAATCTCACCGGTTTCAATCATGTTGCTTTTGTGCAAAGCCCGGTCAATAATGTAGGCACTGAATTTAATGGTGTCGAATTCGGAAAGCGGATTGTAAATAAAAAGTGTATCCTGAAAAATACCTTTAATGGAGAGGTTTCCGGTTTCCGGTGTCAACACCGGGAAGCGTCCGTTAAAACTCAGGGTGTCGTAGCGCAACGAATCGGGGTTCCACGTCAGCAATGGCACTTCGACAAACTTGCCGTTTTGCTTTTCGAAATAATTAATAATGAGGTTGTAATAATATTCGCCCCCGAAATTAAAGGGCGGTTCGGTGTCTTTGTCGCTCAAACCCAAATCACCATCACCATCAGTATAAGAAAACTGCAACACACCACGCTCGGTAATTCCATTTGTCGGGTTCGACAACAATACAAACTTATCATATTTTATGACAGGCTCAATGGGGAATTTCTCGAATTTGTTGCACGCAACAAATCCCATCACACCAACCGTGAGCAGAATAAAAACTATTTTTGTACGATGGCTCATCTTCCTTTGCAAAGGACGTAAAAAAAATTAAACCTGTTCGCTGTCAATATCACAAATCATGCCAAAAACCGGACAGATCGAGAAACAAATTTTTCAGCTAAGCAGCCCTGCTGAGTTTAACGGTTTGTCCTTAAAAATATTTCATTTTCAATACGAAAATAATCCCGTTTACCGCAAATTCGTTGACTTCCTGAAACCGGATTTAAACCGTATTCGACATTTTTCGCAAATCCCTTTTCTGCCCATAGAGTTGTTTAAAAAGCATCGAATCCTTAGTGGTGGTTTTCAGTCAGAGGTGGTTTTCACCAGCAGCGGAACCAGCAGTACACAATGCAGCCGGCACTACGTTGCCAAAACGGCTTTGTACACTGAGAGTTTTAGCCGTGGATTTGAAAGTTTTTTTGGTCAGCCATCGGGTTTTGTGATACTTGCTCTGCTCCCTTCTTACCTGGAGCGCGGCGGTTCCTCACTGGTTTTTATGGCCCAAAAGCTCATCGAGTCGAGCAGACAGGCCGAAAGCGGGTTTTACCTGCATGAATACGGAAAACTGGCAGACTTGCTGAAAAAACTCCGGGACAAAAAAAAGAAAGTGATGCTGCTGGGCGTAACTTATGCTTTACTTGATTTAGCAGAGCAATTCCCGCTAAGCTTCCCGGAACTTTACCTCGTGGAAACCGGTGGCATGAAGGGGAGACGCACAGAAATCATCCGGGAAGAATTGCACGAAACCCTTGCCGGCTCTTTTGGGACAAGCAGGGTTTATTCTGAATACGGCATGACCGAATTACTGTCGCAAGCATGGTCAAAAGGGCTGGGGATATTTGAAACCCCGGCCTGGATGAAGGTGCTCATCCGCGACATGAACGACCCGCTTTCGTTGCTTCCCCACGGAAAAACCGGCGGGATAAATATTATTGACCTGGCTAATTTGTATTCCTGTTCTTTCATCGCCACAGGGGACCTGGGCAAGCTATTGCCGCTCAAATCCGGCCAGCCGGCTGAACAATTTACCGTCCTGGGGCGTTTCGACAACAGCGACGTGCGTGGCTGTAATTTAATGGTGATATAGTAATTGCGAATATTGGCAGGCCTGCCCAAACCCGCCGGCTAGCTTTATTCCCGGCGGGTTGAATATAAAAAATGGCAGCCGTTTCTTCGACCCGCTAAGTGCAAGGCCATTTAGCGGGTCGGGAAGGCCTAAGCTTACCTGCTTTTTTCGTAGTACTCCAGCGCCTCGGGCATCCATTTTCTCAGGTTGTTGATGCGGGTTTCGTCGGAGGGGTGGGTGCTCAGGAATTCGGGCGGTTTTTCGCCGCCAACCTGCGACATGCGTTCCCAGAAGGCCGGGGCCTCCTCTGGGTTGTAACCGGCCATCGCCATAAAGATCAACCCCAGGTGGTCGGCTTCGCTTTCGTGCAGGCGGCTGAAGGGGAGCATCACACCCACCTCAGAACCCAGTCCGTAGGCTGCCAGCCAATAATTCCGTGTTTGTTCCGGATTGTTTTGCAGCGCCACCGACAAAGCAACACCGCCTGCCTGGCGCAGCAACTCCTGGCTCATGCGCTCGTTGCCGTGTTCGGCGATGGCATGCGCAATCTCGTGGCCCATCACCACGGCCAGGCCGGTTTCGTCTTCTGTAATGGGCAAGATGCCCGTGTAAACCACCACTTTACCACCGGGCATGGCCCAGGCATTCACCTGGTCGCTTTCCACAAGGTTGAACTCCCAGGCGTAGCCATCCAGCAGCTCCGCGTAATTGTTATCATAAAGGTAGCGGGTTACCGCCGCTTCAATCTTTTTTCCAACCTGCTTAACCATCTTCGTTTTGTACTGGTTCCGGCTCAGCTTGTTTTCCTTCAGAAAAATATCGTATTGCTCGAAACTCATGGCATTCATTTCGCTGTGCGGGATGAATTCAACACGCGAACGGTTGGTCAGGGGAACCGTCGAACAGGCAAAGGCCACCAAACTGACAAGGAGGGAGGCCGTCAGGAGTTTGAACGTCTTTTTCATAAGGGGAATGTTTGAACGGGTAAAAATAAGAATTATGGCAGAAACAAGCAACTGTCGCCGTAACTCAAAAAACGGAAGTCATGGGCCAGGGCGAAGTCGTAGGCCCGTTTCCAGTTGTCGCCGACAAGGGCCGAAACCAGCAGCAAGAGTGTGCTTTTGGGCTGGTGGAAATTGGTGATCAGTCCGGTGGCAAAGCGGAAGCGGTAGCCGGGGGCGATCATCAGGCGGGTTTCGCCTTTGAGGTGGTCCAGCTTGTTTTCTTCCAGAAAAGCAATCAGCGTTTGCAATGCTTTTGCGGGATCAAAACCGGGGGGAGGAAGCAATCTGTAAGGGTCCCATTGTTCCACGGCAAAAGTAAGGTCGCCGCCTTCCAGCTTCAATGCCATCCAGTAGAGACTTTCCAATGTCCTCATGCTTGTGGTACCCACAGGGATGACGGGGTCATATATTTTTTGCAGAAGGTGTTTCAACGTCGGCAGGCTGAGCACTATTTTTTCGGTGTGCATTTCATGATCGGCGATGGTGTCGGCAACCACGGGTTTGAAAGTACCTGCCCCCACATGCAAAGTGAGCTTTCCGGTTTGAATGCCCTTTTGGTGAAGGGCAGCGATGATTTCGGCCGTGAAATGCAGCCCGGCCGTGGGGGCGGCCACCGAGCCGTCAAGTCTGGCGTAAACAGTTTGGTAGCGGGTTTTGTCGGCTTCCACCGCCTCGCGGTTGAGGTAGGGCGGCAGGGGGACAAGTCCGCTAATCTCGATGATTTCGGCAAAAGAAATTTCTTCAGGTTTCCAGGAAAATTCCACCAGGAAGGCATCCGAAAGCACTTTGACTTTCCGGGCTTTCAGCACGATTCCCTCCTGCCCGATGCGCATGGACAGCTCACCTGTTTTCCAGCGTTTGGCATTGCCGATGAGGCATTTCCAGACG
Source organism: Bacteroidales bacterium (assembly GCA_021647205.1). Classification (GTDB taxonomy): domain Bacteria; phylum Bacteroidota; class Bacteroidia; order Bacteroidales; family F082; genus B6-G9. The sequence continues at coordinate 22,171 of JAKIVD010000030.1, read as the reverse complement.
ACGGGTGGTTTTTCCTGAAAGGCAATTTGAAAATCGTTGGAAGGCTCCAGCGGTTCCAGGCAGAAAATCTCGATGCGGGCGCCGGTTTCCTTTTGAAAGTTCAGCCGTGCGCGGATGACTTTGGTTTCGTTGAAAAGCAGCAGGGTGTTTTGCGGAAGGAGCTCAGGCAATTGGAAAAACTTTTTTTCGGAAATCCCGTCCCCCTGCAAACACAGCAGTTTCGATTGTTCCCGTTGGGACAAGGGGAATTTGGCGATCCGCTCTTCGGGGAGCGGGTAATCGTAGTCTTTGATCTTTATCCGGGCAGTCTGGGACATGCTTGGGTTTTGAGAGGGCAAAAATAAATAAACAGTTGTTCGTTTCGGGACAACTTCAAGCATATTCAGGATTATTCCCTACCTTTGGGTTTTGTAAAGTCCGGCCCATGCGCATCAAAACCCACATCCCCAATTTCATCACGCTGCTCAATTTGCTGAGTGGGATTCTGTCCGTTTACTTTAGCCTGACGGGGGATGTCCGTTTAGCGGGTCTGTTGATTTTCGTCGCGGCACTGTTCGACTTTTTCGATGGCTTCGCCGCCCGGCTGCTGAACGCCAAAACGCCCATCGGCGCCGACCTGGATTCGCTGGCCGACGTGGTTTCCTTCGGGGTGGCTCCCGGTTTTATCCTTTTTCAGATGCTGCGGTACAGCCTGGGGCAGGATTTTCTTCCCGTTGAGAATCCCGGATACCTGCCCTTTGTGGCTTTTGCCATCCCACTGTTCGGGGCCCTGCGGCTGGCCAAATTCAACGTGGACGACGAACAGTCGGACAGCTTCAAAGGGCTGCCCATTCCTGCCCAGGCCATCGTTGTTGCATCCTTTCCGTTGATCGTGCTGCACTGCTTCGCCGGCAGCCAAAACCTTTACCTTACATTGCTGACCAACCCCTGGTTTCTGACCGGAAGCGGACTGCTGTTGTCGGTTTTGATGGTTTCAAACCTGCCCATGTTTGCCCTGAAGTTCAAAGGTGCAGGCTGGCTGGCAAACCAAACCCCTTATGTTTTTCTTTTGCTTGCATTGGTTTTGCTGGCCCTGCTGAGGGTTCCTGCCATCCCGTTGATCGTGTTGCTCTACCTGCTGGTTTCTGTTTTCCAGGCGGTGAGGAAGTAAAAAGATCAATCTTTTTGAAGGAGTCGAAAGCCTTTTCAGCACGATGAGGTGTTTTGTTTACAGCGGTTTGGTACACAGGCTTACACCCGTGCCGGGTTTCTCTTCGATTTTCCGGAAAATCACGGGGCAATGTTTTTTACTGCCCCGCCGTTTTGAAATCTTTCTTGCGCAGCTCAAAATTTTGTCCAAGGTAAACTTTGCGTACATGCTCGTCATCGGCCAGGTCTTCGGCCGAGCCTGCTTTCAGGATGGAGCCTTCAAACATGAGATAAGCGCGGTCAACGATGCTGAGGGTTTCGTGTACGTTGTGGTCGGTGATGAGGATGCCGATGTTTTTTTTGCGGAGCTTTGAAACGATGTTCTGGATGTCCTCGACGGCGATGGGGTCAACGCCGGCAAAGGGTTCGTCCAACAGGATGAAGTGGGGGCTGACGGCCAGCGCCCTGGCAATTTCCGTCCGCCGCCTTTCGCCGCCCGAAAGTTGGATGCCCTTACTCTTTCGGATGTGCTGCAAGCCGAATTCATCCAGCAGCGATTCCAGTTTTTCAGCCTGTTCGGCCTTTGTCATTTTGGTGAACTGCATCACGGCACGCAGGTTGTCCTCGATGCTGAGCTGCCTGAAAACAGAGGCTTCCTGTGCAAGGTAACCTATGCCCAGTTGGGCGCGTTTGTACATGGGCAAATCGGTAATGTCCATCTCATCAAGAAATACCTTTCCCGAAAAAGGTTTAATCAGCCCGACGATCATATAAAATGTGGTTGTTTTGCCAGCGCCGTTTGGGCCCAGAAGCCCGATAATCTCCCCCTGGTTTACTTCCACCGAAACAGTTTTGACGACTGTACGTTTTCTGTATTTCTTGACCAGTGATTCTGTGTAGAGCTTCATGTGCTGATTGTTTTCAAATGTATCCGTTAATACTTAATTGCCCAATTCTTCCCAAAACTCCATTGCCCTGCGCGTATGCGGGATGACGATGGTGCCGCCCACGAGGTTGGCGATACCGAACACTTCCAGGAGTTCTTCGGTACTGACACCCTGTTCATGGCATTTTTCAAGATGGTAAAAAACACAGTCGTCACATTTGAGCACCATCGAAGCAAGCAGCCCCAGCATCTCTTTGGTTTTCACATCCAGTGCCCCCGGCAAATAGGCATTGGTGTCGACATTGAAAATCCGTTTAATGACTTTGTTGTTGGGCGCCCCGAGTAACTTTTCGTTCATTTTGGAACGGTATGCGTTAAATGCTTTTACAGTTTCTGATTTCATCTGTTTCTATTTCTGGAAGAATCATTTCCGTGTGTGAACCAACGGCCCGTCGGTTATTGAGCGCTGTCATCTCGCTAAAAAATCCCTTCTTTAAGAATATCGTGCAGGTGGATAACCCCAACGTATTTTTCACCTTCCATCACCGGCAATTGGGTAATGTTGTTTTCTCTCATCAGCGACAAAGCGTTCACTACCATTTCATCAGCATCAACAGTCATGGGGTCTTTGGTCATCACTTCCTCAGCCATTAATTCCTGGTAATTTGGATATTTCTGAATCATCCTGCGCAAATCTCCGTCAGTAATCACACCTATTAGTTCATTGTTTTTGATAACGGCTGTGGTACCAAGGCGTTTTGAAGAAATCTCGATAATCACGTTCGACATATTTTCAGAAGCAAGTACCTGTGGAACGAGGTTATTCGATGAGAGGTCTGAAACCCTTAAAAACATTTTTTTTCCCAGGGCACCACCCGGATGAAAGCGGGCAAAATCGGCAGGGCTAAACCCGCGCAGTTCGAGCAGGCTGACGGCCAGTGCGTCGCCCATGACCAATTGGGCTGTTGTACTGGAAGTAGGTGCCAGGTTATTTGGGCAGGCTTCCTTTTCCACACTGGCATTAATGACGTAATCTGATTGTCGGGCCAGGTAAGAATCCATGTTGCCGACAAGGGCAATCAGGGTGTTCTTCCTGCCTTTGACCAGTGGTACCAGCACTTTGATTTCGGGTGTTTCCCCGCTTTTTGAAATCGCAATCACTACATCGTCGTGGCGGACAATTCCCAAATCGCCATGAATGGCATCGGCAGCGTGCATAAAAATGGCCGGTGTTCCGGTCGAATTGAAGGTTGCAACGATTTTTTGGGCGATATGGGCTGTCTTACCTATCCCGGTTACGATAACCCTGCCCTTCGATTTCAGCAATAACCGGACGACTTTGACAAAGTCACCATCCACCGAACCCATTAATTTTTTAATAGCTAAATGCTCATTTTCAATGGCTTTTAAAGCAGCGTCCCTAATATTTTTTTCGATGCTCAAACTTTTTTTTTTAATAACTTGTTGATTGGAGATTTATTATTCATATATTTGTGTATGAGTCTTGGACATTCTGTTTAGCTCATTATTAGTCAAAATTAGACAAAGGGGTTTACTTTTTTCGTACAAAGATATATTTTATCTAAAAGCACATGAATAGCGAAAAAGATAATTCCGGCTTGAAGCAACTTCTGAAATCCTTTTTTGGGTTTTCAAGTTTCAAAGGCAAGCAGGAAATCATTATTAAGAGTCTGATGGAGAACAACGACACTTTTGTTGTTATGCCAACCGGTGGTGGTAAGTCGCTATGTTACCAATTACCCGCCCTGCTTAGGCCGGGGACAGCGATTATTGTATCACCATTAATTGCCCTGATGAAGAATCAGGTGGACATGATCCGCAATTTCGGTTCGGAAAGAGGGATCGCACACGTGATGAACTCTTCGCTGTCCAAATCAGAAATGAACGAAGTACGGGGCGACCTTTTGAGGGGAAAAACCAAATTGTTGTACATGGCACCCGAATCGCTGACCAAAGAGGACAATATTGATTTTCTCCATAATATTGAAATCTCACTTTACGCCATTGACGAAGCACACTGTATTTCAGAATGGGGGCACGATTTCAGGCCAGAGTACCGGAAGCTGCGCCCAATCATCAGCGCAATTGGCCAGAATGTTCCGGTTATTGCGCTCACCGCAACTGCCACACTTAAAGTGCAGGAAGACATTTTAAAGAACCTCGAAATACCCGATGCCAATGTTTTTAAGTCCTCTTTTGACCGGGCAAACCTCTACTACGAAGTAAGGCCCAAGACAAAAAATGTGATTAAAGACATTATTAAATACGTCAAATCACAACCTTCAAAATCAGGTATTGTTTATTGCCTTTCAAGAAAGAAAGCGGAAGAAATTGCCGAATCACTGGTGGTCAACGGAATTCGGGCCTTACCTTACCATGCTGGGCTTGATGCAGCCACAAGGCGGAATAACCAGGATATGTTTTTGATGGAAGATGTGGAAGTGATTTGTGCCACCATCGCTTTTGGCATGGGCATCGACAAACCCGACATCCGTTTTGTTATCCATCACGACATTCCCAAAAGTATTGAAGGTTACTATCAGGAAACCGGCCGGAGCGGCCGCGACGGGGGCGAAGGAAATTGCATTACATTTTACAGCTACGACGACATCCAAAAGCTGGAAAAATTTATGAAAGACAAGCCGGTTGCCGAACAGGAAATTGCGAAAGAATTACTCTTCGAGACGGTTACCTATGCCGAATCATCGGTTTGCCGCCATAAATTGCTCCTGCATTATTTTGGCGAACATTACACCAAAGAAAACTGTGGCGCATGCGACAACTGTTTGAACCCCAAAGAAAAATTTGAAGGCAAAGAGGATGTGAAACTTGCGCTTGAAGTGATCGAATCCACCAAGCAACAATTCAAAGCGAAAATTATTGCCGATATTTTATCCGGCAACAGAAGCGGCGACATAAAAGCCATAAAACTGGACAAGCTGGATGTATTTGGTTCGGGCAGTGCACGCGACTCGAAGTATTGGAATACGGTAATACGTCAGGGCCTGATTCACCGCTTACTTGAAAAAGAAATTGAAAATTACGGCATTCTTAAGTTAACGGAAAACAGCAAAGCTTTCATTGAAAACCCTTACAGCATTATGATCGCAAAAGATCATGATTACAACGAAAATGGCACGGGCGATGATATTGTTGTTAGTGGCAGTGGTGGTGGCAAAAAAGGCAGTGGGGCCGATCCCACTTTGTTCGCCATACTTAAAGACCTGCGGAAGGAGATTTCACATGAAGAAAACCTTCCCCCTTTCGTCATTTTTCAGGATCCATCTTTAGAGGACATGGCCATTCAATATCCAATTACGCAGGAAGAACTTACACAGATTGTTGGTGTGGGGACGGGTAAAGCCGAAAAATACGGCGAACCTTTCCTCGAGGTAATCAGGGATTATGTTGAAGAGAATGAAATTACCAGGGCTAACGACATGGTCATTAAATCGGTAATTAACAAGTCGGGGTTGAAGGTGTACATCATTAAAAGCATCGACCGGAAACTGCCACTGAAGGACATTGCCCATGCTAAAAACTTATCTCTTAGCGAATTGCTTACCGAGATCGAAAGGGTGGTTTCGTCAGGGACACGCCTTGACATCAACTACTACATCGACGAATTTGTGGATGAATACCATCAGGAAGATATTTATGAGTATTTCTCGGAAGCCGAGACCGATTCCATAGAAGAAGCCTTGCTCGAACTCGGTGAATCAGAATACTCGGAAGAAGAAGTCAGGTTGATGCGGATTAAGTTTTTATCGGAGGTTGGCAATTAAAATGATGCGCTACAGATTTACTTTCCTGCTGCTCGTCCCCCTGCTCTTATCGTGCTACCACGAAAACCAGCCGGAAATAAGCCCCCCCGACCATTTGCTGAGCGAAAAGGAAATGGTGAATATACTTACGGATGTACAACTGGCCGAAGGTGCCATTACCTACCGGAGAACACGCCGGATTGAGCAACAAAATTTCCGGGAATCTGCCTACAAACAGGTTTTTTCGACTTATGGGATCAATGCCAAAATACTCAACGAAAACCTGAATTACTACAACAACAATCCCGAGAAGATGGAACAGGTTTACGACAAGGTTTTGGCAAAACTAAGCAGGATACAGGGTCAATTAAAAGAAGAAACCATCCGGAGCGATTCAGTCAAATAATAATCGAATATTTGCTTACCTGCTAAAAACCGCTTTGCGTTTTTCTTTGTCAATTCCGTCATCCAGTTCGTACCCGAAATCGAGTCTGGACGAACTGATGTAGCTTCCCGAACCCTCTGCCTGATATCCGCCAGCGATGGTTTGTTTGTCGATAATTACCTCACTTCCGACCACCAGGCCCACGGCAGTGCCCCCGAGGTCAGCAAAATTTTCCAACAACAACTCGGCAGAATTAGCCGGATTTCTTTGAATCACAACTTCGTAGTTTAAACGGGCAGCCTGGTCCGAAACCTGCCAGACCCCCAGGAATTTATCAAGCGGGTCGTCGTTGGCATTCCCATCAGTTGTGGTACAATCCGTGGCAAAAAGGGAGAACACGATCAAAAGGGCAACGGGGAAGTTTTTTAAACTGCTCATTTTATAGAATCTTTTTTGTAAACAAAGGCTGTATTCAGTTGTCAACGAAACGAATTGTATTTATCAGGTTGTTTTTCAAACAAAATGAATCAACAAATTTCAAACCCCAAAGCTAAAACAATTCAATTAATTATCCGGCAAAAGTCAAATTACGGCCCACATTTCATTCGCCAAATTATCCGTACCTACACAAATTGGGTTAGCAACTTATCCGTATTCGTAAGTTCCGGGCGAAAACAGCTCGGTTAAAAGTGAGGGCCGCGCAAAATATTAAAGGATTTTCCTCCCTATCTTATTGATTTTATGAAATATAAAACAAAAGCCATTTTTGTTAAGCTATTTTGGCACATCTATTGCATTTTCGGTTTCATCTTAAACAGAACTACCGTGACCAGTCTGGAGATAAAATCGGATATAAGTAAAAAGAAAAAGAAGTTGCAGAAGTACTACAAATGCGACAGGTGTGGATATATTTCCATTGTGGGGGATTCCTATTGTCCGATTTGTTCCAAAAAAGGTGTTCAGAGTAAAATGAAACAACAGTCGTGATGAGGGTTAACGAATCGTATTCACTCAATGAGTTAACAGCATCAGGAATGACTGAAAAAGAGATAAAGGATCTTGAAACAAGAATATTTATGAAAGGCAACAAGGTATATTTCTTTGAAAACCTAAACGATCGCTATCTCAGACTTTATACAATTATTAGTAAAAGATCATTTTTTCTCTAATTCCTCTACAATTAACTACCCTAAACCCCAATTAAAAACCTTGCAATATCTCTGTTGCAAGGTTTTTTTATGCTATTTGAAAACCCACTCCGCCCCATCCCTGGTGTCTTTAATTTCAATATTTATTTTCGACAGCGCATCGCGGATGCGGTCGGCAGTGGCATAATCCTTATTTAATTTGGCTTCTTTCCGAAGCGCCAGAATTGTCTCCATCAGTGATTCTATCACTTGGCTGTCATCTTCATCTTTTTCATCGCGCAGGCCAAGCAGGTCGTTGAGCCAGGTTTGATAGAGGTTTTTCACAAATTCGAGATCATCGGCCGAAAGGGTGGCTTTTCCGTCGTTTATCTGGTTAATGATTTTCGAAAGTTCGAACAAGTGGGCAATGACGATTGGGGTATTGAAATCGTCTTCCATGGCTTGTATGCATAATTCTTCGAAAGGCCGTACATCAATAGAAGACCCCCCCCCTGCCTGCAGCCTGCCGATAAGTTTTACTGTTTCAAAAAGTTTCTTCATCCCTTTTTCGGCGGCTTGCAGTGCATCATTTGAGAAATCGACCGTACTGCGGTAATGTGCCTGAAGGATAAAAAAGCGAATGGTCATCGGGCTGTAGGCGCGCTTGAGTTTTTCGTGCTTTCCACTGAAGAATTCATTTAGCGTAATAAAATTGTTCAGCGACTTGCCCATTTTTTGTCCGTCAACAGTAATCATGTTGTTGTGCATCCAGTATTTCACGGCATCGTGTCCGTTAGCAGCATTGGCTTGTGCAATCTCCGATTCGTGATGGGGGAACAACAGGTCCATCCCACCGCCATGAATATCGAAAGTTTCGCCAAGGTATTTGGCACCCATGGCCGAGCACTCCATGTGCCAGCCGGGAAACCCCTCGCTCCAGGGCGATGGCCAGTGCATGAGGTGCGCGGGGTCGGCTTTTTTCCAAAGGGCAAAATCAAAGCTGTTGCGTTTCTGTTCCTGACCGGCCAGTTCCCGGGTATTTTCCCTAAGCTCTTCGATCTTCCTGCCCGAAAGCTTACCATAACGGTGGATTTTGTTGTATTTTTCCACATCAAAATAAACAGAACCCTCCGCTTGGTAGGCAAAACCATTTTCAATGATTTTTCCGACCATTTCAATCTGCTCAATAATATGTCCCGAAGCCGTTGGTTCAATACTGGGGTGCAATACATTTAATTGATCCATGTTGGCATGGTAGCGGTCAGTATAATATTTGACCACTTCCATGGGCTCCAGTTGTTCGAGGCGTGCTTTTTTCCCGATTTTGTCTTCCCCTTCGTCAGCATCGTTGACAAGATGTCCCACATCGGTAATGTTACGGACGTAGCGCACTTTGTAACCCAGGTGCATCAGAAAACGGAAAACAATATCGAAAGTTATTGCCGGGCGGGCATGCCCCAAATGGGCATCACCATAAACCGTTGGCCCGCAAACGTACATGCCAACGTGTGGTGCTTTGAGGGGCTCAAATATTTCTTTCTTCCGGTTGAGGGTATTGTAAATGGTTAATGGCATCTTTCTTTTTTCAGTGTCAGTTATTTTCCACAAAATTACAAATCCTTTACAAAGCAACGGCGGCGTTTGTGCTGGATGTGGTCGTAGTTCTTCCAGGTTGTTGCCCCTTTCAGGTTGTCTTCGAACATGCCGGTTGTTTCTACATATTTTACCCCGTTCTCAATCATTGATTTTTGCAGCTCACTGATTAAAATAGCCGGCAGTCCCATCTTTTGCAAATGCGGATCGACACCGGTAAGCAGCAAATCCATCACCTCCGGATTGTTCAGTGCTTTAATCACATGCAGGAAACCGAAGGGGAAAAGTTTGCCCCCTGCTTTTTGCATGGCCTTTGAAAGGCTGGGCAACCCAACGATGAAAGCCACCATCACACCATCTTTTTTGATGACCACAATGTATTTTGGTTTGAGGACATCCATGTATTTTTTTGCCGAATATTCAATCATGTCATCAGAAAAAGGGGCAACGTAGGGCAATTCGTCAAAAGCTTTGTTCAGTAAATGAAAGACCTCTTTCAGGTAATTTTTCATTTCTGCTTTTTCCCTGAAATGAATCACTTCGAGATTGTTTCGTTTTTTGATGATTTCTACCAGGCGGAGTGCTTTTTCGGGGACAGCTTCAATTTTCAGGCGAAACTCAACCCAGTCGTTCTCCTTTTCAAAACCCAGTTTTTCGATATGTTTCCGGTAGTAGGGAAAATGCATCACCGAAGCAATGGAGGGCAGGTAATCAAAGCCCTCTATCAACAGGCCCTGGTTATCGAGGTTGGTAAACCCGAGCGGGCCATGAATGGCTTCCATCCCTTTTTCGCTCAGCCAGTTTTGGGCAGTTTCAAAAAGCTTGTCCGTAACTTCCTGCTTGTCGATGACTTCAAAGCGGGAAAAGCGCCCCATCTTCCTCCCGGTTTTTTTGTTGTAATCCTGGTTGATGATGGCGGCAATCCGTCCAACACAACTTCCGTTTTCCCAGGCAGTCCAGAACCGGGCATCACAAAAAGCAAAAGCAGGGTTGGCTTCCGCTTTGAGCTGATTGATTTCTTCCTTTTTAACAGGGGGAACCCAGTAGGGGTGACCTTTATATAGCTTGAATGGCAGCTCAACAAATTGTTTGATGTCTTTGCCCGTCTTTACTTCTTTAATCTGAATCATCTTCGGTGCGTTTGATTGGTACAAAATTAACAGAAAGCGGCTTGCTTTCCGAAAAATGTTTCGGCAGGCCAATGCAATGAGGCATTGTTTTCATACTTTTGTGTGCAATTTACAAGCTCAATTCTTTTATGGAAAAGATACTGGTTATTGGTAGTTCGGGGCAGATTGGTTCGGAACTCGTTTTGGCTTTGCGCAAGATTTATGGTGATGAAAATGTATTTGCTACCGACATCAAATACCCTCCCGAAGAGGTCGGTCGGAGTGGCCCGTTCCAGATTCTTGATGTGATGGATTTTCAGAACCTGCTGCATTTTCTGGTGCGCTACAAAATAACCCAGGTGTACAACCTGGCTGCCGTACTTTCGGGAAATGCTGAAAAAATACCATTGCAGGCTTGGGACATCAATATGAAAGCCCTGATGAACACGTTGGAAGCAGCCCGACAGTCGGATGCAAAGAAATTGTTCTGGCCCAGCTCGATTGCGGTATTCGGCCCCACTACACCACGGCAGAAAACCCCGCAACTGACCGTCATGGAGCCCAATACGGTTTACGGGATTTCCAAAGTGGCCGGCGAGCGCTGGGGCGAATACTTTAACAAACGTTACGGCATCGATTTCAGGAGTGTGCGCTATCCGGGACTCATCAGCTACAAAACCGAGCCCGGCGGCGGGACGACCGACTATGCTGTTGAAATCTTTTTCGATGCGGTGAAAAATGGCAGCTATGAATGTTTCCTTTCCAAAAATACGGCGCTGCCCATGATGTTTATGGATGATGCGATTGCCAACACCATCCGGCTGATGCAATACAACGGTGACAAGCTGTCGCTGCGTTCGGCTTACAATATTGCCGGGATTTCGTTTACTCCCCTGCAACTGGCCGAAGAAATCAAAAAGCACATTCCCGAATTCACAATTTCATACAAACCGGATTTCAGACAAGCCATTGCCGACAGTTGGCCTGCCAGTATCGATGACAGCGTTGCCCGGAAAGACTGGGGGGTGAAAACCGCTTTTAACCTGGAAAAAATGACGGAAGTGATGCTGGGGAAGGTGAAGGAGAAATTGGGGCAAACCAACAGCTTCAATCCGTAAATAAATATTAATGCAGTTCCTGGCCTTGATTACAAATCCCTTTCTCTTTGTTTTCAGATGACAAATCTGAAAAATGGCCTTGTTTATCAGGGCTTACTTTCCTCCACCCAATCGCCTTCTGTTTTTATTAACTTGATGAGGGCATGAACGGCTCTGTTGGCTTCAATATTTTTGAGTACAGCGGTTTTCCCTTTATAAATCGTTACTTTTCCCGGGCCGGCACCCACATAACCATAATCGGCTTCGGCCATTTCTCCTGGCCCGTTGACGATACAACCCATGACGGCAATGCTTAAGTCTTTGAGGTGTGAAGTCTGTCTTTTTACTTTCTCCAATTCTTCAATTAAATTAAATTGGGTGCGCCCACAGGAAGGACAGGCGATAAATTCGCCCCTGAAATGGCGAATGCCGAGTGCTTGCAGAATATGTTGCCCCAATCGTGTCAGCCGGGAATCATCGGTTTGCTGACAGTTTGTTATCAGAATGCCGCCGGCTCTTGATTTTTGGTGCGACAGGGTAAAATCAACCGCAGACCGGATGAGCAATTCATCAAATGCCAATCCGGGATACTGCATTTTTAACACTTCCAAACCCTGTTCCGAAAAAAACCGGCTTAATCGGGCTTGCTGTTTCGGAAAGCACATTGCATTCCGGGCATAGAATTTTACCAGTTGCCTGGCAAGCGGCAACTCGGCTTCCGGTGCTTCGGCAAGCGAAACGCGAATGGTGTTGCCAATACCGGATGCCAGCAAACTGCCAATGCCGGCAGCAGATTTGACACGGGCTTCCTCACCGCTCCCGGCTTCGGTAAGCCCGAGGTGAATTGGAAGATAGTACCCGCTTTCAATCATTCGTTCCACCAGCAAATAATTGGCTTCCATCATTATTTTCACGCGGCTCGCCTTCATGGAAAGCACCAGGTTCTGAAAACCGAAATCACGGCAAACATGTACAAACTCCATGGCCGACTCCACCATCCCCTGCGGGGTATTTCCATATTTCGCCAGTATCCTTTCCGACAGCGAGCCGTAGTTTGTCCCGATGCGGATGGCCGTTCCATTGGTTTTACAAATGGCAAGCAGGGGGGAGAGGCGTTCGGCAATCTTTTCCTGTTCCCGTCGGTATTCTGCTTCTGAAAAGTCGGCTTTTCCGTGCCTGCGATCTATGTAATTTCCGGGGTTAATACGAACCTTTTCCACAATTTGTGCAGCAACTTCAGCCGCTTTGGGGTTGAAATGGATGTCGGCAATCAGGGGAACCTTAAGCCCCTTTTTCCGAAGTTCCCTTTTTATATTGGCCAGGTTTTCCGCTTCCCTGATGCCCGGTGCCGTAATACGTACCATCTCACAACCGGCTTCCACCAGGCGGATGCACTGGGCTACAGTTGCCGCCGTATCCAGGGTAGGGGTATTCACCATACTTTGGATGCGGACAGGGTGATTTCCGCCAAGGGCCAAATCACCAATGTGAACAACACGGCTAATGGGTAGTGATGAATGGTTAAGCAGCAGCGAATCCGGCATCTGTTCGGGGGTTTTTAAAATAGACAAAAAAATGAACGGTGCTAAAAGTAAGGAAATTGTTGAGCACTTCGGAAGCTTGTAATTTTAATCATGAATTTTTTGTTGGGGCAGCTTTTCGCTTTTTGTGTAAATTAGCCGTGTAATTATGGGACTTTTTCAAACAGTTGGCGATTATGTGCTGTTAATGGCTCAGACCTTCAAAAGGCCTGACAAAGGCAGGGTATTCAGGAAACAGTTGTTCATCGACTTTCAGCATCTCGGGGTTGATTCTATCGGGATAGTTGCTTTTATTTCGTTGTTTATCGGAGCCATTATTGCCATGCAGATGGCCTACAACATCGACAGTCCGCTGGTGCCACTCTACCTGATTGGTTACACCACCAAACAAATGATGATCCTTGAAATATCGCCCACAATAGTGAGCCTGATTCTGGCCGGAAAAGTGGGTTCGAGCATTGCCTCCGAAATTGGGACCATGCGCGTTACCGAACAAATTGATGCACTGAAAGTAATGGGGATCAACCCGGCCAACTACCTCATCCTGCCTAAAATAACAGCGGCCATGATTTACAACCCGATACTAATTGTTTTTTCGATGAGTATTGGTTTGTTCGGTGGCTGGCTGGCTGTTACCATTACCGGTATCACTTCCCCTGTTGATTTTGTTACGGGTTTACAATCCTGGCCCCAACCCTTCGATATTTTTTATGCCCTCATTAAAACAGTGGTGTTCGCGTTTATTATTGCTTCGGTGTCGGGCTTCATGGGCTACACCGTGAAAGGCGGATCGGTAGAGGTGGGCAGGGCCAGCACCAAGGCTGTGGTTACCAGCAGTATATTAATTATTGTTTTCGATTTGCTTCTCACCCAAATGCTGCTTACGTGATCGAAGTAAAAAACATATCCAAATCTTTTGACGGACAACAGGTGCTGTCCGACATATCAACTAATTTTGACAAAGGTAAAACCAACCTCATCATTGGTCAAAGCGGTTCCGGAAAAACGGTGTTGATGAAATGCTGCATTGGCCTCTTTGATGTTGATGAAGGAGAGGTTGTTTTTGACGGGCGGTGTTTTTCAGGCTTGAAAGAAAAGAAAAAGAAAGAAACACGCAAAGAAATGGGGGTGCTGTTTCAGGGGGGTGCTTTGTTTGATTCGTACACCGTTGAAGAAAACATCATGTTTCCTTTAAATATGTTTACCAGGATGAGCTTAGAGGAGAAACAGAACCGGGTAAATGATGTTTTACAACGTGTGAACCTGCTGAATGCCAATAATAAATTCCCTGCCGAACTGAGTGGCGGGATGATCAAACGGGTGGCCATTGCAAGGGCTATTTCGATGAACCCGAAATATTTGTTTTGCGACGAGCCCAATTCGGGGCTTGACCCCAAAACCGCAGAACTCATTGACGCCCTCATCTCGGAACTGACAGCGGAATATGATATGACGACGGTAATCAATACCCACGACATGAATTCGGTATTGCAGATTGGACAAAATATTGTTTTTATCAACAAAGGCAAATTGTGGTGGGAAGGTAACAACAAAGAAATTCTGAAAACTGATAATCCCGAACTGAACGAGTTTGTGTTTGCCACCGAATTAACCCGAAGAATAAAACGATGAGTATTTCCACGATAGATATTATTCTGCTTATTCCCATGCTGTTGTTTGCCTGGAGCGGCTACAAAAAAGGGCTGATTATCAGCCTGGCCTCGCTGGCTGCCCTGGTACTTGGCTTGTATTTCGCCTTTTTCTTTTCAGATTATGCGGCAAACCTATTAACGGAGCACTTCACCATCAGCAAAAAATACCTTGCTGCTATTTCCTTTGTCGTTACTTTTGTTGTTGTTATTCTGGCAGTTACTGTATTGGGGAATGCCCTTCACAAAATCATTGATGTTCTGATGCTGGGATTTTTAAACAAAGCGGCCGGGGCGGTTTTCGGAATTTTGAAGGGAGCACTTTATATGAGCATCCTTATTTTTGTAATCAATTATTTTGGTGTTGAACAAAGCCTCATTAATAAAGACAGCCGGGATAAATCCCTATTTTACGAACCGGTTGCGTCTGTCGCCCCTTTCATTTATTCGTGGCTAAATTTAGAAGACCTGAATATTGACCTTCCCGATAAGGAAGAGATTTTGGAGGAGGTTTATTGAGCAAGCTCCCCCGTAAAAAAAGACTGGCATTTCGAACTGGTTTCAAAACCGGATGACAAACAATAGTCTTTATCTTTCTCCTTTTCCTTCTGATTGTTTAACATAACTCAAAGTTAAAACTTTCACGCTTCTTATTTGAATTTGCAAACATAGGATGACAGCCGGACTCTTTAGGCAGAGGGGGTTATCGCAGCCACTCCCGGCAAGGTTTTCCCTTCCAGAAACTCCAGCATCGCACCCCCGCCGGTGGAAACGTAGCTCACCTCGTTTGCCAAATTGTACTTATTAACGGCAGCAACCGAATCACCGCCACCCACCAGAGAGTAAGCCCCTTTTGAAGTTGACCGGGCAATGGCTTGGGCAATTTCAATCGTGCCTTTGGAAAAATTGTCCATTTCAAAAACCCCCATGGGGCCATTCCAGAGGATGGTGGCCGAGTTTTCAATTACATCGCTGAATGTGCGGATGGTTTCCGGGCCAATGTCCAAGCCCATCCAGCCGTCGGGTATTTCGCCGGCCTGGCAGGTTTTGATGTTGGCATTATTGTCAAATTTATCAGCAATTACCGCATCGGTGGGAATGTAAAAAGTCACATTCATTTCATCGGCTTTTTGCATAGCTGCTTTTGCCGTTTCAATCAAATCGTTTTCCACCAGCGAATTACCAATCTGTCCCCCCAGGGCTTTGATGAAGGTAAACATCATCCCCCCACCAATCACAATATTGTCCACCTTGCTCAGCAGGCTGTTGATGATTTCGATTTTGCCCGACACCTTGGCGCCGCCCAAAACGGCAGTTACGGGTTTTTCACCTTCTTTTAAAACTTTGTTGATGCTGGCCAGTTCGTTGTTCATTACATAGCCAAACATTTTTTCCGTTGGGAAAAACTGCGCAATAATTGCTGTTGAAGCATGCGCCCGGTGCGCCGTTCCGAAGGCATCGTTCATATACACATCGGCCAATGCGGCCAGCTTTTCGGCAAAGGCTTTATCGCCTTTGGTTTCCTCCTTATAGAAACGGAGATTTTCAAGTAACAGCACCTCACCGGCTTTTAGTTTTGATGCTTTAGCGACAGCCTCGGCACCAATACAATTATTGGCAAACTGAACATCAGTACCCAGTTTTTCTGACAGGTCAGTAATGATATGTTTCAATGAGAATTTTTCCTCGGGACCATTTTTTGGCCTGCCGAGGTGCGACATCAAAATCACGGCACCCCCACCTTCACGTATTTTCTGAATAGTGGGAATAGCCGCCCGGATGCGGGTGTCGTCGGTAATTTCAAATTTATCGTTTAAAGGCACGTTAAAGTCAACGCGGACAATCACTTTCTTGTCTGTAAAATTGTAGGTATCAATATTTTTCATAAAAATGAAATTTTAGGTTTGTCAAAGGGATTCACTTGCAAATCTAAGAAAGAAAAACAAGCCATTACTTTTTCTGATGATCTTTGATACATCAGTTGCCCTGACCTTCAGGTCAGGGAAAAAATCAATACATTTGTTTCCTCCAAAACCAAAACCAATGAATCGATTCAAGGGCAATATTATTTCTAAGCTACCCCAAACCGGCACCTCTGTTTTTGCGGTAATGAGTGGCCTGGCAAAAGAACACAATGCCGTTAACCTGTCGCAGGGTTTTCCCGACTTTCCCATTTCGGAAGAGCTGATCGCCAGGGTGCATTACTATATGAAGAAAGGGTTTAACCAATATGCACCCATGCCGGGCGTTGCTGAATTACGGCAGGCCATTTCAAAAATGTTCGATTGCAATTACGGGGCAAATTACAATCCTGAAACAGAAATCACCATTACTGCCGGTGCCACACAGGGAATTTACACGGCCATTTCGGCTTTCGTAAAACCGGGCGATGAAGTCATTGTTTTTGAACCGGCCTACGACTGCTACACCCCTGCGGTAGAGATCAATAAGGGTATCGTCAAATATTCAAGGTTACTGTTCCCCGATTTTCGGATCAACTGGAACGAAGTACCCAAACTCATCACCCACAACACGCGAATGATTGTCATTAATACGCCACACAATCCTACCGGAAGTGTGTTGAAAGAAGATGATTTGAAACGTTTGGAGAAGCTGACACGCGGGACGGATATTATTGTTTTAAGCGATGAAGTTTACGAACACCTGATTTTTGACGAACACCAACACCAAAGTGTTAGTCGTTTTCCCGAACTGGCCAGCCGGAGTTTGCTGATGGGTTCGTTTGGTAAAACTTTTCACGCCACCGGCTGGAAAACCGGATTTGTTCTGGCCCCCGAAAACCTGATGAAAGAATACCGGAAGACCCATCAGTTTGTGGTGTTTGCTGTGAATACACCCATCCAATATGCCCTTGCCGATTATTTGGCTGAGCCTGAAAATTACCTTCATTTGGGAGAATTTTACCAGAAAAAACGCGACTTTTTTGCCGATGCGGTACGGCCTTCCCGCTTTAAGGTCTTGCCCTGTTTCGGCACTTATTTTCAATTGCTGGATTACAGTGCGATATCCGATGAAAGTGAAATGGATTTTGCTACCCGGCTCATCAAAGAGAAAGGGATTGCCGGAATCCCGATTTCTCCGTTTTACCAAAAGAAAGACGACAACAAAGTACTGCGCTTTTGTTTTGCCAAACAGGAAGAAACATTAAAAAAGGCAGGGGAGATTTTGTGCGGGATTTGAGAAAGAGACTTAAGACTTTTAGACCTAAGAGACCTTCCAGCGTCTTTTTGGACCTGGAAGAGTCTCAACAAATTACCAGTGAGACCCAAGACCTTCCAGCGTGTGCAGCACCTGGAAGAGTCTATGAACTTCCTGGAAACAACAAGAACCATCATGGCATTTAAAAATGATTTGATGAAAAAATTTCCCGGCAGCTTGAAAAGTTTTGGAGATGGTTTTGCTCCGTTTTTCAACATAAATATCAATCAATGCAAATGAAACCCGATGTAAAAATAGCCTGGCTGCAAGCTGATTTGGCATGGGAAAACCCCAAAGCCAACCGAAAATATTTTGAAGCTCAAATTCAATCCCTCGACAAGGATTGTGACCTGATTGTACTTCCCGAAACCTTTACCACGGGCTTTCCGGTTGACCCCAAACAATTTGCAGAACCTGAAAATGGGGAAAGTATGGACTGGATGCGGCAAATGGCAGAACAAACCGGGGCCGTTGTTTGCGGAAGTTTACTCATCGAAACCAATGGCTTTTTTTCCAACACCCTTATTTGGATGCGGCCCGACGGTAGTTTTGAACGCTACGACAAACGCCATGTGTTTTCGATGGGTGGCGAAAACGAAAGCATCAAAGCCGGAACAAAGCAGTTAACAGCCGAGCTCAAAGGTTGGAAAATCCGCCCCATGGTTTGTTACGATTTACGCTTTCCGGTGTGGAGCAAAAACAGGCTGCTGGAAAATGGTGATTTCGAATACGACCTCGCCATTTATATTGCCAACTGGCCTGCCGTGCGCAGCTACCCCTGGAAGCAATTGCTCATTGCCCGTGCCATCGAAAACCTGGCTTATGTGTTGGGTGTGAACCGCGTAGGAACCGATGGCCCCGGTAATGTTTATAGTGGCGATTCGATGCTGGTTGATTTCAAAGGGGGAATACTTGCAATGGCTAAAGAAGGTGAAGAACAGACGTTTATTGAAAGCATTTCCATGCGGCAACTTCAGGCATTCCGTCAAAAATTCAATGCGGGTTTGGATTGGGATAGATTTAAATTGTATGATCTGCAGGAATAAACCGTCTAATCATCCACAATTTATCCGTGAATCCGCGGCCAATATTTTAAAATTATTTATCCATGAAATTTTTTACCCTGCTTAGCTTGCTCTTCTTTTTCGGACTGACGGTTTCTTTTGGACAGTCCCCTGCAAAAAACCTTACATTTAAATCCCTTGACGATTTAACAATCACAGCCGATTTGTACATGACAGCAGATGCCGGGGCCCCTTTCATCATCCTTTACCACCAGGCCCGCTACAGCCGGGGCGAATACCTGGAAATTGCCCCCAAGCTGAATACCCTCGGCTTCAATTGCCTTGCGCTTGACCAGCGCTCGGGCGATGCGGTAAACGGGATAATTAATGAAACCCATGCAGAGGCCGTAAAAAAAGGCCTGCCCACCGAGTACCTGGATGCTCTCCCGGATTTGGAGGCCACCCTGCTTTACGTTGAAAGTGTTTATAAACCTGAGAAACTTATTGTTTGGGGCAGTTCTTATTCATCAGCTTTGGTTTTTGTTCTGGCGGCCAAACATCAGGATGAGGTGGACGGTATCCTTTCTTTTTCCCCCGGAAATTATTTTGAACCGGATGGCAAAACCGTTTCCGAATTTGCTGAAAATGTAAGTTGTCCTGTTTTCATCACTTCTTCCAAATCGGAAGAAGAATCGTGGCGGCCGATTTATGAAAGCCTTTCATCAACAGACAAATCCTTCTTCCTGCCCGAAGACGAAGGCTTCCACGGCTCCAAGGCTTTGTGGGAGAAAAATGAGGGTTATGGAGAATACTGGAAAGCGGTGGAGGAGTTTTTGGAGGAGATGAAGTAACCTAAGTTTTCCACAATCTTATTTACAATTGTTTTAAACTATTTTGGTTCTGTTCATACGGCGATGTTCTTTGCTAAATTAGCCCCATGAACATGTTTGCAGATAATCCAATTGACCCAAAACAACTATTCCTCAAATTATTTAGTGCCCCTACTGAAGGTTCTCTTGAGGAGATAATCTATTTGTATTCAGATATTTTTGATAACACGGATAACTGGTTTCCGTTAGGGGGAAATGAATACAATTTTGCCGTTATTAAAAATCAACAGGCTAATCCTATTGCAGCCTTAATTGAAAAGATCACAAATAGTATTGATGCCATTTTAATGAAGAAAGCATTTGAAACAGGCGTTGAACCAGAATCAGCAGATGCTCCCCGGTCGATGGAAGCTGCAATTCGTTTATTCTTTCCTGATTATAAAAGTTGGGATTTACTAACCTTTAGAAAAAAACAATCCGAAGAAATTCAAGTTGTTGCAGATGGAACACCTCGGGACACTTCTGTAATTATGTATGACAATGGTGAAGGTCAGCATCCTGAAAATTTTGAAGGGACTTTTCTTTCCTTATTGAGTGGAAACAAAACAAAGATTCATTTTGTTCAAGGGAAATATAATATGGGTGGTAGTGGTGCAATTGTTTTCTGTGGGAAAAAACGTTATCAACTTATTGCGTCTAAAAGGTACGATAATAGCGGTAATATGGGTTTCACATTAGTGCGGGAACATCCATTAAAAGGTGAAGAAAGAACTTCACGAAAAGAAACCTGGTATGAATATTTTAAATTAAATGGTCAAATTCCATCTTTCCATATTGATGAACTTGATTTGAAACTTTTTGGCAGGAAGTTTAAAACGGGAACAATCATTAAACTTTATTCTTACAATTTTCCTTCTGGATATTCCGGTTTTGCACAAGACCTTAATCAGAGCATTAATGAATATTTATTCAATCCTGCATTACCTGTTTTTACGGTTGACAGCAAAGAAAGATATCCCAATAACAAAGTCCTTGAATTAGACCTTTACGGCCTAAAACGCCGTCTCGAAGATGAAAAGGATGGTTACGTCGAAGAAACATTTTCGCTTAAAGTGGATAACCAACCTGAGTTTGGAAAATCAAAAATTACCTGTTATGTGTTCAAAGCAAAATATGGTGATAAGGATGTAAAAAAAACCAAAGAGGATATTCAACGCCGTTTCTTTAAAAACAACATGACTGTTTTGTTTTCTATCAACGGCCAGGTACATGGTTATTATACCTCTGAGTTCATCACTCGTTCTCTGAAGATGAATCTTTTAAAAAGCCACCTACTCATTCACGTTGATTGTACGGAAATGAAATATGAATTCCGAAAGGAACTTTTCATGGCCTCACGTGACAGGCTTAAAGAAAGTGATGAAACCAGAGCATTAAGAAAATACTTAGCAAAGGAGTTGGGAAAATCTGGTGGAAGGTTGGCTCAAATTGAAAAAATCCGTAAAGATTCCCTTTCAGTAGAAAGTAGTTCTACAAAAGAATTGCTACAGAATTTCACGAAAAGTCTTCCAAAAAACAGTGATTTATTCAAGTTACTTGGCAGCGCATTTAAACTGGATTTACCTGACAAGAAAAAGTCAAAGCCAAAACCACAGAATAAAAGAAAAGAAGATAAAATTCCTTTCAAACCGGAACGCTTTCCGTCTTTCTTAAATCTGCTGAAAAAAAATGATGATAAAACTCCGGTTACTGCAATTCCATTAGGAGGGGAACGAATCATCAAGCTGCAGACAGATGTTGAAGACTACTATTTTGACCGAAGCGAAGAGCCGGGTGATTTAAAAGTAGGACTATTAGGAACAAAACAAAATGAGGTTGAGGGTGGTGATAGACCCGGTAAGCCTGAACAAATTGAGGATATTTTAAATGTAAATACAGAAAGCCCGAAAGATGGCATTATTAAAATTTCATTCTCACCGACTGATGAAGTTAATGTTGGCGATGAAATGCAAATTAAAGTGACACTGGATGGTGCCGGACAGAAATTTGATCAAGTATTTTGGGTAAAGATTGAGGATAGGGAAAAACCGAAAGAAAAAGTAAAAAAAGAAGAGGAGGACGATTTACCGGAAATGGGTTTACCGGAACTGATATTGGTTTATGAAAAAAATCCGGAGAATAAGGAGGGTATTAAAACATGGTCCGAAATGGAAGAGGGGACGGGTGAACAGATGGATTGGGAAACAGTGATGTATCCTTTGGTAAAAGGAGATACTTTAGAAAGTATTTATATTAATATGGACAGCCGTGTTTTGAAAAACTTTAAGGCCAAAGAAAAGAACATCAGTGAGCAACAAATGGAAATAGCAGATAAAAAATATTACTCATCTGTTTATTTCCACACGCTATTTTTATATACAATTACGCGAAAGAACAAATTCAGGATTTACAAAGAGCTGGAAAACAACAAAGAAGATGAAGTTGATTTAGGCAGCTACTTACGTAGTCTTTTTGATAATTTCTATTCTGAGTTTATTTTGAGTTTTGGGGTGAATGAATTGATGGCAAGTTTAGGGGAATGATTTTATTAATTATGCAGGAGCCTCTGTTGCAAGAATTTCTAAGAACTGAGTTAATTCTTTATAATTATGAGCTGAATTTTCAAATTCTATTGTTTGAATATTAAAATCTTCTAGCCTGAATAATTCACAAAAAGCGAATAAAAGGGGGCGATCACCTTGTTATCTCATTGATATTTAATATCTTTGAGGTGTAAAAAAACAAAACCGCCCCCATGCATAAAAATACAAATTTTCCA
>JAKIVD010000010.1 GCA_021647205.1 Bacteroidales bacterium | reverse complement strand
ACTAGAAGGAATGAACAACAAAATAAAAGTACTCAAAAGAAAGGCTTACGGGTACAGGGACATGGAATATTTCAAACTTAAAATCTATAATTTGCACTATGCTAAGTATCCATTATTGTGATGAACCCAAAATTAAAATAAATTCATCTGAACAAAGCCTAAATTTATTGCTGTTTAAAAAAAAGGTTCACATCGATTTTTCACGCCCTTTACCGAGAACTGTTAAATATTTGTTAAATAAAACTCATTGCGCTGATTTTAAGTAAGTAAGTTTAATTTTGGCGTAGAATGATTCTAAATAAGCTATTTTTTTCAATGGTTGTGCATCATACGAAAAACGAAATTGAAAAAGTAAAACTCACCTAAAAACCGGGGATGCCGAAAACCGATAAGAGTAGGCGCTAAACAATTATTGATATGAAAAAAATAGCTAAAAACACAAACCATTTGACCATCATTGTGATGCTTTTCTCACTGACTTTTGCAACTCAAAGTTGTGAACAAAAGGAAGTAACGAAAGAAGTTGAAAAAGAAGTAATCGTTAAATCGGAAAAACCCGAATATTTTTTACTTCGACCGGAAGTTGAAAAAGCGTATGGATATTCTCACGCTGTGAAAATCGGGAATGACATAAAAATCTCAGGAGCAGTAAGTATGGACGATGAAGGAAATCCAACGGCTGTCGGGGATTTAGGACAACAAATGAAAAACTGTTATGCTGATTTAGAAAAAATATTAAAACATTATGGCTGTACGTTCGATGACGTAGTTGTTGAAAATATTTTCACGACCAATATGCCGTTGTTCCTTGAAAAAGCAGCTTACCGAAATGAAATTTACACCCAACAATTTCCAACAGGTTCCTGGCTTGGCGTTAAAGAATTGGCGCTGCCGGAATTTATGATAGAAATTGAACTGGAAGTACATAAATCTGAATAAAGATACGGACGCAAACGAAAATGCTGCTTCATGATTATCAATAAATAACCGATGATAAACTTCTTTAGAAAAATACGCAGACAAATGGCAGATGACAATCGGCCAATAAAGTATTTGAGGTATGCCGTTGGAGAAATTTTGCTCGTCGTTATTGGTATTTTAATTGCGCTGAGTATCAACAACTGGAACCAGCAAAGAATAAAGGAAAGGAATGCCGTTTTACTCTCAAACAGGTTGTTTGTCGAAATCAGAAAAAACAAAAAAGAGCTCGGTGAACAAATCATGAGAATTACTGATTTACAGACTGAAGCCAAAACCTTACTGATGTTGTTCGGTCCGGATTACGAACAGCAAAACACCAGGTTGCTGGATAGCCTTATTTACGGAATTATATCCACGCCCCTTTTTAATTCAAATTCCCCGACTTTGGATGAAGCATTAAATACCGGTCAGATTTCTCTCCTTCAATCCGATTCGCTGCGGGCCATGTTGTATGATATTCCAAAAAAGATTCACAGAATTAACAACTATGAAGATGAAATGACCAGGGATATCGAGTACAACATTATGCCCTATTTATATAACAAAATATCATTCAGGCAGATGGATGAAGAATTTTCTGATAATTTTGATGTAAATGAGCGAAGCAAATTGAGCCATTTTGATAACAGAACAATACTGCTTGAAAGAAAATTTGAAAATATGGTTGACAACAAATACTTTTTATTGGAAACCTTATTGATGGGTTACGAAGAATTATTAAAGCTCTATGATGAAACACTGCATTTTTTCGAAAAAAGTTCCGGGTCATGAGGTGTGTCTGTACGTAAGCTTGTCATAATTTGATTCCCAACAGCTTTCCGGTTTGGCGTTAAAGCATTGGCACTTCCGGAATTTCTAATAGAAATCAAATTGGAAGTATTTCAATCTGCATAAGAATACGAACGCACATCAAAAAATGTGTTTTATTTATGAGCAACAATTGGAACAGCAGCCGCAAGAACTGAAAAAGGGAAACTGTCTGCTAAAACCAAATGAAATAATGTGGAGATAACTATCTTTGCTGCTCATCAATTTCTTAAAAAATGAAAAAGTCCCTCTTATTATTAACCACTGTTTTAATAGTCAGTTTCTTTTTTTCTTGTGAAAATAAAACAGAAAAACAAAAGACAGCAAACAAACAACAAACTCTTTCCGATGCCTGGTCGTGGGAACATATTTTTGTGAAGGATGAAAATTGTGCTGATGAAAACTTGCAAAAGTGCACCCATGTTTTGCTTGATTTTCCTGTTTTTAAAGAAGAGCAAATGACGCGGGCCAATTTGTTGGTAAACCATTACATTGCCGATGTGATGGGATATGGTGATGCCGAAAACCCGGCACTGGTAAACCTTGATGAAGCAGCCCGGTCACTGGTAAAGGATTTTCAGGGTTTTAAAAAAGAATTTCCTGATTCGCCCCAGGTTTGGCACGTACGTTTAAAGAGTAAATTTACTTACAATCAGGATAATTTGTTTTGCCTGATGCTCGTCTCAGAAACGTATACGGGTGGAGCTCACAGCGCCGTGAACACACATTATATGAGTTTTAATTCGAAAACCGGTGAACCCTTTTATTTATTGGATGGAGTAAGGGACAAAGAATTATTCATGCAATTGGCCGAACAAAAGTTTCGCATGAGAAAAAAGATTTCACCAATGGCCAGCCTGGAAAAAGCAGGTTACTGGTTTCAGAACAATAAGTTTACACTTCCTGCCAATATCGGCGTTGATGACAAAGGTTATTTACTGCATTATAATGCCTACGAAATTGCCCCCTATTCAATGGGGCCTACCGATATCAGGATTGATTTTACAGACTTGGAATAGACTGCAAGTTTTTCTGAAATTTAGTACTTTGGTACAGTTGCTTGCAAATCCATACAGTTATATGCCAACACTTCCGGTTTTAACAAAAAATATTTTATTTCTGCCCTGTTGTGTCAGCGGCTTGCGAGCTGATAAAAGCCTGCTCTTCTTCCGGGGAAAGCCACCCACCACCCAACGCTTTGTACAAAGCAACATGGGCACCAAGCAAGTCCCTTTTTGCTTGTGAAAAAGCAAGCTGGGCATCAAAAGACTGCCGCTGTGACTCAAGCACTTCGAGATAGCTGGTCTGGCCTTTGTCATAACGTTCCATCGAAAGGTATTCTGCATTAATCGCCGCATCATAACGTTGTTTCTGTGCCAGAAGTTCGAGCCGGATGGTTTGAATGGCAACGAGTGCATTCTCTACATCTTTGAAGGCCTGAAGCGCCACATTTTCATAAGTTCTCAGCGCAGCTTCGGTATTTGCACGTTCTATTTCTACCCTCCTTTTATTTTTACCAAACTGGAACAGGGGGCCGAGTACAACCCCGCCAACAGACCAGCCCAAACCGGAAGTTGTTAACGCAGATAAACTTGAAGAGGCAGCACCAAGCAGGCCCGTTACATTTAACGAAGGCCAGCGGGCAGCCTCGGCAGCACCAATACGTGCATTTTGCGCAGCGTAAGCCGCCTCTGCCTGCATTACATCCGGGCGGCGTGTCAATAATTGTGACGGTATTCCCCTCGGAACCTCCGGTGGCTCTTTCTGACTGAACAAATCAAATCCAAACGGAATTGAAGCGGGATATTTTCCAAGTAAAATACTGAGTGTGTTTTCGTCGTAAGCAACTGCACGCGTGTAAACCGGAATGGCAGCAGCTGATATGGCCCTTTGAATCTGGGCCTGGTTTAAATCTATTTCAGCAACAATTCCATAATCGAAACGTGCCTGGATAATTTCTGTTGAACTGTCGCGCGCCGCGAAAGTGCGTTTTGAAATATCAAGTTTCGTCATGTTGTCAAGCATGGAAAAATACGTGCTGGCTACCGCCGAAATAAGGCTAATCTGTACAGTTCTCAGTCCATATTCGGAAGCCATCAACTCGGCCCTTGCCGACTCATTCAGCCGTCTGTATTTCCCCCAGAATCCGATTTCCCAGCTCATCTCAGGGAAGGCAAAGAAGTTGCTTGATGAGTTGGGTAAAGTGGCAATTCCTGAAAGTGAATTTCCACTGTTAACGCCAAGGTTATATCCGAAGGATGGCCACTGGTCAGCCTTGGTAAAGCCCAGGTTGGCACGAGCGGCTTCCACCCTTGCTGCGGCGACCATCACGTCTTTGTTGGCATGCAGCGCATCCCGTATTAAAGTATCCAAAACACTGTCGCTAAACAACTCCCACCAGCGCAGGTTTACAATGGTGTCGGTTTGGATGGAGTCGAAACGGAAAGCCGTAGGCCCTTCATAATCTGGCTGTTGAAAATCAGGGCCAAGTTTACAACCACTTAGGGAGATGATGATCCCAATGAAGAATATGAGTATTGTTTTTTTCATAAGCATACTTATGTGTTGTTACTTTCAATCTTATCTATCGCCTACGGCGAATAAATCCAGTTGTCTTTTTTGTTACAATAATGTCAACCGCTACGCGGTATTATTTATTCATTATACTTTTTTGCCCGTCGGGTATCAATTATTGTAAAAATGTAAAAAGAACGTGAAATTCCCCGTAGGGGATTGGTTAATCAATTGCTTTGCTGTCATCAGAAACAGCCTCAACGGCCTGTAGCTTCTCCCTCTTTTTCTCATAACCCGCAATCTTGCCGATTAACACAAACAACATCGGGTACATAAATACTCCCAAAAGCGTGGCTACTGTCATTCCTCCCAACAAAGCCATTCCCATTACCTTTCTGGCTTCAGCTCCGGAACCTGTGGCTATAACAAGGGGGAAAACACCAAGAATAAAAGAGAAGGCGGTCATTAAGATTGGCCGGAACCTTGATTTTGCTGCTGCAATAGCGGCATCAAATAAACTCAATCCTTTTTTGAATTCATCATTGGCAAATTCGACAATCAGGATAGCATTCTTAGCTGCCATCCCAATCAACATCACAAAAGAAACCTGGGCGAAAATATTGTTCTCAAATGTTGGGCTTATCAACCGTGCTGCCCAGAGCGCAAACAAAGCGCCAAAAATTGCAAAGGGTGTTCCCATTAAAATACTGAAGGGCAGCGACCAACTTTCGTATTGTGCTGAAAGAATCAGGAACACAAAAAGCAATGAAAAGGTGAGAATAATACCCAATTGTCCTGAAGCTTTCTCTTCCTGGAACGACATCGCATTCCAGGCATAACTCATATCCTGAGGAAGTACATCAGCTGCCACGTCTTTTAATGCAGTTCTGGCCTGATCAGATGTATAACCTTCAGCAGGGCCTCCGGTGACTTCAACAGAGCGGAAAAGATTAAATCGTGTTGTATAGTCAGGACCCGAAATAGGCAGGATGGTAGCAACTGTTGCCAGGGGTACCATTTTGCCTACATTATTCTTGATGAAGAAGTTGTTAATCTGGGACTCGTCAACCCGGTATTGAGGTTCTGCCTGGATATAGGTTTTATACAACCTGCCAAAACGGGTAAAGTCATTTACATAAGTCCCCCCCATAAATGCACCAACAGTAGTATAGAGGTCGTTTAAGTTAATTCCCAGCTTAAGGGCTTTTTCAGTATCAATGTCCATATAGCGCTGTGGTACGTTTGCCTGGAAAGTTGTAAATGCCTTACCTATTGCAGGGTGTTCATTGGCTGCTTTTATAAATTTTATCGTGTTTTCGGCAAGATATCCCGGTGTATTACCTCCCTTATCCTGCAACATAATACTGAATCCTGAACCATTACCCAGGCCCGGAATAGCAGGTGGGCCAAAAGCAAAAACCTGTGCACCAGTAATATTGGTCGCCAGTTTACTATTTACTTTTGCAATAATTTCTGCAGCCGTAGGCTCTCTGTCCCCCCAATCTTTTAATGAGACAAATAACGAAGACGAATTAGATGCCATAGCTCCTGATAACATACTGTAGCCGGCTGCAGTGGTTACATATTCTACTTCCTCAACTTCCATAAGGATATTCTCCACCTCCTTTGCAATCTCATCGGTTCGCTGAATAGAAGCCGCATCGGGTAATTGCACATTGATAAAGAAATAACCCATGTCTTCTTCAGGGATAAATCCTCCGGGAACCATGCCGCCAAAGATTCCTGCTGCAATGGTTACAATGACAATAAACACAACGCTTCTTTTCAATTTGCGCGAAACAACATTGGTGAAACTCATATAGGAGTCGGTAGTTTTGTCCATCCCCTTGTTGAATTTTTCGAAGAACCAACCGAGCGGTCCACCATAAGGTTTGGGTTCTTTTAACAAGATGGAACAAAGTGCAGGGCTGAGCGTCAATGCATTCACGGAAGATACAATAACAGAAACCACAATGGTTATGGCAAATTGCTGATAAAGTAAACCGGTAATTCCAGCCATCCCTGCAACGGGAATAAACACGGCAATCAACACCA
Source organism: Bacteroidales bacterium (assembly GCA_021647205.1). GTDB lineage: Bacteria > Bacteroidota > Bacteroidia > Bacteroidales > F082 > B6-G9. Next base: position 126,040 of record JAKIVD010000010.1, on the reverse strand, counting down.
GGGTGGTTGCAATTACAGGTGCAGTTACCTTATTCATGGCATCCAGGGTTGCCTCTTTGCTGTTCATACCTTTGGCGATATTCACCTGCACAGCCTCCACAACAACAATAGCATCGTCAACAACAATACCGATGGCCAGCACCAGTCCGAGAAGGGATAAAACGTTGATGGTAAAACCCAGCGCCGGGAAAAACATAAAGGCACCAATCAAAGAAACCGGAATGGCCAGGGTTGGAATCAGTGTTGCCCGCCAATCCTGGATAAAGATAAATACCACGAGAATAACAAGTATCAACGCGATAATTAAAGTGACCACAATATCTTTGATGCCTGCTGTAATGGGTGCAGTTGAATCCAGGGAAACATCGTATTTGATACTTTCCGGAAAGCTCTTTGCCAGCAGATCCATTTCTGCAATTGCATTATCTGCCAGTTCGACTGCATTGGAACCGGGAGCCTGATAGAGTGCAATAACGGCAGCCGTTTTTCCATTAAGCCGTGGTATCATATCGTAAGTCTCCACCCCGAGATTAACGGTTGCCACATCCCTCAACTTAATTTGTGAACCGTCAGCTTGTGTCCTTACCACAATATCTCCAAAAGCTTCCGGAGAATTAAAACGTTCCGGTAACCGAACGGTATAAGTAAACTCTGTGCCAGGCGGGGCCGGTTCGGCACCAAATTTTCCACCCGGAACAATGACATTTTGTTCGTTGATGGCTTTAACAATCTCCGGAACAGTCAATCCCATTTGTGCCAGCCGGTCGGGCTTCACCCATATACGCATTGAATAATCTGCTGCACCCAATACATTAACACGACCAATACCTTTAATCCGGGCCAATTGATCTTTGATATTAATAAGTGCATAATTGCCTAAAAAATCCTGATCGTACCTTCCATCAGACGTTAGCGTTAGCACCATCATAATATTTGGTAACGATTTTTCTGTTTTAACGCCAAATTTTTTCACCGATTCGGGAAGCTTGGGGGTAGCTGCCGACACCCTGTTTTGTGTAAGCACCGTATTCATGTCAGGGTCGGTTCCAACCGTAAATGAAACATCAATAACCATTGTGCCATCGTTGGCATTGGTCGATTTCATATAAATCATATTATCGACACCATTGATCTCCTGCTCCAATGGGGTTGCCATCGACTCTTCAACATTAATTGCATTAGCCCCTGTAAAAGTTCCTCTTACCTGAACGATGGGAGGAGTGAGGTTTGGATACTGCTCAATGGCAAGACCAATCAATGATACCGTACCAACAATTACAATAATAATAGCAATTACCATGGCAACAATGGGCCGGTGGACGAAGAAATTTCCTTTGTTTTCAGCCATAGTCTTAGTCTTGCTGGGTTGATTTACTTTCGAATACGGTTATTTGCGGCTTGACTTCAAGTCCGGTGCCCACTTTCTGCAGGGCATCGATTACGACTTTTTCACCTTTCTGAAGTCCTTCTTTTACAATTACATAATCGTTGATTCGTTCGCCTGCAACAATTTGTCTGCTCTCCACTTTATTCTCATTGTTTACGATGAAAACCGAAATCTGCCCCTGCATTTCAATTATACATCGCTGTGGGATGTACAGTGCATCTTTTGCATCTCTCATTTTCACAACTACTTTGGCATATTGTCCTGGCTTTAAAAGTCTGTCGGGGTTGGGAAATACAGCCTGAACAAGAAGTGAGCCTGTTTGTGCATCTATTTCGCGATTGATAAAATTGGTGTAGCCTTGATACTTAAAAGTCGAACCATCGGCAAGTATAAGTTTTAGAGGCTGTCTTTCCTCTTTTTTTATCGTATCTAATTTATCTACGTAGGTGTAATATCGGGCAAGGCGGATGTAATCGGCTTCGGTAATGTAAAACTCAACACGCACGGTATCAACAGTTGAAACAGTATTTAAGATGACCGGGTTGGGGTCCTGTCCAACAAACTCACCTATCCGTGCTTTCGTTTTTCCAATGGTTCCTTTAATAGGGGATTTCATCCAGCAATAGCTTAGGTTGATCTTTGCGAAATGCAGATTTGATTCCATAGCCCTCACGTAGGAAACAGCAGCATCATATTCTGCCTGTGCCGCATCCAGGTCGCTTTTACTTACCGCATTGATCTCGGCAAGGGGTTTGATCCTGTTCAGGTCACTTTCTGCTTTTGCCAGACCGGTTTTTGCCTCGGCAAGATGACTTTGCTGGGTTGCCACCTTCGACTGGTATTCTTCGGGGTCGATGGTGTACAATAATTGCCCTTTGCTTACCCTTAAACCTTCGTCAAAATGGATGCCATCCAGAAAGCCGGTAACCCTGGCCCTTATCGGGATGTCGGAATAACCGTAAACCTGGCCGACAAATTGTTCATAAATAGGAATATCTTCCTGCATCACTTCAACAACAGGTATTACGGGTGGGGTAGGCGTTTCTTGTTTTTTTTCAGCACATGAAACTATTACTAAGACGGCCAGAAATAAAGTGCCTGTCTTTCCAACAAAAGAGGTGAAATTATGCATAAATTAAGGTTTTGTATTTTTCTATTTTATTAATCTTCAAAAGTGCGAAAAATAATCACACGAACTTTTGTTAAGAATCAGGGACTGTTTAAATTTTGTTTTTGGAATAAAACTGAAGGATAAATTTTAAACAGTCTCTTAAATTGCAGACTTTTTTGTTCCGACACTTAACCATATCATTCCCACAGTAGCTGAAACAAGTGAGGCGGCCATAATTCCGACTTTGGCAATTTGTTTAAACTCTTCATCCACAAAGGCAAGATCGGAGATAAACATCGACATGGTAAAGCCTATTCCTGCCAGAAAAGAAACACCATAAATCTGTTTCCAGCTTATTCCTTCGGGAAGAGATGCTATTTTCAGCCAAACTGTGAGGTGTGACAATAATGAAATTCCCAGGAATTTTCCAAGGACAAGTCCGGCAATAATACCCAGTGAAATGGGATGCAGAAGCATTTCAATAACACGGCCTTCAATATGGACCCCGGCGTTGCTCAGTGCAAAAACGGGCAGTATGAAAAAAGCTGTTATCGGGTGAAGTGCATGTTCAAGTTTTTGCAAGGGTGTTTGCGCTTTGTCATTGAGTTCTCCAATATCTGAAATCACATGTGCCTGATCTTTTGTTAAAAGTGAATTGTCGCTTGCCGGCACTTTATCAAATTTGTCTAAACATTTTGAGAGTCTTTTAACATATTCATTTTCACTAATTTTTGTTCGTGCCGGAATCGTAAGGGCAATCAAAACCCCTGCAATTGTAGCGTGAACACCGGAAAAAACAAATGCCATCCACACGCCAATAAATCCTACAATGGCATAAAACGAAGTTCTTCTTACACCGGCAAAATTTGCGATAAGCAAAACCCCGATGAAAAATGCTGCGGAAAGAAGTTCGCTGTAATTTATCGTATCTGTGTAGAATATGGCGATGACCATTACCGCCCCCAAATCGTCTGCTATGGCAAGGGCGGTAAGGAAAATTTTCAGGTTTATGTTCACACGCTTACCCAATAATGCAAGCAATCCAAGTGCGAATGCAATATCTGTTGCCATCGGTATTCCCCATCCATCAAGGTATTCAGGATAGTTTGCCAAAACCAAAGCATAGAAGGCAGCAGGAATTAACATCCCTCCAATTGCCGCTGCAATGGGCATTGATGCTTTTTTTATCGACGAAAGTTCGCCACCCATTATTTCCCTTTTTATCTCCAGCCCGATAGTGAAAAAGAACAGGGCCATTAAACCATCGTTTATCCAATGGTGCAAAGAGCCAACCATATTGATTTCGCCCCAGACAAAACCCACTTTCAGTTCATGCCACAATTGATGATATGATTCATAATATGATGAGTTGGCCCAAATTAATGCTGCAATTGTAGCAAAAATCAAGATAATTCCGCCATAGGCTTCCTCGCTGATAAAACGCGAGATTCTGAAAGTATTTACTGGTTTATTTTTCATTATTCAATATTTTTTGCACAAGTTACAAGAATCACTTATACAACTCTGTATATACCCTAAAGATTCTTTATTATTGACTGGAGATCAACCTTTAAATCTATTAAATTACCAGTATGTACATGTATTAAAGTGTTCTCTTTTGATGGTTAAACTTAATCCCAAATTCCTCAAGTTCTGCAAGCACAGGATTGTATATCTCCGGGTGGACAGGCAATACCGAACCCCTTATTGTTATTTTCCCTTCTAATATCAATCTTGTGGCAATAGCTACGGGCAGTGAAACCGCTCTTGCCATTGCACTATCGCCCCCTGAAATTCCTTTAACTACCATCGTTGACGACCATTTTTCCATTATTCCATTAAAATCAACTACAATATCATCATGAATTATGGCCATATCTTTTTCATGTGGCTGATACGACATTTTTTTCAGCATCAAATCAACCAACACATCAACATTTGAGCCTTTGTCAGTGGGTATTTTTTTATCTTCGAAGAACCCCAGCCATCTTAACCTGTTGATAAAATCATCTTTTGTTTCAAGGTTAAAATAATTGGCAATTGCCGTTTCTCCATCTTTAAATGAGTTTACCAGACGCCTCATAAACTCATTGTAGGTCAGGTTTTCAAAATTATTAACCGTTAAATAGTCTAACAGGTTCAGCTTTATAAATTTTCGCATGGTATTACACCAACCTGTAAACCGAAGCAAGCCCCTAAAAAAACTGACATCATCATCAAGTTCGTAGGGCTCTTTGTATATGGCACATTTTCTGTTTGGGTAGGTTTCAAATGTTCCCAGGCCTTCAAGGTCAACAAGCCTGAAATGATCAAACAGATTTTTCGCCTCTATAACTTTACCCTCCTTAATATATTCCCCGGAAGCCAATGCTGATTTCATCAGTCCCTTTGGGTTCCACGAGAACTTATAACCAAAAGGATTTCTGTTATCTTCAAATGATGGTAATCCGGCTCCGTACGAATCAAGGCTTATCACTTTACCCCCATTTCTTTTAATTTCATCGAGCGACTTTTTGATGCCCATGTGATCAATACCCGGGTCTTCGCCTATTTCGTTTAAAATGATTACACCGGCCTTTCTTGCATCTTTGTCCATTGCTGCTACTTCGGGAATCGTAAAGTCAGTATGTATCATATGCTTTTTATGTTTGATACATATTACGGTTGATTCTGCCTGGAAGGCAGGAGGGATAAAATTTACAATCAGATCAGCCCGGGGAACAAGTTTGTCGAGCTTCACAAAATCAGTTGCATCCCATTGAACGGCAGATGCGTTCTCTCTTCCGGCTATTATTGCCTCGGCTTTTGATACCGTTCTTGTTGCAATAGTTACATGATAATTACATTTATCCCAAAAATAATCCACTGCCGGTTTAACTACCATTCCGGCACCTAAAACCAATATTTTCTTTTTGTCCATTTAAAATTTTCTTAAGTTGCTAATTTACATTAATATATTTAATCTCTTCTAATTTATTGTTTAGATTCAATTAAATTTTGAAACTTCATCTGTTTAATATTGGTACAAAACTCATGACAAACCAACCAAAGTTTTTGACGGAATGGGTGCTGCTTTTTTTCTTCGCCTTCGCGAAACCATCATGCGTTGCAGCAGGCTTAAGGCTGAAGTAGCCGGTTTATCAGTTTTATGGTATTCAATTACGATTTGGCCTTTTTCCGTTATTAAGCAGAAATAGTTAAGATTATAATGTGGAACATAAATGGCCGGTAATAAGCCGAACCGGGGCGACACACGTTCAAAACGTTTAAGCCAGGTTCCTGTGTTAATTACATAACGGTCACCTTCTTGTTTAATGGAAGGTGTGTGGGTGTGACCGTAGATAAAAGCTATTATACCCGTATCATTTTCAAATATTTTTGTAGCGGCTTCGGTATATGAATTATTTTTTGATCCTGTTAGTTTTGCCGGGTCCATTTCGATATCAAAACGTTTCATCGTCTTTTTTAAGTCCCTCAAGACAAATCCAACTGGTATTGCCAGTGCCAAAAATACCAGCAATGCAATTGCATTTATTGTTAAAATTATTTGAAGAAGGCTGCCAACTACGCCCAACGCATCAAAGATTCTGTTATTCAGGAAAATATTATCATCCGTAATTTTGAAATATTCAAGTGCAGCCCCTCCTAAAACAAACAGGGTCACTCCTGAGAGAAGCAGAAAAGGCAGCAGTACCCATCTTAAAACCGGGCTCATTTCCCGGTAAAAATAGTTGGACAATATCCAATCGGGAATCAATTCTGTCGGATAAACAGATTGGATATCCTTTAGCCAGTTAAAGCGTCCCTGTTCAGAGATTTGTCCGGCTTTACCCACCATATTGCTTGTAATAAAATATCCAATCGGCATGGCATGAGGACTACCGTAGTCGGGCATGCGGTTGGTGGTGTCGTACTGGTTACCATGTTCAATCCATAATTTCTTATCACCAATTTTGCGGGTGATGGCCGGAGTTTGTTCAAGCACAATATTAAATGCTTTAAAAATATCCACAAACTCAGGGTAGCAGGCCAACTCGTAATCATGGTTCCCCGGAAGAACAGTAATCTTAATTTTCTCCCCGGCCCTGCGGAAGGCTTCAAATATCTCCGGGAACTGACCAATCAGCTTTTCGATTTTTTCGGCCCCTTCCACTCCAGTAAACTCCCACAAACCGAAGGCGTCGCCGATGATGATTAACTCGGCATCTTCTTCACGACTGGCAATGCCATCCACAAAAGCAATCAACTCGTCCTGAAAGTCACATACTCCAAGTGCTTCATCGCCGCCAATATGCAGGTCGCTTACAAAATAGTATTGCTTAGGCATGGTTTACATAACGTATTCGTTGTTCACACTTATTATTGGTTTCGGAATTTCCGATTCACCTAATGTTTCAAGCAGGTTAATTTCAATGGTTCTTGTAATCTGATCCAGTGCAATTCCTGTCGGAACAGGTTCAAAAGGATTAAGAAGTGTTTGACCGATGGCGTGCGTTGCCAGGAAGATAAAACCTATCAGGGTTCCATAGAGTATTGACCACACCCCAACCATACTTGTAATTACAAAAGTGGTACTGACCATCAATATCCATATAAAAATACGTGTATAGAAATTATAGGTTGGAGGGAAAACAGTGCTCTTTATCCGTTCTGATTTTCCCATTTCATCACTAAACCGGATCAGCATTTTATTGAGTTCAATAAACCTGAAACCATCAATCCAGTTTTCTGTGAGCAGGGTTTCCAGTTCACCCGATTGTAGGTTTAATATCGCGTTATGCGTATTTGTTTGACCTTCTACCTCTTCTACTTCTTTTTGTGAAATATATTTTTTGTAATCATTTTTGTTTTCATTTCTGAGATTGCCTTTTAGCGCATATAAAAAAGCAATGTGCCTGAAGATGGCATTTTTCTTTTTCCGGATCAATTCTTCGTTGGTTTGCCCATCGGGAAGTGTCAGGTAATAATTAATTTGCCTGGCCCAAGATCTGGAATCATTAACAAGTGCACCCCAAATTTTCCGGGCTTCCCACCAGCGGTCGTAAGCCTGGTTGTTGTTAAATCCTATAAAAAAAGCCAGTGCAGTACCCAATATTGTTGGAATAACAGCGGGAAGTTCAACGACTTCATGTAAAACATATTCGCTAAAAAGAAAGGACAAAGCACAAACCAGGGTAACAAGCAACCCGTTTTTCCATGTACTCCTAAAAACACGTTTTATTTTAATCTTTTTTGTAATGATCATTTTTTATAATTTAAAATTATTACTGTCCGGTAAAAAAGTACGATTGCGAATAAGCCACCTCACCCAACTGTATTTACTCAAATACAATAAAGAGCAAAAGGTATGAGCAAAGCTACTATTTTTATCTGAAGGCTTATTATTTGGAGAAAAACGCCATGAGAGCTAATCAGCCTGAATGATGGCTTGAAAAACTTTGTAGGAAAAAGCCAAAAGCACCGCACCAATAAACAGGCCGACAATGCCGGCAAGCATCATCCCACCTATCGCGCCCAACAGAATTACCAGCATGGGAATGTCCATCCCGCGACCCATTAACAGGGGTTTGATAATATTGTCGGAAGCACTCCATAAAATAGTCCAAACGGTGAAAATAACGGCAGATATTGTACCGGCATACGTAAATACATAAATGATGGCAGGAAGCATAACCAGTAAAAGCGGCAACTGGATAATGGCAACGAACAAGACAATCAGTACCACAATACCAGCACCCGGAAAACCAATGGAAAACAGGCCGATGCTGAGGAAAAAAGTTTGGATAAGCGCTGTTCCCAGTACACCCTGCACCACGCTGCGAATGGTTGCACCGGCCAGCGATGCAAACTGTTCGCCCTCGGCCCCGGCCAGTGTTTTAAACACGGAGATTGCTGTTTTTTCAGCCGCTTTTGAGTTGACCAATAATGCTCCGGAAATAACGAGGGAGATAATAAATATGAAGACTGTTCCTACTAAGCCAGCGGCGAACGAGAATACTTTGGGTGCAAATTCCATCAATTGGGATGTGTATTTTTGTACCAGCGATCCCAGGCCGTTAGAGGCCAGTTCCCAGGTTTCGTAAACGATACCCCCGACGATGGGCCAGTCAGCCACACTTTCTTCGGGTTTTGGAATCTGAAGGCTTCCCTCTTCCAGGCTTTTCGACAGTTCCTGTAAACTTTCTACTGTTGATGCCGTGAACATAATGGAGGGAACAACAATAAGGGCAATGCCTGCTAAAACAATGAGGGTGACCGACAGCTTTTCCCGGTTCCCGAGCATTTTAGCCAACTTTTTATGTACCGGAAAAAGTGCCACAGCAATGATAATTCCCCAGATTACGATACCTAAAAAAGGTTTCAGAATAAAATAACTCATCACAAAAAGCAGGGCAATAAAACCCAGTCGCAGGGCCGTTCGGATGGATTGTTGGACTTGGGCGTCTTCCCTGATTTGTTCCTGTGAATTATGTATATTTCCAGTATCGCCTGGCATTTTTACTTCTGACATGGTTCAGATTAATTTCTTGAACTGGCAAATATACTTATTCTGATGAGGTTTATTCCCCGGAGGCGGGTATTAGAAGCTGAAACGGGTGAAGTACTCCGTTTGTTTCATGTCAATAATTTACAGATCTCCCTTAAAATGAAACATTGCATAATTCTGAAAACAAAACACTAAATATGCCGACAAAGCCGGACTGTCCTCTGCTAATCCGATTTCCATCAGAAAAGAAAACATACATGCTAAACCGGCTGAACTTCAAAGTCATTCATGATGCAGCAATGATTAAATCGGCGGGTTGCGAATTTAGGGTTGACACAGAGGACTTGGCGGATTGAATTCTTCCAACAAAATTCCCCGAGCTTCAGCTTCTCAAAGCAACCAGGCAAAGGAAAGAACTGGTAAATTTATTTCAGGCGAAAATATGTAGTTTTGCAGTCGCAACAAATTACATTAAATAAGACAATTTATGATGAAAAGATTTTTGCTGTATACCATTGCTTCTGTTGTGATAAACAGCGCTTTTTCGCAGAATGATTCGCTGGTATTAAAGAACGGGGATGTTATTGTTGGAGAGCTTAAAAATATGGACAAGGGAGTGGTAACTTTTTCAACGGATTACAGTGACAGTGATTTTAAGATTGAATGGGATGGGATTACAAGCATGTACACCCACACCTCTTATCTGATTAACATGTCGAATGGCGACAGGTACAATGGAAAGCTAAAGGCTGCCGGAAATCAAAAGGTGCTGATTTTTATGGAGGAAGGAGGAAGCAGGGAAGTTGGGTTTATGGATATAGTTTATTTAAAGTCTGTTGACAAAGGGTTTTGGGAGAAAATTGATGCTTTCGTAGATGTAGGCCTCGACATTACGAAGGCAAATAATGTTGTAACATTCTCAACGAGAAGCGGAATTGAGTATATGGCACGGATCTGGTCACTTGGCCTGACCTTCAACACTAATTTCACAAAACAGGATGAAGGGCCAAACACGAGCAGGACTGACGGAGGTCTTAGCTATAAATACTTTCTTCCGAAAAGTTTCTACATTCCGGTTTCTGTTAATTATTTGAGCAGTTCCGAACTTAACCTGAATTCGCGGTGGACGGCATTGGCAGGTGCCGGTTATTATTTTATCAGAACCAACAGTCTTTACTGGGGTGCCGATCTTGGCGGTGCGTTCAATGCTGAGAACTATATTCCTGACAGCATTCCCGACGTAAACAGCTTTGAAGGCTATTTTGGAACAGATTTAAGTTTGTTTGATATAGGCGACTTCAGCTTATCTACAAAGGCAAAAGCTTATCCCAGTTTTACGGAAAAAGGCAGATGGCGTATTGATTTTAATTTCGACACTAAATATGACCTGCCGTTGGAGTTTTATATCAAATTAGGCTGGTCGCTGAACTTCGACAGTAAACCACCCTCAGGATCGGACCTTGATTATGTAATTTATACCGGTTTTGGTTGGGAATGGCCATAAACCATCTTCTTTTGGCTCCCCGATGAGTCGGGAAACCCGGATTGTCAAAGTGATTGGTGTTGGTCGTTTTTGAAAATCAGGTCGACCTGTCAAACGTTAAAGCGGATGTGCATAATATCGGCATCTTCCACAATATAATTCTTGCCCTCCACATGGAATTTGCCGGCATCTTTTACCGCTTGTTCGGAGCCCAAAGTAATGAAGTCTTCATATTTCATCACCTCTGCCCGGATAAAACCGCGCTCCAGATCACTGTGGATTACCCCGGATGCCTGCGGTGCTTTCATCCCTTTTTTAATGGTCCACGCCCTGACCTCTTTGGGACCGGCCGTAAAAAAGGATTGCAGGTTTAAAATATCGTACGCACCCCTGACCAGTTTGTTTACACCGGGTTCATCAAGTCCGGCATCCGCCAGAAAATCGGCCTGGTCTCCTTTGTCCAGTTCGGCAATTTCGGCTTCCAGTTCACCGGCAATAATTAAAGCAGCTTCGTTGTTTTCCGATAAATACTTTTGAACGGCTTCCACATAAGCATTGCCGGTAGTGGCCGATGCATCGTCCACATTACAAACGTAAATCACGGGTTTGGCAGTGAGCAACTGAATGTCGCGAATGATTTCAGATTCATCCTCTCCAACGGGTGCCGTGCGGGCATTGCCAAAGTTTTCAAGATGGGTTTTATAAACTTCCAGCGTTTGGATTTCTTTCTTGGTTTTGGCATCACCGCTGGCCCTGACCAGTTTTTCAAGTCGTTGAATCTTTCGGGTAATGAGGTCCAAATCGCGTACCTGCAATTCAAAATCCACGATTTCCAAATCCCTGACAGGGTCAATGGTTCCTTCGATGTGGGAAAGGTTTTCGTCATCAAAACAGCGCAAAACATGAATCAGGGCATCGGTTTGCTGGAGGTCGGCCAGGAATTTATTTCCAACCCCTTCGCCTTCGCTCGATCCTTTGGCCAGCCCGGGCACATCCACAATCTCCACCGTGGCCGGGATGACTTTTTCGGATTTGATTAAATCGTCAATCACATACAAACGGGGGTCGGGAACATTGACAATTCCTTTGTTGGACTTGGTTGCACTGAAAGCATAATTCGAAATTTCCGCTTTGGTATTCGACATGCAATTGAAAATGGTGGTTTTTCCGGTATTGGTCAGTCCGATGATTCCGCAGTTGAGGGCCATGGTTATTGATGGTTAAATTGTTGGATGGTTGGACGGTTATATTGTTGGATGGTTTGATTGTTAAATTTTGAGTCTTTCCTTAAAAGGAAGAAAGGTCATAAAATCGGCGTGGTGCACCAAATAGGCTTCGGTTGTGCGTTTGACCATATTGCCTTCGCCGGCATGGGTGGCAATAATGTGACAGACTTCTGCAGGTACACCGGCCTCTTCAGCCAGGCTGACACCGGAAAACGGGTGGCGCAAATACTTGCCGTAATTACCCTGCGCCGCCGTTCCGTTCTCGTCCAGTTCGTATTCCAGCAATTTGCCCACATCGGCAAGAATGGCACCGGCTATCAGCACATCCATATCTACAGGCAATTCACCGTGGTACATGCTGTTGACGGTGTTTCCGGCATCCCGCACAATGTGAACCACCGAGCGTTTGTGGTCCATAAAAGTGACTTTTAAATCGGGGCCGACCAGCAGGGTGAAGGGGATTCTGTTGAGGTCGTCAGGGGTTAATACGCTGCGTTCCAGGGCAAGTTCCCAGCATTTGGCGGTTTGCCCGCGCAGGTCTGTGTTTTTTATCCAGTTTATTTCGGGCCACAAGGCCAGTACTTCTTTGTTCATGGTTTTTTATTTATCTCGCAAAGGCGCAGAGGCGCAAAGTTTAAGCATAGAATAAAGCTTTGCGAGCAATATTTATAATTTTCCGATAACAGCATCAGCCATTTCCGTTGTGGAGGCTGCCCCATTTTTAACTACATCGGCTTTGCCCCGCATTTTCATCATGTCGTAGCTGCGTACTTTGCCTTCTGAAATCACATCGGCTACTGCTTTCCTGATTCTGGCAGCAATGTCGTTTTCGTTGATGAAGTCCAACATCATGCAGGCCGATTCAATCATGGCAATGGGATTGACGATGGAAGTTTCGTAATCGGCATATTTTGGGGCCGAGCCGTGGGTGGGTTCAAAAACACCTATTCCGGTATCGGGGTTGAATTGTGCCGAACAGGCAAATCCCAAACCACCGATCAGGCCGGCAAAACCATCCGAAACAATATCGCCAAACATGTTTCCGGCCACAATTACTCCGTAATCTTCCGGGTTTTTTGTCAGCCACATCATCTGGGCATCGATGTTGGTGTTCCACAACTGTATGTTCGGGTAGTCAGCAGCCTGCATTTCCTGCGCCATTTTAAACATCATGCCCGAAGTTTCGCGGATGACATTGGGTTTTTCGCAAACGGTAACCGATTTGTAATTGTATTTTTTGGCATGTTCAAAGGCAGCCCTGAGGATGCGCTCGGTACCTTTTTTCGTAAAGATACGTGTAGAAACAGAAATCTCTTCCTTGGGGGTTTTCCCAAAATTCTTCACAAATTTGGGGTGGGTCATCAGGGCATCGTAAACCTGCTCGGGCGGGTCGCTCCATTCAACACCACCGTAGAGGCCTTCCGTATTTTGGCGGAAAATAACGACATCCACTGCCGGTTCGTCGAAATCATCGCCTTGTGCGCGGCGGATGAAGTTCAGCGGATTGCCTTTGTAGGTGTGGCAGGGACGCATACAAATATCCAGTCCGAAATGCTGGCGCAGGCCCACGATGGGAGAGGAATAGACCAGTCCTTTGGCCTGTAATTCGGGGGCCAGTTCCTCAAAAGCCGCATCTTTGGGCTTGGAAGTGATAGCGCCAAAGAGGGCGATTTTATGTTTTGCAATCAGGTCGATGGTGCGGTCGGGCAGGGGGTTTCCTTCTGTTTTCCAGAATTCCCACCCGATATCGCCTTCTACATAATCCGCTTCAAATCCTGCCGCTTCCAGCACGCGTATGGTTTCGTCCAGCACCGGTTTTCCGATACCATCGCCGGGCATTGCTACGATTGTTCTTTTTGCCATAATGTTAATCTTTGTCAGTTCAATTTTAAAAAAAAGACAAATTTACGAAAGAGCTTTCTTCATACAGCAAAACAGAAAAGAAAAAGATTTTCCGACTTTTCTTGTGCTTTTTTGATTAGTTTTGTTTGAACTAATTCTTAAAAAGATGGCTGATAGTTTAAACACAAAGAATTTTAATACCTGCATCGTTGTTAATTCAGTAGCTTATCTTCTCATTGCCTACTATCTTGTCGTTTTTTCGTTTAATATTTTTTCGATGATCCTGGCAAAGTCACTGGGTTTTGATGTCGAACTTTTTTATTATGGTTTTACCCATACGGGCAAAGAATGGACCAGGAACGAGACCATCATGGTTTTCTTTGTCGGGAATGCCTTCACTCTGGTTGTGGCCATGATTTTTGAACGGCTGTACAGTAAACAGCGTAAATACTCGAAAGGAATCAAAATCCTTTACTTGTGGGTTTATTTGATTGCAATAATCTGGTTCCTCGGAAACATTATTATTGGGTCATTCTTCAATTTTGGGATTGGTGCGGCCATCAGGGCCTACCGGATACCTTTCTTTCTCCGGTTGATTTTTGCCATGTCATCAGTTGCCTTTTTGGTTGTTCTTGGAATCAAGGCACAGAAGCACGTGAGGGTTTCTGCAAATTTATATTTCCCAAAATTGTTGTCCAGCGATACCGGAAGCTTTTTTCTCCACCAAATACTTTTCCCCCTGATTATTGGCCTGCTGGTTATTATTTTACTTAAACTGCCGGAACTTGCACGGTATAATTTTATGGATTTATATGTCTTGTTTACAGTCGTATTTTTTCTTGCCGGTTTATTCTTCCGCTTTGGAAGCCATGAATCAATTACATTTAAAAGCCACGATTCAACGAAAGACCAGGTCAGGGTCAGGAATTGCAGGATATCCTACTTTCCAATTCTGATTGCTGTTTTAGTGCTTGCACTTATTCGGATAGGTTTAATGGATGGATTGGCTTTTTGATTTTTTTTTTGAAAGCCCTTCTTTTCTTCACCCCTCCCTCGGGTCAACCTGAAACGGCAGCTTCGCCATCTTTTCCACCTCGATGCTGGCGTAGCCAAATTCTTCTACTATTTTGCCGAGAATGAGATAAATGCCGTGGCCACGAAAAGGATATTTTCTGAGCGAAGGGGGGAAATGGGTAGTGTCGAACATTTCGCCTTTGTGGTCGAGGAAAGTGCCAAAATGCATCAGTTCTTTTCTGACGGTCTTTACATATTTCAGGGTGACCAGCAAGCCGAGCATCCGTACCCGTTTTCCGATCATCCGGTTCATCTCGGCAGCGATGATTTCGCCCCTGAACGATGTTTGCAGCATCTCAAAATACGTCATACTTTGGGGAAAGCCCAGCAGTTCAATTTCGTCGTAGGCATCTTCCAATGGATTGTGTTCCAGGTGGGGTAGCTTGAATTGTCGGCTTTTGCTCTCGAACAGGCGGGGTGTTTTGGGCAGGTTCTTGCCGGCCTTCAACAGCAGGTGCGCTTCCCACAACAACTGCGATTTGGGTTTGCCGGTAAAGCGGAAAGCATTCAAACGGCTTAAAAGTATCAGTTGTTCGATGCCGGGATTTACCCTCCTGATAAAGTCTTCCAGGCTTTTGTACGGGCCGTTGGCGAGGCGCTCGTTTACTATCCTTTTTGCCAGCTTACTTTCCAGATTGGCCACATGGATAAAGCCGGTGTAAATATCGCTGCCTCGGATGCCGGTTTTGTAATCGCTGCGGTTGACGCAGGGCAGGTGGAGTTTTCCGCCCTGCCGCCGGGCTTCGTTAAAATACACCCAACTGTGGTAAAATCCACCGAAATTATTGATGACGGCTACCTGGAATTCCAAAGGGAAATAGGCTTTGAGATAAAGGCTCTGGAAACTTTCCACGGCATAAGAAGCTGAGTGGGCTTTAGAAAAAGAATAACCGGCGAAACTTTCGATCTGTCGCCACACTTCTTTGGTGATTTTCTCAGGATATCCCCTTGCCCGGCAGTTGCTAAAAAAGCGGTCAACGATGCGTTGAAACTCCTGCTTCCCGCGGTACTTCCCGCTCATCGCCCGGCGCAGCACATCCGCGTCCGAAAGGTCGAGACCGGCAAAATGGTGGCACACTTTTAATACATCTTCCTGGTAAACCATCACGCCGTAAGTTTCCTGCAATTGTTCCTTCATCACGGGATGGATGTATTCGAATTTGTCCGGGTTGTGGAAACGGTAAATGTATTCGCGCATCATGCCCGACTTGGCCACCCCCGGACGGATGATGGAACTGGCAGCGACCAGGGTGAGGTAGTTGTCGCATTTGAGTTTTTTGAGCAGCCCGCGCGTGGCCGGACTCTCAATATAAAAACAACCGTTGGTTTCGGCTCGTTTCAATTGGGCTTTGACTTTGGGGTCGTTCTTAAATTTTTCCACCTGGTGCACATCGATATTGATGCCGCGGTTGGTACGGATGAGTTCGGCTGCATCATTGATGTGCCCGATGCCCCGCTGACTTAAAATATCCAGTTTTTCGAAACCGATGGCCTCGGCCACATACATATCCCACTGGGTGGTGGGGAAGCCTTTGGGCGGCAGGTCGAGGGCGGTGTAGCAGCTGATGGGCTCTTCGGAAATGAGGATGCCCCCGGCATGGATGCTGCGCTGGTTGGGAAAATCCGTCATCAGCGTGGCGATGGAATGGATGTGGCGGGTGATGGGATTTTTGTCTTTTTCCACCATCGGGTTGCGGGTGAGGGGGTCAATCTCACTCTTGGGCAGCCCGTGCACTTTGCCCAATTCGCGGTAAATGGATTTACCCTTGAAAGTAACGGAAGTCCCCAGCAGGGCGGTATGTTTTTTGCCGTACCTTTTAAAGATGTAATCCTGCACATCCTCTCGGTCTTTCCACGAATAGTCGATGTCGAAATCGGGGGGCGAACTGCGTTTGGGGTTGATGAAACGCTCGAAATACAAGTCCAGTTCGATGGGGTCCACATCGGTAATTTTCAGGCAGTAAGCCACCACGCTGTTGGCACCGCTGCCCCTGCCCACATGGTAAAACCCACGCGACATGCTGTAACGGATGATGTCCCAGGTAATGAGAAAATAGGCAGAAAACCCCAGTTTGTCGATGACGGCCAGTTCGTTTCTTACCCGTTGAGCGGCCTGTTTGTTTTTTTTGCTGTAGCGGTATTTCAGGCCATCGGATGCCAGTTTTTCCAGCAGTATTTTGTCATCGTAACGGCTGCCGGTAAACGTCTTTTTGTTTTTGACGCTGTCGTAATCGAAATCTATTTCACAGTGGTCAATCAGCCTTTGGGTGTTTTCGATGATTTGGGGATATTGAATAAAGGTTTCACGGAAAGTACCCGGCGACAAAAAGTGTTCGTCCGCGGAGGCGTGCATTTCGGGTTTCAGGTGGCTTAGCAAAATATTGTGGTCGATGGCACGGAGGTTTTTGTGCAGGTAAAAAGTTTTTTCATCGGCAAAAGTCACCGGCTGTTGAATCACCATCTTTTGCAAATGCTTTTGTGCTGCCGCGATAAGTTTGTGTACCTGGGCAGGCCTCACCCCGATGAATTCGTTTTCTTTTAGCTTTTTAGGGATGGCCTTCCCGAAAGGATAAACAACATAAACCTGACTGAAACCGGGTGTTCCTTCCTGCCATTCTTTTTCTTTCAGGTTGATGGCACTCATGTATTCGTTGAGCTCCCTGAATCCCCGGTTGTTGAGGGCGATACCCGTAAACAATAATTTGTCCCCATCCCTGAATTCCATCCCGCCAACGGGCTTGATGCTTTGCGCTTTGCAGGCTTTTACAAAATCAATCATCCCCGACGAGTTGTTGATGTCCGTCAGGGCCAGGGCTTCCACCTTCCGCTTTGCGGCTTCCTCCACCAGGGCATCAATAGAAAAGGTGCCGTAGCGCAGGCTGTAGTAGGAGTGGGCGTTGAGGTACATGGGAGGTAAAGTTTAAAGTATAGAGTTTAATGTTTGAAGTTTAACATTGCGGGTTTCAGGTTACAGGTTACAGGTTGCTGGTTTGACCTTCCGGCGTCCAATCCCGATAGCTATCGGGATGGAAGCGTCTTGTAAGATTCATGTGTTCAGCGGTTTGATTATTTACAATTGGCCTCAGACTCTTCCAGGTCGTACCGACTCTGGAAGGTCTTTGTCGTTCGTAAATCGCTTTCGTCATCTTTCACCATTCACCACTCACCATTCACAACTCATCACTCACCACTCCAACCGCCCTTTGCACCGCCTTCCTGCCGTAGCGCAGCCTGATGCTGTCCATGGCCTGGTAGAGGCTGATCATTTCGGGGGCATCTTCAAATAAATCCAGTTGCTGATGGCCGCCCACCAAATGGCTGAAACGCACGCCAATCAGGCGGATAAGCATCCGCCTTGTATAAAGGCGCTCGAACAATTCCAAAGCCGTCTCCATCAAAACATGGTCGAAAGAAGTGTAGGGAAGATGCTTTTGCAGGCTGTGGGTGTCGAAGTTGGCGTAGCGGATTTTTACGGTGACGCATCCCGTGAGCTTTTGCTTTTTGCGCAGTTCGAAGGCAATTTTTTCCACCATCGAAATGAGTAGCTTTTTGAGTGCCGCAACGTCTGTTGTATCCTTTTCGAAAGTACGCTCGGTACTGATGGATTTGCGCTCGGAATATTGTACCACCGGTGTGGGATCGATGCCGTTGGCTTTTTTCCAGATGACGATGCCGTTCTTTCCCATTACCTGTGTCATCATTTCGGGCGGAATCATACTGAGTGTACGGATGGTGGAAACACCCATGGAACGCAGCAGCCGAAAACTTTTTTTTCCGACCATCGGTATTTTGCGGATGGACAATGGGAAAAGAAAGGGCTTCACCCTCTCGGACGGAATGTGCAATTCACCGCTGGGTTTGGCCTCGCCGGTGGCAATTTTGGAAACCGTTTTGTTGGTGGAAAGGCCAAAGGAAATGGGTAGTCCCGTATTTTTGATGATGCGTTCGCGCAGTTCGTGCGACCATTTTAAACTGCCGAAAAAACGGTCCATCCCGGTGATGTCCAGATAATGTTCATCAATGGATGCTTTTTCATAAACCGGCGCACTCTCGGCGATAATTTCGGTTACCAGTTTGGAGTACTTGCTGTAGGACTCCCCGTCGCCACGGATAAAAACGGCATCGCCACAAAGCTGTTTCGCCATCCGCATGGGCATGGCCGAATGCACCCCGAACTGCCGGGCTTCGTAACTGCAGCCGGCCACCACGCCCCGCTCCGACATCCCACCAATAATAACAGGTTTTCCAATCAGCGAGGAATTAATCAGCCGTTCAACCGACACAAAAAAGGTATCCAGGTCAAGGTGTACGATAGTGCGATTTTTTGTTTCCATAAAAAAATATTTTGTCAGAATACTTGACAATATTAAAATTTGTATTACTTTTGATTAGAATTTAATCATTTTTATGATTGCAATATAAGCATTTTAAACCATGTACTTCAAAGAAAACATCAAATTATTAAGAAAACGCCGCGGCCGCACCCAGGATGATGTGGCGCAGGCATTGGAAATGAAACGGCCCACATTGAGCGGCTACGAAAACGGGGTGGGCACGCCCAACCTCAATGCGCTGATCCAGTTTTCGGACTATTTTGGCGTAGCCGTCGACACCCTCATTAAAGTGGATTTGTCCGCTTTATCAGAGAGCCAGCTTACGCAATTGGAAAAAGGTTTCGACACCTTTATCAAAGGAAGCAACCTCAGGGTGCTCGCCACCACTGTCGACCCGGATAACGAGGAAAACATCGAACTGGTGAATGTGAAAGCCAGTGCCGGTTATGCTGCCGGTTATGCCGATCCGGACTACATTAAAATCCTGCCGACTTTTAAGCTGCCCTTTTTGTCGAAGCAGAAAAAGTACCGTACTTTCCAGATTACCGGCGATTCGATGCTGCCCATTCCGGACGCTTCTTATGTTACCGGCGAGTTTGTGCAGGACTGGAACTACATCCGCAACCAACATGCCTACATCATTGTTACCAAGGAAGACGGTGTTGTTTTTAAGGTAGTTGAAAGCCGGATAAAAGAAGAGGGAAAACTCAAACTACATTCTTTAAACCCGCTCTACCTGCCTTTTGAATTGCCTGTGGGAGAGGTGGTGGAAGTCTGGAAATTTGTCAATTACATCAGTTCCGATGTGCCCGAACCCAACAGGGAAAAAGACCAGTTGGCCGCCGAAGTAAAAAGCCTGAAAGAGCAGGTAAAAGCCATACAGATGAAGTTGGATTTGTAGGGGGGGCAATAAGAAAATCTAAGATGCAGTTTGAGAATAAGTAAAATGATGGAGGGAAATGTGAAATGAACAAATCCGAAATACTACTTTACCAAACCAAAGACGGACAAACAAAAATAGAAGTTCGCCTAGAAGAGGAAACCGTTTGGCTTTCGCAAGTACAGATGTCTGAATTGTTTCAAAAAGAACGTTCCGTAATAACCAAGCACATTAATAATGTCTTTAGAGAAGGTGAGTTAACCGAAAAAAGCAATGTGCAAATTTTGCACATTAGTGGTTCTGATCGTCCGGTAAAGTTTTACAATTTAGATGTCATTATATCTGTTGGTTATCGGGTAAAAAGCCACCAGGGTACCAAGTTCCGACAATGGGCTACTTCACGTCTCAAAGAGTATATTGTGAAGGGGTTTACTATGAATGATGATTTATTGAAGCAACTTGGCGGAGGCAATTATTTTAATGAGTTATTGGCGCGAATCAGGGATATCCGTTCATCCGAGAAGGTTTTCTGGAGAAAAGTATTAGATATTTATGCAACAAGTATTGATTATGACCCATCAAGAGAAATGTCTCTTATATTCTTTAAAACCGTACAAAATAAAATGCATTGGGCAGCACATGGGCAAACTGCTGCCGAGGTAATTTATCAAAGAGTGGATTCAGCAAAGCCTTTTCTTGGTCTTCGGAGTTTCAAAGGAACGAATCCAACAAAGCAAGAAACTGAAATTGCAAAAAACTATCTTTTGGAACAGGAATTGGATATTTTGAACCGGATTGTAACAGCGTTTCTTGAAATCGCAGAGATACAAGCTATCAGTCAAACACCAATGTACATGAAAGATTGGATTGAACAACTTGACGATTTCCTGAAAATGACAAAAAAAGATATTTTAAATCATGCCGGAGGAATTAGTCATCAGCAAGCTTTAAAGAAAGCACATTCGGAATATGATAAATATAAATCGCTTGTAATCAACGAAATTTCGGAGGTTGAGAAGCATTTCATTGAGCAGCTGGGTAAAACCGTAAAGAAGTTAAACAGCAAAAAGTAGCACAATTAGTAAAAGTCAATCAACAAAAATATTTATCTGCAGCTTTAATGTACGCCATCCTCGATATCGAAACAACCGGCCTCAGCCCTTCTGCGGAGAAGATTACTGAGATTGCCATTTTTATTCACGATGGGAAGAAAGTAGTTGATCGTTTTTCTACTTTGCTCAATCCCGAAAAAAAGATTCCCTACCGCATTATTCAAATGACGGGCATCAACAACCAAATGGTGGAGCATGCGCCTAAATTTTATGAAGTGGCGAAAAGAATTGTCGAGTTGACTGATAACAAAATTGTTGTTGGCCACAACGTGCGTTTCGATTATGGATTTATCAGAAATGAATTCAAAAGCCTGGGCTTCGATTTCCAACGAAAGACCATCGACACAGTGAAACTCAGCCGAAAACTCATTCCCGGAAAACCATCCTACAGTTTGGGAAAGCTTTGCCAGTCGCTGGGTATTGAAGACCACTCGCGACACCGAGCGGAGGGTGATGCCCTGGCCACGGTAAAGCTTTTTGAAATGCTGCTTTCTATTGACAGAGACCAGCTTGAAACGGATAAAAAAGGGAAGCTCAATGGTTATAATAAATCGCTTGTAGAAGGGCTGCCCAAAGCGGCCGGGGTTTATTATTTCTATAACAAATCGGGTGAATTGATTTATGTTGGAAAGTCCATCAATATCCACGACCGGGTGCTCTCGCACCTGAACAACAACCTGCACAAAAAGGCTGTCAGGATGAAAAACGAGATGGCCGAAGTTGATTTTCAATTGACAGGGAACGAGTTGGTGGCACTCCTGCTCGAATCGGCCGAAATCAAAAAACACCAACCCCTTTACAACCGGGCACAACGCCGGACCTACTTCAATTATGGTTTGTATCCTTTTACGGATGAGAACGGTTACACCAACCTGAAGGTCATTCGGATTCTTGATGAATTAAACCCTGTTTACACCTATGGTTCTTCACACGAAGGAAAAGAACATCTGACACGGCTGACAGAAGAATTTGGCCTGTGCCAGAAGCTTTGTGGTTTATACGACACAAAAGGCTCCTGTTTTCAGTTCCAGATTCACCAATGCGAAGGTGCCTGTATTGGTAAGGAGGAGCCAGAATCTTACAACCGAAAAGTAGGAGATGCATTAGAAAACTATCACTTTGGCAAACAGAATTTCTTTGTGGTGGAACAGGGCAGGAGTGAAGACGAGAAAGCCATTGTAAAGGTGGAAAATGGAAAATACATCGGTTTTGGTTTTGTGGGACTGAATGGCCAAACAGATGAATTAAATGGTTTTCACGAGTGCATCCGCCCGCAAAAAGACAACCGGGAAGTGCGGCAGATTATCAATTCTTTTTTACGAAAAAACAACAATAAAAATCTTATCCCTTTTTAATCTTCATTTATCAAATCCTTCATTTTCAAATTTCCAAATTCCCTCATTTTCAAATTTCCAAATTCCCACATTTTCAAATTTCCAAATTCCCTCATTTTCAAATTATCAAATTATCAAATTCCTATCTCTTCATAACAAACTTCCAAATCAACAACAAAACAACTATCCCCAAAACAAAACCCAGCAGCACCTGTCCCCAGGCACCAAACAAAACCAATTTATGAAGTATCCCCTGATGTGTTTCGTTGTCAATGTAAACTCCGGCATATTTTGCCGTATGCGACATGAGAGAAACAGCGAGGTCTTTGTCAGGAATACTTTGATGACACGAAAGACAGACACCCCGCCGGTCGAGTTTTGCACGGGTCTCTGCATCCAGCGGACCTGACAATTTAAAATGATGGCCGACCGTTTGCAATTGTTCCCCTTCCTCGGAAACATAACGCGACCAGTCCATTTCAAGATTTTTAATGCCCGGTTTTTGAACCGTTACTTCCTGCGGGATTATTTCACCGTCGGCGGTCATCAAATCAATAATCAGGTCTGTTCGCGGGTCGCCGAAATATTTCCCGCCATTAATGCCATATCCCAGTGCTTTTGCTGAAGCATGGCAACTCTCGCAAGTCCGGGCTTCTTTTTGAATGGTGTGCGGTTGAACCGGTGACATATCAATACCCAGCTGCCCCTCTTCACCGCCACCTTCTGCATTGGGAATTCTAAAAATATGATTTTCAATCAGGGCATTCCCATCTTTCCCAATTACAGTAATGGTAGTTTGGCAACCCGGAATAGTGGGAGAGATGCGGCCTTCTCCATTCTGTGAAAGGGGCGGGTCTTCCCAGCGGAGATAACTTCGGGTTTCGGTAACTTCGCCATCCACCAGGTATTTTTGCAAATCACCACGTGCACCTCCGGTCAACCCACTCTCATCGTGGTCGGAAGCAGCAGCCAGCCAGTCCACATGCTGCAAGCCCCTGCTGTAATCCACTTTTACATGACAACCATAGCATTGCGGCGCCCAGGTGGCATGGCAGGCGTAACACTCCATCCGCTCCATGTGGCTGCCCACCTGATCCATGGCAACGCGGCCATTCAGGGACAATTTCTTCTCATCGGTCAATTTTTTTAATGGATGCAATACAATGTCTTTTCCGCTGGCCAAATGGACGAGGGCACTGTCGCCGGTACGCACAACATTTGGATAAGGATTGCCGCGGGCTGTAATCAAAAAACCATCACGGCGATTGTAAACCGTTCCTTTCTCGAGGTATTCAGGAAGCCGGCTTGCAACACCACGGGCATTTCCATCAGCCGGTTTTGTGTCGAATTCATCACTGTATCCCAGGGGCAATTCCCAGGGGAATTTTTTAGTTGTTCCATGACAATCCTGACATTCAATTTCGACAGGTGCCAAAGTTGAACCTGATAAAAACCCATCACCATGCAAATCGTTGGAAGTATGGCAATCCTGGCACAACATCCCTTTTTGGTAGTGGACATCCTCTTGCAAATGAAGGTAATGTTTGGTGTGCAATTTGGGTTGACCTTCCCCCCGGTGATTGTAAGTTGGTGTGTATTCCGTCTCCATCAATCCCTGGTAAGAAACACCGATGCGTTTCCCCCGGTTGTGACAGGTGGTGCAGGTTTCAACGGGAACACCGGAATAAGTTGCCTGTCCCACAGTTACTTTCGCATCCCTTCCCGCCTGAATACTGTGCACCAATAAATGGCCGGCTTTGGTTTTGCTGATGGTGGGATCATTCCCTTCGTATAAGCCATTATTTGAATAAGGGATATGGCATGACGAACAACCAATTCCCCGAAAATCGCCCCGCTTCTGTCGGCCTTTGGAACCAGTGTGGCAACGCTGGCATTCCTGACGGAGATAAGTGTACGCTGCCAGTTGTGGGTTTTCTTCGACTTCGTCCGCCGTGGGTGCAGGGGGAAGGCTCCTCATTTTATCAGGATAAACAAGCGGATTGAGTGTTTGGAGCTCAGTCATGTAGGCTTTGTAAGCTGCTGTCCCCAGCCTGTCGTGCGGGTCAGGATTAGCGGTTTCGTAATTCCCGATATTGTGCTTATAGCCTTCCATACCGCCAAAGCCCCAAAGTGTGCCTTGAATTTTACCTTGCTCCGTCATCATCAAGGAATTCATTTGTGCACTGATTTGCTCGGGGTGGCATTGCCCACAGGTGTTCTCATTAATCCACGAGCTTCCGGGATCGGGATAAAATGTAGAGGGGCCATCGTGGCTTAGCAAATAATCGTTGGTTCCCCGATGTGCTTCTGCGGCTGTTTTTGCATTGGGATTACCACCATGGCAAACAACACAACCGTTGGGATCGTTTGCTTTTGCCCCCTTCTTGTAGATGGCCTGCATCATTTCCGACTGGTGCTGGCGAATAGGTTCGATGCCCTGATGGCATGAAAGACAGCCTTTATCCGGTTCCGGAAAGCCCTTATTTATATTTTGAGAGAAAGAAAATGTTGTTGGAAAAAGAAGAATAAACAGGATAAAATACTTCATGTTAACAGCTGTCGATTATGAAAACCAAAGATAGCGTATTTTATGAAAGGGCACTATTCAAGCCTGTTTTCGACAGATTGAAAAAATATTTTCCAGCTTGATGAACAAAACCAAAAAAATGTACTTTTGCCCCCGGAGAGTTGGCAGAGTGGTCGAATGCGGTGGTCTTGAAAACCATTGATCCTTCACGGGGTCCAGGGGTTCGAATCCCTTACTCTCCGCCTCCGCCCGCCAAAGTTGCCCACCAGGGAGACGACGGCGGGCTTTTTTTTATTTCCTTAACCTATTCATTCAAATCAAAACCTTTGTATTTTTGCCCCGGAGAGTTGCCGGAGTGGTCGAACGGGGCGGTCTCGAAAACCGTTGTACCTTCGCGGGTACCAAGGGTTCGAATCCCTTACTCTCCGCCCCAGCCTGCCTGTATCCAACAATTGAGACCAGGGCGGGCTTTTTTTCTCAAATTTTTGTCACTTCTTTCTGTCACGATTACAGGCAAATTGCAATAATCCGGCAAAATGTCAGCAGACTTTATAATTTTGTATTTTTCAAATTTGCTCATCTGCTAAAGAAATGAAACAAGGGGAATGAAAAGATATATTGCAGTTCTAAGGGGAATAAACGTCGGCGAAAAAAGGAAAGTTCTAATGGCAGACTTAAAGCGGCTTTTTGTCAGTTTGGGATTTACCAACATCAAAACTTACATTCAAAGCGGGAATGTTATATTTGTCCGGGACGGAAAAGAAGATTGTACAGAAATAGCTGTTAAGGTTGAACAGGAAATATTGAGATCTTATGCTTTTGATCTCCCTGTAATCGTACGGGCTTTCGACGAATTTAAACGTGGAACCGGATGGTCGGACTGAAGAACACAGGTTGGAAATAATTCCCATGACAAAATGAAAACCGCACTGGTATTGTTACTGAGCACTTTCTTTCTCTTTTCAGAGGAAAACCTGGTTCCTGCTGATGACGGCTGGGTATTGAAAAAAGACAAGAACAACATCAAAGTTTTTACACGCCAGACAGCAGAAGGAAAAATGAAAGAGTTCAGGATAATTGCCCTTCTGAAAGCATCCATGACACAATTGGTGGCCACCCTGGAAGATGTGGAAGCTTATCCGCAATGGATGTCGGATGTCAAATCCACAAAAATCCTCCGGCAGTTCAACCCCAACGAGAAATACTATTACATCGAAATTGACGCACCCTGGCCAATCAGCAACAGGGACAACATCATCCATTTCCAACTTCAGGCTGACACCATCGGGCAGGTTGTTACCATCAAGGTAGAAGGAATGCCTGATTATATCCCTGAAAAAAAAGACATTGTCAGGATACCCCATTCCGGTGGAACCTGGGAACTCAGGCCAAAAGAAAACGGGGAAACCGAAGTCATCTCCCTCTACGCAACTGACCCGGGGGGGAATTTACCTGACTGGGTAATTAATATGTTCATCGTTGACAGATGTTATAGATCCTTGATCAACCTGAAGGAATTTGTGGAAAAGAAAAATGCCCGCGAGTAAAGCAGAATTCTCTATTAACAGCGTACGCTTTCAACTTGAAAAAGTTTGTGTCCATAACCAAAAACCGGAAGTTTCTGACCTGTATCCCACCCGTTTCATCCCTTAAAAGACACTCTTTGTCGAATTAAGGTTCCACCGTTTTAACATTCCTTGACAAGCTCAATAATTTCATGTAAATTTGCTACACCGTAACCATTAAAAACCGCACAATGAATAAGTTGCTCTTTTTCATCCTTCTAAGTGTTTTGCCAGGCTATCTGCTACAGGCAAATTCACTCAAAGCTTATATGTCGTATGCCATTTTCAAAACGCCCGACAACATGCCTTACGTGGAAACTTACCTCACAATCAAAGGCAATTCTGTAAAATATACCCTTCAGGAAAATGGGAATTACAGCAGTGTTGTTGATGTTCAAATCATTTTCAGGAAGAATGACAGCATCATTAATTTTGACAAATACGTCCTCACCGGGATGGAGGTCAGTGATACAAGCCGCAGCAGGAAAAACCTGCTGGACATTCAACGTTATGCGTTGCCAGCTGGAAACTACGAGCTGGAATTGAACCTGAAAGACCGTGCCGACAATGTGGCTGCACTGGTAAACACGGTGGAATTCACCATCGGTTTTCCCGATAACAGCATGAGCTTTTCCGACATTGAATTTCTTCAATCTTATGAAAAGTCGGATGACTCAACTGTTCTTGATAAAAACGGTTACCGGCTTATCCCTTACGTTTTTAATTACCTGCCCGAATCGGTAACGAGCTTGTCATTTTATGCAGAATTATATGGAAACCCTGGGACCATCGGGGAAAGTTTTTTACTCAATTATTACATCCGCCCTTATGAACTCGACAAAAAACTCGACCGCTTTTTTTATCGGAAAAAACTTACAGCAGAGCCTATCAACGTTTTGTTGAAATCGATCGACATCAGCCAGTTGCCCGGCGGAAACTATCTGTTAGTGCTTGAGAGCCGCAACCGCGACAACGAATTGATGGCCTCCAAAGAGATATTCTTTCAGCGCAGCAACCCCGGTGCATCTTTTAACATAACGAATATGTTACTGGCTAAAACGGAAAACACTTTCGTCAGTAAGATAACAAACCGCGATACTTTGCTACAGTACATCAAGTTCACATATCCCATTTCTACCGAAGCCGAAAAGTATTATGCCGAAACGCAAAGCGTAAATGAAAACCTGGAGTCCCTTCAAAAGTACTTTTATATTTTTTGGCTCGAACGCAACAAACTACATCCCGACGAAGCCTGGGAGGATTACTACCAGCGTGTAAAACAGGCCAATAAAAATTTCAGAACTGTTTCTCGCGAAGGATACATGAGCGACAGGGGACGGGTATATTTGCAATACGGACAACCCAATGTTATTTCTGAAAGCCATCACGAACCGGCTGCTTTCCCGTTTGAAATATGGCATTATTATAAGCTCGACAACCAGACTGACATCCGGTTTGTTTTTTACACACAGGAAATTGCCACCAACGATTTTCAGTTAATCCATTCCACGGCGAAAGGAGAGCTGCGCAACTACCGTTGGCAAACTGTCATTTATTCCCGTACCTGGGATCCACCAAGTGTGGATGATGCTGTAATTCCTGACACCTGGGGCAGTAATGCCTCCGAATTTTATTTGCGGCCGCGATAACAAAAAAAAGCAGATTATCCAATTTAACTGCGTACTTTTGTTTCCTGCACTTTAGTAAGTGCCGCTAATTTTATTTCACCCTTAACATAGCATACTGCACATTGAAAAAAGTTGCTGTAGTCATATTGAATTACAACGGGAAAAAGTTTCTGCGCAAGTTTCTACCGTTGGTTATTGAACGCACGGCCGGGGATGCTGAAATTTGGGTTGCCGACAACAACTCGCTTGACGGTTCAGTGGAGGTGATGCACGAAGAATTCCCTGAAGTGAAACTTATCGAAAATCCTTACAATGGTGGTTTTGCCACCGGCTACAACCTCGCATTAAGGCAAATCGAAGCTGATTACTATGTGTTGTTAAATTCTGATATCGAAGTTACGGAAAACTGGATCAATCCTGTAGTTGAACTCATGGAAGCAGACCCGAAGATTGCGGCCTGCCAACCAAAAATACTGGACTTCTACAACCAGTCGAAATTTGAATACGCCGGTGCTTCCGGAGGCTTCATCGACAAATACGGTTACCCCTTTTGCCGGGGACGGGTGTTCCAGTCACTTGAGGAAGATGAGGGACAATATGACCAACCCACAGAAGTGTTTTGGGCTTCGGGTGCCTGCATGTTTGTGAAAGCTGATTTGTTTCATAAGTACGGTGGGCTTGACGATGACTTTTTTGCCCACATGGAAGAAATTGACTTTTGCTGGCGCCTGAAAAACGAAGGCTATAAAATTATGTGCTGTCCGTCGTCCAGTGTGTTTCATGTGGGTGGCGGGACACTTCCCAAACAATCTTCGCGCAAAACTTACCTGAATTTCAGGAACAATTTTATGCTGCTGTACAAAAACCTTCCTGCAAACCGACTAATCAAAACGTTTATCGCCAGGCTGTTCCTTGACGGGGCTGCTGGAATCAAATTCCTGATGCAGGGCGGTTTTCAGGATTTTATTGCTGTAATTGACGCGCACCTCGGCTTCTATAAAAAGTTTGCGAAACTCAGAAAAAAACGAAAAGCACTCAAACAAACCCCGGTGAGTAAAGTTTACCAGCGAAACATCGCCTATGCGCATTACCTGCTTGGGAAAAAGAAATTCAGCGACCTTGACCCGGAGAGGTTTAGTTAAACACCTTTGCTCAACCGCCCACAAACCAAACCAGATAACTACCTGTAAAACAGCAGGTAAATTTCAAAGAACATATCAGTAAGGCCCCAACTATACGCACTTGAATGCTTTTAAGCCATAATTGAATGATTGTCCTTGTTGTGATTGGAAAAGCGGAAGGTGTTTGGGAACACTGCTCGCAGATTTTGAAAACTACAAGCTGAAAAGAAAGTATGACAACACGGGGTTGCCCGGAAACCTGTATAACCCTGTAATCTATTTAGCCACAAATTACGGGCAGATGAAAAAGGTAAAGGTTGAAATGAAGAGAATGGGGAGAATAAAGACTGATTTATTTGGGCCCGTTCAAGGGGAAACAATGCACTTTAGTTCTTCTTCTCAAACTCCATGATAAGTTCTTCGGGGGATTTCCCCAGGTTTTTCAGCGAAATTTCTGCGTCATCGGCAAAATCGTCATCGGGGTATTTCTCCAGAAAAAGTTCATAAAACTTTTTGGCATTGTCAAAGTCCTGCATCTGGTCTTCGTAAACAAAAGCTTTTAAGAACAATACGGCCGGTGCTTTTTCAAAATCGGGGTAATCCGTAAGGATACGGTCAAACAGGCGGATTGTTTGTCCGGGCCTGCGCAGGTTCATGGTAATATCAGAAGCCCTGAACAGGTATTCGGGGGCAAGTGTGTCCTCCGGGTTTTTGTTGGCAAACTTTTCATACAGGTTGACCAGTACCGATGCATCCTGTCTTGACAGTTTGTTCTGGTCTGCATCATAAACCTTGGCTTCCTGCAGGCGAATCGATTCTTCCAGGCTGACAGGCCCTGATTCCCGCTCGTCTTTTTGCGGGCCCTCGCAAGCAGTGGAGAAAAGGGCAACAATCAATAAAAATAGCAATGTTTTTTTCATTATTCCCGGTTTTAATTACTGTTAACGACCAAAGCCGTATTTTATTATTTAACGTTTTCCTTTTTTCCTTGGCAGCAGCATCCGGTAAGCCACATCAGCTTTTCCGGTTGAAATATCTTTTAACCTTCTTTTTAAAAGTAGTTTTTTAAAATGGGGCAGACGTTCGATAAAAACTATCCCGTCAGTATGGTCGTACTCGTGCTGGACAATGCGGGCGCGCATTCCCTCAAAGCGTTCGCGCTCGTGAAAGTTAAAGTTTTCATCATAGTAGCTTACATACACAACCGGTTTGCGGCTGACATATTCGTTGATGCCCGGTACACTCAGGCAGCCTTCCTCCCTTTCCCATTCTTCGCCCTCTTCCTCTACAATTTCCGCATTGATAAAAACCTTTTTAAACCCCTCGGTTTCAGGATACTCATCGGCAAAAGCTGTGGCATCAATCACAAAAAGCCGGATGGCCCTATTAATCTGGTGGGCCGCAAGTCCAACACCTTTCGAGTGGTACATAGTTTCAAACATATCCTCAATCAGTTGATGCAGGCCGGGATAATCTTCTGATATCTCCTCCCCCTTTTTTTTAAGAACCGGGTGTCCATAGGCTGTAATCGGAAGCATCATAGGTTTTTACAATTAAATCAGTCATTATTTCAAATCAGTTATTGTGGAATTTGCTGACATATAAGACTGCAACAACAAAGTTGCACTGATGGTGTCAACCAACGCCTTGTCTTGTCTCCGCTTTTTTCCCAGCCCCCCATCCAGCATGGCTTGCTGAGCCATCTTAGAGGTAAAACGCTCATCAAAACGATCAATCTTCAAGCCAGGAAAGGTCTTCACCAGTTTTTTCACAAAAGGTTCAATAAATCGGCTGGCATCGGAGGGCCTGTTCAGCATGTCGGTGGGCTTGCCAACCACAATGCAATCTACTTTTTCTTTTGAAAGATACTCTTTCAGGAAGACCCAAATATCTTTACTGGGAACTGTTTTAAGTCCGTTGGCAATAATTCTCAACTCATCGCTTACCGCAATGCCGACGCGCTTTTGTCCATAATCAATTGACAGTATCCTACCCATGAAGCAGTTCAAATTCCTCTGCGCAAAAATAGTATTTTTTGTTTGCAGAATTTGACTACTTTTATCTGTAAAAAAAAGGGGAATGGATGCATTAAAATCATGGGTGGAACAAGTCTGGGAAAACCGGAAATTGTTGCTGGAATCAAGCGTGAAAAAGGCAATTGAAGAAGTGATCGAGGCGCTTGACAAGGGCAGGCTGAGGGTGGCCGAACCGGCTGGCGGGGAATGGGTGGTCAACGATTGGGTAAAAAAGGCTGTTATCCTTTATTTTCCGCTGAGAAAGATGGAGACCGTCGAGGTGGGCATGTTCGAGTTTCATGATAAAATCCCGCTCAAAAAAGACTATGCCAAACAGGGTGTCAGGGTAGTACCCCATGCACTGGCGCGTTACGGTGCATTTCTGGCAAAGGGTGTTGTTCTGATGCCATCTTACATTAACATAGGCGCTTACGTAGGCAGCAACACCATGGTCGATACCTGGGCCACCGTCGGCTCCTGTGCACAGATTGGAAGCCATGTACACCTGAGTGGGGGAGTGGGAATTGGCGGTGTGCTGGAACCGGTTCAGGCTGCACCGGTAATTATTGAAGACAATTGCTTTATCGGCTCCCGCAGTATTATTGTCGAAGGTGTCAGGATAGGGGAAGAAGCCGTGCTGGGCGCCAATGTAGTCATCACGCAATCTACAAAGATTATTGATGTAAGTGGTGCCAAACCCAAAGAATACAAGGCTTATGTGCCGCCACGTTCGGTTGTTATTCCGGGAAGTTACAGTAAAAAATTCCCTGCAGGCAGTTTCAATGTACCCTGTGCCCTGATAATTGGTAAACGTAAGGCATCTACCGATTTAAAAACTTCACTGAACCAGGCTTTGCGTGAGTATCACGTGAGTGTTTAGATGTAAAAACACTTCCATTTTTTCTTATATTTGAGAAATCTAATTAACACCTGATGTACCACATTTTCGCCTGTTCCGAAAGCACCGGACATACCGTTGACCTCGCTTCCAAGGTCGCACTTGCGCAGTTTTCCGATGTGCAGTCTGAGATTCATTTGCGGCCCGGTGTCGGGAGTTTTGAAGATATTGATGAGATTGTGAACCAGGCTGAGCAGTGCAAAGGATTAATTATCCATTCCTTTGTAAAGCACGAGTTTAGTGAACATGTTTTTTACCAGGGGCGCAACCACAACGTGGAAGTCATTAACCTTTTGGGACCCATTCTCAACCGCTTCTCCCATTTTCTGGGTGCTATGCCCGCCGAAGAACCCGGCATGTTCAGCAAACTGAACCAGGGATATTTCAGGCGTATCGAAACAACAGAGTTTGCCATCAAACATGACGATGGTGCCAATCTTGATGAGCTTGGCGATGCCGAACTCGTACTGCTTGGCGTATCCCGTACCTTTAAAACACCGCTGAGTATTTACCTTGCCTTCAGGGGTTGGATGGTTGCCAATGTGCCCATCGTGCTCGATATGCCCTTGCCTGAAATATTGCATAAAATTCCACCCGAACGGATTATCTGTTTAAAAACCAATGCAACTTCGCTATCGCGATTGCGCAATGTACGCAACGAACACCTACATGGAAAGGCTGGAAATTATGCCAGTTACGATTATGTGAAAAGGGAAATCAATTACGCTAACTTCCTGTTCAGCCAGAATCAACAGTGGTCGGTGGCCTGGGTAACGGCACGCCCAATTGAGGAAATCGCCCGAAACATTATTTCCATTTACCGGAAAAATGAAAAACTAAAACCAGGCTCTCCGAAAATGATGAGCATTGACCCTGTTGACCATGACAGCGGGCTTGAGCTGGACGACCACAATGATTTGACTAAATAATAAAATCAGTTTCTTGTCGTTTCGTCTTTACCAAAATGAGAAAGTTTCTTCCCTGCATTCTGATACTGACTTTATGGTTGATAGTTGTTTACCAGCCATTGATGGCACAGGATTATCGCCTTAGTGTTGTTATTGAAGGCATTCATGAAGTGAAGGGAAAGATGCAGGTCGGACTGTTCAGTGCCAAAGATGATTTCCTGGAAACGGGTGCAGAGTTCAGTGTGGCCAGCGTGGTGGTTGATTCGACGACTGTGATTGTTGTTTTTGACGGCTTGCCGGGAGCAACTTATGCCATTTCGTTATATCATGATCTGGATGCGAGTGGGGAAATCAACAAAAACTTCATCGGAATTCCAACTGAGCCCTATGGTATTTCCAACGACGCCTGGCGCAGATTCTCAGCCCCACGTTGGGATGAAGCAGCCTTCACTCTTGAGTCTGACAAATCAATTGTTATTCACCTGAAGCATTGAATTAACTGTTGAGCACTCCTTTTTGTCAATGCTGCACCACCATCTTTTTTACAAAGGTCCCGTCCGTTGTCTTCAGCGAATACAAATAAACACCGGCATCTAAAGCGGCAGTTTCAAGTTGGATTTGATGGGTTCCCTTATCGTTTTGTCCTTCAAACACTGTCTTTATTTTTCTGCCACTAAGGTCGTACAAAACAAGAGTTGCCCAAGCATTTTGCGACAAGTGGTAACGAATTGTTGTTTGGTTTTGTGCCGGATTGGGGGTGTTGCTAAAAAGTGCTGATTTTTCCGTTTCGGTGAATTCATCTGTTGAAACCGTCAGCGAAGCCTGTTTCAGCACAATCTCGTTGTTCAGGTCGAAGGCCAGATAAACCGGTTCTTTCTCCACATCAAATACAAATTCTTCGTTGTTTTCCATATTTCTAAACCGGAAAGTAGTGTCCGACAGGTCGTCGAACGCAATGAAAATATTCAGTTCCATGGGGAAGAATTCCGGCTCGCCCTGCACCTGATTGGCTACGAAGTGAACTTTCCACGTATCCGCATCCTGCTGGTTGAACCAGTATTCGTTTTCGTAAACCGGATGGTCGGGCTGTTCCAGCCAGGGATCAAAATACCAGTGCATGTCTTCGCCCACTTCATCACTCATTTTATCAACAAAATCCTGGGTAACCGCCGATTTAAATTTAAACTCTGCCGTATCGGTGGCGTATCCTTTGATGGCCTTAAAAAACAAGCTGTCGCCCACAATGTAGCGGAACTGGTGAATCACACAACTTGATTTGGCATAGGTGATGGCATAGTTAAAAAGAATACCATTGGGGGGTGTTTCTTCAATCCAAGCCGGATTGTAAATGGGCCAGCCGGGGTTACCTGAAATGTAGTTGCTGGCATTATTTTCGATGTCATTTTTATAGGCACTGTAACCGCCACTTGCCTCATACCAATAGGCCTCGCTCCAGGTGGCGAAGCCCTCGTTAAGCCACAAATCGGCCCAGGTACCGGGGCTGATCATATCGCCAAACCACTGATGGGCAAACTCGTGCGATACCAGATTTTCGCCCCAGCAGCCCGGACAAAGACTGGTGAGGGTTTGGTTTTCCATTCCGCCCCAGGCAAATTCACTGTTCAAAGTGGCAAAACCATTTTTATCGAAGGGGTGTTCGCCGTAGGCAACCGAAAAATAATCGCACATGCCGGGGATTATACTTTCGATGTAAGTGGGGTCTTCGCCATTGTTGTAATAAAACCGGAAAGGAACCATCACCGAATCGGAGGGGCGTTCCCAGTACACAATGTCCAGGTTGTAATTTTTCCTGGCCGAAATCACCATCAGGTAAGTTGGGATGGGATTGTTGCTCACCCAATGGTAAGTCAGCGAATTACCGGAAACAGTGGAGTCGGAGAGATAGCCGTTGGAGCCCAGCCGGACAGTGGAGGGAACAGTTGCCGTCAGATCAAGGGAAGCTTTGTCAGAAGGTTTGTCGTAACACGGAAACCATTTCCGGGCGCCTTCGGGTTCGCAGTCGGTAAAAACAAAACCACCGGAAACATAAAACGCATTGTCCTCCACATCCAGGTGCTCGTAATCGATGCTCACCTCTACGCTGTCGCCGGGCTGGTAGGTTTGGTCGAGGGTAATGCTCAAGGTGTCGTTTTGGTGGGTGAACGAAACTCCCGCCATCCCAACGGAGTTGATGGAAAGGGAAGTGTTAACCGCATCGAGCTTTATGCTGCTGAGTACAGAATCCACTTTAAAAAGAACCACAACATCTGCATCATAATCTTGCGGATAGGGCGAGTCGAACTGGTTGATCAGGTCGATGTTCATGGTATATTTCAGCACATCGAAACGGTGTTTTGGCGAATTGATGCTTCTAAAACTTTTTGTGGCAGAAGGGGACATTTGCTTTTTGTGTGCACAATAATAGGCGCCGTTTCGTTCAGGATTCTGAGCTGCCAGGAAACCCAAAAGCAAGAAGGTGATAAATGAGGTCAGGATAATTCTTTTCATGGTTGCGATATTTTTAAATATGTATTTTTATCGTTTATTATTTTGATAAAATTACGATAAATTTGAAGTGCAATTTTTTCTTTCTGAAAAAAAATATTCAACGATTTGCCTGGCTTGTTTTTTCGGTGCAATTGTTCTTGTTGTCATGCTCGGGGGGTGACCACCGGCACCTTGGCAAAATGATTTTCAGGTACAACGAACCGGCCGGTATCGCCAGTCTCGACCCGGCCTTTGCCCGCGATTTACCCCACATTTGGGTGTGCAACCAATTGTACAACGGACTGGTAAAACTAAACGACAGCCTGCTGGTGGAACCGGCAATCGCCAAAAGCTGGACGATTTCGGATGACGGATTGACTTACCGCTTTGTTTTGCGCGATGATGTTTATTTTCACAACGACCCTGTTTTTAACAAGCAAACACGAAGGGTAAGTGCGCATGATTTTGTATTTAGTTTCAACCGCTTGCGCAATCCGGCCACAGCCTCTCCGGGTGCCTGGGTATTTGCCAATGTAGACACCTCCCAATCGGCTTTCCGTGCGCTGAACGACACTTTGCTTGAAATAAAATTGCAAAAACCTTTTCCACCTTTTCTGGGGATATTGAGCATGAAGTATTGTTCGGTTCTTCCTTTTGAAGCCGTGGAATTTTATGGCAATGATTTCCGGAAACATCCGGTAGGGACAGGGCCTTTCTATTTGAAAAAGTGGGAGGAGAATATTAAAATGGTATTGCGAAGAAATGATGATTATTTTGAAACGGAAAACGGAAAGCGCCTGCCATACCTGGATGCAGTTTCTATCTCTTTTCTTATCGATAAAATGACGGCTTTCCTTGAGTTTGCCAAAGGTGATCTGGATTTGTTGTCGGGCATCGACCCTGCCTACAAAGATGAATTGCTGAACAGGCAGGGCGACTTACAGGAGAAATACCAGAGCCGCTTCGAGATGATCAGTCTTCCGTATCTGAATACAGAATATTTCGGGATTTTGGTCGACACATCCTTAAAGGAGGTTAAAGAAAGTCCCCTGCATTTGCGGGCCGTTCGCCAGGCTATCAATTACGGTTTCGACCGAAATAAAATGATCCGCTACTTGCGCAACGGTATCGGCACCCCCGGCACCAAAGGGATGATTCCCGAAGGCATGCCGGCATTTGCCCCTGACGCTGCCTACGGTTACGAATTCAATCCGCAAAAAAGCAGGGAGTTGCTGGCTTCTGCGGGTTACAGTACTTCGCAACCTGTTCCGCCCGTTACTTTGGTTACCACCTCCGACTACCTCGATTTGTGCAAGTTTGTCCAGTCGCAATTGCAGGAAGTTGGTTTTGTGATTGAAATTCAGGTCTCGCCACCTGCCGCTGTGCGCGAAATGAAGGCCATGTCAAAATTGTCCTTTTTCAGGGCTTCGTGGATAGCCGACTATCCTGATGAAGAAAATTACCTTTCCTTGTTTTATTCTAAAAACTTCGCCCCAAACGGCCCCAATTACACGCATTTTTCCAATGGGGTTTTCGATTCCCTTTACCGCGCAGCTTTTCTGGAAACTAACCTAATCAAACGCAGCCGTTTGTACCGCCAGATGGACAGCCTGGTGATGTACGAAGCCCCGGTGGCGGTTTTGTATTACGACCGGGTGTCGCGTTTCATTCAAAAGAATGTGAAGGGAATGACGGGAAATGCCGTGAACAGCCTGAACCTGGAAAGGGTCTGGAAAGAGGAGTGAGCTTTGAAAGACCCGCTAAGTGGCCTTGCACTTAGCGGGTCGGGGAAACAGAATTTTCCGTGAGTTTCTTAATCTGAAAGCAGGGGACTACGGTGGGTTTGTGTTGGTTCAACCCGCCGGGAAAGAGACTACCCGGCGGGTTTGGGTGGCTCTTTTTTCAACCCACTGAGAATAAATTTACTCAGCAGGTTGGGACTGTTTTTTTTCAATTCGCCGGGAATAAAACTATCCGGCATCCTGGATGATTTTTGACCCCTCAAAATATTTTGCTATTTACTTGGTAGTCAAATCAATTTTAGTACTTTTGCAGCCAATTTTTTTTAGAAAAAATTTAGATGATTAATATTACCTTACCGGACGGTTCTGTGAAGCAATACAATCAAGGGGTTACAGCCCTGGATGTAGCCCGCGACATCAGTGAAGGCCTGGCCCGAAATGTACTGGCAGCCAAAGTAAATGGCGAAGTGTGGGATGCAACCCGGCCCTTGACGGAAGATGTGCAACTGCAATTGCTCACCTGGCGCGATGCGGAAGGCAAGTCAGCCATGTGGCATTCGTCGGCTCACCTGATGGCCGAAGCCATTGAATTGCTATATCCCGGAGTGAAATTTGGCATCGGGCCGGATGTGGAGAATGGTTTTTATTACGATATCGATTTTGTTGACCACGATATCTCTGATAAGGATTTCGGAAAAATCGAGAAGAAATTTCTGGAACTGGCACGCGAAAAGCAAACTTTCGACCGCAAAGAAGTTTCTAAAAAAGATGCACTGGCCTATTTTACCGAAAAGGATGATGAATACAAACTGGAGCTGATCAACGATTTGGAAGATGGTGAAATCACCTTTTACGAAAGTGGCTATTTTACCGATTTGTGTCGTGGACCGCATATTCCGAACACCTCGCCCATTAAGGCGGTAAAACTTTTGAAAGTTGCCGGTGCTTACTGGCGCGGAGATGAAACAAGGAAACAACTGACGCGGATTTACGGCATCACTTTCCCGAAAAAGAAAGAACTGGATGAATACCTG
Organism: Bacteroidales bacterium; assembly: GCA_021647205.1. Classification (GTDB taxonomy): domain Bacteria; phylum Bacteroidota; class Bacteroidia; order Bacteroidales; family F082; genus B6-G9. Next base: position 87,845 of record JAKIVD010000010.1, on the reverse strand, counting down.
GAATTGCTGGAGGAGGCCAAAAAACGTGACCACCGCAAACTGGGAAAAGAACTTGACCTGTTTACCTTCTCACAAAAAGTAGGTTTGGGTTTGCCCCTGTGGTTGCCCAAAGGCGCCCAATTGCGCGAACGTTTGGAACAATACCTGAAGAAAGTGCAGAACGAAGCCGGCTACGAACCGGTGATTACCCCACACATTGGCAATGTTGAATTGTACAAAACTTCGGGGCACTACCAAAAATACGGCGAGGAATCTTTCAAGCCCATCAAAACACCTGTGGAAGGGGAGGAGTTCTTTTTGAAACCGATGAATTGTCCGCACCATTGCGAGATTTATAATTCAAGGCCACATTCTTACAAAGAACTGCCCATCCGCTATGCGGAATTCGGAACCGTTTACCGTTACGAGCAGAGCGGAGAACTGCACGGGCTGACCCGCGTAAGGGGATTTACCCAGGACGATGCCCATATTTTCTGTACCCCCGATCAAATTAAAGATGAATTTAACGGGGTAATCGACATCATCAACCAGATATTTAAAGCGCTCGATTTTAAAGATGTAATCATTCAGATTTCGTTGCGCGATCCGGATAACAAAGATAAATACATTGGCAGCGACGAGAACTGGGAAAAGGCAGAAAGTGCGATTATTGACGTTGCCGATGAAAGAGGGCTGAATGCGGTAATTGAATATGGCGAAGCCGCCTTTTACGGGCCCAAGATGGACTTTATTGTAAAAGATGCCCTGGGCAGAAAATGGCAACTGGGTACCATTCAGGTAGATTACAATTTGCCTGAACGCTTTGATTTGACTTACATTGGCCCGGATAATGAGAAACACCGGCCGGTGATGATTCACCGCGCACCTTTCGGGTCGATGGAGCGTTTTGTTGCTGTTTTAATCGAACATTGCGCCGGTAATTTTCCCTTATGGCTCACCCCCGATCAGTTTATCGTATTGCCCATCAGCGAAAAATATCAGGAATACGCTGAAAAAGTTTTACATTTGCTTAAAAAGTACGAAATTCGCGGCCTGATTGACGACCGTAGTGAAAAAACGGGAAGAAAAATAAGGGATGCCGAATTGAAGAAAATACCATTTATGTTGATTGTTGGAGAGAAGGAAGAAGCGGAAGGAACCGTTTCGGTACGGAAGCACCAACACGGCGATATGGGAACATTTGAAATAGAGCAGTTTGCAAATATGATAAATGAGGAGGTTGAACAAATGACCTTTGCGAAATAAATTATTCACAAATATAGGAGGACCGAACAATAGCACAATTTAGAGGCAGAAGACCAAGGAAACCCTGGAAGAAAAAGGAAGACCCGCACAAGATTAATAAATTTATTTCAGCACCGGTCATCCGGGTTGTGGGCGATCACGTCAAGGGTGACGGTATTTTTCAAACCAGGGAAGCATTGGATTTGGCAGAGGAACTGGGACTCGATCTGGTAGAGATTTCCCCGTCAGCCAATCCGCCGGTTTGCAAAATAATGGATTACCGCAAGTTTCTTTACGAGCAAAAAAAGAAACAAAAAGAGATGAAGGCCAAAGCAGCCAAAGTTATTTTGAAAGAAATCAGACTGGGGCCGAACATCGATGACCACGACTTTAATTTTAAGCTCAAACATGCCACCAAGTTTCTGCAAGATGGGGCAAAAGTTAAGGTTGAAGTATTCTTTAAAGGACGATCGATTGTTTATAAAGACAAAGGGGAATACGTGATGCTGAAATTTGCACAGGAACTGGAAGACCATGGAAAGGTTGAGCGCATGCCCAAACTCGAAGGAAAACGAATGATAATGATACTTACACCGAAGAAATAATCCTTTTAACCAATCAATAAATCATTAAATTTTTAGTAATGCCAAAAATGAAAACAAAATCCGGCGCCAAAAAGAGATTCTCTTTTACGGGAACCGGTAAAATTAAAAGGAAGCATGCTTATAAAAGTCATATTTTGACCAAGAAGTCGAAAAAGCGTAAACGTAATTTAACTTACTTTACAATTATTGACAAAGCCGATGAAAAAAACATCAGGCACATGCTTCGCAGTTAATTCACTTAATGTTTAACTTTTGTGATGGCCCGATAAGTTTCCGGTAACGGAACGCCATAACGAAGAAAAAGAAAGAAAATGCCAAGATCAGTAAACGTAGTTGCCGCTAAGGCACGTAGAAAAAAGATCATGAAGGAGACCAAAGGACAATTTGGTCGCCGGAAGAACGTTTGGACGGTTGCAAAAAATGCATACGAAAAAGGCCAACAGTACGCCTACCGTGACAGACGGACGAAAAAACGCAATTTCCGGGCCTTGTGGATCCAGCGGATTAACGCAGGCGCCAGGCTGCATGGAATGTCTTACTCTGTATTTATGGGTAAACTGCACGCCAAGGATATTGAAATCAGCAGGAAGGTGCTTGCCGACCTGGCCATGAACAATCCCGAAGCTTTTAAAGCCATTGTGGATGCTGTGAAGTAAATACGAAAATTCATTTTAAGAAAAACCCGGCTAAGCAATTGGCCGGGTTTTTTTTATTCCATCTCATACTTTTTCAATCGGCGGTCGAGGGCCTGCCAGGTAATGTTCAGCAGATGGGCAGCTTTGGACTTGTTGTTCCCTGATTGCGCCAGTGCTTTCAGTATCAAGCGCTTTGTGTTTTCTTCCAAATCAAGGGAGCGCGGGGCGGCCGAAGCTGCTTCCAGTCCGGAAAAACCTTCCTCTGCCTGCATATTATGCCCCAGTTTAAAATGCTCAGGCAACAGGGTGTCCCCATCATTGAGGATCATCGCCCGTTCCACCATATTCTTCAACTCGCGGATATTGCCCGGAAAAGAATAATCCATCAGCGTCTTGAGTACGCGCGGGTTTATTTTGCGCACCTTCCTGCCCATTTGTTTATTAAACTGGCTGATGAAATTATTGATCAGGATTGGAATGTCTTCTTTTCTTTCGCGCAAGGGGGCAATCTCTATTTCGAAAATGCTCAGCCGGTGGAAAAGGTCAAACCTGAATTTGTTCTGTGCCGCCAGTTCCTCAAGGTTTTTGTTGGAGGCAGCTATCACCCTGACATCCACCTTTCTGCTTTCGCGGGACCCGACTTTGCTAACTTTACGGTCCTCGAGTACACGCAGTAATTTTGCCTGTTGCGAAAGGGGCATGTCGCTGATTTCGTCCAGAAAGAGCGTCCCTTTGTCCGCAATCTCAAACCAGCCGTCTTTGTTGGAATCTGCACCGGTGAATGCACCTTTAACATGCCCGAAGAATTCACTCTCGAACAGGGTTTCAGGAACTGCCGAACAATTGACCGAATAAAAAGTGTGGCTTTTTCTATTGCTCAGGTAATGAATGCCGTGGGCAACCAGCTCTTTTCCCGTTCCGCTTTCGCCGAGGATTAATACGGAAGTATTGTCCGTTGCAGCTACCTTATTCACCATATTAACAAGGTTATCCATTACTGCACTGTCGCCGAGCAACTGGCAGCCGATATGTTCGGAAAGGACTTTTGACAACAACTTAAGGTCAGAGTTGGCAGTTTTCAGCTTTTTGTTTAATTCAACAAACCGCTGTGTGCGCATAATGGCATTGTTGATGTCTATCAGCCGGAACGGTTTGGGGAAATAATCGGCAGCCCCCATGCGCATGGCTTCGATTACCGTATTCATGTCGCCATGACCCGAAATCATGATAACCTCAATTTCGTTGGGATATGCTGCTTTTACTTTTTCCAACACCCTGATGCCGTCCATTTCTGGCAGCTTGATGTCGAGGATAAGGATGTCAATTTCCTGTTTTTCCAACAGGGAAAATGCCTCGCTGGGCCTCAAGGCGCAAAATACATTATAATTGCGGTTGGTAAGGAATTCGTAAATCTCATCAAGAATCCGTTGTTCGTCGTCAAGGACAAGTATGTTTATGTTTTTCATTTTTTTATTCAATTGTTCACCGGAAGTTCGATAGTTACTTTTGTGTTTTTCATTTTTGTGCTCTCCACCCGAATCGCACCATTCATTTCTTTTACAATTCCGTAAGAAATAGACAGGCCGAGCCCGGTTCCTTTTTCCTCGTTTTTAGTGGTGAAAAACGGATCGAAGATTTTCGGAATGACTTTTTTCGGGATACCGATACCATTGTCCGTAACGATTATCAAAGCCGTTTCATCTTCCCTGCTTACTTTTAAAGAGATTTCTTTCACCTGTTCTTTACTTTCTGCCTGTTTATCTTTCTCATCAACAGCATGCCGTGCATTCGACAGCAGGTTAAGAATGACCTGTTCCAGTCTGTAGGGATTTCCCATAACAAATATCTCATCATCTGCCAGTTGCACATTAAATTCAATGTGTTTGGCCTCAAACATCTTATTTGCCAGCAAGAGGGTATTGCGTATCATATTGTTGATTTCAATTCTTTCATTTAAAACATTTTGCTGCTCACGCGAAAAGGTCCTCACATGTTCAACAATTTGCTTTATCCGGTCGATGTCTTTGAAGAGCACCTCTGCTTTCTTTTTTACGTACGAACGCGAAAAACTATCTTCCTGGGTAGCCAGCAGAATATTATCAAGTCCCATTGAGAGGCCGAGCAGTGGTTGGTTGATTTCGTGGGCAAGGCCGGCCGAAAGCTCTCCCAACGATTCCAGTTTCGACTTTTGAACCAACAACTGCTGTTGCTCCTTTACCTGCTTTACTTCTTTCTTTATTCTTTTCTCCAAACCTTTGTTCAAACGGTTAAGCTCCCTTTCTGCTTTTACGCGCAAAGTGATTTCGGTGGCAAAAACCAGATAAGCGGGTTGGTTGTCCCAATCAATCTTTGTCGTTTTTAGCTCAAGCCATTTGTTTGCCTTGTCAGGGACGAGCACTTCAACATTTAAGCTGTTATTCTTTTTACTGTTAATATCTGAGAAAAACTGTATTACTTCTTCCTTTTGTTCGGGAACAACGAACTCGCAAAAAGGATATCCAATCAAAAAGCGGGGCATCCGTTCCATTATTTCAACCATTGAAGGACTTGTGAGCACTATTTTATCATGTTGAATTAAAAGTATTCCGTCTGTTGCATTCTCATAAATCATCCGGTATTTTTCTTCGCTGTCTTTGAGAAGCTCCTCAGCCATCATCCGTTCCACAACTTCATTTTCAAGCTCCGCAGTCCTTTCCCTTACCCTGTTCTCCAGGCTCTCGGTAATGCGGATCATTTCCCTTTCAACCCTGAACCGGTAAATGGCCGCCCCCAGGTTGAAAGCAACAGTCTCCATCGCCCTGACTTCTGCCGGCGACCAGCTTTTTACCTCTTTACAGGCATCCAGGCTGATAAAGCCCCACCAACTGCCATCCACGGAAATAGGTATGGAGAGTATTGATTTTACACCATTATCCTCCAGGGTCTTTCGTTCAATACCTGAAAAGTCCCTGACATTTCCAAGGATATTTTTGCCCTTTTTCATGGTCTTGGCCCATCTTATGGATGAACTATCAATATTGGGGATTTTTTTCAGGTATTCCTTATCCGAGAGGTCATATTTTTTTTCCGAAAACCAGGAATAGGCCAGTCCGGTAAATTTTTCCCCGTCTACTTCAAAGTTCCTGAAAATATTGACCCGGCTCGAATCTGTAGCCTTGCCAATAAGCTTCAATATTTTATGAATATTGGCAGGTGACACACCGTAGCGAAAAAAAAGTGCTGTGGCCTGGCTCAGTGTCTTGAGGATTTGTTCACTCTTATCCCTTTCCCTTTCTGCTTCATGACGCTTAAGCTCCCCGGACTCAAAGTCCTTTTCAAGGAGAATATCTTTGATTTGTTCGATGAGTAAAAGCTCCAGTTGCTTATCGTCAATTGGTTTCAGCAAAAAGCCCTTTACACCGTGTTCAATTGATTTAATGAAGAATTGGGGGTCTGCTTTGGCCGAGATGACAATGATGCGTGTTTTTTTCTCATGCCTGCGAATCTGTTGGATAAAATTTGTCCCCTGCCGGGAAATTATTTCAAAGTCTGTTAAAACGATATCCGGTTTCTTGTTTAAGTAATAACGGTAAGCCTGTTCACCGTTGTCAGCAAGTATGACCTGTGTCACCATTTTAGCGGTAAGTTTCCTGAGGCATTCCCTTACAGTCTTGTCCTCCTCAACAATAAGCAACCTTATGTTATGTTTTTTCATAAATTTCGTCTGATGCTCAGTGTTTGTATTTCTTCTCGCCTGCCGGGATACTTACTTCGAGGTAGTTCCCGACCGGAACAAGCGGGCACGACCACCTGTCAGAATAGGCACAATAAGGATTGTAAGCTTCGTTAAAATCCAGGATAAAGCTTCCCGGCCCCGGAATGGGGATGTCGAGATACCTTCCTGCCCCGTAACTTTCCTTCCCGTTGGTTTTATCACTGAAGGGTACAAATAAATACCCGCCCCATTCCGGGTCGTCTTTGTAATCCATATTCTGATAAGCCGTCAGCCGGCAGTCAATGCCGTGAACAGTAAAGTCAATAAAACCAAACACCCTGTAATTAGGTTTTCGATCAGTATTGGTAGGCATCTTGAAAGCTGGCGAGCTGGTATCAACCGTAAATACCGCGCTGATTTTGTAATACGGGTCGGGATCAAAATAGTTAAGCCCGTGGAATACAGCGCGTTCTTCGGCATTGAACCTCGAGCGTGTACTGTCAGCAAACTCCGCATCTTTTTCCGCCCTGCTTTGATTTATTCCGGCAATATAACTTGCGATGGCGGGGCCATCTTCTGCCAGCTCACTCCCGTCAGTTCTCATAAAAAAAAGCAGGTACACGACAACAATAAGAACAAGAATAAAGATAAAAAGAAGTGCTGTCCTTATTTTCTTTGAAGAGGAGGTGTGCATGCTGATGTTTTTTAGCGGAATATTACCTTTGCCAAAATTAAAAAATAAGTTGTTTGCTATTACCAAAAACCTAAAGTGTGGAATTCTCCGACCTGAGACGTGATTTTGGCAAGTACAAGCTGACTGGTGCCGGCTTGCCCACAGAACCAGTTTTGTTGCTGAAACTTTGGTTGGAAGAAGTCAAAAATGCAGCTGTGGACGAGTTCAATGCCATGGTCGTTTCAACCGTAGGGAAAGATGGGCGGCCCTCATCACGGGTAGTTTTACTGAAAGGAATCACCCAATCGGGCGGATTGGTTTTTTATACGAATTATTTAAGCAGGAAGGGAAAAGAACTGCAAGCTAAGCCCTTGGCCTGCTTTCATTTCTTCTGGCCATCCTTCGAGCGCCAGGTGCGGATAGAAGGCATGGTAAACAAACTCAGGGAAGAAGAATCGGAGAGCTATTTTAATTCACGCCCCCTCGAAAGCAGGCTGAGCGCCATCGTTTCGCCCCAAAGCGAAACAATTGATGACCTGGCTGAATTAGAGAAAAAGAGGATGCATCTTCTCCAAGGACAAACGGAAATTAAACGCCCCGAAAACTGGGGTGGTTACGTACTAAAACCTGATTATTTTGAATTTTGGCAGGGCGGCAAATACCGCTTGCACGACAGAATCAGCTACCGGCTTAAGGACGCGTGCTGGGGAATACGAAGACTGGCTCCGTGAAACTGCGATTTCTTGATGTTCTTATCTAATAACCTTTCTCAGCAAGGGATTTCATCTCCCCGACGATTTCCGCTATCCCGGAGTCGCTGAAGCCCTTTTCTTTTGCCGCTTCTTCGAGTGTTCCCCAAACGGGTTCACCGCACATGATACACCGGATGCCTTTTTCCATCAGGTAACGGACTGCAAAGTTGTAATTCTCCACAAGGTCCTCGATTAAAATATCATTGGTAATTTCAGGTTTTGCTGTCATATTTCCGCTCTTCAAAAAAACAGCCGCAAAAATAAATAAAATGCTGCCGGGATGGGACAAGGCCGGCAACAAACTTATGAATCACCTCTGGTTTTCCTCAAGCTTTTTTAGCCGGTTGGTGCTGCGGCCTGAGCAGGTCGTTAATAGTTTTTACAGGATTGAAAGTGATGAGTGGTGTTTCCACGAACACCGTGATCCAGTCGGCCATGGCACCGTTCCACAGTCCGGGAAGTTCCTGCGCTTTCAGCGCCCGGCCATTGATTGATTTGATTGAAATGAGCCCGGTTTTGGAATCGACGTATCTGCTCAGGTCAAATTGTTGCCCCTTAAAATCACGCAGCCCGCAAACCAGGTCAACGGGGTTGAAATGAGTGGAACGGTCAACAATCTCCTTTTGGGAAGGCTTGCTCAAATCTATCTGGGCGGCTTCGACAATCTGCAGTGAAATGTCATCGTTTTCATCTTCCACCCAAAAAGGCCCGCCACCCGGCTCCCCTTCGTTCCTGACCATTCCGCACACACGTAGCGGGCGGTTGAGTTTGTTGTACAGAAAATCAATCTTTTCCATTTTTTCGTAGCCTTCATAAGCAGGGGGAATGTGAATATTCAGTTCACTTGCGGCAAACTGCCTGATGGCCTCCATTTCCGAATCAGCAGGATTACCTTCCTCCAGTACTTCCAGGGCGTCGAAGCATTTTTCCTGAAGCCTGAACAAAAGCCCGCCGATTACTTTTTTGTAAAGGTAGGTGGTTTCGCGCAGCCTGTCGGGGAGAATGTTGTCGATATTTTTGATGAAAATGATCTCGCCTTTCAGGTCGTTGAGGTTTTCGATCAGCGCGCCGTGGCCGCCCGGCCTGAACAGCAGGCTGCCGTCTTCTTTCCTGAAAGGATTGTTGTCAGGGTCAACGGCAATGGTATCGGTTGACGGTTTCTGGTCTGAGAAATCAATCCTGAATTCCACCCCAAAAGCAGCTTCGTACTTTTTCTTTTTCTGTGCAACAGCCGCTTTGAATCTTTCAAGGTGCTCGGTGGAAACAGTCAGGTGGATGCGTGCCTTATTGTTCTTATCGGTGGCGTAATGGGCTGCTTCAACCAGGTGCTCTTCAACGGCCAGACGCGGCCCGTCGGGGTAGTCGTGGAACAACAACAAGCCTTTGGGAAGCCCGGCATAATTCAGCCCTTTCTCTGTCAGAAAGATTTCCAGCACCGGGATAAAATTGTTCTTCGCAACAAGTTCTTCCAAATCCAGCCCGTTTGCAGCAACAGCTTCCCGAAGCAGCTGATAAAAAGGAAAGCGCACCAGGTTACTGAAAAAACCAACGGCAGAGCTGAAGCCATGCACCCCCCTGTAGGCCTGCAGGCCTGCTGCTGTGCCTTTGTACTGCTCCTTAAACTCAAACAGGGATTTAAACATGCGGCTGGCAGCTCCCGAAGCGGGTACAAATTTGAGTATTTCGTAGTCTTTAAAATGGTCGTCGAAATGAGCACGCAATTTCGCCGCTTCATTTTCAGTGAAGCGCTGGATGCCCTTTCCCGGAACAGCCGGTGCATGAAGACGGATTGGGGGAAAGCCCCTTTTAAAATTCTCAACCTGTTGAAGAACGGTTTCGGGTGCTATCCCTTTGCTGTTGAATTGTTTGAAGTCTTTCTCGGTGAACATGGGCATTTTTTTGGTTGAGGGAATAAAAGTAGAAAAAGAGCATCAATTAAATTGAAATTTTGAAAAAATATTGTTCACAACAATGAAATAATATTATTTTTGCAGCCGCTTAAAAGCCCAGATGGCGGAAATGGTAGACGCGCATGGTTGAGGGCCATGTTCCTGTTAGGGAGTGCAAGTTCGATTCTTGTTCTGGGCACGATGAAGTTTGAAGTTTAAAGTCCAAAGTTTCGAGTTGGAAGAACGAACATCAAACAGGAAACTGTAAACTTCAAACTCAATAATAGCCCAAGTGGCGGAATTGGTAGACGCGCTACATTCAGGGTGTAGTGACCTTATGGTCGTGAAAGTTCGAGTCTTTTCTTGGGCACCATTAAAAGAGGTAACAGGTTTTTAAAACTTGTTGCCTTTTTTGTTTGTGCAAAGGCGAATGCCGTATTTTTGCGCACCAAAACCAAATGAGCAGTGTGGCGAAACATTCTTTTTGTTTTCATCTTACCAGCCTTTTTTTCAGGCAGCCAGCTTGCTGGGCAGGAAATAGTGCGAACGGTCATACATACCGGTTACACCATCACGACAAAGATGTCGACCGCTGACAGCCCGGCACGAAAGATTCTGGGTTCTCTCGCCATGAACAACGGAATCAATATTTATCATTTGAAAATTCGCTGGCAGGGAAGTGTTTTCATCCATATCGAAAAAGACAGCAGCGGGTTGCAGACCCTAAGATTAAAAATACTTAACCAACAACTCAGTGGCACAACTTCTCTCCGGGGCTTCCCCATCGACAGTTTACTGCTTCCGCCTTTGCTGAGCGGAACACTGAAACTGTTCGATGCCACCGGAAAGAGTATTCTTTTACCGCTGGAACTGCGCACTTCCGGTGAGCCAACCCTCATCAACTTACCTGCCGCACTAAGGCTGACCCCTGAACCGGAACAACTTGAACTCACCATCAAGCAGGCAAATTACAGCCTGCTTTCAGAAGAGGGTTTTATGAAGACCGCTACCCTGGTCAACCTCTATTTTGCCTATAATAAAATCCTCAACGAACTCATTGCTGCAAGAGATTCCCGCGCAACGACAAAAACCCCTGATGCTGTTGCGACTTTTCTTGCCTGGCACCACATCAGCAGGGTGAATGCTTACATCAGGCAACACGGTTTTTCAGCAAAACTTCATCTTGAGAAAAACGATCCGCTGGGGTTTCTGAAGCGCCATTCCATCGCGTTACGAATGGAAAAAAGGGCGGCAACCCTGTTCCATCAGGCCATAAAAAGCGGAAGGGAAAAATCCCCGTCCGGCCAGGAAAAGTACTGCCGTGGTTACGCACAGCTTTCGCAGAAATACCTTAATCGTGCAAGGAATTTGCAGCCCTACCTCAGTGGTGGATTTGAAGAGATGGCCGGTATCAACCCCACTACCGAAGAAAAAATGAAACTTGCCGAAGTGACAGCTTATTATGATGTGTGGGAGCAGTTTAACAAAGCCTCAACGCCCCAACTTATTTATCAGCAGTTTATCCGGCTGGCACAAGGGGCATTCGACAAAAACCAATATGTTGCCGCCTTGCAAATGTTGCAAAACGCCTCACAAATTGAAACATGGTTCGCACAGATTATCCCGTCAGCAAGCCGGGCAGGGCTTTACAACCAGTCGCTTGACGGGCTGATGAGCTCTTACCTGAAAGTATCCCGCATCGCCTACAAATCGGGGAAGTTCGAGATGGCCGATACCTATTACCACAAAGCCCTGGAGGTTTTTGGGCATTACGGCATGCCGCTGGGTGCAAATATGACCGGCGACCCGGTATTTCTTCATTTCACCAAACTGCAAATTGAAATTGCAAAGGATTTGCTGGCTGACAGTCAGTGGCTCAAAACACTTGTGCTTTTACAACGGACCGGGGAAATACGCAATTGTCACGAAACCGATTCTCTCTGCCGGCAGATTGACTCGTTGACCTCGCTGGCACACAAAGGTGTTTTTGCAAAGAAAATGCAGGCCATTGACGAATTGATTTCCCGTAAAGACTTTGACAGTGCCACTACTGCCCTTATGCTGGCGAGTGAATACAGGCTCCGCTTTCAAAAGTATTTCAGCCCGAATGCGAACACTCAACTAGAAAAAAGGGCAAACCCGATTTTCCTGGCCTGTTTTCAAAAGGGTGAAGAGCTGCTCAACAGCAGTCAACCTGATAAAGCGCTGAGCTATTTCCTGAAAGCCCGCGAAGTGGAAAAAGAATATCTTCCGGGCAGGGATACCCTTCTCGAAACCCTGCTGTACAATGCCACCGTTCCGGTGATTTTGGGCAAAATAGAAAGTGCCCGCTTTGAAACCTGGGCCTACCGTATGGACAAAGCCGACAGCCTTTACCATGTAGCCAGGCAAATGCAAACGAACTACCGGCAGCAGAATAACGAGGAATTGAATGCCGCTTTTGAGGCACTGAAAGTAAAAATGGGACAACGCGAATGTGTGGGCATCAATTACCGCCTGATAAGCCTGAACGAACTGGCAGTGAATGCTGTGCGTGCCGGAAAATTTGAAAAAGCAGAAAAGCTTTTGCAAGAATCGACACGCTTGCTTTACAGCAGGGAAAATTGCCACCCTGACAGTACAGAAACACTGATGCTGAAAAAAAAATACACCGGGCTTTTTACGTATCTCAACCACTTTGCAGAAATAGACCTGGCCGTCAGGGAATCTGAATTTGACACGGCAATTTTCCGTTTTGCCTCATTGAAATCATTATATTTACAGGAGAACCTGTCGAAATTTGGCGTCAGCAAGCCCTCCCTTGACATCTACCTTGGCAGGAAAAACAATCCGGAGCTGACCAAAGCGGCAATCAGGTTTTTTGTTCACAAGGACGAGTATATGCGTGCACTCTGCTTTCTTCCCCTCCTAAAAGAACAGCAGCCTGCTGCCAGGGATGCCAGGGAAGTTCAGCAACTGCTGGGAAATGGAATTGGTCAGATGGACATCAACGAAGAAATGGAAAAACAGGTGCAGGCGTGCACCGGAAATGACAGCTGGTACATTTATTTTAAACTTGCCCGGCTGCGTGCAAAAGTTCTGAAGTAGCAATTGTGATTTTCGGGATATCCCACTTGTCAAATGCAATAAATTCTTAAATTGCGGCATTAATTCAAGGTGGAAACCATTATTGTAAATCAAGGGATAAAATTAAAAACATGCACAAAAAACTTTTATTAATCAGTAATTCGACCATGGCAGGTGAGGAATACCTGGCCTGGCCACAGCCTTATATCAGCGATTTTTTAAACAGCGAAAAAGTAAAAAAGGTAACTTTTGTACCCTATGCCGGTGTCGGACTTGATGAGGAAAGCCTCGAAGCTTCTTACAATGTGTACACCGAACGTGTGCAGGCTGTGTTTGCAAAGCTGGGTTTTGAAATTGAATCGGTTCACCAGGCTGCCAACCCGGTGAAAATGATTCAGGAAGCCGAAAGCATTGCAGTAGGTGGTGGTAACACTTTCCACCTTGTGGCCAAAATGCACGAAACCGGGATTATGCAAGCCATCAAAGAAAAAGCCGAAACGGGAACAACCTATATGGGATGGAGTGCCGGATCCAATGTAGCCTGCCCCAGTTTAATGACGACCAACGACATGCCCATTATCCAGCCCGAAAGTTTCGATTGCCTCAACCTGATTCCCTTCCAGATTAATCCGCATTATTTAGATGCCAATCCCGAGGGGCATGGCGGCGAAACACGCGAACAGCGAATTGAAGAGTTTTTGGTGGTCAACAAAAACATGAAAGTACTTGGACTTCGCGAAGCCAGTTTGCTCTTTGTGGATGGCCCCTTAATGAAACTGCTGGGAAGCCGGCCTCTGCGCTTTTTTGCTTTTGGTGCAGCACCCGAGGAATTTGCCCCCGGCTCAGATTTAAGCCGGTTTTTGTAAATGAAAGTTGGCAGGAATCCGGACTTTTTCCTGTTGATGTGTTTTATTAGGTAGTTCTGTTTAATTGTATAAAATAACCAGAAACAATAAATAATATGAGTGAAAATATTATTTTAAAAAAAAATCCGAAAATTGAATTCCAACTTCTTAATAATGGATTTAAATTAATTGATGGACAAACAGAACGAAATACCGACTATTACGCTTATCGTGATTTACAATCCATTGAATTATACAAGGTTTGGTTTCCTAGACTAGCCAAATGGTTAAGAGCTATTACGTGGATATTAAATGGAGTTCCATATTTTCCAGATGCAGAATCTTATAAAAAAGCTAAACTTATTATTCATTTCAGAAAAGCGAAGCTTAATATATGGTTGACCAATACGTATATGGCTGATAAAGCAAAAAAGCTGAAGGAGTTATTAGACGGAAAAACCAAACACAATAATGGATAAAAATAATAGCCGAAAGTAGTAGTTAATCCCAGACTTGTAGCCGTATTTTAGGACGTGACATTCCCTTGAATAAAAAATAAATATAGATGGAAGAAAATAAAAAGAAAGAAAATATTTTTAAACAAATGTTCATCACAAGAACATTAGGTTTTATCGATATATCAAAGAAACGTGATTTCTGGAAAGATTTTGCAAAAGAGACCAACGGAATATTTAATGTTAAACATACCGTTGCAAAAGATTTGGAAATATTAATATTGAAAATACCTTATAAAAAATATCTGGTTGAGTTTACAGAATCTGACACTCACCCTTTGAAAATTAATTGTAAATTGAATGCTAATTACAAATTTGATTTTTTCATTAGTTATGAAGATACAATAGAAAGATTACTCAAATTTTTTGGCAATCAAGATATAGAAATTGGAGACGAAACTTTTGATAAAAAATATTTAATACAAGGAGAAAAACCTGATTTGATTAAAAAAGTAGTAATGAAAGATCGAATTAAAACAATTTTATTATCCAATAATGTTTTTTCATATCATTGTATCTATGAAAAGAAAAATGAAACCATACAGCTTACAAGCTTAGTAAGCAGAACGGTTAATTCGAAATCTGAATTATCTGAACTTTTTGAACTTTTCTGCTTAACAATTGATGAAATGGAAAAATTGGATATTATTCTTCATCCATAACCGGAACTCCCTTATCAGAAATATTAGAGATGAAAACCTAAACCTGACATTTGTTTTAAATCAAATAATAAATATCCATTGAAAGATTAACAACCGAAAAAATGAAAATAACCCGCATTTTCTTAGGTACGCTGTTTGCCCTGATGGTTTTTGTACCGCAATACAGCACAGCACAGGAAAGCAGTTCCTCTAAAAAAGAACAACGAAAACTGGAGAAGGAAAAGAAGAAAAAGGAAAAGCAGGCAACCGAATTAGCAGAGCGGGCGATGCTCGCAAATTTGCTTCAAAACAAACAATATGTCTTCATGGCCAATACACTGTCTGACGATTTTGGCTATAGCTTTAATGTAACACCCAAATTTAATTATCTCTCTGTTTCCGGTGATACAGTTGTCTTTCAATTTGCTTTCGATGGAATCGTGGGCTGGAACGGTATCGGTGGGTTTACACTCGTAGGACAGATTGTGAACTACAAGTTTATTCCGGGAAAGAACGCCAGCAAACCCATGAGGATAAACGCCCGCGTTAAAGCCAATACCCAATGGGGAAATCTGTACCTTACCCTGACAGTCTACGGAGAGGGCTTCGGGACCCTTACACTGTCGGGGCATGGTGGAACGCTCAATATGTCAGGGCAAATCGTGAGTGCGCAAAGGTCGGACGTTTACATGGGAAACGTGTCTATTTATGATTAAACTTACACCTTATTTCCCTGTCATCCAACCAGCAATCACCCACCACCCCGGCCTGCCTGTTCTTTTGACGGTTTCAACTGCGAAACGACAACTCCCGACAGCATCAAAAGGCCGCCAAAGGCAATCCGGATACTTAGTGGCTCATTCAAAATAAGGATGCCACCTGCTGCAGCAAACAGAGATTCAAGGCTTAAGATAATAGCCGCATGGGCGGGACGTGCTTTTTGTTGCGCAATAACCTGAAGGGTGTAAGCTACACCCACCGACATTAACCCACCGTATAAAATGGGGATGGCTGCAGCCCGCACATTTTCCAACTGTGTTGTTTCTAAAATACCGGAGACAAGCAAGCTTAGAACAGCAACAACCGCAAATTGCACGGCTGCTAAAACAAGGACGTCTGTTTTTTTGGAATAGTGGCCAATCAATAAAACATGTCCGGCCCAAAAAAAAGCACTTGCCAACACCAGTGCATCACCCAGTACCAGGCTGAAGCTTTCCGTAACCGAAAGGAAATACAGGCCCAATACGGCAAGCAACCCGCCAATCCAGGTGAGTTTACTTATTTTATGCCGCCAGAAAAGTCCCAATACCGGAACAATAATAACATACAAACTGGTAATAAAACCACCGTTTCCGGCAGTAGTGTAGACCATGCCGACTTGCTGAAGCGAAGCACCGGCAAAAAGGACTGTTCCTGCTACCAGTCCGCCAAGCACAACGGCTGTTCTGTCTGCCTTTCGGGTAAGCGGTTTTTTTCTTTTCTGCTGCAAATAAATGAGTGGCAAAAGTGAAATACTACCCAGTGCAAAACGGATTCCATTAAAGGCAAAAGGGCCGATGTCCTCCATCCCGGCACGCTGGGCAACAAATGCCAAGCCCCAGATAATGGCGGTAACGAATAGTAAAAGATTTGATTTAAAGGTTGTCAAGGCAGTTTTTTGTTTGTGCGCAAGATAGGAAATTCTGTTTCACAAAGACGATTCGCTTGCTCAGCGTGACAGATTCGAGAAATAATCCTTCTAAACCTGCAATCTAATTTTACTACTTTTGCCCCCTTATTTCCACCTGCTGAGAAACATGAAAAAGATAGTGGTTTATGTAGTCTTTCTGCTGGCTGTTGTTGCCCTGATTTTTGGCTTTGACAGTTGGCGTCAAACCAAGCAAAGGCAGTTGCCGGGCACCAATAAGCAGTATTATAAAATTGTTTCGCTGCAACTTCCCGACACGCTTTATTTTGCCGGGGAAGAAGTGCCGCTTGAGTTGTTTTACGTACGCGAATCTCTTGACAGGGAGCTTTCGGTCAACACCTACTGGCACTCCTCCACCCTGACTTTGATTAAACGTTCGTACCGCTGGTTTCCGATGATTGACAGCATCCTTCAGCAAAACGGAATCCCCCTCGATTTTAGATATCTTGCCGTCATCGAGAGCGGCTTGTCCAATGTAATTTCCCCGGCCAATGCAGTGGGTTTCTGGCAGTTTTTAAAAGGAACCGCAAAAGACTACAAACTGGAGGTTAGCAAAGATGTGGACGAACGCTACAATCGAATAAAGTCAACACAAGCAGCCTGTGCATATTTTTTGGACAGCTACGAAAAATTTGGCAACTGGGCCCTGGTGGCTGCGGCCTACAATGCGGGAAAAAACGGGATCAGCAGACGGATGAAAAAACAAAAAGCATCTTCCTATTACGATATGCTTCTTTCTGACGAAACCAGCCGCTACCTTTACCGGATATTGGCCATAAAACTGATTTTTGAATCGCCCGAATCCTATGGTTTTTATATCAATGAAAATGAGCTTTACCTTCCCATTCCAACACATACGGTTGTGGTTAACGATGAAGTGGAAAGCTGGGCAGATTTTGCCATAGAGTATGGGCTGAGTTATAAATTATTGAAATATTTTAATCCCTGGCTCAGGCAATCGAGTCTGAAAAACCGGAAGAAGAAAACATACCTGATCCAAATACCTGACCCGCCTTATGACCTCACCCACGAAGAAATTGTTTTGAAAAAGAACGGGATTAATGTTCATTAAAGAAGGGATAAGGGTATTGGGGATTTGGAGAATACAAGAATATCAACATGATGGAATAGCGAACGCCGATTAACGATTTATGATTTTAGATATTTTGTTACTTCATCATTCAATATTCGATGACCCGTGTTCGATATTCGCTTTGAGATTTTAATATGATTGGAAACTTTTTAGAAGTCCTTGGTGCCCGTGTGCACAACCTGCGGGATATTGATGTGAAAATACCACGCAATCAACTGGTTGTGATTACCGGCCTGAGTGGCAGCGGCAAATCTTCCCTGGCCTTCGATACCATTTATGCCGAGGGGCAGCGCCGTTATATGGAAACCCTTTCGGCCTATGCCCGTCAATTTATCGGAAATATGGAGCGCCCCGATGTGGACAAAATAAACGGACTGAGCCCGGTGGTGGCCATCGAACAAAAATCGGTCAACCGGAATCCCCGGTCCACGGTCGGTACCATTACCGAGGTGTACGATTTCCTTCGCCTTTTGTTTGCCCGTGCTTCCGAAGCTTTTTCTTCAAGTACCGGCGAGCTCATGGTACAATATACCGAAGAGCAGATTACGAGTTTGATTATTCGTGAGTTTCAAGGAGAAAAGATTGCCGTACTCGCCCCTTTGGTTAAAGGAAGAAAAGGGCATTACCGCGAGTTGTTTGAGCAGGTCAGGCAGCAGGGATTCCTCAAAGTAAGGGTAGATGGGGAAATACGTGAAATTGCCTTTGGGATGCAGTTGGACCGTTATAAAGTGCACGATGTTGAAGTTGTGGTGGACAGACTGAAAGTCAGTGAAAAAGACAAAGTCAGGATTGGTAAAACCATCGCAACAGCCATGAAACACGGCAAAGGTGTGCTGATGGTTGCTGACGAAAAAGGGGAAGGGCTTCGCCATTTTAGTAAAAAACTGATGTGCCCGACCAGCGGTATTTCCTATGATGAACCCGAACCCAATACTTTTTCGTTTAATTCGCCTTACGGGGCTTGTCCCAAGTGCAATGGCCTGGGTGCAGTGAACGAGATTGATTTCGATAAAATTATGCCTGATAAAAGCCTGTCGATAAAAAGGGGCGGTATCAAACCTTTGGGAGAATTTAAAAGCAACTGGATTTTTAGTCAAATGGAAGCCATCGGCTTAAAATTTGGTTTTGAATTGACAACCCCCATCAGTAAAATTCCACAAAAAGCCATTGACGCTATTCTTTATGGAACCAACGAAACCATCGAAGTAAAAAAAGAATACCTGGGCATCACTTCCTCCTATGCGCTCACTTTTGAAGGGGTAATTAATTACATCCAAAACTACAACAACAACAATGCTTCCCAAAGCTCGCGACGGTGGGCCGAGGGCTTTATGAACAAGCACACCTGCCCCGAATGTGAGGGCTCCCGATTAAAAAAAGAAGCCCTTCAATTTAAAATCGCAGGGCGAAATATTGCCGAGTTGGCCACCATGGATCTTTCCAATCTGAAAAACTGGCTGGAAACGGTGGAGGAGAAAATGAACGAGACCCAGAAAAAAATTGGCAGGGAAGTATTGCGCGAAATACGCACCCGGCTTGATTTTCTGTTGGAAGTCGGCATCGAATACCTCAACCTGAACCGTCCGGCAAGAAGCCTTTCGGGAGGCGAATCGCAACGTATCCGCCTGGCCACCCAAATCGGCTCGCAACTTACCGGCGTTTTGTATATTCTGGATGAACCCAGCATCGGACTGCACCAGCGCGACAACCACAAATTAATTGAAGCCTTGCGCGATTTACGCGACATCGGCAATTCGGTGATGGTAGTGGAGCACGACAAAGACACCATTCTTTCAGCAGATTACGTTGTTGATATCGGCCCCGGCGCCGGACGGCATGGTGGAGAAATTGTAGCTGCCGGTACGCCGGATGAGATAATGAAAGCCAAAACCGTTACGGCTGATTACCTGAATGGCAGAAGGGAAATCGCCATACCCAAACAAAGAAGAAAAGGGATTGGTAAACAAATAATTTTAAAAGGTGCAAAG
The DNA here is from genome assembly GCA_021647205.1 of Bacteroidales bacterium. Taxonomy (GTDB): domain Bacteria; phylum Bacteroidota; class Bacteroidia; order Bacteroidales; family F082; genus B6-G9. Next base: position 68,538 of record JAKIVD010000010.1, on the reverse strand, counting down.
GGCAACAACCTGAAGAACCTGGATGTACACTTTCCCCTCGGGCAATTTATATGTGTGACCGGTGTGTCGGGCAGTGGAAAATCAACCCTCATCAACGACACGCTCTACCCCATTCTGAACCATCACTTCTTTCGCTCGCTAAAAACACCTTTGTCGTATCAATCCATCGAAGGTCTTGAAAATATTGATAAGGTCATCGACATCGACCAGTCGCCCATCGGGCGTACACCCCGTTCCAATCCGGCAACTTACACCAAAGTATTCGACGAAATCAGAAAGCTGTTTGGTATTCTGCCCGAATCTAAAATCCGCGGTTACAAACCGGGGCGTTTCTCCTTTAATGTAAAGGGTGGCCGCTGCGAAAAATGCAAGGGTGCCGGGGTGGAAACCATCGAAATGAATTTTTTGCCGGATGTGTATGTGCTCTGCGAAGACTGCCAGGGCAAGCGCTACAACCGCGAAACCCTCGAAGTACGCTACAAAGGAAAATCCATCAACGATGTGCTGAACATGACAATCAATCAGGCGGTTGCATTTTTTGACACCATCCCTTCCATCAACCATAAACTGAAAACCATACAGGATGTGGGATTGGGGTATTTAACACTCGGTCAGTCCTCAACAACCATTTCCGGAGGGGAAGCCCAGCGCGTAAAACTGGCTTCGGAACTCTCGAAAAAGGACACCGGGAAAACGATGTACATTCTTGATGAACCGACAACCGGACTGCATTTTGAAGATGTAAATGTATTGCTCGGCGTACTCAATAAACTGGTTAACAAAGGCAATACCATCATTGTAATTGAGCACAATATGGAGGTGATAAAAGTAGCCGACCATATTATTGATTTGGGCCCCGAAGGAGGCGATAATGGTGGAACACTGGTGTGCCAGGGAACACCCGAAGAAGTTGCCCGGTGCAATAATAGCCACACCGCAACGTTTTTGCAAAAGGAATTGAAATAAGACCTTCCAGCGTCCTTTTAGGACCTGGAAGAGTCGAATATATAGTGGTATCTCAAATTGACCCTTCCAGGTTCTGCGAACGCTGGAAGGTCAATAAACAAAAGAAAGAATGGAACAAAAGGACATCGAAAGATTAAGGAAAGAATTTAACCCCAAAACATGGATGCAGACCAAAGCCCACGATTCGTGGTCGGTGTTTAAAATTATGGCCGAAGTGGTGGAAGGCTACGAATCTTTGTCGAAAATTGGCCCCTGTGTAGCGGTTTTTGGTTCGGCACGGACAAAGCCCGGTGATGTGTGTTACGAAACGGCTGAGCAAGTTGCTTATCATTTGACAAAGAAGGGTTTTGGAATTATTACCGGTGGTGGCCCCGGGGCGATGGAAGCCGCCAACAAAGGAGCGCATTATGCAGGGGGCAAATCAGTGGGCTTAAACATCAATCTGCCCCACGAGCAATCGGCGAACCCTTATATTGATCCGGACAAACTCATCAACTTCGATTACTTTTTTACCCGCAAACTGATGTTTATGCGCTATTCGCAAGGCTATATTGTTTTGCCCGGCGGATTTGGTACGATGGATGAATTATTCGAAGCCATCACCCTTATTCAGACCGATAAACTGGTTGATTTTCCCATAGTATTAATCAGCCGTGATTACTGGGGCGGGTTGATTGACTGGATTAAAAATACCATGCTCAAAAATGGAAAAATAAGCGCTAAAGACCTGGATATTTTTCACCTTGTTGATACGGCTGCTGAAGCCGTTGATGTAATTGAAGAATTCTACCAGAAATACCAGCTAAAACCAAATTTTTAATTTCGATTTACCAAACGTTGCGTGAAGAAAAAGGAAAGACTATCGGATTACAACAAATTTCCCACTAAATACAGTATCCTGATTTACGGCTTGAACAAAATAAATGCCGGATTTTAAATTGTTGATGTCCAGGGAAATCCTTTTAGAAGAAAACGATTTAGCAGTTAATGTTGATTCGACTTTTCCGTTCAGTGAATAGATTTGAACCTGATATTCAGAACTGGCTTTGGGAAAATGAATCGTAATCTGATGGCTTGCCGGATTTGGGGTAATCAGTAGTTCCTTTCTGCTGTTAGAAACTGCTTCCAGCAAACCCGTCGAAACCTCCGTAGCCCCCCCGAAGTATTCCAGGCCCCCTGAATAATTGCCGGCTATCATTTCCAATATTCCATCCTGATCGATGTCGGCCAGGCAAGCCGCTGTGCGCATGCCACGGTCAAACGAAACATCGGTGGTGTCCAGCAAAACATCTAATTCGTCTGATTCGGTAAACGTCCCCTGTAAATTCCCATCAATATGGGTGAAATAGAAAATCTTTCCCTTTTCCGAACCCACCACCAGTTTGCTTACCCCGTCAGCCTCCCTGAAAAACCAGGGTGTACTGTAGCCATCGTACGACAAAGTAAAATCGGTAACATTTATTTTCCCGAGGCTGTCGGTCGTTAATTGAAACTCCGGATTGGAAGAGGTACCCGTGTTTTGGTAATAATTCAGGTTGCCTTTTTTTTCTCCAATTATCAGGTCTAATAGTCCGTCTTTGTTCAGGTCGAATAATTGGGGAGTGCTAAAATCACCCACATCGATATTGAAGAAATTTCGGTCAATAATCTCAAAACCATTGTTACCCGTATTTTTTAGAAAGACAAGTTCGCCACTTGAATGTCCCACCAATAAATCAGTATTTCCATCACCATCCAAATCGCCGAAGGCCGGATAAATCCCAACAATATTCTCCTGCCATAAATTACCAAGGTTGTTATCCCACAACTGGAATTCAGCTTGTTGCGCAGTGCCCGTGTTTTTGTAAAAAGCCAGTCGGCCCCGGTAAACCGAGTGTAAAAAATAGGACTCATCGTAGTAGGAGTAGGAATAATAGCCGTAGTTGCCAACGAGTAAATCAGTCAGTCCGTCACCGTCCCAATCGCACAAAACAGGGTAGGCACCCGAGCCAAAATCCATCATTTCTTCTTGCAGAAAACTTTTTGTATAAAGCTCAAATACAGGCTGGTTATTGGTGCCACTGTTCAAATAAAGCCATATGCTGTTTTTATTTTGGGAAGTAGTGATTCCGGGGTCGAAAGGAGAAACCAGCAAATCTTTTATCCCATCGTTGTTGACATCAATATATGCGGACACGGGCATCGAAAAGAGCTCAATCGTTTCGCTATTGGCCGGAAAAGTAGTGTCGTATGAAGTGATGAGCGCGTCTTCGGGAGTACCGCCATTGGTGAGGGCAATAAGCCCGGGATAATCTACATCGCCCAGCAACAGGTCCTTGTCGTTGTCGGCATCCAAATCCATTAACAAAAATGTGGAACCGGTGTGCCGGTCTTTTCGGCTTTCCATATTGTCATTAAAAAAGCAAGAATCAAGGTAAATGGTATTGGACTCTTCACTTTCGGCAAAGTTTCCCCAGCAATATTCTGTTTTTTCAAAATCCAGCGAATCGGCATGGCCGTATTTTTCCATCGAAAGGTTTTTGTGCATTTCCACAAAGGAGCCCAGTCCCCAGAAAGTCAGGATGTCCAGATCGCCATCGTTATCGATATCTGCGATGCCGGGATAGTCTACATTGGTAACCAGAAGGTTAACATAACCACCTCCCTGGAATGAACTTAAATAGGGATAAACTACCAATTCGAATTTCAGCAAATTTGTAGAAATATTCTTGTAGACTTTCATCCCGGCCCAACCCGGCGAATAGGTAAAAATATCCGACTTTCCATCCCCGTCGTAATCAACAAAAATGGCCCAGTCACTTAATTCGGGAATTAGTTCTGCATAGCTCTGATTCAATTCGTAGTCGATGGTATTCGCCGTTCCTTGGTTGATAAAACACATCTTGCGGTTGCCACGCCGGTCAAAGGCGAGCAGGTCTTTCGTGCCATCCCTATTGATATCCAATTCACCAAATTGTACCGCATTCATACCTCCCGCCCAGGGAAATTGAAGCAATTCGTTGTTTTCATTACTCACCAAAATTGAAGGCCTTTGCTGAATTTGGCCGGTCGCTGTATTGATTAAAAAGATAATCGACACCGTAGCGGCTAATATATTTTTCATCTTAAATTAATTTGATTCATCGTTTTGTCCGTTTCTGACAGCTTGCATTTAGCATTCCGGCATTTCCCCGTTCAATCATTCCCTTATTCCCCTATTCCCCCATTAATGTTAATTTTGAAGACCTAAAAGTAAGCAATAATTATTCCTATTTTTGAACAAAACGAATGTATGGCACAAATATTAGTTGTTGATGACGAAAGCAGCATCCGAAGGACACTCAAAGACATCCTGGAATTTGAAAAGCACACAGTTGATTTGGCTGCAAATGGTATGGATGCTCTTGAGATGGCAAAGGAGGTTAATTACGATGCCATCCTGCTCGACATTAAAATGCCCGAAATGGACGGGATGGAGGTTTTAGAAAAACTGATGTTGTTCAGGGAGGTGCCGGTGATTATGATTTCGGGACATGGGACCATCGAAACCGCCGTGGAAGCCATCAAAAAAGGAGCTTATGATTTTATCGTGAAGCCTCCCGACCTTAATCGTTTACTAACTACCGTTAGAAATGCCATCGAAAGAAACGATCTGGTTTCGCAAACCAAAATGCTCAAGCAGGAACTGGAAAAAAAGTACGAAATTGTCGGTGAATCTGAGAATATATTGACCCTGAAACAAATGATTTCGCAAGTGGCGCCTACTACAGCACGGGTCTTGATTCAGGGCGAAAACGGAACCGGGAAAGAATTGGTTGCCCGGCAAATACATGAACAAAGTACGCGGGTAAAATCCCCTTTTATCGAAGTCAATTGTGCAGCTATCCCTTCCGAATTAATCGAAAGCCAGTTGTTTGGACATGAAAAAGGTTCGTTTACATCAGCCCATAAACAGCGCAAGGGCGATTTTGAACTGGCCCACGGGGGAACGCTTTTTTTGGATGAAATTGGCGACATGAGCCTGTCGGCACAGGCCAAAGTATTGCGTGCACTGCAAGAGAATAAAATTGTAAGGGTAGGGGGGGAGAAAGAAATCCCGGTGGATGTGCGGGTAATTGCCGCCACCAACAAAAACATCCGCAAACAGATTAAGGAAAATAAGTTCCGGGAGGATTTGTACCACCGTTTGAGTGTTATTGTTATGGAAGTGCCTCCATTGCGCGAAAGGAAAAGTGATATTCAGTTGCTGGTCAATCATTTCATTGAAACCATTTCTGCTGCACAGGGACGACCTGAAATCCCCATCACTGAGGAAGCTGTCAGGAAGCTTTCAGACTTTAACTGGAGTGGTAATGTACGCGAACTGCACAATGTGGTGGAAAGACTATTGATTTTGTGCAGTGGTGAAATCACGAAAGCAGATATTGAGCGCTTTGTAGAACCGCTGATGTTGTAGTTTCCTGGCTGTTCTTCCATTTTCAAATTCTCTCATCTTCAAATTTTCAAATTCTCTCATCTTCAAATTTTCAAATTATTGTACTACCTTTGCATCCCTTTTTCGGTGAAGGAAAAAGTTCTTAGAAATATTTGGGGCTGACCGGTTTTGACAGCAACAGAAAGGGTAAGTAAGCATGCCGAGCCATGTGACAAAGCTCGTAAATCCGTGTCGCACACTTTATAATTGGCGATAATAACTACGCTCTCGCAGCCTAATCGAAGTTTAGTAGATTGGCTCTATCCCTGGTCTAGGTTACCGGGGACGGGACGGTTCGCTGGTGGAGTCGCCCGATTCCGGCCAGGTTACGGATCGCAAGCAATTTCGGGATAGTTGCTGCTTCGCTTCGCGGCAGTGATGAAATCAAGAAGCTAAGCTTGGGTTTTGGGTGTTTGTTCCCGTGCCCTTGTCGAAAACCAATAACAAAATATGTATGTAGAAAGCTTATCGGTTCTTTGTTTGGACGAGGGTTCGAATCCCTCCAGCTCCACTTTGGATTTTAGTTGTTTGATCTAAAATCCACCCCGGCCCTATAGTTCAATGGATAGAATGTGAGATTCCGGTTCTCATGATCTGGGTTCGAATCCCGGTAGGGTCACTAAAACAGTGTTAACATACTGTGTAGCAATACTCTCAAAATCTGGATGTAAAAAAGGGTCTGAATATTCAGGCCCTTTTTCTATTCATTTACAAATTTGCCATATAAGCAGACAATGGCGAATAGCGCTTCTTATTACATGCAAGCGCATTTCGCTGCACCACAGCCCGGCCACGACCACACAAATATCTGATGTGAAGTTACGGGTATCCCGGATTTTTTCTACTTTTACAAGCAGGAAAAAACATTCATCAAAACCTTAAATTATGTGTAAACATTTACTGAGCATCACTTTCGTATGGTTCATGGCAATGGGACTGATGGCACAACAACAGTTTCAGAACCCCGGATTTGAAGACTGGGAGGAAGTAGGTCTGGGGCCCAATTTAATGGAACCGGTCAATTGGAGTTCCATCAAAACCTCAGATCGTCCTGATTTAAACGACCTGGCCCCCGTTGTTTGGGGAAAAAGCGAGGATGCCCACTCCGGAAACTACTCGCTGTATTTACACAACTTTGCTGTTTTCGGTATTGTTGCCACAGGAACGATTACCAATGGGCGCGTTCATGCAAGCATGACCCCCGATTCAGGCTTTGTCTTTACCGATCTGGATGATGATCAATGGAACACACCTTTTACAGGTCGGCCTGACAGCGTGGTTGGATGGTACAAAGCAAACCCCATGACAGATGACCACCCCGCCGTCAGGGTGGTGTTGCACACGGGCTATCAGCAATTGCCCGGTGATGAAAGCAATATTGTTGCCGAAGCCATGCTGAATTTGCCCGGTGAAACTGTCACCGAATGGACCCGCTTTTCAGTACCCTTTGTATATGAAAAAGATGTGCAGCCCGAATACTTGCTGGCTATCCTATACTCAGGAAATGGCACAGAAGCCATTGGCGGTAGTGAAGCCTGGTTTGATGATGTGGAAATGATTTACCCGACCGGTATTGATGACTTTACCGCAGATAACTTTCAGGTGTTCTATACTTATGGCGCACTCAATGTTAACCTCAGCGGTGCACACCGGCAAACGGCGCAACTCCGCTTAACCGACCTGGTGGGACGTGTTGTTTACGAGAAGCAAATTGAAACGCAAGTGTCCAATCGTTTCCTGATTAACCTGCCTGATGGAATCTACATAGCAAGCATTTCGGCGGCGGGCAGTACATTCGCTAAAAAAGTTCTGGTTCAATAGCCCTTCCCAATTGCTTTTCGGAAACAAGTTTCAGAAACAAAAAGTAATTTCTTCTATGTTTCGGTATAACTTTCAAATATTCAGAAATACAGCTGTTGTGCTGATATTTCTCTTGAGCACTTTGTTTTCCGAGGCACAAAGTCGCGGCATCTTTTCAGGAAGGATAACCGAGAAAGCAAGTGGCGAGACGCTTGTTGGTGCGAACATCTACGTCAAAAAAAACATGTCACTGGGTGCGGTTTCCGATTTCAATGGCTATTTTTCACTTTCCGTCCCTGCCGGGGAAACTGTTTTTACAATTTCCTTTACGGGAATGAAAACTCAAAACATCCCCCTGAACATTGTTGCTGATTCGACAACCTGGCTTGATATTGTGATGGAGCCGTTTAGCACACAGTTCAAAGAAGTAGTGGTCAAAGCGGGAAAGTTTGAAAAACCGCTTGAAGACCAAACGGTATCCATCGAAATAATCAAACCCCGGCTGATTGAAGCCCGGAACACCCGTTCAGTTGAAACCATTCTTGACCTGACTCCCGGGGTTACCATCCTTGATGAAGAGCCCCAAATCAGGGGGGGCAGTGGTTTCACCTTCGGCGTCGGGAGTAAAGTGGCCGTATTTATCGATGACCTGCCCATTACCGCAGGGGATGCTGGCAAGCCCGACTGGTCGCTAATCCCGGTCGAAAACATCAAACAAATTGAAGTTGTAAAAGGGGCTTCTTCGGTTTTATCCGGGTCGGCAGCCCTGAGTGGTGCCATTTATATCCGCACCGAATTCCCCGGCACCAAACCGCTAACCAAGATACAGGTTTTTGGTGGGTTTTATACCGCCCCGCGCGCACCGGCCAGCAAGTGGTGGAATGGGCCAAGCCTGCTGGGAGGCGCCAGTTTCCTGCATTCGCAGCAACTGGGCGACGGCTCCACCGACCTGGTTGTCGGTGGAATTTATCTGGCAGACCAAAGCTATATTGGCGCACCAATACCAGGCCCCTATGTTTCTAATCCGGGAGACTCCATCAGCGACAAAGACATGGCCAACAGGAGGGCCCGCATCAACTTCAACCTCCGCAGGCGGTCAAAGAAAAAGGAAGGCCTCGATTTCGGCCTCAATGGCAACATCATGCAAAAAAAGCAAAGTACCGTGTTTGCCTGGTTAAATGATACGGCAGGCTTCTACCGTGCTTACCCGGGGGCAGTGCTGTTGGCCAATACCCTTACCATGTATTTCGACCCTTTTGTGAATTTCTATGCCGGTATAGGGGTGAGCCATAATTTCTCAAACCGTATTTTGTACAGCGATGTGCAGGCAAACAACAACCAGTCGAACAGGGTTTTGATGATTTACAACAACTATCGCTTCAACAAAACATTCTCGAATATTGGGAATTTACAGTTTATCGGGGGGCTCTCAAGCCAGTTTACGGCCTCTCATTCCAATATGTACGATGCTTCCGGATCTCCCGACAATACGATCTGGAACATGTCGGCCTACATGGAATTTGAAAAGAAAATTGCAAATTCGGTTAACCTTTCTGCCGGGATGCGTATCGAACATTTTCGCCTCAACGATTCTATCCGCGACACAAAACCTGTTTTCCGTTTCGGGGCATCCTTAAAAATGCTGCAGGAAACTTATCTCCGTGCTTCATTGGGGCAGGGCTACCGCTTCCCGACGATTACCGAGCGCTATATCCGCACAACAATTGGTAGTTTTGGCGTTTTTAATAATGCTGATTTGCTTCCTGAAACAAGCTGGAATGCTGAAGTCGGTGTAAAACAAGGCTTTAAGTTTGCCACCTTCTACGGCTACTTTGATATGGCAGTGTTCTACCAGCAATACAACAACACCATCGAATATCTTTTTGGGTTTTGGGGCACACCTTCGGTAAGCCCGAATTATGGTTTTAGATTTGTCAACACGGGAAGGAGCAAAGTAACTGGTGTGGATATTTCCCTGAACGGACAGGCAAAACTGCCCGGTGGCTTCGGTTTGAATACCATGTTCGGCTATACGTATACGCTGCCTATTGCGCTAGAACCCGACCTGGTTTTTGCTTACGACAACAACCCTGGTGGCAACAACGAATTTAGCTACAATTCTACCAGCGTTGATCCCGGCAGGCAAATATTGAAGTACCGCTCTTTGCACACAGTAAAAATGGATGTCGAGTTTATTTACCGGTCATTTGCCTTCGGCCTAAGCCTGAAATTTTTTAGTAAAATAGAAAACATGGACAAGGCTATTTTCGACTTCGAAGATGCCACCGTTGGCTCGGGCGGGACACTTCAGCCCATTTTATACAAAAACTATTTTTACAACCACAACAACGGCAACACTATTGTCGACATGCGCATAAGCTATTCATTTGCCACGCATCATAAACTTGCTCTTATCTCCGATAACATTTTTAACCGCCGGTATTCGTTGCGGCCATTAAAAGCAGAACCAATGAGAAATGTAACTTTGCAATATAGTATGAACTTTTAACAAGCAACGAATATCCGGGAAGTCAGTATTATAAGCTGGACTTTAATAAGCTTTTCGGGTTTTAATCAGATATACCCATGAAAAAGTTACTCTTCACCACGAGCGTCCTTATTGGGATGATTTTTTTAACAGGTTCTGCCGGTGCCCAGGAAGATCACGCCTTTCCTGACTCGGTAAAATTCCGCAAAAACGTAATTAAATGGAACCTGACACCTTTTGTTTTATGGAGCAAAAAGAACGTTAACATAGGATACGAAAGAATCTTGTCCCCCTACAGGTCGTTTTCGGTAAATACCGGTTATTTTGAATTGCCTGCTTTGTTTACCGGCATGGTTGACAGCCTGAACATCCAGGGCTCCAGGAATAAAGGAGGGCTTTCCTTTTCCGGGGATTACCGTTATTACTTTAAGAACCGAAATAAAAAAACGGCTCCGGATGGATTGTATTGGGGAATCTTTGCTTCCTATTATCACTACCGGTTCGAAAATGACATTACTGTCATTAACAGTGCGGTCATTCAGGGGAATATCCAATTTGGTGCCAGGCTCAACATATTCAATGCCGGCCTTGAACTGGGTTACCAGTTTGTCCTTTGGAAGGACCGCATGACCATCGACCTGATTTTTTTGGGGCCTTCTTTGTCGTTGTATGCAAAAAAGTTTACACTCGGTGGTGAATTGGATATCGATAGCGAGGATGAATACCTGAAAGCAATTTACGACATACTTTCTAAATCAGTTCCCGGATTTGAGCAGTTGGTAAATGATGGGGAAATTTCAACAAGCGGTGTGAATGTCAGCATGGGGTTTGGCCTGAGGTATATGGTACAGATCGGGTTCAGGTTTTAGAAAGCTGCGCCGCACACTTTTCAATTTTCTTTTTTCAGCAGGCATTTCCCTGAGGGCAGATGAATCTCCAAACTAATTTTTATCTTTGCGCGCAATTTATAATTAATCCAGATAAAAATGCCGCATTACCTCCGCCGCGGGAAAGTCCCCGCAAAACGACACATTGTATTTAAAAAACCGGACGGCAGCCTGTACGCCGAAGAAGTGGTTTCCACTGCCGGGTTTTCTGATATCTATTCTATTGTTTACCACGAATACCCCCCGACGCAGGTGCTTAAGATTGATGAGCCTTATTCGGCAGCACCGGAAACCGCCATCCAAAAAAACCTGCAATGCCGTTCGTTCAAAGGCTTTGAAGTAAGACCGGAACCCGACTTCCTGGAAAGCAGGAAAATTGTGCTTTTCAACGATGACGTTTACCTGAGCCTTGCTGCACCAAAATCTTCCATGAAAGATTACTTCTACAAGAATGCCCAGGCCGACGAAATGATTTTTGTGCACGAGGGCAAAGGAGTTTTAAAAACAGTCTTTGGCCTGTTACCTTTCGTAAAAGGCGACCACCTTGTTATCCCGCGCGGGACGATTTACCAGATCGATTTCAAAGATGAAAACAACCGGCTGTTTATTGTCGAGTCTTTTCATCCGCTGAACTTTCCCAAACGTTACATGAACAATTCAGGACAACTGCTCGAACATTCACCATTTTATGAACGTGATATCAAAGTTCCCGAAGAATTGGACGCACACATTGAAAAGGGGGATTTTCTGGTGAAGATTAAAAACAGCGATCAAATCTATCCTTACCATTATGCCACACATCCTTTTGATGCGGTTGGCTGGGACGGGCATGTTTACCCTTATGCTTTGTCAATTTACGATTTTGAACCCATTACAGGCCGCATCCACCAGCCACCACCCATCCACCAGACTTTTGAAACACCGGCGATGGTAACCTGTGCTTTCGTCCCGCGTTTATACGATTACCATCCCGATGCCATTCCGGCACCCTACCACCACAGCAATGTGGATTCGGATGAAGTATTGTATTATGTGGACGGTGATTTTATGAGCCGCAACAACATTGGCCGCGGCCAGATTACGCTGCACCCCATCGGACTGGCGCATGGCCCGCATCCCGGCGCAATCGAAAGGAGTGTGGGAAAAAAAGAAACAAAAGAATTTGCTGTGATGGTGGATACTTTCAAACCCCTAAAAATGACCAAAGCCGCTATGCAAATTGAAGATCGCGGTTACTACAAAAGTTGGATACTTAAATAGCAATAAATTGTCGCTGCCACAAATAACAAAAAAATGTCGCCACAACCAAATGACGTTAAATGGCGCAGCAGGCAAATGTCCATGAAATGGTGCCCACAGGGCAAATGACCAGAATAACAGAATACTAAAACAAAAAATAAAATGGAAAGTAATACCAAATCCCTGCCCATTAACGGGACCGATTATGTTGAATTTTATGTGGGAAATGCCAAGCAGGCCGCACACTATTATCAATCTGCCTTTGGCTTTCAGCCCTTGGCTTATGCCGGCCTTGAAACCGGGCTGAAAGACAGGACTTCTTATGTTGTAAAACAAAATAAAATAGTTTTTGTATTGACGGCCGCCCTCACTCCGGATTCACCGGTCGCAGAACACCACAAACTACATGGCGACGGCATCAAAGTTATTGCACTCGGTGTTGATGATGCGGAAGCCTCTTTTCGTACAACAACTGAAAAAGGTGCCAGACCATATCAGGAACCCCACACCCTCACGGATGAAAACGGTGAAGTAGTGCTCTCCGGGATTCACACATACGGCGATACGGTTCACGTATTTGTGGAACGCAAGAACTACAAGGGTGTTTTTCTTCCCGGTTTTGTAAAATGGGAACCCGATTACCGTCCCGAAGAAACAGGGCTTATGTATGTTGACCATATTGTTGGTAATGTAGGCTGGAACGAAATGGATACCATTGCCGGTTTTTACAAAGATGTTTTTGGTTTTGAGCAATTGATTTCTTTCGACGACAAAGATATCTCTACCGAATACACAGCCCTGAAAAGCAAGGTGATGGCCAGCGATAACATGTGGATCAAATTTCCCATCAACGAGCCCGCCAAAGGAAAGAAAAAATCACAAGTGGAAGAATATCTTGATTTTTACGGCGGGCCAGGCCCGCAACACGTTGCCGTGGCTACCGACAATATCGTGAAAACAATTGATGCTTTACGGGCAAGGGGTGTCGATTTCTTACACGTGCCCGATGAGTATTACAATACGGTAACCCAACGCGTCGGAAAAATCGAGGAGGACATGGAGGTGCTCAAAAAGCACCGCATTCTTATCGATCGCGATGATGAAGGCTACTTGTTGCAACTCTTCACCAAACCCGTTGAGGACCGCCCGACTTTCTTTTTTGAAATTATCCAGCGCAAAGGTGCAAAATCCTTTGGAAAAGGAAACTTCCAGGCCCTGTTCGAGTCCATCGAACTGGAACAGGAAAGCCGGGGAACGCTTTAGGATGTTTGATGTAAGACCTTCCGGCATCCCTACGGACCTGGAAGCGTCAGATCTAAAAACCACAATACAATTTTCCAAAAATCATTAAAATGATAAACGCAAATAATCCCGCTTTAAGCTCCTGGATACCTGTTCCACCCGACAGCGATTTCCCCATTCAAAATATCCCTTTTGGAATTGCAAAACCACAAGGCAAAACTCCCCGTCCTGTTACAAGGGTGGGGGAGACGGTTATTGACTTGTCGGTACTCGCTGACAACGGGTTCTTTGATGAATTAGACATCGACAATTACGGTGTATTTTATGCGCCCGTGCTGAACGACTTTATTGCACTGGGCAAACCCCTTACCAATGCTGTAAGGCAACGGCTTTCCGATTTGTTCAATAAGGACAATCAGGAACTGCACAGCAATACGGAAGCCTGCAAACATGCCGTACTGCCTGTTAAGGGGGTCGAAATGATGATGCCGGTCGAAGTGGGCGATTACACCGATTTTTATTCCAGTATTGAGCATGCCACCAACATCGGCACCATGATCCGCGATCCGAAAAATGCACTGAGTCCCAACTGGAAACACCTGCCGGTAGGCTACCACGGACGGGCATCATCCATCGTGGTTTCCGGAACCGGTATTCATCGCCCCAAAGGGCAACGCAAACCACCCGGATCGGATGTACCCGAATTTGGCCCGACCCGCCTTTTCGACTTCGAACTGGAAATGGCCTTTATTACGGGAAAAGGGACTAAACTGGGCGCCCGCATCACCACCGAAAAAGCGGAAGAACACATCTTTGGCATGCTGTTGTTCAACGACTTGTCAGCCCGCGATATCCAAACCTGGGAATACGTCCCATTAGGCCCTTTTCTTGGAAAGAATTTCGGTTCGGTGGTTTCACCCTGGATAGTTACGCTTGAGGCCCTCGAACCCTTCAGGGTAGCAGGGCCCTTACAGGAACCCAAAGTATTGCCCTACCTTCAATTTACAGGAAACAGGAATTTCGACATACAGCTCGAAGTCGGCATTCAGCCGGAAGGTTGCGAAGAAACGACGGTCTGTAAATCAAATTACAAATACCTGTACTGGAACATTTCCCAGCACCTGGCACACCACACAGTAAATGGATGCAACATTAATGTCGGCGACATGTACGCTTCGGGAACAATATCAGGGCCAACGGCTGGTTCGTACGGCTCAATGATGGAATTAAGCTGGCGCGGAACGAAGCCGCTCAAACTAAAAGAAGGCGGGGAACGTAAATTTATCGAAGACAACGACACTATTGTCATGCGTGCACATGCCCTGAAAAACAATGTCCGCATTGGGTTTGGGGAAGTTGTTACAAGGGTGTTGCCGGCAATTAAATAGATGTACCTGAATTATCAGGTTTCCTGAAGTATTAACTCCCCGGATTCATCGCCCGCCCCCCCTCCAAAGAGGGGATGGGCCGCTAAACAGTTTTAGTTTTTTAATTTAAAGAGGTTAAAACGAAATAACTTTTTACAAGTCTAATTAAGTAGTAGAAACATGAAACAAATAAACCCCGAAGAATACGCCAATCCAGAACTTCTTAAACTCTTGCAGGGCGGAGTAGCCCCCCGGCCAATTGCGCTGGCCAGTACCATCAACAAAGAAGGAAGGCCTAATTTATCCCCCTTTAGTTTCTACAACCTTTTCGGGATCAACCCCACAACGCTGATTTTTTCACCGGCAAGGAGGGGGCGCGACAACACCACCAAACACACCCTCGACAACCTGAAAGAAGTTCCGGAAGTCGTCATTCACGCTGTTAGTTACCCCATGGTCCATCAGGTAAGCCTTTCCAGTACCGAATACCCCAAGGGGGTGAATGAGTTTGAAAAAGCCGGCTTTACGGCGATTGATTCGCTGAAGGTCAAACCCCTCCGTGTGAAGGAATCACCACTGCACTTTGAATGCAGGGTGAGGGAAATAATCGAAACCAGCGGGAAGCCCGGATCGGGAAACCTTGTCATCTGTGAGATTGTACACATTCATCTCGATGAAAATATTCTGGACAGCAAGGGCAACATCGACCCTGACAAAATAGACCTGGTTGCGCGGATGGGCGGTGATTACTATGCACGCACCAATGGCGCGGCCAAATTCACCATTCCCAAGCCCCTGACAACCCTCGGAATTGGTGTGGACAGCCTGCCCGCTTCCATCCGCTTAAGCCCTTACCTGAGCGGCAATGATTTGGGACAGTTGGGGAATGTTGAGCAATTACCCGGTTCTGATGAAATTAAAAAGCTGAAAGAACAGGATGAACTACAGAAGTTGGCAATGGACACAAAAGCCCTGCACACCTACGCAAAATCATTGATTGCAGCCGGGGATGTTTATGGGGCGCTTATTGTTTTGATGCTGGTTGAATCCTGAGCTATTGGTACCTGTAAGTGTTCAAGCATTTCATTTATTGCTACCTGATGGATAAACCCTTTTACAGAAAGGTCTTCATCTAAATCCGCCCAGCTAATTCCAATTCCTTTGCTTATCAGTTGACCTCTTTCTGCTCCCTGGCAGTGAATCCATAAAAATATTCTGGTTCATTATAATTATCCCCTTTGTGGAGAAAATATATCCAGTCATTATTTATTTTAATTTTTCAGTATTAAAAACAGGCATGCTTGTAACTTGCTGTAATTGAGCTTCGTACAGTAAAGTTCTACAAAGAACAAAATAACCATTGGTTTTAAAAACAGAATAAACATTTTGGGTAATATTATCTTTAATGATTTCAGGCCGCCAACCTTTCACGTATTGATATTTAATAGGTGTACTTTTAAGCGGTTTCATATCAGATGAATATAACTGTATGGTGGAATTCAGATAGTTAAAGTAAACAATAGAGTCATTTACATGCGTAATGCTGTTTTCTATGGGTTTATCTGCGATTTCCAATAAAAACCGGCTGTGATATTCATATTTTCTGATGTTATCCAGGAGCAAACTGTCATTCTCAACAGACGCATTAGGAATGCCATGACCCCAATATCTCGAAGAAATAACGGAAAGGTCGTAAACGTATCTTTTAAGTCTTGTCGTATCAAAACAAGAAATAAAAGTTCCTCTATTTTTCGTTTCCTCATTAATGTAATAAATCTCATAGCTAAAGCCATATTTAGTAATCTTTTTAAAGAAAATATTGTTTTTTTATACTAAACAAACAATCGCCAAGAATATTATAATTTTATTATAATGGTGCTGTCAACAGGTTTTGAAATAACAATATTTCTTGTTTTATAACTGATTCTCCATGGGAAAACTGAATTGTGTCGGGGAATATTTGTAGATGGATTGTAAAATGACCATCTTTATCTGAAATAGTTCCAACATTATTTCGTTTCGAAAATATATTTACGTTTTTTATAGGTTGCGTGCTATTTGAATCAATAACAATTCCGGTAATTTCTATTTTTTCATTTTGGCCCCATAAGACTGGATGGAATATTAAAAACAAGGAAAGCAGGTGATAAGTTTAAAAGTTTTTGACAAAAATAGAATTAGATAACGGGCAAAATACTTGTCTTGTTTATCATAATTTTCAGCAAATGCAAGTAGCTGTTGCACATCCTTCAAGTTCGTTTGAGGCACATCATGGAACCTATGTTTCCTTGAGACAATAAGTTCACTAACTGCCGCAAGCCAGACGGGCAAACCCGCGTGCCGGGACTTGAACTTTGGAATCATATAATTTGTTCGGATATTTAGCAAACAAATATAACAATGCTTTGCTGATAAATCCTTAATTTAACGACATTGGACCCGCACCGGAGAGGAGGCCGGCATGAACTCCTCCTAAAATAAATAAAAGCGACAGGCAAGCTTTACCAAATCTCAATATATTTGCTCCTCCACATAAAAACGCAACCATGAGAGACAGAACATTTTCAATGACCAAAATCATTGCAACACTTGGCCCGGCAACATCTTCCTTAGCTGTTATTAAAGAATTGATAGCGGCCGGGGTGAGGGTGTTCAGGTTAAACTTTTCACATGGAACTTTTGATGAATTTGACGAACTTGTAAAAATTATCCGGAAGTCAGCAGAGGAAACCGGGATATTTGTCGCCCTGCTTGGTGATTTGTCCGGGCCCAAGATCAGGGTTGGCCAGGTGATAAAGGAAGGCGTGATGCTCAATGCTGGTGATGAAATCCAACTTGTGAAGTCGCCTGTTGTTGGTGGCACAGAAGGAAATGAATTCAGATTTTCAACGACCTACCCGAAACTTATCGACGAAGTGAAACCCGGTGAAAAGATATTGCTGGATGACGGGAGTATTGAGTTAAGGTGTGTTTCCAGGACCGGTTCCGCCGAAGACCCGGTTTTACGGTGCAAAGTCATCAATGGAAATTTACTCCTTTCATCCAAAGGGATAAACCTTCCTGATACCGAACTTTCGTTTCCATCAATGACCGAAAAGGATTTACGCTGCCTTGCGTACGCCGTTGAACAAAAGTTCGATTTTATTGCCTTGAGCTTTGTTAGAAAAGCGGAAGATGTAAGGGTGCTGAAAAGGCATTTGACGAGGTTGAGGGCACGCCCGGATGGACTTGAAATTACAGGTGGGGATTTGGGTTTTTCAACAATATTCGAAGACAATTATATCCCTGTTATTAGTAAAATAGAAAAACCCCAGGCCATTGACAACCTTGATGAAATCATCGAAGAAAGCGACGCCATCATGGTGGCACGTGGCGACCTCGGTGTGGAAATGGACCTGGCCGAGGTAGCCATCTTGCAAAAACTAATTATCAGCAAATGCCGACAGCACATGAAACCGGTGATTGTGGCAACACAAATGCTGCAGAGCATGATACATGAGGCTGCCCCCACGAGGGCAGAAGTCTCAGATGTGGCCAATGCCATTATGGACAAGGTTGATGCGGTTATGTTGAGTGGCGAAACCGCCGTTGGCAATCATCCTGTTGAAACAGTGAAAATGATGAGCCGGATAGCCGGTAAAACAAATGATTTCCTTAAGCAGAGCCTTTCCAAAAGGGGAAAATATATGCCATACGAGGGGCTGCTGAACAGCAAAGAGGCAATGGCAAGGGGTGTCAATATGATGGCACGCGACATTCAGGCTAAATACATCATCACCTGGAGCCATTCGGGTGGAAGTTCGGTACTCTTGTCGCAGCAAAGGATACAAATGCCCATTATCACTTTTGCAGAAAACACCAGCCGCTTACAACAATTGTCGCTGGTGTACAGCATACAGCCTGTTTTAATGAAACAACCGGAATCGGGCAGTAAGTTTATTGCTGAAATTGATGAAATACTTATCGGCAACCAATGGGCCGAAAAAGGCGATCCTGTAATTGTTATCGCCAGCAGCCCGATCAGCAAAAGAGGGTTGACCAACAGGGTGGTTATTCATTACATCGGGGAAAGCCTTGTGGAATAACCATCAAGCCCTGCACACTTATATCGGTTACAAGTGTGTGCCGACAATGATGGTGGTTTTGTTATTTCCGTAAAACCCCCCCCCTCCTTAAAATAATTACATAAAAACCTTTATTTTTACGCGGGTAATAAAATTGAACTGGTGAAGCAAAAAGTCATTCTGTTACTTACCGCTGTTTTTATTTTTTTCGGCCTCAACGCAAATCAGTTTTCCGATAGTCTGGAGCATCGTTTGTCAGCCGCTGATGACACAAGCAGGGTAAAGATGCTGTGCGACCTTTGTTGGGAGTACCGCTATGTTTCTGCCGACTCGGCAATTCTGTTTGGGAAAAGGGCACTGAAACTGGCCGGTAACATCAATTATCCCAAAGGTGAAGCCCAGTCGTACAACGATTTGGGTATTGTTTATATCGGCAATGGCGAGTTTCAACTGGCACTTGAGTATTTTGACAACGCACTGGAAATCCGGAAAAAGCTGGGTGATACGGCCGGTATCGCTTCACTGTACAACAAAATGGGAATCGTCCATCAAAAACAGGGCAACTTAAAGCTGGCCCTGGAAAACCAAATTGATGCCCTCAGGATTTACGAACAATTGCACCAGGACCTTTGGATTGGCTATTCCCTCAACAACATTGCCATCGTCCACCAAAACCTCGGAAACCTGGAAAAATCACTTGAATATCATTTCGAGGCTCTGGAGTACAGAAAAAAAATGAATGACCTTTACGGTGAAGGGGGCTCTTACGGAAACATTGCCAATGTTTATGTAAAATTGGGCGATACGGCCACCGCAATCGGCTACTACGAAAAAAGCCTTTCCCTTTTGCGGCAGGTTGAAGATGCCGAAGCCGTAAGCGTGCAGCTGAGCAATATGGGCAATATTTACGCTGCCCGTGGCGAAAATGAAACAGCCCTTAAACTTCTGAATGAATCTTTGCAAATAAGGGAAAAACTTGGTGAGCGCAAAGGTATTTCCTCAACACTGATAAAATTGGGCGATGTCTTTATCAACCTCAGGGAATACGATAAGGCGGAACACTCATTGCGAAAGGGGCTGGCAATTGCCAAACAGATTGACGTTGTAGAGGAGGAAATGGGAGCTTATATTACCCTTGCTAAAATGTTTGCTTTATCAAACCACCTGGACAGTGCTTTTAAATACACCAACAAATACATTGCCACCAAAGATTCGGTTTACGAGAGAAGGCTCGAACAACAAATAGTGGATGTGCAGGAGAAATATGAAACTGAAAAGCGGCAGAAAGAAATTGAATTGCTTAGGAAAGAAAAGGAACTGACTGAAATCGGGATGAAACAGCGAAAAACAGAAATAGGCATGCTCATTTTTCTGATTATCAGCCTGGTTGGCGCCGGTATCTTTGTCTTTTACCGGCGCAAACAGCTCCAGCAAGCTGCCATGGATACTGCTGCCATCAGGCACGGCGAAACACAATTAAAGGCTGTTTTGGAAGGGCAGGAGCAGGAACGCCGCCGGATTGCCCGTGAGCTACACGACGGGGTGGGACAAACACTTTCGGGAATTAAGCTGAATTGGGAACTGATCTCCGGGACTTTTAAAACTACGCAAAAAGCCAGCCAACTCGAGAAAATGTCGCACATGCTCGATGATGCCGTTATCGAGGTCCGGAGCATTTCGCACCAGATGATGCCCAAAGAACTGGAACAGTTTGGCCTGGTGCCAACTATCCGGAGCATCCTGCTATTCAGTTTCGGCAATACCGGTGTTCAATATGAGTTTGAGGAAACTGGCATGGAGAACCGCCTGCCGCAAACTGTCGAACTGGGCTTGTTCAGGATATTTCAGGAATTGATTGCCAACATCCTTAAACATGCAGGGGCTTCAAAGGTAAGCGTGCAGTTGGTAAGAAGAAGCAGCCAGGTCATGCTGATGGTCGAAGACAATGGGAAAGGATTTGAGTACAATCAGCATACAGGCAGCGGCATCGGCCTGATGAACATTGAAAGCCGGGTAAAGGCAATTCATGGCAAACTCAACTATGAAACCGTAAAGGGAAAAGGCACAATTGCCACAATCAGAATACCATTGACATGAAAGAACTGAACATCTTATTAGTTGACGATCACCAGATTATTATTGATGGCCTGCGGGCACTGGTAAACAGTGTTGAAGGAATGCACGTTATAGGGGATGCAAATAATGGAAAAGAGGCAATCGAAATGCTTAAAGTCCTGGATGCCGATGTTGTACTCATGGACATTGACATGCCGGTCATGAACGGCCTTGACGCCACAAAAGCCATCAAGGATCAGCCCGGAAAAACCAGGGTGATTATTCTTTCGATGCATTGCGATAGCGGCATGGTGAAAGAACTGATAGGAATTGGCGCAGATGGTTACCTGATGAAAAATACCAGCAAGGACGAACTGATAGAGGCCATTACAAAAGTGGCCAGCGGACAACAATATTTTGCTGCAGATGTTACACTTTCCCTGCTGAAAGAAAATACCCCCTCCACACAATCGAAGCTTGCAGCTGAGCTTACCAAACGCGAACGGGAAATACTCGGCCTCATTGCCGATGGTTTTTCCAACAAGGAAATCGGGGAAAAGCTGTTCATCAGCCACCGTACCGTGGACACACACCGCAGCAACCTGATGAAAAAACTGGAGGTCAACAACATTGCCGGGCTTGTTGGTTTTGCCATTAAAAACGGCATCAGCACCTGAGCCGGCTTCCTATCTACGGTAAAAGACGTAGTCAATTACGTTTATTCCACTATTCCCTCCGGCCATCATTGGTCTAATTTTGCCCTGTAATTGTTTTACTTCTTCAAAGTAAGTTCCCATGATAAAGAAAATACACAGAGCTTTCCGGCAGTTCACACCTTTGATTTGCTTTGAGGTTCAATACAATTACACTGTCTGAAGCTCTGTGTTTTTAATAACCCATAAATTTTATTCAAAATGAAAATGAAAAGTTTATTACTCAGTGCAGTATTGATTTCGGCAGTAATTCTTATTTCTTGTAAGAAAGACGATGATGGTGGTACAAATCCTGCCAGTAACGGAACCGTCAGCCTGTCCTATGACGGTACCAACTGGACAGCAGATTTATCGGTACAGGCAGTAAACACCAATGGTGTGATCAATGTAACCGGAAGCGATGGCAATGCACGCCAGGCAGCAATTAACCTTTTTAGTGTAACTAAACCCGGCACCTACAAAGTTGGTCCCAACGGAAGCTCAGGCAATTCAATAAGGTGGACTGAAGGCGTTGACCCGAAGCAAACCTACACCGCCAGCTTTGTTTTGGGATCCGGTACAATTACCATTACTGAACTTTCGGCAACAAATATTAAAGGAACTTTTAGCGGTACTGTTTACAATACCGATCAAGAGACAAAAAGCATTACGAATGGTAAGTTTGATGCGAAATTCTAAAATTGAAAGTTAGATTTTGATTACCTAAAGGCCGAAAACAGCCACCCAACTTTAATCTACTCAACAGTAACTCTATTGCCCGGGAAAGTAATATTCCCGGGTTTTTCTTGTGGCGGAATTCGCAAGAAACAAGTAAACAGAAAACAAGCCCCGCCGCAAAATGTTCCCGGACAGAAATACCGAAGAAACAGATTCAGGAACCTATTGCTGTTGGTTCTTGTCAGGGGGAAGCGGGGCATTGCCGCTTAAAAGCGCAACCATCTGTTTCAGTTGATCTTTGGTTGCCAAAACAAAAAGTTTGGAATTCGGGATGAGCCGGGTATCGGGTGTCGGGTTCATGATCATTTCTCCTGCGGCTGTTTTGAAACCGATAATATTTGCTCCCGAAAAGCGCCTGATCCCAATCTCCCGGATGGGTTTGTTAATAAATTCTGAAGGAAGGTCGCTGCACATAATTTCCATCAGCTGAGTGCCCCCTTCGCCATGAATTGTCAGGTGTTCCAGAAACTCGACCACATCGGGTTGTGCAACAAGTGTTGCCATGTGTGCACCACCAATCCGTTCGGGCATCACCACACTGTCAACCCCTGCCATCCGTAGCTTTTTCTCCGTGCTTTCGCTGGATGCCCTGCTGATAATCTTCAGGTCAGGGTTAAGTGAACGGGCGGTAAGCACAACAAACAAATTGTCCGCATCGTTGGGCAAGGTCGTGATAAGTGAACGGGCCTTCTTGATATTGGCTTTGATTAAAACCTCATCTTCGGTGGCATTGCCCTCAATAAAACGCACAGGGCTGTCCAGTTTGCTGATGACCAGTTCATGGTCCTGGTCAATGACCACCATTTGCGAGCCAAAGGCAATCAACTCGTCCACTACTTGTTTTCCGTTTCTTCCGTGTCCGACGACAATGGTATGATTTTCCATCCTTTTACTTCCTTTTATTTTATTGTATCCTGAATAAAAAAAGCGCATGTGGCTCTGAAACAGACTTTGCGCCAATGATGTGAAGAAATAGGTCAGTATCCCCAAGCTGGCAAAAATCAGGATGACGGTAAACAGTTTCCCGCCGTCATCCAGTGGCCTGGCCTCTTTGAAACCAACGGTTGAGACCGTGATAACAGTCATGTACAAAGCATCAATGAACGAATAATCCCCGATGAGGATATAGCCGAATGTGCCAAAAAGAACAACTGCCAAAAGATAGAACCCGGCAAGTATCAGGTTGTGGTTGTTGTTTTTGTCCATGCGTCTGGTGATGATTTTGGCACAATGTGCCGAACAAAATTAGCAATTAATATTTAGGTGGAAAAAGCCGGCTTGAAACTACCACCGCGCTTTATACCCCCTGGTGTCAACGTGGATAAAAAAAGTGTGGCTGGCATTTTTGTTGTACTTTCCCATGCCGCCAAGCAAATGGTGCTGCTCCGGATCATTGTCCATTTTACTTACTGTCTGATAAATGATTTCTGCATCGGCCATATTGATTTTCCCATCATTATTGAGGTCGTCAATACTGCTGTCGCCATCCACATCCACATAAACATCGGCGGCATCGCCAAACACATGGCGGCTGAATTTCACGTTCCCGATGGCGTGGTTGTAATAGGGTGTACGGTAACCACTCATGATAAACAAAGTGTTTGAACGGATGCCTTTCTTGTTCAACCCTGCCAGCAGGTGTTCAAGTTTTATCAGCAAACGGGGGCTCAGAACAAGGTATTTCGGCCAGCCGGAAGCCTGTTTGCACAAAAATTGTTTGAGTTGGAAATGCGGAGTGATGAATAAGTCTTTGTTGTCCTCGTTTACTTCTATAAACCCTTCGGGTATGCGGTATTTTTTTCTGTTTTTATAAGTAGCATCCGGATAGTACCCAATTCGGTAACCATTCAGGTATTCCCCTTTTTGTTCTTTCGCAGCAACCATCACGATAACAGTCACATATATCATCTCACCACTTTTCTTATTGGTAACGGTCAATGTGTAATCCCCTTTTCTCGCCGGAGCAAGATATCGCCAATGGTTCGCTTTAGCGGTAACCTGGACAGCCCCCCCCTTGTTCTGCACACGAAAGCTTTCGGATGGCTTGCTCACTACACTGATGGAAACTGTATCCCCGGGCAGCACCGGGTAAAAAAAACGGTCAAGGCTGGTTGCTTCTTCATTGATGACCAAAGCAAAGTTTACCTGCCCCGATTCAAAAGCCGAAAGCGTAAGGGCAATCAGCAACAAGAATATGCTTATCGTTTTTCTTTTGCTCATTCGTTTACCCTGGATTCAATAGTCAATTTTCTTAAAATGAACTGGTGTGTCAAGCGCTTTCAAAACAGCCATGTCCCTGTCATACACGTCCTTGTTAAAATAAAGCCGGTCTTGCTTATCGGCGCCTGCTGTCCAGTACAGGATAATAATGTCGATGGGGTTTTTCAATTTTACCGTTGTTGTTTCCCCTGATTTAAGGACCGCATTGATCTTCTCCATATTCCACACATCGGGTTCGCCGGTCAGGTTCATCAGCAAATCCCACTTTTTATCGAGACGGATGCAACCATGGCTGAATGCACGTGCTTCCCTTTCAAATAAACTACGTGCAGGTGTATCGTGCAGGTAAACAGCATAATGATTGGGGAACATAAATTTTACTTGTCCCAGGGCATTGTGCGGGCCTGCTTTCTGACGGACGGTAAACGGAAAGTTGCTCCTTGAATATTGGCTGAAATCAATCGTTGAAGGGTCAAGGATTTTTCCATCCCGGTTCATTATTTCCATGTTTTTTTCCGCGAGGTAAGCGGGGTTCTTTTTGAGTTTGGGAAGCGTTTCTTTGGTGGCGATGGAGTAGGGCAGTGTCCAGGTCGGGTTAATGACAAAATAGGTCAGTTTGCTTTTGAAAATGGGTGATTCGTGGTGGTTTTTACCAACGATAACGCGCGAATAGAAAACAACCTCTTCGTTTGTCAGGCGGCGGATGTTGAAACCGGCAATATTCACAACCAGGAAATCAGGCTGGAGTTGGTGCATTACCCAGCGTGCTCTTTCCAGGTTTAGCCGTAACGTATTGATGCGCTGCTCAACCGGTACATTCATCTGCGCCAGTGTTTCTTTACCAATCACCCCGTCCTGGTTCAGGTTGTGCCTGAACTGGAACTGTTTGACGGCAGCTTCGAGGCCTTCATCAAGCGAGTCGCTTAAAAAGTCAGTTGAAGAAAGATCACCGGTAATTGACAGGTATTTTCTTAAAGCAACAATTCTTTCACCGACCATCCCTTTCTTGAGCACCTCACCTTCAGGTACAGCAGGAAAACCGCCGTTTTCTGAAATCTCCCTGAGCCGTTCCAATCCCTTTTTCATGTGGACATACATGAAATTCTGCGGTTTTAGTTTTTCCAGTTCCCGTTGGATGCTGCTGCTCTCTAACGCAGCGGCGAGCAGGCTGTCCACATTCTGAGGGAGGCTGTTAAGCGGGATATCCCATCCGGGGCGTATTTTTGACTGGTCCACTTTTCCCAGCACCAAATGAGAGGCATACAACAACAGGGCATCGGTTAATAACATGTCCAGATCGGCAGCAGCCTCAACACTCAGCTTGTTTTGTTCTTTTAATTGCAGGAGCTTCCGTAAGTCTTTAAGGTGGTAATCGTTGGGATTGAGGCCTTCGTCGTAGGCGTGCTCAAGGCTGGTCAGCAATTCATCCATGTTTCGTTGCTGCACCCAGGCCGGGGCAGATTCACGATTCGTGTAAAAAACGGGCAATTCGTTTTGAGAAAACAAAACAATGCCTGCTGCCGCAACCGATTTGTTGTCAAGCCCCTTTTCGACCCGTTGTTTAATTAATTGCTGCACCCCGTTTTCCTGAGCCTGCAATGCAAAGAAAAACAGGATATTTATTAGAATGAAAAATGTAAGCCTTCTAAGAATCATGATAGTTTTATTTGAATAACATTAAAATAATAAATAAACTTTTACTTTCAAAATACATTTAAAGCTTTGGGACGAAGCACTGTTAAATTGTCTTTTTACTTTTCTGAAGTTGGGTGCTTTGAGAAAACTTTCCACACAACTTGTCCGTTAAAAACGTATCCGGATACCGATGTTCAAACTCACGGTATTCGCCTTTGCCGTGCCGAAATCCGCAGTGTTTTTGTACACTTTTGAAAAACCGAACTCGTAAGCCGCATCGGCAAACAACCACCAATAGGCTACACTAAATCCGGCAGTCCCCCCCCAAATTACATTGTTGTAGTCCTGTTTCGCCGGGGCATCCGTATGCGGGATGGTGTTATTGGCCTGCAAAACAATATCGAATACGGGGCCGGCAAACACCCGAAAGTCAAAGGAGAGGTCTTGCCCGTCCCAGATTGTATAACCACCCAGTACCGGAATGCGCAAGATCGTCACTTCGTGGTTGAAACGAACAGGGCCGTTCCCGCCGGCATTAATTTGAGAAAACTCCGAATAATTTTTCAGCCAGAAAACACCAAGTTCACCATAAGTCAGACGCCCGATGATGGCCGAAGCACCTGCCTGGTAACCGAACCCACCATAGCGGTCCCATTCACCCGGTGAACGGGTGAAGTTTGTATAATGAACACCGGCGGCAGGTATTATCGTAAGTTGTGCCTTCAATAAGAATGAACAAACGAGAACAAAAAAGAGACTTAAAATGGTTTTTTTCATGAATCGGCAACGGACAAAACACTATCCCTGATTAAAGGCGCAAAGCTAAAAAGATTCTATAATTTAAACGGGCCCGGCCCGGGGGCAACTATTAATTCCTCTGCTTCGGATAGTTACGGAAGAATTCATCTATAAAATTAAACGGGAAGCACAAGTGATTTAAAGTGTATTTGGGTGATCAGTTTGTATGAAGCAGCATTAAACGGCTGCAACGTCCTTTGTCTAAACTTTGCGGGCCGCCTGCACATGCATCCAGTCGTAATTCCTGGCACGTCCCAGGCTCACCCATCCCTGCTGTTCCCAGAATTCCCACCATTTGTCATATTCAGGATGTGCAAACCAGGCCCTATCGCGCCCCTGGCGTAAGGCATTGTTTTCGGGGTCGTAATCCATGGCAATGCCCCAACTGTGCGTTGACCAGGTACTGCCACCGCGCTTTTTACGGACGTTCAGGCAGCCACCCCAAATGTCGAGACGAAGCCTCTTAATTTCTTCCATACCATAATGACTGAGCACATTAGAGAGTACGGTTTGCAGGCTGTCCTTCACCTTTTCATGGCAATATATTGAACGGACCACTTTGCGCTTATCCCATGATAAACGGTGGGGATAGGGGAGTGTTAAACGTATCTGGTTCTTGCCCACCTCTCCATAAAACTGCAACAGTGATGCATCGTTTTCCAATGGCCAGTTGTGGGGGTTGGCAGATGCAGCGGGCAGCTCATCACGCCAGGGCAGTGGCATGGTTCCACTTTGTAAATAATCTTTGAGCACACCGTAAGCATAATCAGTTTGGGGACCCCAGTAACCATCAATTTTACCGGCATCGATGCCATTTTGTTTACAAAGCAGTTGGATAAAAGCGATGGCCTGTCGTTTAAAGGGCCAGGTGGATTTGTTTCCGGGTACGCCGGACAAAGCTGTTTTTGTCTTGTTTCCGGCAATCCCATCAACAAGCCCGGCATTCAGCCCCATCTTGTTTAGTGCCTGCTGAATTATTCGGATGTGTGATTTTGCGAGTTCCATAATTTTAGTTTTTAAAGTGTTAACACGAATAAAGGGGTTGATCGTATGGCCTAAGACACGGGGAAGTCCGCTAATAGGGTATCTTGCTCTCGCTTTTTATCCACGCCCCAAAGACTTTCACCGCTTCCTCGCGCATAAGCTGGGTGGAGGGCAGCGAGCGTTCTTCCTTTGGAATACAAAACTCTTTGTAAATGGCCGAGTCGTCGAAACCGGCCTTTGCCGCGTCATCTTTGGTACCGGCGTAATACAATTTGCTTAAGTGCGACCAGTAGATGGCACCGAGGCACATCGGACAGGGCTCACAACTGCTGTAAAGTTCACAGCCTTCTAAATTGAAAGTGCCCAGCTTTTGGGCTGCTTTGCGGATGGCGACGATTTCGGCATGGGCTGTCGGATCGTTGCAGGAAGTAACGTTGTTCATGCCACTGCCAATAATTTCCCCATCTTTTACAACCACGGCCCCAAAAGGGCCGCCACTGTTTCCTTCAACATTTGATTGCGCCAGTTGAATGGCTTCCTTCATAAACTTCTTATTTTCTTCCATGAGCTTTTACAGGGCTTTCCCTAAATTTTACGGAACCTTTGGGTTTTTTATAATCACTTTCAACTTATTAACCTTATAACCTTTCAACTTTATAACCTTTCAACCCCTGCCCCATTTTCCTTTTCTGGTCGGTTTCTTCAAACTTTCACCGAGTAAAATTAAGAACTTTTTCCTTTCAACCGTTTTGGCTCCCAAGCTATGCAGATGAGGGGTGTCCTGCTGTACATCGATAAAATCAAAATTCCAAAGCAGGGCACGGTCCACCAAATGCCAGAGGGCAACTTTGGACGCATCAGTTACGAGGTGGAACATCGACTCCCCGAAAAAAGCACCGCCAAGCGAAACACCATACAAGCCGCCGACCAGACTTCCATCGAGATAAGTTTCCACTGAATGTGCATAACCCGCTTCGTGCAGACGGATGTAGGCCGCTATCATTTCTCCGGTAATCCAGGTACCGTCCTGTTCTTTTCTGCTAACCTCACTGCAATGGGAAATCACCGCCCTAAAACCGGTATCAAACTTTATTTGAAACCGTCCGCTTTGCACTGTCCTCCGCAGGTTTTTGTGTCGTTTAAAATCGCCGGGGAAAAGCAGCATGCGCGGGTCAGGCGACCACCACAGAACAGGTTGGTTTTCCGAATACCAGGGGAAAATTCCCAGCGCGTAAGCATTGAGTAACCTTTCGGTGGACAAGTCGCCCCCCACCGCAAGCAAACCATCACCATCAGCTTGTGCGGGGCTTGGAAAAAACGGTTCGTCGGTAAGCAAATAAACAGGCATTTGTTTTTGGTTAAACCTCTCGGATGTTTAAAATCACTATTTCAAACAGTGTGTTCGTACAGTTCATCCAGACTTTTTACCACTTCACGGGCAACCCCCCTGATTTCTTTCTCCGTAATGGTCAGGGGAGGGGCAATACGGAAACTGCTGTTGTTAAACAGAAACTGGTCAACAATCAATCCGTTGGCTTGCAGGAGTTTCACCAGCTTGCTTACGGAAAATCCTGCTTTTATCTCCACTGCCAGCATCAGTCCCGCCCGGCGGATGTTTTGAACGACAGGGTGCGATTGTAATGAATCAACAAAAAGTTTCCCCTTTTTTTCAGCTTTTTCATGAAGCCCGTCCTCGAGAATGACTTCCAGACTTGCCAGTGCCGCAGCACAACTAACCGGGTGGCCACCAAAAGTTGTGATGTGGCCAAGTGCCGGATTGTGTGTTAAAAGTGCCATGTTCTTTGCTGAGGACACAAAAGCGCCAATGGGCATGCCACCACCCATCCCTTTGGCAAGGCATAAAATATCAGGCACAATCCCGAAGTTTTCAAAGGCGAAGAGCTTTCCTGTCCGGCCAAAACCCATCTGGACTTCGTCAAAAATGAGTATGCTTCCCGTTTTATCGCAACGCGCCCTTAATTTCTTGTGGTAAGATTTGCCAGGAAGCCGGATTCCAGCTTCTGCCTGCACAGGCTCAGCCACCACACATGCTGTCCGTTCCGTAATCCGTTCCAGCTCTGCTTCGTTGGTAAATTGTAAGAAACGAACATCCGGCAGGAGCGGCCGGTAGGCATTCTTCATTTCTTCGTTGCCAAGTACACTGAGTGCACCATGCGTACTGCCGTGATAAGCATTTTTAAAAGCGGCAATTTCGGTCCGCCCCGTTATGCGTTTCGCCAACTTCAGAGCCCCTTCAATCGCTTCACTGCCCGAGTTGACAAAAAATACCGAGTTCAATGATTCAGGAAGGTGTTCGGCCATTTTACCGGCCAGTTTTACCTGTGGCGACTGGATGTATTTTCCATAAACCATTAAGTGCAGGTATTGCTCAAGTTGCTTGTGGATAGCAGCTAAAACCATCGGATGGCGGTGCCCGACATTGCTGACAGAAACACCCGAAACCAGGTCAGTATAAGGCCTGCCGTTTATATCATAAAGATAAATCCCTTCGGCTTTTACAATTTCGATGGCCTCAGCAATGTTTGCCGGCAAAGCAAGGTGCTGGTAAAACAGTTGTCGGTTGGTCAGTTGCATGCCTTGATTTTTTCCATGGTCAAAAATACAGAAATGAAAGACACGGGAAAAGCAGTTTTATACCCAAGGGTGAAAGAATGGCAGGAAAGATGTGAAAAAAACAAAAATAGTTCGGAAACTACTTGCCGTTAAAAGGTTTTTACCTATCATTGTGCATTAAATCTGAACGAGCATGCAGAATAAAGTTGTTGTTATTACGGGAGCAACTTCAGGAATTGGTAAAGCGCTGGCTTATGAGTTTGCCGGTCGGGGCGCAAAAGTAGTGATGGGCGCACGAACCCACGGTAAACTGGTGGAGATTGCGGAAGACATCAAGCACAAAGGGGGCGATGTGGCTTATGCGCAAACTGACGTTACCAAAGAAGAGGACTGCAAGAACCTGATACTAACTGCTATTGATGTATTTGGGAAAATCGACATATTGATTAACAATGCCGGAATCTCAATGCGGGCTTTGCTGGAGGATGTCAGCATACGGGTACTTAAACAACTGATGGATGTCAACTTTTGGGGGACGGTGTATTGTACCAAATATGCTTTGGCCCACATATTAAAAGAGAAAGGAAGCATCGTGGCGGTTTCTTCCATTGGCGGTTTAATCGGCCTGCCGGGAAGAACGG
This sequence comes from Bacteroidales bacterium, assembly GCA_021647205.1. Classification (GTDB taxonomy): domain Bacteria; phylum Bacteroidota; class Bacteroidia; order Bacteroidales; family F082; genus B6-G9. The sequence continues at coordinate 37,695 of JAKIVD010000010.1, read as the reverse complement.
GCTACTCAGCATCCAAATTTGCCATCAACGGTTTTATGGAAAGCCTGCGGACCGAAAACCTTAACAAAAACCTGCATGTGCTGATGGCCTTCCCCGGCTTCACAACTTCCAACATCCGCAATACGGCACTGTCTGCCGACGGAAGTCCGCAAGGGGAATCACCGAGGGAGGAAGAGAAAATGATGACGGCGGAACAGGTAGCCCGCGAGATTTACTCCGCCATCAGTAAAAGAAAGAATAAACTTGTTCTGACTACGCTGGGCAAATCAATGGTCCTGGTCAATAAGTATTTTCCGGCCTGGTTAAGCAAAAGGGTGTTTAAGACCATGGCAAAGGAACCCGGCTCTCCCTTCAGGTAGAAAAGAGATTAGTTAACACAATAAATTGAACTATATTAAATTAAAGGATAATTAAAGATGCTTAAAAACTTTGAAATCAAACCCAGCCTCGGATTGGGCAATTTGGAATTCGGGCTGGTCATCGATAAATTTATTACACAATACGGCGAACCCGATGAAGTAGATACTTTTGATGAGGACGAGGAGATGAACACCACCCTGCTGCATTACTGGAAACAAGGACTTTCTGTTTTCTTCGTCGGGCTGACCAACCAGGTTCTTGCCGGAATTGAAACCGACCACCCGGAAGCCTCACTTTTTGGCCGGACAATCATGGGCCTGACAGAAAAAGAATTGATTGCCCTGCTGGCAGAAAACGGGCATTCGACCTTTGAACGTGAAGAAGAAGAAAAAGACATCCGGCTTTCCTACGATTTCAGTATGATGGATTTTTTCTTCCGCGACGGAAAACTGGTCTTTATGAATTTTGGTGTGATGGTGGACGAGAACGGTCAGATTGAAAGGGTGTAGCCCCCTTTGCAAAAACCCCTTCTGCTTCCATGAATTGTTTCACCCTCAGCGGGGCAATCTCATAGCACTTTTGCAGCTTATTTGCAATTAGCGAATCTGAATAATAGTTTGTCATGGCCCTTACCTTTTAGCTGTTTTTAAATACTCCCCTCTGCAGAGACCGCTATTTGTTCCTCGGATGAAACGCCAGAATAGCTTTTCTCAAATCATCGGTGTCAAGATGGGTGTAAATCTCCGTAGTGGTAATGGAGACATGCCCCAGCAATTCCTGAACAGCCCGCAAATCGGCACCGTGCTGCACCAGGTGTGTGGCAAAAGAATGCCGGAAAGTGTGGGGGCTGATCTTTTTTCTGACACCGGCTTTCTCAGCAAGTTGCCTGACAATAATAAAAACCATTTGCCGGCTCATTTGCCCGCCGTTCCTGTTAAGGAATAAAATATCTTCGGCTTTTTTATCCGGTTTCAGGTGAATGCGTAGCTGATCTTTATAAACCAACATCTGCTTTTTTGCTGAGGCGCCAAGCGGGACAAGCCGCTGCTTGTTGCCCTTTCCTGTTACGCTTATCATATCTTCCCGCAAATGCAAATCCGACAGCCTTAATCCGGTGAGTTCCGAAACGCGCAGGCCGCAGCCATAAAGGGTTTCCAGGATGGCCTTGTTGCGTTCGCCCTGTGGTTCCGACAAGTCAACTGCGTCAATCATTCTTTCAATTTCTTCTACACTGAGCACTTCGGGAAGTTTGCGGTCGAGGCGGGGCGATTCCAGTAACTCGGAAGGGTTGTTTACGACAAGCTGTTCGAGCATCAAATATTTAAAAAATGCCTTTATCCCTGAAAGCACACGCGATTGCGACCAGCTTCCCAGACCCATTTTGTGAATGTAGGCAACAAAGTCGCTCAAAACATCCAAACTTACTTCTGCAATGGGAATCCCATTCTTTTCTGCCTCCAAAAAACCGAACAGCAAAGCGGTATCGTGCAGGTAGGCCGACCGGGTGTTTTTCGATAAGCCCCTTTCCAGTTTCAGGTAGGTGGAAAATCCGTTTTGGAGGATGGTGTAATTCACTAAGCTTTTCCTTTTAGTGACCACTAATCTTCGTCATAGCGTTTATTCGGTATCTTGCCTCAAGTGGTCTGACGACTTCATAAATTCCGCCCTAAAAGTACAGCCAAAATAGAATTAATCCATTTAAAACTGTATTTTTGTTTCCTTTCCTTTGACGATTGAACACAATTTACTAATAATCAAATTAATATTAAAAGATGGTTGATTTTTCATTAGAACCCAAACAAATCGAACTCCGGGAAAAAGTCCGGGATTTTGCAGACAGGCACATGCGCCCCAATTCAAGAAAATACGATGAGCTCGCGGAATTCCCATGGGACATCGTTAAAAAAGCTTATGACGAAGGCATGATGAACGGGCCGATGGACGCGAAGTACGGCGGCCATGGCCACAGCATTTTTGAAAGTGCTCTTGCATCGGAAGAGTTTGGTGCCGGATGCGTCGGCATCGGCATCTGCATGGACGCGAACACCCTGGCGCTCACGCCACTGTACATCGGCGCCAGCGATGAGCAAAAGAAACGTTTTTTCGGTGAAATCAATGAGAAGAAAAGCGTAGCCGCTTACGCCCTCACCGAACCCAATGCGGGATCGGATGTGGCAGGCATCAAAACACAGGCCATCCTGCATGGCGACAAGTACGTCCTGAACGGGCACAAACGTTTCATCACCAATGGGAGTGCTTCTACTTTCATTACCGTGTTCGCCATCACCGACCCGTCCAAAGGCGCCCGCAGCCTCACGGCTTTTGTCGTTCCGACCGATTCGCCGGGAGTTGAACAAGTGGGGGATATGCGCAAGATGGGTCAAAGGGCATCGGTACAAACCGAATTTAAATTTCACGATGTGGAAGTTCCCGTTGAAAACAGGATAGGAGGGGAGGGGCACGGTTTCCTTTTCGCCATGAAAACCTTTGAGAGAACCCGTACCGGTGTGGCGGCCCTGAGTATCGGCAATGCCCGCGAAGCCTACGAAACGGCACGCGACTGGGCCAAAAACAGGATACAGTTCGGTAAACCCATCACGGTGAACCAGGGTGTAAGTTTCATACTGGCCGATATGGCCACCGAAATTGAAGCTGCCCGTTTGCTGACCTGGAACGCTGCCTGGGCTTACGATACCAAACAAAAATCGGCCAACCTGTTGTCGGCCATGTCGAAACTCTATGCTTCGGATGTGGGTATGAAAGTAACCACCGATGCCGTGCAAGTGATGGCCGGGGATGGTTATTCGTATGATTACCTCGTTGAGAAAATGATGCGCGATGCCAAACTTTGCCAGATTTACGAAGGAACGAACCAGATTCAAAGGGTGGTGATTGGCAAAGGAATCCTAAAATAAATCCTGAAACGGGTTTAATATTAATATTGAGCCGGTGATACGGATGTCATCGGCTTGTTTTTTGGCGCCGGACATGCGAAAAACGATTGACAAGGTTTACGGGTTTTTCGCGGGGAGACAATTTATCCTGGCAAAATTATTTTGCTCGCCGTAGTCGCTTTTCTCACGAGCCTTTTCGACAGGTTTGTTTATATCGATGATGCCTGGTTTGGCGAACAGGCCTACTGGTTCTCGAAGCTCGGCTACGTGAAAACATCAACAATCATTGATTTTACGGCTGGGACGAACGGCTTTTTGTTTACCACAAACTCAACATCATCCTTGGTGCGGGTTTAATAAAACTGTTTGGCTGGTCGGTTACGCCATTGCAGAGTTTTACCCTGCTGGTATTTTTGGTTTTCCTGTTTGTCGTTTTCAGGAGCTTAAAATCCAAAGCCCTGGAATGGCAGCAGATTGACAGCAGGCTCGTATTCTTCTTCCTGATTGTAAATCCGTTGACTTTGCTGTTTGCTTTTACTTTCCGTCCTGAGATATTGGTGATGAGTCTGGGGTTCTTCTCCTTTTTATTGCTCAAGGGGAAGCACACAAACGCTCAACTAATTCTGTCTGCAGCTTTGGCCGGTACCGCCCTTCTCGTACATTTAAACGGGCTGATGTTTATTGTTGCCGGCTTTGCGCTGCTGTTGCCCTTTATGGCTTTTATTGCTGCCTCTTTTTTTACAGAATTAAAAAAGACGGGAAGGCCTGTGCTGCAAGCCATCGGAATTGTGCTTATCCTGTTTCAGATAAGTAGTGCTGCCATAGGGCTTGGTGAAACATTTGGCCGGAGGGAAAGTACCGCCGCGATTTTGGCGAAGACCCTTTCGGGATTTCCCGGAAACGGTGAAAAAGTCCTCGTTCCTTACCGCTTTGTTTTTAACCAGTTACCGGTAAAAAATCTGGTTTCGTTCAAGACAATGGAATACCACCAGGTAGCGAAGGGAGAGAAATTTACGAAAGATGAGTTTCTGGAACTCGCTGTCCGGCTCGGAATACATTATTTGGTTGTTCCGCCCGAGATGCTTTCCCACAACAAAATGTATCCCTGGATGAATGAGGAATTTAAGGATATAGAGAAGGAGGGAAGCTTTGTCAAACTAAAAATAGAAACAGGTGCGAATGTTTTGCTCAGGGTTGAATAATTTGTTGTTGCGCCGGTTGGGTTTCCCTACTAATTAATCGAATAACTGACAAGGGCTTCAATAAATGGCCCCCACGTTTTATAATCTTTGTCAGGAAAACCGTAAGAGAATTGAATGTTTATTTTTTTAATTATTTTCACACCGGCGAAAACTGTCCACACCGACGCGTTCCGGTGTGAGTAAATAGTTCCGAGGTTGATTGTTTTTTTATAGCTCAAGTTCAGGCTGTAATCCAGGTAATCAACGTCCAAATCAAATCTTTCGGGCGAGAAATAATAGATTGCCGGAACCAGCTCAAAACTCTTCGACAATTGAATTTCGTACTTTGCAACAAAGGTGAAAAACCTGGGTAATTTAAATGCATATTCATCGTGGCCGGTTTCCGAAGATATCATTACCGGCCTGAATAAATTGACAACACTCGCTCCAACACTTAAGTCTTTCCATGAATACCAAATGCCAAGATTGATGTCCGGTTTAATTCCCGATTGTTGTCCATTTGGAATTGAATGATCTCCGTCAGGTACAGGATAAAGCAAAGAAAAATCAAAAAAATACCTGATCACATTCAACTGGATGCCAAGCTTCAAAAAATGATTCTCCGCGAACCTGAATTTGTAGCTGTAAGAAATACCAAGCGTGTTTGTATTTGTTAAGTTGCCCGACTGGCTGTAATAATAGTATGCCGCTACACTGCTGTTGACCTTGTCGATTGTCCGTTCATAACCAAAATTAAAACGAAGGGGAGAAAAATCCAGTTTGTGCCACCTGGAACCGAAGTCTGTGGTAATAAAGTTTTTCGATTCCAGTCCGGTTGCAGCCGGATTGAACATGCCCGGACTGTAGTAGAACAGCCTGGAATAAACATCGCTTTGGGCACTTATGGAAAAAACAATTCCAAAAAAAATGAGTGAAAGAGTTAGGGGAAGTTTTTTCATCGTTTATCCGGATTTAACTTCTCCAAAGTTTTGAACTTTGGAAAAGTTCTTTCTAAAAAGAGAATCCCCAAAAATAAAAAAAAGGCGCTACAATTACTGTAACGCCTTAGAATTTAGAAACAATCTGCGCTTAAAAATTATACCTGCCCTCGTCAATCAGTTTGTCTGCAACATGGCGGCGGGATTCCTTTACGTTTACCGGAGCAACTTTTGTCAAAGTATTTAAGGCCGTACAAAGTTTTGCTTTTTCATCGCCTTCGGCAACGGAGCCAATGATGTCGAAACCGGATTTATTAACGGCACGGATCACGTCCTGGGCCAGCACATCCAAAATGTCTTTGTATAGTGAGCTGTCCGGCTTTAAGCCAAGCTTGTCTATTTTTTCAACACGCAGCAAGGTCGATTCCAGAATGTAGGTGTTCATCATCATGTCTGAAATATTCATCAACACTTCTTCCTCGAACATGAGTTTTCGCCCGAATGCCTTTTGGATAACTGGAAGAAAGAGGATCGAAGCCTTTTTAAGATTTTTCACCTGGGCATGTTTCATTTCAAAATATTCACCGCTTGAACTGTCCGCTTCCTCAATGCTGTCCAGATTTTCCAGGAGGGCGTTCGCGGCTTCAAAAAGCGCAATCTTGTGTTTCAGCCCTTTTTTCATGGTAGAGTCAACGATAATCAAACGATTGATTTCGTTGGTTCCCTCAAAGATGCGGTTGATGCGTGAGTCGCGGTAGGAACGGTCCGCCGGCGCTTCGGACGAAAAGCCCATCCCACCGTAGATCTGCACCATTTCGTCAACGATGTAATCCAGTGATTCAGAGCCGTAAACCTTGAGCAATGCACATTCGGGTTCAAATTCGGCAGCGCCGTTGATGTTGGCTTTGCCATAGGTTTTTCCTTCCGCTTTCAAGGCCTCGATGCTGTTGTCAACATCCTTGCTGGCACGGTAAACTGCCGATTCGGTGGCGAAAGTTTTGATGACCTGCTCGCCCATTTTGTGTTTGATGGCGCCAAAAGCGGAGAGGAAGGAGCCGAACTGCTTACGCTCGTTGGCGTAAGTAACCGAGTAGTTAATGGAGCGTTTCATGCCGCCAATCACCGTGGCACCCAGCTTGATGCGGCCGATGTGCAGGATGTTCAGCGCGATGCGAAAGCCTTCGCCCCGCCTGCCCAGCAGGTTTTCCACAGGCACCTTCACATCATTAAAGAAAATCTGACGGGTGGATGAGCCTTTGATGCCCATTTTGTGTTCTTCGGGATTCATGGTGATGCCTTCCCAGTGGGCTTCCACGAGGAAAGCGCTGAGCACCCTGTCGTTGTCGATTTTGGCAAAAACCGTCAGCAGGTCGGCAAAACCACCGTTGGTGATCCACATTTTCTGACCGTTTAAAATGTAATGTTTTCCGTCTTCTGTAAGCACTGCTTTGGTTTTTCCCGCATTGGCATCGGAGCCTGCGCCAGGCTCGGTAAGGCAATAGGCGGCCAGTCTTTTGCCGGTTGCCAGGTCAGCGAGGTATTTTTCTTTTTGTGTATCGTTTCCGTAGTAGGCGAGGGGCAGGGTTCCGATTCCTGTATGTGCCATGAAGGCCACCGAAAAGGAATAGGCAGAGCCGACAGCCTCGTTGGCTTTCATATTGGTCAGAAACGACTGGCCGAAGCCCTCGTATTCTTCCGGGATGGAAATCCCCAGCAAGCCCATTTCACCGGCTTTTTTCAGCAAAGCAGGCATCAGGCCTTCCTGGTGGTTGTCGAGGGCGGCGAAATTCGGGGCAATCCCCGTTTCGACAAAGTCGGCGCAGGTTTCCGCTATCATCAACTGTTCTTCGTCAAATTCTTCCGGGATAAAAACGTCATTGTAATCTACATCCTTAATGAGGAATTCCCCTCCTTTTAATGGTGCATTCATTTGTTATTGTATTTTCCTTGATTAAAACGGGGGCAAAGATAAGATTTGCCGTAAATTGAAAAAAACCTACTGAACAGCCTTTATCTCAGCATGTTGAAAGACACACTAGCAGTGTCAATTTTCTTCGGCCCTGCTAAGCCTTAGCAGCTTTCTTTGGTTTGTTAATCTTAATTTTGAGTTCGTCCTTTTTCGCGTCAAAGTCCACAACGATGGTATCGTTTTCGTGTATCGCAGATTTAATGATCTCCTCTGCCAGTGGATCCTCGATGTATTTTTGGATGGCACGTTTCAGCGGCCGGGCGCCAAACTGCTCGTCCCAGCCTTTTTCGATAATAAAATCTTTGGCCTTGGTGGTTACTTTGATTTTGTAACCCATCTCATTGATGCGGCTGTATAGCTGCCGCAATTCGATGTCGATGATCTTGTAGATGGAATCCCTTTCCAGCGAATCGAAGATAACCACATCGTCAATCCGGTTGAGGAACTCGGGGGCAAAAGCACGTTTCAGGGCATTTTCGATGACTCCTTTGGCATGACTTGCCCTGCTGCTGCGCTTGGCTTCGGTGCTGAAACCCACGCCGTGTCCGAAATCCTTCAATTGCCGCGAACCGATGTTAGAGGTCATAATCACGATGGTGTTTTTAAAGTCAACACGGCGGCCAAAACTGTCGGTAAGTACGCCGTCGTCCAGCACCTGTAGCAGCAGGTGGAACACATCGGGATGGGCTTTTTCGATCTCATCAAGCAGAACAATAGAATAGGGCTTTCTTCTTACTTTTTCGGTGAGCTGACCTCCCTCTTCGTAGCCTACATAACCGGGAGGGGCACCCACCAAGCGCGAAACAGCGAATTTCTCCATGTACTCGCTCATGTCAATCCTTATCAGGGCGTCCTCGGTATCGAACAGGAACTTGGACAGCATTTTTGCAAGATAAGTTTTTCCCACGCCGGTGGGTCCCAGGAAAATAAAGCTTCCGATGGGCTTGTTGGGGTCTTTCAGCCCGGCACGGTTCCGGCGGATGGCCTTCACTATTTTTGATATGGGTTCGTCCTGGCCAATGACTTCTTTTTGCAGTGCTTTGTCCATATTGATCAGGCGGTTGCTTTCGCTTTGCGCAATATTGCTAACCGGAATTCCCGTCATCATGGCAATGACTTCCGATACGTTTTCTTCGGTAACCATCTCCCTGTGAATCTGTGCATCTTCCTCCCAGCGTTTTTTCGCCCGTTCCAGTTCTTCGTTGTATTGCCGCTCAATATCCCTGAACTGTGCAGCCTCTTCAAACTTTTGTCCGCTGATGGCCTGCGTCTTTTTCAGTTTGATTTCTTCGATGGAGTTTTCGAGGTTGATGATTTCGGCGGGAACGTTAATATTTCTGATGTGTACGCGGGCACCGGCTTCGTCAAGTGCATCAATGGCCTTGTCGGGAAGAAAACGGTCGCTAATGTAGCGGTGGGTCAACTGAACACAGGCCTGGATAGCATCGTCGGAATATTTTACCAGGTGATGGTCTTCATACTTTTCTTTAATATTATCCAGGATTACTACAGTTTCTTCCGGTGTGGTAGGGTCAACCAGCACTTTCTGAAACCTTCTCTCGAGGGCTCCGTCTTTTTCGATGTGCTGTCGGTACTCATCCAGCGTTGTGGCACCAACACATTGCAGTTCACCCCTTGCCAAAGCCGGTTTAAACATATTGGATGCATCCAGCGACCCGGAAGCATTTCCCGCCCCGACAATGGTGTGTATTTCATCGATAAATAAAATAATATCCTCGTTTTTCTCCAGTTCGTTCAATACGGCCTTCATTCTTTCTTCAAACTGCCCACGGTATTTTGTCCCTGCAACAAGCGAAGCCAGGTCGAGGGTAACAATCCGTTTGTTGAACAAAGCCCTGGAAACTTTACGCTGGACGATGCGCAGCGCCAGGCCTTCGGCAATGGCTGACTTGCCCACACCGGGTTCACCAATGAGGATCGGGTTGTTTTTCTTTCTTCGGCTCAATATCTGGGCAATGCGTTCCAGTTCTTTGTCGCGCCCCACAATGGGGTCGAGCCGGCCTTCTTCGGCCTGCCGTGTCAGGTCGCGGCCAAAATTATCCAGCACCGGGGTCTTCGATTTGGGGTCTGGTTTTTTTGTTCCGGCACCTCCACTGAACTGCCTGCCTTTTCCCCTTGGTACATTCTCCTCTTCCTCCGAAAGCGCCGAAGACGGTTGTTGTTCCACCGCAGAGCTGTCCTTTCCGCCTTTTTTATTGCTCATCAGTTCTGCCATCAAATCGTCGTAAGACACACCCTGTTCCGCCAGTTGGCTCGACACCAGGTTGTTTCCGTCTTTGAGAATGGCCAGCAACAGGTGTTCTGTCCCTATCAGTTCGCTGTTAAAAAATTTGGCTTCGAGGTAAGTAAATTTCAGCGCTTTTTCTGCCTGTTTCGATACCGGGAGGCTTTGGGTATTGGCCACGATCCCCTGGTCTTTCCGGATCGCTTTTTCAATGTTCTTTTTGCAGCCTTCAAGGTCAACCCCGAAATAGTTAAGGAGCTGAATGGCCATCCCGTTCCCCTCGCGGATAATTCCGAGGAGCAGGTGCTCAACCCCCAGGTAATCATTCCCCATACGTACAGCTTCTTCACGACTGTAAGTAATCACTTCCTTCACCCTGTCAGAAAATTTCGCTTCCATAAAATCTTATTTTGAACTTGCAAAATTAATAAATTTGCTTGTGCAATACATGAAAAAAAGTGAGTAAGCCCGTACATACCCTCAGTTTGACCCTGTTTTTTCAGCGGTTAATAAAACCCTGATTGAACGAAGTAATCATAGCGGGCTTAGTCTATTTTCAAAAGTAGATGGAATATTTTTCGGGCCATCGTGTTTCGATGTAAAATGTTAACAGAAAATTGTTAATATTAATGTTCGGATAGTGAATATTTTTAAGCAATACTTTGGGTGAATTCCGTACCTTTGCACGTTATATTTTTTTTGGAGAAATTAAAGCACAATTTGGATGGAAAGTGAACTCAGACAGGAAAGAATTATTAAAGTAAATATTGAAAGTCAAATGAAGTCGGCTTACATCGATTATTCGATGTCGGTCATTGTATCCAGGGCGCTTCCTGATGTAAGGGATGGCCTGAAACCCGTGCACCGCAGGGTTTTGTTTGGGATGCACGAATTGGGTGTTTATTCTAACCGCCCGTATAAAAAATCTGCAAGAATTGTAGGGGAGGTACTCGGTAAATACCATCCCCACGGCGATACATCTGTGTACGACTCCATGGTAAGAATGGCCCAGGACTGGTCGTTGCGTTACCCGTTGGTTCAGGGGCAGGGGAACTTTGGCTCCATTGACGGCGACAACCCGGCGGCAATGAGGTACACCGAAGTCAGGCTGCGGAAAATTGCCGAAGAAATGCTGGTTGACATCGACAAAGATACCGTCGACCATCAGCCCAACTTTGACGACACGCTTCAGGAACCCACCGTTTTGCCCACGCAAATCCCAAACCTGCTCATCAATGGTGCTTCGGGTATTGCCGTGGGAATGGCAACAAACATGGCACCGCACAACCTGTCGCAGGTAATTGACGGGACGGTAGCCTACATCGAAGACAACGGCATTGAGATGAGCCGCCTGATCAGCCTGGTGCAGGCACCCGATTTCCCGACCGGCGGTATTATTTACGGCTACGAAGGCGTAGTCAGTGCTTTCGAGACCGGAAGGGGCAGGGTGATGATGCGCGGCGAAGTGCATGTTGAAGAAACAAAGACCGGAAAGGAGCGCATCATTGTCAGTTCAGTACCTTATATGGTGAACAAGGCAGAAATGATTCGCAAGACGGCCGATCTGGTCAACGAGAAAAAACTGGAAGGCATTTCAGACATCAATGATGAATCGGACAGAAACGGGATGCGTGTTGTTTATGATCTGAAAAGGGATGCCATTCCAAGTATTGTCATCAACAAGTTGTACCAGATGACAGCCCTTCAGAGCTCTTTCAGCGTGAACAATATTGCGCTGGTCAACGGCAGGCCGCAAATGCTCAACCTGAAAGACATGATCCGCTATTTCGTGGAGCACCGTCACGAAGTAGTTACACGCCGTACCGAATACGAACTGAAAGAAGCGGAGCGCAAAGCCCACATCCTGGAAGGCCTTCTGATTGCACTCGACAACCTGGATGCCGTCATCGCCCTGATCAGGGCATCGAAAACACCGGACGATGCGAAACAAGGCTTAATGGGTACTTTTGAACTGAGTGAAATTCAGGCCAAGGCCATACTGGAGATGCGCCTCCAAAAACTCACCGGGCTCGAAAGGGAGAAGATTAAGTCGGATTACGCCGAATTAATGGAACTCATCGGACGGTTGAAAGAAATCCTGGGAAGCAAGGAAATCCGTATGGATATCATCAAGGATGAATTGCTGCGGATTAAAGAAAAATATGGCGACGAAAGACGCTCACAGGTAGTTTATACCGCCGAGGATATCCGTATGGAGGACATCATCCCCGACGAAAAAGTTGTGATTACCATTTCGCACATGGGCTACATTAAAAGAACACCGCTCACCGAATACCGCCAGCAAAAAAGGGGGGGACGAGGCTCCCGGGGGAGCACTACAAGAAATGAGGATTTTCTGGAGCACCTGTTCGTAGCGACCAACCACAATTACATGCTGTTCTTCACTGAAAAAGGGAAGGTTTTCTGGATGCGCGTATTTGAAATCCCGGAAGGCTCAAAAACCTCGAAAGGAAGGGCCATCCAAAACCTTATCCATATTCCGGCAGATGACAATGTGAAAGCCATCATCAATACCAAAGACCTGAAGGATCAGGAATACATTGACAGCCACTACATTTTGCTGGCTACCAAAAAAGGTGTCATCAAAAAGACATCGCTCGAAGCCTACTCGCGTCCGCGGCAAAATGGAATCAACGCCATTACCATAAGGGAAGGGGACGAATTGTTGCAAGCCCGCCTTACCAACGGGTTCAACGAAGTTATACTCGCTAAAAAATCAGGGCGTGCCATTCGCTTTAACGAAGAAAAAGTAAGGTCGATGGGAAGGAATGCCGCCGGTGTGCGTGGCGTTACCCTGGCGGACGACAAGGACGAAGTAATTGGGATGATTTGCCTGGAAAGTCATGAATACAGTGTGCTCGTTGTGTCGGAAAAGGGCTATGGAAAGCGTTCCAGTATTGACGATTACAGGGTTACCAACCGTGGGGGCAAAGGTGTGAAGACCATTAACATCACCGAAAAAACAGGCTCGCTTATTGCCATTAAAAATGTTACCGATCAAGACGACCTGATGATTATTAACAAATCCGGCATTACCATCAGGATGGGGGTGGAGAACCTCCGCGTGATGGGCAGGGCTACACAGGGAGTCCGTTTAATCAGGCTGGATGAGGATGATAAAATTGCTGCCGTCGCCAAAGTGGAAATCACCGCTGACGAGGAGGATGACCCACTCCTTGAAGAGGAAAATGGCGAACAGGAAAGTACAAATGAAAACGACGAAGGTAACACGCTGCCCCCTAAAGAAGGGGAGGAGTAGCCAAATTCTTTTTTTAGTAAAACCCACCATTTAGAATTGGTATAAATTTTGCAGAATTTGTTACCTATTTTCATTTATCATATTTTTGCAAAAATGTTAAAACAAATCCGTATGAAAAGAATTGTGATTTTACTGGGTCTGGGCCTGCTAATCAGTGTTGGTGTACAGGCGCAAAATAATAAGCGTACCAGTGCTTATATGTACAACAAAAATGGCGAATTCAAGAATGCCAAAGAAGCCATCGACCAGGCTATTTTACATGAAAAAACCATGCATGACCCAAAAACCTGGATGTACAGGGGTGAGATTTATTATAATATTCAAGCCAACGACCTGGCTGCTATCCTTGCACCGGATGCTGTTCGTATTGCCTACGAATCATTGATGAAGGCTAAAGAATACGATACGAAGGGAAAATATACTGACGAAATCAATATGTATCTCGCCAATGTATCCATACAGTTCTTCAACCAGGCACTTGCTGAATTTCAGAATGAAAACTATGATGCGGCGATACAGGATTTTGTAACGAATTTTGAAATTAGCAAGTCGATGGATAAATTCGATACGGTGACAGCCTTTAATATCGGTATGGCTGGAGTGTATGGTGAAAGGCCTGAAATAGCAGCTGAATATCTTGAACAATGCCTCGATGCCGGTTATAACGATGTGCGGGTGTACAAGTATTACAGCAAATCGGTGAAGCAACTTGGCGATACAACAAAAGCAATTGACATTGTTAATCAGGGAAGGGCTGTTTACCCGGATAATTTGAGCCTGATGCTCGAGCTGGCACAGATTTATCTCGAAACAGGGGAGAACGCCAAATTGCGCGACGCTTTATTGGATGCCATTAAAACTGACAGCGAGAACCCCAACTTATACCTGATTCTTGGCCAGACTTATGATAATGACGGAGCTGATGAAAAGGCGCTTGAGTACTACCAGAAATCCATTGACCTGGGAGGGGAAAACTCGAATCTGTATTACAACATGGGTGCTATTTACAGTAACCGCGGTAAATCGTTTTTAGATGAGGCTAACCTTTTACCATTGAATAAAGTGAAAGAATACGAAGATCTGGTGGCCAAAGCAAATGTACAGCTGGAAGTGGCCATGCCTTATTTTGAAAAAGCACTTGAACTGAACCCGGCTGACGGAGATTCAAAACTTGCACTGAAAAATATTTATATACAGTTGAAGTTAAACGATAAGTTACAGCAACTGAATGAAAGCAATTAATTAACTGTAGGGGAGCAGACGCCTGTCGTGCTTCCCTTTTTTCGACAATTCCTATTTAACATATTATTAATTATAGGGCAAACAGGACGGGGAACTTTTCTCAGAAAGTATTTTACTCCCTCAATACAGAAGCATCTAATCTTTTTCTTTGAAGGAAATTTTAATGGTAAGCGGCATCCATACCGACTTCTCAACAAAAGTTATCTTTACTTCACCAAGATCTTTTGGACTGATAAAAGTCCGGATTCTGCTGAAAACACTTTGACAAAATAAATCCCTTTTTGGTGAACATTGAGTTGAACCTGTTTGCGGTAACCCTTTTGGAAAGATCCGCTAAAGTGCTCATTATAAACCGGTTTTCCCAGAGAATTGTACACCCTGACCCCCATATCGCGCATTTCCGTGTTCAGCAGTAAAGTAAACGTCCCGTTGTTCGGGTTAGGGAACAACTGGAAAGCCATTTCTTCCGCATCGGTGCTCTCGTCTATGCCAATCTGACATTCATTAAAATCAAACACGATGGTAATATTTCCAATGCTTTCACAGCCACTGGAACCCGGGTAATTTACCCGCACCTCATGTGTCTGAAAGTCTATCCAATTCCCGTTAGTTGACGCAGTAAAATAGCGGTTTAAATAATTGGATTGCGTCCAAAAGTAAGTTGTTCCCCCGGGGTCGTCGTCGTGACCGGCATCCAGCATTACCGTATCGCGCACACAAACAACAATGGTATCGGGACCAACCGGAACAATACCGTCAGGAACGAGGTCAATGACGGGTAGCGGCTTGACCACAAGCTTTGCACTGCCGTTAAACTCATTGTTATACTGGTCCGTTAAATACAGTTTATAAAGAATGGTTCCCGTTGTTGTTGGTGTAACAGTAAAATTCGCTTGCGAAGAAGTAAAACCAGGTGGGTCGTCTCCCGTCCAGGCATAAGTATATTCAAGCCCCCCTCCTGTTGCATAAGCTGAAATATCTGTCGATTCACCAAGGCAAATCGTATCAGGATCGGCAGTTGGCAAAGCCATTAAAGAAGAACCCGTCAGGTTTATCAGCACTTCGCTCGACTCACTCACACAATTTCTGCTGTCAGTAACCGTAAGTGTAAACCAGCTTGGTGTAATAATGGGCAAAGTTGCCGGGGCCGCAATGTCGTTTTGAACAAGCAGGTTAGCAGGTTGCCATTCGTAAAAGTAAGGGCTGAGCCCGCCGGTAGCAGAACCGTCAAGCACAGTTGTTTGCCCCTGATCTATGGTTTGCACCGGACCGGCATCGGCAACGGGATTCGGATAAAACGTAACAGTAAGGCTGTCCCTGGCAGCGCAGCCCACATCATTGGTAACTTCCACCCAGTAAGTTCCCGAAGTTTCCACCGAATAGGTTTGCTGGGTAGATCCATTTGGCCATAAATAACTGGTGTACCCCGGACCGGCATCAATGGTGTAGAATCCTCCGGCACAAAGGGCTACATCGTTACCAAGGTCAATCACCGGCTTTGGAAGGGCAACAACGGCTACGGTATCGCTGTTCCCACAGCCTGGGCCGTTTGTCACGTAACATGAATAATCCCCGGCAAGGTAAACCGTCGTAGTCATGGTGGTATCCCCGTTGCTCCATAAATAACTGTCAAACCCCTCACCTGCGTCCAGTAGCAGTGGATCCCCCTCACAGAAAGAAGTATCACTACCCAATTGAATATCCGGTTTCTGGTGAACAAAAACGCCATTGGTAATACTGTCTATCAGGCCTTCGACCCAAATTACGTGTTTTACAAAATAGAGACCCGGAGCCGTAAAAAGGTGTACGGGGTCAAATTCGGTCGAATAGTTGTCTTCCCCTGAGGCAAGGTTTCCAAAATCCCACCAAACCGAATCGGGTGTTACCGAACTGTTTTCGTAAAACTGTGTCGAATCAGTGTAACAGGGCGTTTCGTTGTAAAAGCCCGGGTTAAAGCTGAAAAACGACTGGACGAAAGGCGGCAGGCCGTATCTCGCAATCTTCCCGTCAAGGTAAACCTTGTTGGCTTCGTAAAGGCAGGCACTCCCCAGTTTGTTTGGTACATTCACCACGCTAATAGAACCCGACAAATTCATGGACACATACAATTTATTATCAGGTGCAATTTGTAAGGCACCATTTGTTCCGGACGCAATCTGCACCTGGGAATCAAGGATTTCGCCGGGCGTACCGGCTTCAAGATTGTATTGGAGGAGTTTTTGCCCTGAATTTGCTTTCCAGGTGTTCACATACAATAATTTGCTGTTCGGTGAAAATTCAATACCGTAAGGTTCACCACCGAGGCTGTAATCAGTAATGACATTGCTAATGATACCGGTGGCATTGTCAAAATCAAATATCTCAATATTTTTGAGTCCGGCATTGGCTTTGGCAAGTTTCTCCCCATTGGGGGATACTTTCATATAGCCCTTTGCATTGTCAATTTCTGTATCAATTACCGTACCTACGGAACTGATTACCGGTGTCATGACTACACCTGTGGGTGTAACACGGTAGGCATAAAAATCATTTGTACCCCATTTTTGGGCAATGACCCAGGTGTCGATGCCATTATCATGACCGACAGCCGTCAGCTTTTCGCACATGGGTGCAGTTAACAAGATATTTTTCTGGTTAGCCACCACATCACCAAGAAAACCTGCCAGGGCCATGTCAACGACAGAGTAGCGCAAACCATTTGCACCACCGCCGGCATCTACATCATCAATGGTAAACACAAAATATTTTTTGTCGTTCTCGGGCCAGGGGACAATGATTCCCGATTGCGTACTGGAAGTGTTCCCCATTAAGCCACTGCCATTGGGCATGGGCAGGTCGTTTTTGTTCCAGATGGTGCTGCCATCCGTATAAAAACGCAGAATTCCGGTTTCGGTGGAAATAGAAGAACAACCTTCCCAGGTACTCAATTCCCCATTGGTTAAGGCGACCGGTGCACCGCTGTTAAAATCAAGGCCTGCTTTTTCGCCGAAGAACCAAAAACTGGCTTGCTTTTGAGCCGTCAGCGAAAGCGACAGCAGCAAGCTAAACAGAACAATTGTATATTTTTTCATGACTGTAATATTTCCTCTTTTAAAACCCTTACAAAGATAGACAAAATCAAACCGTTTTTGGTTGTGTCCCACAGAATTATCTTAGCAGGGTAAGCGTTCCATTTTCCGTGCCTTCAATAAATTTCCCAATATTTATCTGAATTTTATAGGCCAGTTGCCACAAATAAACGCCGGTCGGGAAGGTCGTTTCCGCAATGCCACCGTCCCATCCTTCTTCCTGGTTATCAGACGAAAAGACCAGCTGTCCCCAGCGGTCAAAAATCATGAACTCATAACTGATGGCATCGCAGTTAATCACGGGTTTAAAGAGATCGTTTTTACCGTCGCCATTGGGCGTGAAAGCATTGGGGACCTTAACGAAACACTCCAGGTCGAGAAGATAGTCAATAAAAACCGAATCGGTGGCCATACCACATGGTGTACTTACTTCAACCCAATACCAACCCGAATCAGAAGCGTTGTAAATGGCTCCTGTGAAGCCATCCTGCCACAGGTATTGCGCATCCGGGAAAGTTGCGTCAAGTAGCAGCACATCCCCTTCGAGAATGGAAGTGTCGTTGCCGAGATGCACCAGTGGCAAGGGATTCACTAACAAGGTGGTGATGTAAAGGCTGTCGCAGCTAAACTCGTTCTGAAGCGTATCGAAATAAATGCCTTCGCCGGTTTGGTATGCGCCGCCAAGCCAGATGGAATCGCCCTGGCAAATTGCGGTTTCCCTTTCTTCAGAAAGAAAGTCAGAAACTTCCAGTGTAGTGACAATCAAGCTATCACAACTATTCAGGTTGGGGATGGTATCGTAATAAATCCCCGGTTCCTTCCGGTAAGCCCCTTCAAGGAAAACAGAATCGCCACTGCAAATGCTGGCATCGACATTGGCTGTTAAAAGCCCCAGCACTTCGAGATTGGTGATGAGGATACTGTCGCAGCCCAAAACCGTGGTTAAACTGTCGTAATAAGTACCGGATTCGGTTTGAAAGTCACCGCCAAGGAAAATGGATTCACCCTGGCAAATACTGGTGTCGGTTTCCAGCGAATAACCCGGTGCCGCGCTTAAAACTATCGTATCCTGGTCCGCGCAACCGGGGCCATTTTCGACCAGCACCCAGTACAAGCCTGCAGCAGTAACTTCGATGGTTTGAGATGTTTCCCCATTTGACCAAAGGTAATTGTCGTAACCGGCACCGGCATCCAGTAAGAAAGGGTTCCCGGTACAGAAAGAGGTATCCGCTCCCAGGTCAACAAGTGGAACGTCGGTAATGCTTACATCATAAGCAAGGCTCTTGCTTTCGGCAGCTACCCAGGTGGTTACAGTAACCGTAAAGGTTCCGGAAGTGGTAAAGACATGCGTGGGGTTTGTCAGTTTTGAAGTGTTGGCAGCACCGGAAGCCGGATCGCCGAAATTCCATTGAACCGAATCGGGTATTGAAGAACTGATCAGTGTAAACTGTGTTTCGTCGCCGAGGCAGGTCTGGTCAAAACTAAAGTCGATTTCAAGGTTAAAATACGATTGATTAAAAGGTGGCAAACCCCAGTTGGATTCCCTTCCGCCGAGGTAAACGCCGTTGACCACAAAATCGCAGGCAGTTCCCAGCTCGTTGGGCTGGTTGATTACAGACAAGGAACCCATCCCGATGGTTTCGTTTCTGATGCAATAGATTTTGTTATTTGGCGCAAGTTGAAGAGCTCCATTGGGGCTATGCGAGATTAATGTTCTTGAATCGATGATCTCCTGTGGACTTCCTGCATCCAGGTTGTATTGGTACAATCCCATGGGGTTCGATTTCCAGGTACTAACGTACAAGCGGGTGCTATTTGGAGAGAACTCAACGCCGTACATTCTCCGGCTGACACCGAAGCCACTATCCTTCGCAACAAACCCGACAAGACCGGTAGTGGCGTCGAAAGTAAATAATTCGATGGACATGTCTGAGCCGTTCGCCCTTGCGAGCCAGGTTCCGTCGGGCGAGATTTTCATATAGCCCTGAGAATTGACGTCGTTGACCAAATCGCCTGCCATACTGACAACTGCCGTGGAGCTAACACCCGATTGTGTAACAAGAAACGAATGAAATTCATTGGTTCCGTATTTGTTGACCACCACCCAGGTATCTATTTCATTGCTGTGTTTTATTGCGGTTACCCTTTCGGCAACGGGTATAAGTACCACAACATTTTTTTCTGATGCCACTACATCCCCAAGTCCGCCTTCCAGGTTCAGGTCTACCATCGAATACCTAAGCCCGTTGTCGCCACCGTCCACATTCCAGTCAACGGTAAAAACAATCACTTTGTCTAATACGCCGGGGAAAGGAACAATCATTCCTGACTGAGTGCCGGAAGGATGTCCGAGCAGGCCCGTACCGTTGGGCATGATGTTGTGGTCCTTGTTCCATACGGTGCTGCCATCTGTATAGAGCAGCAATTCACCTTCGGGTGAAGAAATTGTTGAGCAACCTTCTTCGGTGGCCATCTGTCCGTCAATCAGGGGAACGGGGTTGCCCGCTGAGAAATCAAGCCCAGCTTTTTCGCCAAAATACCAAATATTGGCTTCCTTCTGGGCATGGAGCAAATTCGGGATTATACTTATTAGTAATATGAATACGAGCTGCTTCAATAATTTTTTATTTCCATATATTTTAAGAGGCCCCAACTGAATCTTATTTCTACCGGCAACAACAAAAATAAGGTAATTTCGGGCAGGTCTTTGAAAAGGTTTTATCGCTTTGTAATTAGACAAACTTTGCCCTTGGTTTGGTTGCGCGAAGACGAATGTTTTTTCATTGTCAAAATTATGAACTTCTAAAGGGTTGCATCTTCATTCCTGTTCGTCCAGTTCCATCCACCGAAAGGTTTTTTCGTCGATAAGTTCAATAAGTTCCCCGACCCGGCTGGCATTTTCTTGGAGGGTTTCGTAATCGGTTCCCCCTGAGTTCAACGCTGTCTCCAACTGAGCCTTTTCTACTTCATGTTCCGCAATTTCTTTTTCCAGTTGCTGGTATTCAAGGTTTTCTTTGTAAGAACGTTTCTTTTTAACAGGAAGGCCGGCAGTTTTGGGCTTCTCCGCTTTTGCCCCCCCTACCCTTCCGGGTTTCAGGTGTTGTGCTGCTGCCATCATTTTTTCGTGGTAGGCGGCATAATTCCCATAAAAGTCAGTGATTCTGCCATCACCTTCGAATATAAAAAGATGGTCCACCAAATGGTCGAGAAAATACCTGTCGTGGGAAACCAGCAAAAGACAGCCTTTGTAGGCAGACAAAAACTCTTCAAGCTTGTTTAATGTCGCCAGGTCCAGGTCGTTGGTTGGTTCGTCGAGTATCAGGAAATTGGGGTTTTTAATCAGGATAGTGAGCAGGTACAAGCGTTTTTTTTCGCCACCGCTCAATTTAGACACATAATTGAACTGCCTTTCCGGGGGGAAAAGGAAGTAAGAGAGAAACTGGGATGCAGACAGGCTGCTACCGTTGCCAAGCTCAATAACTTCGGCAATGTCGGTAACCACCTCAATCACGCGCTTGTCTTCTTTAAGCTGGATACCTTCCTGCGAATAATAACCGAAAACAATGGTCTCCCCTTTTGTTACAGTTCCGGAGTCCACAGTTTCCTTCTCAATGATCACATTCAGGAAGCTTGATTTTCCCGAGCCGTTCTTCCCCACTATACCAATTCGTTCCCCGCGCTTGAACAGGTAATTAAAATTGTTGAGGATATTGATGTTCCCGTAACTTTTGAAAAGGTCTTTGAGTTCGAGGATGTTTCCCCCCATTCGCCTGGATTTAACATCCAGCCTGATTTGCTGTTCTTTTTTCCCGCTGTTGGCGATGGCTTCTTTTTGGTAAAACGAGTCGATGCGTGCCTTCGACTTTGTGGTTCGTGCTTTAGGCATGCGGCGCATCCATTCCGTTTCTTTCCTGACAAAACCGGCGGCTTTGTTAATTTCTGTTTGCCGGTTGGCGATTCTTTCCCCCTTTTTCCTGAGAAAATATGAATAATTGCCATTGTGCCGGTACATCAGGCCGTCTTCCATTTCCAGGATGCGGTTGCAGACCCGGTCAAGGAAATACCTGTCATGGGTTACCATTAGCAGGGCTGAGCTTGTTTGTTTCAGGTATTTCTCCAGCCATTCAATCATTTCGATGTCAAGGTGGTTGGTGGGCTCATCCAGCAGTAAGATGTCGGGATCATCAATCAACACCAGGGCGAGGGCAAGTCGTTTACGTTGCCCTCCAGAAAAAGTACCGATTACCTGGTCGGGAATCGACACCCTGAACAATGAAAGGTATTGACTTACACGACGTTCAAAATCCCAGGCCCGGTAAAAGTCCATTTCATCCGAAGCCGCCTCCAGCACACGCCGGCTTGCAGGGCTGTGGTCCATACTTTGTTGCTCCAGCGCTTTCTTGTACTTACTGATGACGGTGTAAATAGCGGAATGCCCGCTTTGCACCAAATCTTTAACCGTCATGTTTTCATCGAATACAGGGTCTTGTTGCAAATAACCAAGGCGAATTCCGTTGCGGAAACTTAGTTTTCCGCTGTCCGCCGCATCCATCCCGGCCAGGATATTAAAGAGCGTGGATTTACCTGTTCCGTTGTTGGCGATGAGGGCTGTCTTTTCACCTTTCTCCAGTCCGAAAGAAATATCCTCGAACAACAACAGGTCGCCAAAATATTTGGATAGTTTTTCAACGGAAAGGTAGTTCATTGATGGCTGCTTAATATGTGGTAACTAAATGATCAATACCAGTTGTCAGAACGTGATGGAAATGTACCGGGGCGGTGGCCGGGCGACTGTTTATTTCTTTAACTTTTCGGAGAAGACCCTTTCAAACTTTTTGATTTTGGGTGTAATAACAAAATTACAATAGCCTTGCGCGGGATTGTTTTCGTAGAAATTTTGGTGTTCGTCAGCGGCAGGATAAAACTTGTCGAAAGGGCTGAGCTCCGTCACGACAGGCTTTCCCCAGATTTTCGCTTTTTCCAGTTCTGCCATATAATGCTTTGCCGTTTGGTACTGTTCTTCGTTATGGTAAAAAATTACCGAGCGGTACTGTGTGCCGGTGTCTGCCCCCTGGCGGTTTAAAGTTGTGGGATCGTGTGTTTGCCAAAAAACCCCGAGCAATTCACGGTAAGAAATGACAGCGGGATCAAACAGCAGTTGTACGACTTCGGCATAGCCCGATTCGCCCTGTGTAACCAATTCGTAAGTCGGATCGGGAATTTTCCCGCCCGAATATCCCGAAACCACCTCGCTGACCCCTTCGAGCCGGCTGAAGATGGCTTCGCTGCACCAAAAGCAGCCGGAACCAAAAGTGGCTGTATCTTGTTGATTGTTCATGTTTTGAGCGTTAGTGAGAACAAAAGGGAAGAGAAAGATGAAGAGAAACCTGTTCATGTTTTTATATTCTTGAAAGCCCGATTAAATGAGGAGCAGGCGTTTACCGAAGATCAGCTCTTCAATATCGGGCGACGGACCAAGAAACTTATCGCGAAAGCCGTTCATCTCGTCAATTGTTTTGTCTGACAACAGACCGGCCATTTGCTCAATTACTTTTTCACCGATGACCAGTGGTGGCATATTCATGAGCATCCTCCTGCCACTGAACTGCCCGACAAGCTGGTATTCCTTCATACCCTTAATATCTTCCCCGGAAAAAAAGCAACGCGACAACCAACTGTCAAGGTCGAAAGTACGGAGGTCGATGACCAGCGGTTGTTGCCCCCTCTTCTCCAGAAAATTGTTGTAATATTCTTGCAATTTGCGCATCGATTCTTCCGACATGCCTTTTTGTATATCCTGATGGCAACCGGTACAAATGGCATATTCGTAAGCCGTAGCGTAAAACTCGTGGCCTTCATAGCTTCTGATGGCTTTTTCCACCACATAGGAAGTCCCTTCAGCGAGCAGGTATTTTCCGCATACCTGACAATGTTCAAAAGGCTTGTCCGTCGCGTCAGCGTAAAACTGCCGTGGGACTTCCATGCTAAAATCCTTTTGGTTCATCTCATTCATCTGACCGGCAAAGATAAAAGTTTTACTGTAGTGGCAGGAAAGGTGCTGGACAGTTATTTACTTCCGCCTGATCGTAACCCGTAATTCGTAATCCGTCAAATTTTGATGGCTGGACGGTTGGGGGAGACGGAAGCAGGAAGAACTTTTTTGATTCGACCGGTTTTATGGATTGGCAAACATTTTTTTCGCTAATTTTGAAACCAAAATAAAACCGAAAGAATTATGAGTCTTGAAGTAAAAGGAACGCTCATCAAGAAGCTTGAACCGGTGAGCGGCGAAGGAAGAAACGGAAGGTGGGAAAAACAGGAATTTGTGATTGAAACAGATGACCAGTACCCCAAGAAAATATGTATGGATGTGTGGGGAGATAAGATTTCGATGTTATCGGCAGTGGCCGAAGGCGACCGGCTTACTGTTTCCATTAACCTCGAATCGCGTGAATACAACAGCAAATGGTACACCAATGTCAGGGCCTGGCGCATCGTGAAAGATGCCGACGAGGGAGAGGCCCCTCCCCCACCTCCTGATGGCCCGCCGCCGGACATTATTGAAGCGGAAGACGATTTGCCGTTTTAGCAGAAAATAGCAAATGAATACTCCCTTCCGGGCTTTTATTTCGGAAGCGAAGACAGTCCTCAAAAAATCAACCATCAAACAGCTTGTTTGATAGTTGGGTTTTTACGTGTGGATTTTAAGTTTTGTTATTAACAAATATGTCCCAAAAAATAATCCTTGCCCATTTGGCGGTCATTGCAGCCAACATAATCTACGGGCTCAATTATGTTATCGCCAAGGGCATTATGCCCGATTACCTGCAACCCAGGGCCATCATCCTTCTCAGGGTGCTTGGTGCGATGATTATTTTTCAATTGGTCAGTCTTTTTTTCCCAAAAGAAAAAGTAAGTAAGAAAGATTTGTGGCGGCTGGCTTTGTGTGCAGTCTTCGGTATCGCCATCAACCAAATTATGTTTTTTGAAGGGCTCAACCTCACCACACCCATCAATGCTTCCATCATCATGGTCGGTACACCCATTCTGGTTTTGGTGTTTTCCCACTTTTTGATAAAGGAGCGAATTTCAACCAGCAAAATTATCGGTATATTTTTAGGTGCGCTGGGCGCATCCTGGCTGATTTTGCGCGGGGGCAGCTTCTCGTTTAACTCTGATATGGTTGTTGGAAACTTACTTGTCGTCATCAATGCATCATCTTACGGCCTGTTCCTGGTTCTGGTCAAACCACTCATGGCCAAATACAGCCCCCTGACTATTATGAAATGGTTGTTTACCTTTGGGTTCTTTTTCATTTTACCTTTTTCCATCCGGTTGACCCTGGAAAGTGATTATACCCTCATCCCCTTTACTATCTGGCTGTCCGTCGGCTACGTTATTTTGTTTACGACTGTCTTAGCGTATTTCTTAAATAATTTCTCCCTGAAGAACATCAGTCCGACCACCAACAGTTCCTATATTTATTTGCAGCCCTTCCTGGCAACGCTGGTTGTACTGTCACTCGGAAAAGACAGCCTGACCTGGGTGGAAGTCGTTGCAGCGCTGTTTATTTTTTCGGGGGTTTATTTTGTCAGCAGGAAACCTTCAGTGGCATAGGTGATGTCAACAGCCTTCAGTTCAATAGACGCTTATTGTAACATTTCAATTTGTTCCTCAACACTTTTTCGTATTTTTGGAAACAAATTGAACCGCATGCTCAACAATATTCCCAGGCTGAAGCACCTTCGAAGCGGCCATTTTTTCCTGATGGCCGGGCCTTGTGTTATCGAGGACGAATATATGGCCTTCCCCATTGCCGAAAAAATACTGGAGATAACCGACAGGCTGAAAATTCCATACATTTTCAAAGCTTCCTACAAAAAGGCCAACCGCTCGCGCATGGATGCTTTCACGGGCATCGGCGATAATAAAGCACTGAAGGTACTCAGGAAAGTGGGCGAAACTTTCGACGTACCGGTGGTAACGGATATTCACACAGCCGACGAAGCGATCATGGCCGCCGAATTTGCAGAGGTGTTGCAAATTCCAGCCTTTCTCTGCCGGCAGACAGAACTGCTGCTGGCAGCAGGGAGAACCGGCAAGACGGTAAACATCAAAAAAGGACAATTCCTTTCGGGCGCCTCCATGCGCTTTGCCGTTGAAAAGGTACGTTCAACGGGGAACGAACAGGTGATGCTTACCGAGCGGGGAAATATGTTTGGCTACGGCGACCTGGTGGTGGACTACCGGAACATCCCCGAAATGCAAAGAACCGGGGTTCCCGTGGTGCTCGATGTCACCCATTCGCTGCAACAGCCCAACAGGGATTCGGGGGTAACGGGCGGCACGCCCGGACTGATTGAAACCATTGCCAAAGCCGGGATCGCAACAGGTGTTGACGGGATTTTCCTGGAAACCCACCCCGAACCCGGCATGGCCAAATCGGACGGTGCCAATATGTTGCGTCTGGATGCGCTGGAAGATCTACTCAAAAAGCTTGTTACCCTTAGCGAAGCACTTACTCTCTGACGATTTTTACAAGTGCCCCGGTTTTGGGATCAAAATGCAGCCGGGAACGGTTCAGCGGTGCTGCAGCCACAACGCCCAACTGCGGAAGGCTAAAGTTTCCCCGGTAAAACACTTTGCCCTCGCGGGTAACTTCCACAACAGCGCTTTCGGGAATACGGTAAAAAATGTTGTCGGTTTTTGACAAGGGTTCCAAGGGCAGATTCCGTGTTGTGCCCTGACTTTTTATTTCGAGTTCCACACGGCTTCCATCGGTTCCGCGGAAGAGTGTGGCCGATGTTTTTTCCCTGGATGGCGTGAAATAAACGGTCAAACTCTCAATTGATTTGGTCTCCTTTCCCAGAAAAAGCTCGAGATATTCTCTTTCCAATTGTCTGAGCTGCCTGTCCATGTATTTGATGCTTTCGCCGTAGTTGACTTCCTGAAAACCGCTGATCAGGTTGAAACGGCTTTCGCGTATTTCGACAATGCGTTTGGCAGCCTCGTTGGCGCGTTCTTCCGGGCTTTTGTCCACCCAACTGGTCTTGAACAAAAAACGGTCGATGGTTAGCGTGTCGATGGTGATTTTGCGGATGACGGTATCCACTTTCTTCATTCGGTTGTAATCGGCCCCGTAGTTAAAGCCCTCGTCGGCATTGTCAACAATGATGGTCTGATTGATGTCGTTTTCAATGATTCTTGCTGTGGTCTGTCCTTCGGGGTCGTAGGCGGCAAGAATACCCTGCGGACTAAGGCTGAAGCCCGTGGGTTTTGCATCTTTGGCGCGGTCGGCAGGAAACATGACATAGTACACCTTGCCGGGGTCGGGCTCCGTTATGGGTTCTATATGCACGTCCAGCAAGCGGTAAGAGGTACTGTTGGAGGTGATGAATTGGTCCGTTCCCAGGTATTCTTCGGTAAAGTCGGCCAGCGGACCTTTCTTCTTTTCAAGTTTTTCGACAAGCAAGTTGATCTCCAGGACTGTCTGCGGCAGGGCATAGAAAAACCCGTCCTGCGAGGTGGTGACATTCCGGTCAAGCACCCTGCTCACACTGAACTGCCCGAAAGACTGCATAGCCTGCAGGCTTAAAAATAAAAAAACAAAACAGGAAATCCGGTTTTTCATAGTTAGTGAGTTGAGCGTCAAAAATACAAAAAATCCTGTGAGAAAGGCAGCCTAAGCCTAAGTGCATCTCGGAAACCTAAAATTTGGATTTCCCGTAAAACTATGTACATTTGTCGGGTCTGTGTTTGGCAAGACAAGTAACCAACCTAATTAATTTTTGAAAAAGAGCATTGTATGTGTTGTTTCGTAACTGAAAATAAGCTACATCCACACCTCTGACTGCTATTCTATACTCTTGAACCTTTTCCGCGAGACAGGTCTCACTGCGATGACAAGGCATTTTACGAAAAGTATATGGCTGATGATTCTCGGTCATTGTGATAAACTAATGTGAGCAATTTACGCAGTATTAATCAATTAATGAGACCATGAAAAGATTTCTTACCTCCATTGTTTTACTCATTTTATTTGTGAATATTTCCTTAAGAGCCCAGGTGGCTATCAACACGGACGGCAGTACACCGGATATCTCGGCCATGCTGGACGTGAAATCAGCCAGTGGTGGAATCCTCATTCCGCGGGTGGCACTGACCGCTACCACCGACGCCGTAACCATCGCCAGTCCGGCCACGGCACTGCTGGTTTACAATACGGGCACCGGCGGCCTCAGTCCTGCCGGCTTCTATTACAATAACGGCACACCGGCCACCCCCAACTGGGTGCGGATGGTTCCTGCCTCGGGCAGCGGCGCGGGATGGACAACATCCGGTAACAGCGGCACAACATCGGGTACCGACTTTATCGGCACCACCGACAACCAGGCGCTTGACGTACGTACGAACAACACAACGAAGTTACGCATCACCACCAAGGGACAGCTGGAAACATTGAACACAGGTAATTCCGTTTTTATCGGCGAAGGCGCAGGGACCGATGATGATTTGACGAATAACAAGAATGTCTTCATAGGTTATTTTTCCGGCAACAAAAACACAACCGGCATAGCTTCAACTGCAATAGGATACAGCACACTTCGTAACAATACTAGTGGAAATTACAATATGGCCCTCGGGTATTCTGCTTTAAACTTCAATTCCACAGGGTCTCAGAATATCGCCATCGGCTATTCTTCACTTTTAAGAAATTCAAGCGGAACATATAATGTGGCTACAGGAGGGTATTCGCTATATTTTAACACCACAGGAGGTCTAAACATTGCGTATGGTTCGTTTTCACTCTACCGTAACTCGGTAGGCAACAATAACGTTGGAATTGGTAGTTATGCCCTCTATGAAAACCAGGGTGGCATCAACAATGTGGCGGTCGGCAACAACGCACTATATTTTAACTTCAGTGGAAATGCCAATACCGCAATCGGCAGGCGTTCGCTCAACAACAACACGCAGGGCAAAAGAAACACGGCAACCGGTTTTTGGTCGCTGCACGACAATACCACAGGTTCGGCAAATGTTGGTATTGGTGCTTATGCATTAAAGGGGAATACCGACCGCAATTTCCTTGTGGC
Source organism: Bacteroidales bacterium (assembly GCA_021647205.1). Lineage (GTDB taxonomy): Bacteria > Bacteroidota > Bacteroidia > Bacteroidales > F082 > B6-G9. Next base: position 9,422 of record JAKIVD010000010.1, on the reverse strand, counting down.
GGTTGGCGATTCGGCATTGCTTAACAACGGGACCGGTGCAACTTTAACGATCGAAGGCACAGAAAACACGGCTGTCGGTTCAAAGTCGTTGCTTACCAATACCACCGGTTACCAAAACACCGCGCTGGGTTTCATGGCCGGCGACAACATCACAACCGGCAGCAACAACATCATCATTGGCGCGAATGCGGATGCGCCATCGGCCACAGGCAATGATCAGTTAAACATCGGCAACACCCTTTACGGCGACCTGGCCAACGGTTACCTGGGATTGGGAACGACAACCCCCACTGCCACTCTGGATGTCGCCGGCACGATACGTTATGTGGACGGCAAGCAAGCGGCAGGACTGGTCTTGGTTTCCGATGCCTCTGGTAATGCAAACTGGGCCAATGGCGACACGGTAATCAACAGCGGCTGGACGGTTAACGGAAATTATGTGCTCAACACCACCGATAGCATCGGCATCGGTACGGCAACACCTGCGGCCACCCTGGATGTTCAAGGCAGCATGCGCTACGTGGACGGCAAACAGGCCGCAGGGCTGGTCCTGGTCTCCGATGCTTCGGGCAATGCCAACTGGGCCAGCGGCGATTCCATAAACGGTGGCGGATGGACAGTTAACGGTAATTACGTTTTCAATACTGCCGACAGCATCGGCATCGGCACGGCAACACCCCTTGCAGAACTGGACGTAAACGGGCACATCGCCCAAACAGGAACCGGACAGTCAGTTTTTCTGGGGGAAGGCGCCGGAGCTAATGATGATTTAACAAATAACCGGAATGTTTTTGTCGGATACCACGCAGGGAGCGGAAACATTATAAGCGGAGGCAATACCGGGCTTGGCTACAAGGCCCTGTCTGCCAATGAAGCAACACTAGGACTCAACACGGCAGTTGGTCATCAAAGTCTTTTGTTGAACACTACCGGAAGTTCCAATACTGCAATAGGCAGTAGTGCGCTGGATGCAAATACGACAGGGAGTAACAATACGGCCATCGGTGTGAGTGCACTGACTTCCAATATATCGGGGGGCTCTAACACAGCCACCGGATACAGCGCGCTTCTAAATAATACGACCGGCAACTGGAACACGGCAAATGGCTACAGTTCACTTCTTTCAAATACCACCGGAAGTCACAACGCAGCTTTCGGTTTTCTGGCGCTGAACGCAAATACAACAGGGTATTCAAATGTAGCAGTTGGTATGCGGGCACTCTATTCGAACTCTATAGGAATCGGCAGTGTTGCCATTGGAGCCGAAGCACTTTATTCAGTAAACGCTGGTAACAGTACGGCGGTCGGCTACCGTGCATTGTACTCGAGTACCAACAGTCCAAATACTGCTTTCGGGTATGAAGCCGGCTATTCCACTACAACAGGTATCGGCAATTCCATAGTTGGTTTTCGGGTACTATACAACAACACAACCGGTGCTTCCAACACAGCAGTTGGTAGATATGCCCTCTATTCAAATACAACCGCCTCGGGAAACGTGGCCATTGGTACCAGGACATTGTATACCAACACATCCGGCCAGTACAACATCGCAACGGGTTATAAAGCGTTATATTCCAACACATCCGGCCAGTACAACATCGCGACGGGTTATAGTGCGCTTTATTTCAACACGACCGGACAGTACAACATCGCGACGGGTTATAATGCATTGTATTCAAATACTTTCGGAGGGTACAATATCTCATTCGGTTTATCCGCACTCTATTCGAACACCACTGCGAGCAGCAACATCGCCATTGGAACGGAGGCCTTATATTCCCAGTCTTATGACGGGGGCGCAGGATGGCACAGCCACAATATTGCCATCGGCGACAGCGCTTTGTACAGCAACCAACCCACGGCCACGACCAACGGCATACACAACATTGCCATTGGCAACCGGGCACTGGCATCCAACACCACCGGCACTTCAAACACGGCAAGCGGGCATTACGTAGCTTTTACAAACAGCACAGGCAGCAACAACACTGCTTCGGGATACCAGGCATTTTACAAGAACACAACAGGCAACCGCAATACGGCCAACGGGGTCCAGGCATTGTACTACAACACCACCGCCAACCGTAACACGGCCACCGGCTATCAGGCGCTGTACAATGCAAGCACAGGTGGCAAGAACACGGCCGTCGGTTACCAGGCCCTGCTGGCCAACACCATCGGCACCAACAATACGGCGGTCGGCCACGGCGCGTTCAGTCTGGGGACAAGCTGGACGAACAGTACGGCCCTGGGCTACAACGCCGAACCCAGTGCCAGCAACAGAGTTGTGATCGGCAACAGCAGCGTTACCGTGATCGGCGGAAACGTTGACTGGTCGATCATTTCGGATAAAAGGGTAAAAAACAAGGTGCGGGAGGACGTGAAAGGGCTGGATTTCATCATGAATCTTCGCCCGGTAACTTATTACCTGGACAAAGATAAAATAGATGCGCTCATGGGGGTAGTAGACGAGAGCGACTATCCCGAAAAATACGAGATTGAAACCATTAAACAATCCGGCTTTCTGGCGCAGGAAGTGGAAACCGCAGCCCGGCAGGCGGGCTACGACTTCAGCGGGGTGAAGAAACCCAAAGGCGATGCCAGTTATTACGGCTTGGCGTATGCCGAATTTGTGGTGCCCCTGGTGAAAGCTGTACAGGAACAAGAAGTAGCCCACCAAAATCACCTCCTGAGAATAGAGCAACTTGAAAAGGAAAACCGCGAGCTCAAAACCCGCCTCGACCGGATGGAAGCTTTGCTGAGAAAATAAACGAAATCCACACCGCTCTCTCTTGTGCCGGGACTTCTAATAATGAAGCTGTTTTAACTGCCGGAGGGGATTTTGTTTGTGAAGGGGCCTGGCGCATTGATAATTTCCTATCTTTAGTGCGCCAAACTTCACATTTTATGCGATCATCCTTGCCCTTTTTTATTTTCATCTTTTTACTATGCGGAACCGGAGCAAATGCTTATAGCCTGCCATCCGATCCCGACAGCTTAAAAAATATCTTACAAACTTCAGATAATGACAGCGTTCGGATGAAGGCCGCAAAAGAAATCCTCATCAATTATGTACGTTCCAAAGAATACGATAAGGCAGAAGCGTATGCCCTGGAATTTCACCGCCTTGCTGCAAAAACCGGTACAAACGAATTACTCGGAAAAGCCTATTACAACCTGGGAATCGTAAAATGGCTGCAAGGCATGCAGGCCGTCTCCAATGCGTATTTTAAAAAGTCGGTTCCCTATCTCACGGCCACCCCCGATTCGGTACTGCTGGCCAAATGTTACACCAAAATCGGGACGAATTACCTCAGGTTATCCAATTTTTCAAATGCACTTCATTATTACGAACTTTCGGCTACCATCAGGGCCGGACTCAATGACTCGACAAAATGGGCCAACAACCTCATCAATATTGCCGGCTGTTACTACCAGATGGCTGAATACGATGAGGCAATCACCTATTATCACAAAGCCTTGCGTATCGCTGAGAAAACCGGAAACCTGAAACTAAAAGCATACAACTTCAACAACATTGGCAACATTTACCTGAAAACCGAAGACTACCCCAATGCCATCGCCTACCTTTTAAATGCCCTTGAAGCCAATCGCAAACTGCATAATGACAGAGAGGTTTCAAAAAATTTACTGAACCTTGCCAATGCCTACCAGAATACCGGTGGCACTGAGCTGGCCAAAAAATACTACCTCGAATCGGCCGGCATCAAAGAGAATTTGAACGATCAGGAAGGTCTGTCGGAAACCTACAACAGTTTAGGATTGATTTATAAAAACCTGGGCGATCCTGATAAAGCGCTGGCTTATTATCAAAAAGCATTCGACCTCATTCGTCTAACCAACGACAGGTTTGCCGAGGCTTCGGTACTGACCAACATCGGGACTGTACACCTTTCAAAGGGCTCAAAAGCGGCGGCTGCTTATTTTCTGAACAGCCTCGACATTGCCAGACAAATCAATGCAAGGCACCTGGTTCTGACCAATTACAACAGCCTTGTTGAGTACTACCTTTTGTTTGGTGAATTTGAGAAATCCGTGGCGATATATGAACAAATCGGTTTACTGAACGACAGCATCTACAACGATATTACTGCGCATGCCATTGCAGAAATGCAAACCAAATACGAAACGGAGAAGAAAGAACGCAAAAACGAACTTTTACTGAAAGATATTCAGTTACAAAAAGTCCAAAAAAGATTCTTGTTTGTCGCAATTTCTGCCCTGGTGCTGTTGCTGCTGGCAACGGTTTATTCCTTCAGTTTGAAGTCAAAATCATTAAAACAAAGCAAATTGCTTTACGAAAGGGTGAGGGAGCTGAGGAGAATGGAACTGGCAAAAAAAGAGGCAGAAAAGGAGCATCTCGAAGATAAAGTTTTTGCCGAAAAACAACTCAACAGGTTGCAGAGGGAAAAACACAGGGCCGAAATTGAACAAAAAAACAACGAGCTTGTCAACTCCGCATTGTGCATAGTGAACAAAAATGAAGCACTCACCAATATCAAAGCGGAAATACTTACTGGTTCGAAAGCAAAGGGAAATGAAGATTTTATACCGGACCTCATCCGGTTGATAAACAACAACATCGACATCGATCAAAACTGGCAAAAATTCAAACTCAGCTTCGAAAAAGTCCATCCCGGTTTTTTTGACAAGCTGAACCGGAAGCATCCCGGGCTGAGTGAAACCTACATCCGGCTGACTGCCTACATCCGCATCCGGCTCACTACCAGCGAAAGCGCGCAATTACTCAATGTAACTGTTGCATCCGTAAAAAAAAGCCGCCAGCGATTAAGGAAGAAATTTGGTTTGGATACCGGGGCTTCCCTCTTTGAGTTTGTCGCCTCCATCTGATTGCAACAACCTGATTTTCCCCTTTTCAGGCTGCCAACACTGTTTTGGTAATCGTCTGACCACTAATGAAAATCCGTACTGTATTGAAGTTTTTTTCTTCGGTGGCCGGACGACCAGGAGGCCGCACCTGCGGAGCTGCTTTTTTCCGTATTAAATTTTCTATAAACATTTCGCCTCGACGAGGCTTTTGGTTTAAGCGCCAGAGGTGCGCCCTGTTTACAGAAAAACCATAAATCATGGAATGAGCTCCGTAGGTGCGGCCTGATTTTTCAATTCCACCCCTCCCATCTCGCCCCAAAATTGTCATTCGTCAATCGCTAATCGTCACTCACCACTCATCACTTGCCACTCCCCCATCCCCTGTCCCCCCATTTGTCTCCCCCGTTTTTTTGAAAAGCTCATTTGGATCATTGTTATTTGCACAATAACCGGAAAAAGAATGCACAAGCTGGCAAATACTACAACATTGGAAAGTGAAATAAAAAACATCAGCATCAAAATCTACGGCAACTTTAAAGACACGGGAATCCGGTTTTCGGCCATGCACCGGGCCTTTAAATGCGGTGTGAAAGGGCTTGCCAGGTACACCGAAGACGACGCGCTGTACCTTGAAGCCGAGGGCCGTACCGAACAGATAGAACACTTTAAAGAATGGTGCCTCGGCATTGCAGAAAAGTACAGGAAGAAAAAAGCAGAAATCAATTATCAATCAACAAAGGGGTACAGCGACTTTAGCATTATTGACTGACAGTCAGGCCGAAAAGCAGTGCCCGATATAAACTTAAAACCCAATAGCTATGAAAAATTTATCCTTTATCTTATTGCTTGGCTTACTGTTAAACCTTTCCCTCACCGCCCAGGTGGCCATCAACACCGATGGCAGCACGCCCGATGCGTCGGCTATGCTGGATGTAAAATCCCCTGAGGGTGGCTTGCTTATTCCCAGGGTGGCACTTGTAAACGATGTGGATGGCGGTACCATCAAAAATCCGGCTACCGGCCTGTTGGTTTACGTGCCGGACGGTTCAGGCCTTACACCCGGGGGATTTTATTTCAATGCCGGCACACCGGCCGCACCCTTCTGGAACCGTTTTTTTTACGGAAATACCGATGAAGATGCCTGGCAGACTTTTGGAAACACCGGCATGGTCGCCGGGAAAAACTTCCTGGGAACAGTAAACAATGTAGCCGTTGATTTCCGAAGTAATAACACCATCTACCTGCGGCTTACACCCAAAGGGCAACTGGAAGTGCTGAATACGGGGAACTCTGTATTTATAGGGGAAGGTGCTGGTGCAAATGATGATTTAACCAACCGCAGGAATGTTTTTATTGGCCGGTCAGCAGGAAAGTTCACCACGACGGGAAGCTTAAATACCGCCACCGGGGCCTACGCCCTGCAAAACAGCGCCACCGGTTCTTTTAACAACGCTGTGGGTGCTTATGCCCTTTTCACCAACAGCAGCGGCAATTACAATACGGCCTCGGGTGCCTACGCACTGTTTAAAAACAACGAAGATTACAATACGGCATTGGGGTACATGTCCATGTACAACAACGCAAGCGGGAGAAAAAACACGGCAATTGGCACTAAGTCATTGTTTTCCAACACCACCGGCTCAAACAACACTGCGACGGGTGCATACTCCCTGAACAAAAACACGAGCGGAAGCTACAACACCGCCAGCGGCGACAGCGCACTTTTTGCCAATACTGAGGGCAGCCACAACACCGCAACCGGAGCAAAATCGCTGGCTGCAAATAGTATAGGGGATTTTAACACAGCCTTTGGTGACAGTAGCCTTGCCGCGAATACAATGGGCAATTACAATACAACCATAGGTGCAAATTCACTTGCTATAAATACTTCAGGAAATGAAAACACTGCTATTGGATACAAAGCCCTTTATTTGAATAAAACAGGTAGTGGTAACACGGCAAGTGGATCGGGTACAATGTATATCAATACAGCTGGTTACAACAATACAGCAACCGGAGCAGCATCTTTGAAGTACAACGACACAGGTTACAAAAACACAGCAACCGGTTATGCTACATTACACAAGAATATAACAGGAAATATCAATACGGCAAATGGAGCGTACGCTCTTCAGGAAAATACAACAGGAAATGCCAATACTGCAAATGGGTATTTTGCACTTAATCAAAATACAACAGGAATTGCCAATACTGCAGATGGTTATCTATCACTTCGTTTTAACACAACCGGCCATTCCAATGTTGCTATTGGTGCAAAATCACTGTATAGAAATACTGACCGCTCCAACCTGGTGGCTGTGGGCGATTCGGCTTTGTACAATAACGGCACTGGAGCAAGCCATACTGATCATGCAAGATACAATACTGCCATTGGTTCGAAGGCACTCCAAGCAAATACCACCGGCTACGATAATACAGCTGCCGGATATCAGGTATTATACAAGAATACTACTGGCTATTCCAATGTGGCTATCGGCGCAAGCAGCTTATTTAACAACACCGACCGCTCAAACCTGGTGGCAATAGGTGATTCGGCTTTGTACAATAACGGGACAGGAGCCAGCACAACTTCTCATGCAAACTACAATACTGCTGTCGGCTCAAAAGCCCTTTATGCCAACACAACAGGATTCAGCAATACGGCAACAGGTTTTCAGTCACTCACTGCAAACACCACGGGCACAAACAATACGGCTTACGGTTCTCACACACTCACTTCAAACACCAGCGGAAATTTGAATAACGCAAACGGTTTCACTTCGCTCTTTACGAATACGACAGGAAGCTATAACAATGCCTACGGCTTTCGAACGCTTTACTACAACACAAGCGGAGACAACAATACTGCAATGGGTTCATACACTATGTACGATAATACAACAGGCAACTCTAACGTAGCTATCGGTGTTAGTGCTTTAAGGTCGAACACTACGCGTTCAAACCTGGTGGCTGTTGGTGACTCTGCCTTGTACAACAATGGCATTGGGGCTGGTTCGGGACAGGCAAAATACAATACGGCAGTGGGTTCAAAAGCACTATTTGCAAATACAACGGGCGGCGATAACTCCGCTGTTGGTTATCAGGCGCTTCACTCAAATACAACTGGTGCTCAAAATACAGCAAATGGCGCTTCTTCATTGCTTGATAATACAACAGGGACAGAAAATACTTCAATGGGGTATAAGGCGATGTCTGGCAATACAACGGGTAGTAGAAATACTGCATTAGGTGTATATGCCCTGTATACCCAAACAACAGAAAGTGACAACACAGCCATTGGTAACAGAGCCATGGAGTTCAATTCAGGAATTAGAAATACTGGTGTTGGAGTGAGTGCATTAAAATGGAGTACAGGGAATTACAATATGGCAATCGGCTATTTTGCTCTTGAGCAAAATACTAGTGGCTTCTCCAATTCGGCTTGTGGGTATAAGTCACTTCCGGTAAACACAACCGGAGAACTCAACAGCGCACTCGGTTATCGTTCACTCGACTTAAATATTTCAGGAAATCATAATACTGCTTGCGGAGCTTATGCACTGGGCACCAACACGACCGGAACTTTCAATACTGCTTTGGGATATGGCGCTTTAAACACAGGAGCTTCCTTGACAAATTCAACCGCATTGGGCCATAATGCAGAACCCGGGGCTTCTAATACGGTCAGAATCGGGGACGCGTCTGTTTCAACGATTGGCGGTTTTGCCAACTGGACGAATGTTTCCGATAAAAGATTTAAGACCGGGATACAGCAAAATGTAGTCGGGCTTGATTTTATCATGAAACTCAGACCGGTAACCTATCACCTGGACATGGATGCCATTGCGCGGTTTTATGGTACTGATGAACGTTCGCGTCCGCCGGAATCCGAGCAACTTAAAGCAGCCGAACTACAATCCGGTTTTATTGCCCAGGAAGTGGAAGCAGCAGCCAAAAGTACAGGCTATGATTTTCATGGGATAGATAAACCAAAAAATGAAACCTCACACTATGGCCTGCGCTATGCCGAATTTGTCGTGCCCCTGGTAAAAGCTGTACAGGAGCAGCAGACTAACATAGAGCAGCAGCAACAAACCATCGAACTGCTAAAAAAGGAAATTGAGCTTTTAAAGAAGTTGGTGAGTGATAAATAGTCATCAGCCATCGGTTTTTAGCGATTGATGACCACCCATGAAATGGCAAAACCCGTAACCTGTAACCCGTAACCCGTAACCTGTAACCCGTAAGCTGTAACCCGAATATTTAACCCATAAAACCTACTCTTATGAAAAATTTATCCTTTATCTTAATGCTTGGCTTACTGTTCAATATTTCCCTCACCGCCCAGGTGGCCATCAACACCGATGGCAGCACGCCCGATGCGTCGGCTATGCTGGATGTAAAATCCCCTGAGGGTGGCTTGCTCATTCCCAGGGTGGCGCTTGTAAACGATGTGGATGGCAGTACCATCAAAAATCCGGCTACCGGCCTGTTGGTTTACGTGCCGGACGGTTCAGGCCTTACACCCGGGGGATTTTATTTCAATGCCGGCACACCGGCCGCACCCT
>JAKIVD010000043.1 GCA_021647205.1 Bacteroidales bacterium | reverse complement strand
TTTATTGAAGGTTTCAATTTCCTTAAACAGTTTGGAAACATCGAATTGTTTATCAGCTTGTTTCCAGCTTTTGACGGCATTTTCTTCTTCGGCTTTTTGGCCATAAGGAAATTCATCGCCTTTTTTCAGGAGGTTCTTTGCCTGAATAACGGAAGCCGGAATCTTCAATTCCCCGGCGGCTTTCGCAATGGCCGACTCGATGACAAACATGGCCTGTGGTGCGCCAAATCCGCGGAAAGCGGTAAAGGGGGGCAAGTTGGTTTTGCAGGAATAAGCCGTGGCTTTTACGTTGGGAATGAAATAACTGTTGGTGACATGAAACAGCGTCCGTTCCAAAATGGCCGGTGACAGGTCGGCGGCAGCACCCCCGTTTTGGAAATAGCTTGCTTCAAAAGCCAGAATTTTCAAATCTTTTGATAGCCCGATTTTAAAATCTGTTGAATAGGGGTGACGCTTTCCGGTCATGTACATATCGTCCATGCGGTGGAGCGAAATTTTAACCGGTTTTTGCAGTACTTGTGCTGCTAAAGCGACCATGCAGGCCCAGGGTGTGGCCTGGTCTTCTTTGCCGCCAAAGGCGCCACCCAGCCGTTGTACATCCACTTCAATCAGGTGCATGGGGATACCCAGAACGCCGGCAATGGTTTTTTGAACAGCCGTGGGGCCTTGCGTTGAAGAATGGACTTTGATGTTCCCGTTTTCCATGGGCAATGCGTAGGCGCCCTGGGTTTCGATGTAGAGGTGTTCCTGCCCGCCACTGTCGGCACGGCCTTCAAAAATATGGGTGCATTTTTTCCAGCTGTTTTTTTCATTCCCGTTTTGAAAAGTCCGGGGAGGAAAAAGGAATTGTCCGGCTTGTGCTGCTTCACGGGGGTTGAGCACGGGAGGAAGTTCTTCAAAAGAAATCTCAATCAGTTTTCTGGCTTTCCGTGCGATGAGTTCACTTTCGGCCACAATGCAGGCGATGGGTTGGCCAATAAAATCAACTTCTGTTTCAGCAAACAAAGGCTCGTCAGGGAGGATGCCGCCAATCTGGTTTTCGCTGGGAATGTCTTTCCAGGTCAAGATTTTTACTACACCGTCCAGCGAAGCAGCTTTGGTCAAATCAATCCTTGTAATAATTCCCCGGGCAATAGACGAGACAAAAGGAACCGCATACAATGTGCCCTTTCTGACAGGGATGTCATCGAGGTAAACCGATTTTCCGGTCACGTGTCCGATGGAGTCGATGTTTTTCATGAGCAAACAGGTGTCACGCAAAGGCGCAAAGGCGCGAAGAGATATTTATCAAGACTGTTTGGTTTAAACTTTATTTTAAGCCAATTCATTTTCCTCTATTTAGTTAAAAGATTTCTCAGTTTGAACAATTCAGGTTTAATTGTTAAAAAATGAGCGAAAAACAATTGCCTGAGCAAAAGCCTTTTGTAAGCTTCGCTGCCGCGGATGTCGGAAATGGGGGAAATCTCGTCCTGCATGATTTCGTTGGCTTGAAGCAATGTTGCTTCATCTAATCTTTGTCCGGTCAGAAATTTCGAAGTTTTAACAAGGAAAAAAGGGACAGGGCTCACTCCCCCGGCGGCGAGGGCGGCTTTGGTAATAAAATCGTTTTCGATGTGCAGGTGAATGGCTGTGTTGACGGAAGCAATGTCCAAATGCTGCCGTTTGCTTACTTTTTCGAAGTTGAAATATTCGTCTTTTTCAGGAAGACGGAAACGCAGGCTTTCAATAATTTCCCTGCTTTTTAGCGCAAGTTTTTTATAGTTGAGAAAGAAATCTTTCAGCGAAATTCTTCGTTGTTTTCCTTTGTTATCTTGTAGTTTCAATTCAGCATCCAACGCCAAAAAGAAAATACTCAAATCACCAATGGGGGAAGCATTGACGAGGTTGCCCCCCAGGGTGCCCATATTGCGGATGGGGGTGGACGATATCAGTTTGAAGTGGGATTGTAAAGCAGGAAAGTGAGCTTGTAATTCTGCCGATCCGCTGATTTCCGCCGCGGTAGTGGCTGCGCCGATGGTGCAAATATTATCCTGAACCGCAATTCCTTTCAACTCCTTTTTATCTTGTAAAAAAGTCAGTTCTCCTTCAGCAATCTCATCTGATTTTTGAACCAATAAATCGGTGCCACCTGCCAGCAATATCCCGTTTGTTTTCATGGGTTCCGCTAACTTCCTTATTTTTTTCAGCCGCTCAGCAATGCCATTAAAGTAAGCCGGTAAATGTCCTGTGGCAACAAGCTGTTCCAGAGTATTTTCCCCGTTTCTCCCGGAAAAGGAATCTGCCAGGGCGGTGGCAGCTCTTTCGATTGATTTGTATCCGGTGCAACGGCAGATGTTTCCATCCAATGCCGCACGGGTTTTTTCCGGGTCTCCGGCATCGTCGGTAAGGCTGTGGCTGGTTAAGGAAACCACAAATCCGGGTGTGCAAAAACCGCACTGTGTGCCACCCTGCTCAACAATCGCTTTTTGGGCGGGGGAGAGGTGATTCATGTTCAATCCCTCGACGGTAACAATGTGTTTGCCCTGCACATTACCTAATGGTGTGAGGCAGGAAACAATGGTTTTGTATTTTAATTCATTGTTATTCAGGCTTCCTTCCATCACTGTGCATGCACCGCAATCGCCTTCGCGGCAGCCCGATTTGGTTCCCGTCAAATCCATTGTGTAACGGATAAAATCGAGTAACGGCATGCCGGGAGGCTCGTTGGTCTGAATGTGTTTGTTGTTGAGGATAAATTCTATCACAAATCAAAGATAGAGAAAAAAGGGAAACGGAAAGGGGTTGCGGGTTGCGGGTTACGGGTTACAGGTTTCGGGTTGCAGGTTTTTAGCCATAGGAGAAGTTCCCGTATTCTGATTGGATCGTAAGTTTTTTAGCAGAAGATGCCTCCACCCGTCCCACAATCTGTGCATCAATATTGAAACTTTTAGAGATGGAAATCAATGATTCGGCCATCTTTTCTGAGACGTAAAATTCCATCCGGTGGCCCATATTGAAGACTTTGTACATTTCTTTCCAGTCTGTTTTAGATTGCGATTGAATCATCTCAAACAGGGGAGGGGTGGGGAACAAATTGTCTTTGACGATGTGCAGGTTTTCGACAAAATGCAGCACTTTCGTCTGTGCCCCGCCGCTGCAATGAATCATGCCGTGGATGCTTTTGCGTCCATGTTTTTCGAAAATAGCTTTGACAACCGGAGCGTAGGTACGTGTGGGTGACAAAACGAGTTTTCCGACATCAACGCCTTCTACAGGTGAGGGGCCTGTTAGTTTTAGTTTTCCTGAATATACCAGGTTTTTAGGGATTGCGGGATCGAAGCTTTCGGGAAACTTCCGGGCCAGTTCGTGCTGGAAAACATCGTGGCGGGCCGAGGTGAGCCCGTTGCTGCCCATGCCCCCGTTGTATTCGTTTTCGTAAGTGGCCTGCCCGAAAGATGCCAGCCCCACAATCACATCGCCGGGGCGGATGTTGTTTTCGATAATTTCACTTCTTTTCACCCTTGCGGTAACGGTTGAATCGACAATAATCGTCCTGACCAAATCACCCACATCGGCGGTTTCGCCACCGCTTAAAAACATATCAACACCGAGTGAACGCATCGTTTCAAGAAATTCTTCGGTGCCGTTGATGATGGCGGCAATTACCTCGCCGGGAATCCGGTTCTTGTTGCGGCCAATGGTGGATGAAAGCAGGATGTTGTCCGTAACCCCCACACACAGCAGGTCGTCGGTGTTCATCACAATAGCATCCTGGGCAATGCCCTTCCAAACGGATAAATCAGCGGTTTCTTTCCAGTACAAATAGGCCAGCGAGGATTTGGTTCCCGCCCCGTCGGCATGCATGATGTTGCAATAATCGGGGTCGCTACCCAGTAAATCGGGGATGACTTTACAAAAAGCATTCGGGAAAAGTCCTTTGTCGAGGTTTTTAATGGCCGCGTGCACATCTTCTTTCGAGGCAGAAACACCGCGCTGGTCGTATCGGGAGGGGGAGTTGCTCAAAGCTTAATGTTATTTGTTGAATTACTCCACCGTCAGTTTGTGGGTTTTGGTGTTGTATTTGTAGCGACCGAAACGCTTCAGCATCTTGTCGCCAAACACAAGGCCATAACGCAGTTTGTAATTGACTTTGAACTGAACGTTTTTAACGGTTTTGTTGGCGATGGTTACCTCTTCAATATTAATGATTGCCTTATCTGCGATGGTGTTGTTGGCCAGTATTTTTTCCGGGTCGCCTTCAAAGCTGTCTTTGCTGATAGCCCCCCATTTCAACAGGTCGAGTGCCTTGTCGAGTGAAATCATGGCAGGGGAATTTTTGTCGAAGGCAAATTCTTCGTTGTAGCCATTCACAATACAGGTAGCGATGTATATACCTGTTTTCGGTTCTTCTTTAAAGATTGTTGCTTTGTCTTCGGGATTGAGCAGGATATTTACCCCCGCCAGGTCGGTCAGGTTGAGATTACTTGCTTCGGGCACGTAATCTTTGCGCAGCACCCTGAATTCGGTACGCCGGTTCAATTGGTGTGCAGCTTCTTTTTCTTTGTTGGTAACCAGCGAACTGATATAGTCTTCGTCGAGGGTGATTCCTTTGGTAAAGAGGAAGCCATCCCTTACAATGTCCTTTTTCATGGTGCGGGGGACGTGTTCCCCGTAACCTTTGGCGACAAGGCGTTGTGGGTCGATGCCCCTGATGATCAGGTAATCCACAACAGATTGTGCCCGCCTTTGGGAGAGGATGTCGTTTCGTTCATCACTGTCGCGCGAGTCGGTGTGTGCTGCCAGCTCAATGACCAGGTTGGGATTGTCCCGCAATGTCTGGATGAGGCCCTGCAGGGAATCCTGGTATTGGGGTTTCAGGTTCCATTTGGCCAAATCGTAAAGAATCTCGGGCAGTACAACCGGTTCGGAAGGAATGGGTTCGAGCATGAAATCTTTCTCAAAATCTTTACTGAACTCCACCCCGGCTGTTGTCATGCTTCCTTTGGTGTTGAAATAGTTGGTTTTTGTGACCAGTATTTCGAAAGTCGTATTGGGTGCTATCTGGCTTTTGCCAAAGGTGTAATAACCGTTTTCGTTGGTGCGTGTTGTAACCGAAAGCCCGTTTGAACCGACAAGGTTGACCAGTGCGCCCTCCACAAACATCAAAGTACGGTCATCCTTAACCGTTCCCGAAAGTGTAAATTCAAGCGGTGGTTCAATGAAATACCAGATATCTTCTTTGCCGCGTGTTCCTTTCCGGTTTGAGCTGAGGTAGCCGTATTCTTCTTCGGGATGCCAACAGATACCGAAATCGTCCAGGGTAGAGTTCATCGGGTATTTCAGGTTTTGGGGTTCACCCCAGTTTCCGGCCGTGTCGATGGTGCTGACAAAAATATCAAGTCCGCCCATGCCCCCATGACCATCAGAGGCAAAATACAAAGTAGTGTCGTTGCGCAGAAAAGGAAACATTTCGTCGCCGGGAGTATTAATCACCTCGCCCAAATTCATTGGCCTGCCGAAGCCCTCCGCTTTTGAATCGCGGAAAGCAACCCAAATATCTTTCCCGCCAAAACTCCCTTTGCGGTCCGAAGCAAAATAAATGATGAGTTCGCCATCGCTCACAGTGGGCTGACCAATGGTTGACATGGTATCAACGCCTTTGATGTCCACCATTTCCACTTTCCCCCATTTTCTGCCGGTCCGTGTCGATTTGTACACCTGGCAACCCGATTCTTTCTGAACAGTGTAGGAACAGCGGGTAAAATAAATAGTATTGAATTTGCTGTTGAGTGTGGCAGATCCTTCATTGGATTTTGTGTTGATGGTTTCCGAGTCGTCAAAGAGTACGGGGGCACTCCATTCGCCAACCCTGTCCATCTTGGCGACAAAAAGGTCGGTAAAATTCTGGTCGGTCCATTTATCGGTTTCTTTTCCGGTAGCACCTTCGCGGTTGGATGTAAAAACAATTTCGTTATAATTCTCGGTGGTGAAAGCCGGTGCAAAATCACTTTCCCTTGAGTTAATTTTCTTGACGTTGGTAACTTCGTATTTCGAGGGGTTCTCGATCCACTCCGGGATAAGGGCAGCCGTCTCAGCCCCTTTTTTTCCACGGGGGTCTTCAGGTGCACGAAGGGCATAAGCATTGTATTGTTCAACGGCTTCATCATATTTACCATTCATTTTCAACACATCAGCATAACGCAGCAAGACTTCCGGGACCCGTTTTGCCCAGCCGGCATTTACCAGTCTTTTGTAGGAAGCCTCGGCGCGCCTGTAGTTGGCCGTGTACCAGTAGCAAACAGCCAGCCTGGAAGTAATGCGGTTTTTTTCTTCTTTGTCCTTCTTTACTTTGGTATAGGCCTTTTTGTATTTGTCGATGGCCAGTGAATATTGTTGTTTTGAAAAAGCTTCATCGGCACTCTTGGCAGGGTTGCGCCGGTTCTGGGCCAAAATGATTGTTGGGAGCATTACGATGATTAGCAAAAAGAATATCTTTTGGGACAAAGTATGCATCGGGAAAATATTTGAACTGTTGTGCTGATTCATTGAACGAAAATAAACTTTTTTTATTGAGTTTCGCTACTTACTTCTTTTTCATCTGCTTTTAAATCCTGTTCAACTTTGCTTTTGTATTCGGCCAGCCGCTTTTCACGGACCTGCCGGTCGGCTTCCCGGTTAATTTCTGTCTTAATGTCTTCCGATGCCCTTTTAATATCGTTGATGAACCTGCCCAGTCCTCTTGCAATCTCTGGTATTTTACTGGGACCAAAAATTAGAAATGCCGCCAAAACAATCAGCATTATTTCGCCGGAACCGAAATCGAAAAAGAGTAAATGCAAAGCGCTGGTGTTTAAAAATGCAAGAGCAAAAGTAATAAAAAAAGCAGGGCTGCTGTTTTTT
>JAKIVD010000009.1 GCA_021647205.1 Bacteroidales bacterium | reverse complement strand
CCTCTTCCCATTCCGAACAGAGAAGTTAAGCCTGCCCGCGCCGATGATACTGCCATACCAGGTGGAAAAGTAGGTCGTCGCCAACCCTTAAAAAAAACCCCCTTGCTTTTTGCTCCGGGGTTTTTTTGTTTTGGCCTGCTTGCTTTGGCACGTACTACCTCTTTCCATTCCGATCCGCCTCAGGCGGATAAACCTGTAAACCCGCTGAGTAGATTCATTCTCAGCGGGTTGAAATAGCGCCTCCCAGGTTCTTCGACGATTTTCCCGACCCGGATTGGGCGGGCCTGCCAGTCTTCCACAGTCGAATTGTCTTGTCCGAAAGTCGTTTTCCTCGTCTGCGCGGATGACAAAACTTGCTTATTTCTTTTGCAAACCTATTTCAGGATGACGCATTTTCCGGTTCTGATTTCACCTTCCGATGACTTTACCCTTACAAAGTAAATACCCGCTGAAAGCCTGTTGGTTTCCACGTTTAAACGATTTACACCCTCAACCGTTTTTTGAAAGACGGTTTTGCCCTGGATGTTTAAGATTCTGACCGTGTGAAACTCTTTTTCCCAAACAATGGAAATCCTTTCTTTGGCAGGATTAGGAAAAAAACCGAAAGAATCATTGTACTTGTTCTTTCCGACACCGGTCAGAAGGATGTTCAGAGTAAACTCGTCTTCGCCCAGGGTATTCGTGGCCAGTAGTTTGCAAGTGTAATTTCCCGTTTCGGCATATTGATGGACAGGAGACTCTTCGGTGGATATGGTCCCGTCTCCAAAATCCCAAACGTAGGCATCGGCACAGCGTGATTTATTTTGAAAGCCCACCTCCAGCAAGTGAATCTGAAAATCGGCTTTGGCAATGGGTGTGGAGGCCTCCGGAGTGATTAGCAATGAATCAATAACCTCGCCTTCTAAGGTTAATAAATAAACCGTCACTTCCGAGTTGGGATAGACTTTCGGATTTGGTGAAAGCGTGTCGTCAAAAACGTAAGCAGGTGACCAGTAGCTGTTTATCAGCGTATCGGTGCATAAGTCAAGTTGTATGGAGTCGGAGCAGGATAAATTTATTGTATGGACTTGCCAGGAGAAACAAATTTCATTGGCGCCTATTGTGCAGGGTTTCTTTCTCAACACACTGTCCACATCGTACTTAAAGCGTGGATATATTTTGCCTCCTTTTCCTGTCAGCAGCGGGTTGTATGCGTACAATAAGCTGTCATACTGCGGGTTGTAAAACCTGGCGTTGTCGCCATAGCAGCAAACCGAACCGCTCTCACCGTTCACAAAGTTGTTGTCCTCGATGGTCCACGACGGCACCTGGGGAGGCTCGATGTACAGGTTTCCCAGGTTGTTGTTAATCAGTTTTCCACTGGTCCATCCCAGATAAAGATGCGAATTCCGGTGGAAATTATTGTTGAAAATGAATTGTCCCGGTCCATGGGTAAAGCTTACCGAATCGTAAACGAGGTTGTTCCAGAAAGAGGTATTATCGTTGGTAAGCCTCACGGATTTGAAAAACGTGTTGTTCGCAATTTTAATCCCGTGGGAATAAATTGTTCTGAACCTTCCGTGCATTTGATTCCCGTACACTTTGGCGTTGTTGCACCACTTCATCTCGGCAAAGTCATAAAATTCATTTCCTGTCACATCACCGGATGTGATAGCAACATCGGTAAAAAACCTGTTGAAATACAGTTCGCCCTGAATCTCGAGATCGAAAATGCTTTCAAAATAAAAAGTGTTGTTACGAAATTCCTGTCCTGCCTGCTTGAAGTTGTCAGAAGTACAGTAAAATATATTGTCGTAGTAGTGAAATTTGAATGCAAACAGGCTGCCCTGGTTTCCTCCATTGACAATGGTTCCGGTGATGGTATTGCCTTCGATCCACACACTTCCTTTGCTGCCGCCGTAGTAAAATGTCCGCTCTGCCGAACGAATTTCACAGTTGCGGATGTAAGTTACCATATAAGCTCCTTCCCACGGAAAATTTAGTTTGATCAGCCCTTCATCGTAGTCGAAATCACAGTTGTACAGGTTCAGCACCCTGCAACTGTCAAGGGTGAAATAATTGGACAGTTCGCTGGTCACACAAGATGTACGCTGATTTTCCCGGGGGAGGATGGTAAACCTTTTAAAAGTGACTTGTCTGGTATTGATCACTTTCAACTGACCTGAAATGACTGCCGAATCGCCGGGCGTACCATCGTAAACAAACAAAATGTGATAGTTGCTGTCGTTAGGGATATTGTCAACCCTTACATTGTGATAGGTGTCGGGCCTTACCCTGAATTCAACATCAGCTGCCAGTCCTTGCACACGCAGGTCGTTAACGGCATCGGTAAACGATTCATAGTCGGAAAGCGCACCGCCAAGGGTGTAGGAGCCCGACATTTGCGCATGCAAAGGAAGGTGTAAACCAAGCAGGATCAGAAAAACAAGCTTGCGGAAAAGAAGCCGGGTTGTCATTGTCTGGGTGTTTTATGATCGTGCAATCTGTTCGGTAAAGGTATGCTCAAAAAGTACGGTCGGGAAAGCCAGCTGCAGTTGACACAAAGATAAAAAAATATCAGCGTTTCCTGAATTTGAAGCGCCTGCCAGGACAACTTTTGCAATGTTTAAGTAGTCTGTATTTGAAGAGGCTTAATAAATGTTAAATTTTTTTTGGCCATAAATGAGCTGAAATAAAGAAAAGATGTAAATTGTGCCTTTCTTAGAAAAGACATGCGATAACCATTGTACAATAAAGTTTTTTAATATGAAAAGAAGTAATTTACCCCTTAGTTTATTATTGATAACCATTGTTTTAGCCGGATCTGGCTTTGCGTTATTTTCAGTCGGAAACAAAGTGGAACAGCAAGCCGGAACACCTGATGTTTCGCCAGATGTGCAAGCAGCTAAGCCTGCGGCTGAATATTTGGCGTCAATTCGGAACAATCAAATTACCGGTTTGATTAATCCGGAGGATGTAATCCGCGCACAAAATCAAATAAGGGAACAATCCGGTTCAAGATCAAATTTAGCACTTGAGTGGGTTCAAATGGGGCCTGATAATTTTGGCGGGAGGACCAGGGCAATCATTTTCGACAACAACGACAGTGAATCAAAAACCATTTATGCTGCTGCTGTTTCCGGCGGCATCTGGAAATCGGTTAATGGAGGGATTACCTGGAAAAAAGTGAATAAAAATAACTCGAACCTTTATGTATCCTGCATGCTTCAGGCACCCAATGGCGACATTTACGTTGGTACTGGTGAAAGTTTTGCTGCACAATCAGTTTCAGGACTTGGGCAAATGGGGTATTCCGACGGCTTTATGGGGCAGGGCGTTTTTAAGTCCACAGATGGCGAAAATTTTAGCTTGCTCGATGCCACAAAACCTACATTAAACGATGAGGAAGCCGAATGGGCATTCGTGAATGAATTGGCCATTGACATGGGGACCAACAGACTTTACGCAGCAACAAATACCGGACTAAAATTCTCGAACAACAATGGTGAAAGCTGGTCACTGGCAAAAGATACGGCCGGAACTGAACTCACCGGAAACTCCTTTGATGTTCAGGTTGGTTCCGATGGTACTGTAATAGCCGCAGTTGATAACCTTTGCTATATTTCAAAAGGGGCAACTAATGCATTTATGTTGCGCTCTACCGGGGATTCTATCAGTTTGCCAAATACAAATATCGGACGGCTTGAGTTTGCGATTGCCCCTTCCGACCCGAATGTCATGTACGCAAGCCTTGCCGGCATTAACGGATTTATGATCGGGGTTTACAAAACCGATGACAAAGGGACAACCTGGCGCGAAATTATGCCCTCAACACCTTCGCTTGAAATATTTGACGGACAAGGAGTTTACAACAATGCCATTACTGTTTTCCCAAATAACCCTGACAGGATCTTAGTCGGAGGAATTGACTTATGGGAAGGAAAGCAGTACGATGAAAATGGCTTGTTTTTCTGGAAAACAGTTTCTGAAAACCTTTCAGGACCCTTATCACCCAATTACCTCCATGCCGACCACCACACCTATGTTTTCTTTCCCGGGTCTGATAACAGGTTTTTAGTCGGGACTGACGGAGGTGTTGCCGAAGGAACTTTTGCGCAAGGAGAGTTCACGTTCAAAGCGAATAACAGGAATTATTTTACTGCGCAGTTTTACACTGTCGGGCCGTCCGGATTAAAAAAATATGCGCTGGGTGGTGCACAGGATAACGGAACAATATCTATCACAGGAAAAGGAAATACCGTTGAACAAGGTAACCAGATACTTGGGGGAGACGGTGGTTCTTGTGCCGTTTCACTTATCTGGCCCGACGTTATTGTGGCCACATCAACCGAAGGAACAATCCGCAGGTCAGAAGACGGCGGGATAAACTATTCGACAAATGCACAATTCCTCGACGACGGAAAAATTGGTAATGCGCAGGCATTTAAAACACCAATTGCACTTTGGGAGAGTTTTGACAATGAGAACAGCCCATGGACTGTTTGGTTTTATCCACGCGATACGATTCCCGGAAATTCAACCATTAAAGTGCGCAGTTGGAATAGTGGGCAACCCTTTTGGTACACAACTCCTGCAGATGTAACCCTCTACCCCGGTGATTCTATTTTGGTGCCGGATCCGGTTTCATCTGTCTTGTTTGTACCGGTAGCAGGCACAATTTGGATGACATGGGGTTTGCACGGGTTTAACCAGGTGCCGGATTGGTTTGCCATTTCAAATGGTGATGTCGGTTTCTCCGGAACCCCACAATGCATGGCCTATTCTTCGGATGCCAACCATATTTTCGTGGGGACCAAAGAAGGTCGGCTTTTTAGAATATCTAACCTTGCTTATGCGGCAACCTACGAATTGGCTGATGTTAACAGCCCGGCCTGTATTGTGTCCACCCAGGAAATCCCATTGTTGGTTCCCGGAACAGAGGAGCCTATTAGCCAGGTTATTACGTCTATTGCAGTCGATCCGGAGAACAACAACAATGTGCTCGTAACTCTCGGCAATTACGGAAATGAGCATTATGTTTTGTACAGCAACAACGCACTTGCACAAACACCTGATTTTGAATCGAGACAAGGAGACCTGCCGCAAATGCCGGTGTATGCTTCAATTATTGAAATGAAGGACAGTAATACGGGAATAATTGGAACCGAGTATGGTGTTTATACAACAAAAAACCTCCTTGATTCTTCTCCCCAATGGGAGCGCAGTGACAACAACATGGGAAGTGTCCCCGTATTTGAATTGAAACAACAAACTGTTTCAAAAGAATATATGCAGGTTAGACTGGTGAACGGGCCGGAGGTAATCATCATCGATTATCCAGGAACGAATAACTATGGAACCATTTATGCCGCAACTTATGGCAGAGGATTGTTTAGGGCAGACGATTACTTCCTGGTCGGGACAGATGAAAACAAGGAGGATGATCAATTAACAACCAATGAGATTTTGGTTTATCCGAATCCTGTTTTTTCATCAGCTACGGTCGAACTGGAAATGAATTCAAACGCCCGGGTCGATGTTTTTGTTTACGACATTTCAGGTCGTCAACTGATGAAACAAACGAGGCAACTCGCCAAAGGAAAAAATAAAATGACTTTGGACCTGAGCCACCTGCAACCTGGTGTATACCTGTTACGCACCGTTTCGGGTACCGATATCCGTACAAACAAAATTATCGTCAAATAATTAAGGAATTAAACTGAAATCCACGGAAAAATGAAAAATATTTTAACATTTTCTACTTTATTGTTTTTGTTGTTCTCAACCACTGTGTTTGGTGAAGTAAACATATATCCGCCAACACTCAGGACTCCTGACGATGGCGGGAAAGGACTGCCAACTGATGTACTGCTTGATTGGGATGCCGTTACAGGAGAAACGCTCAATATCACTTATGAAGTGCAACTCGCCACGGATGCAGACTTTACGGATCCTTTTTTTGTCATAACACCTTTAACTGCCATACAAACGGAGAACCTGCTTTTTGGTAATACCTATTATTGGAAGGTAAGGGCATTTGATGATGGCAGTCCGTCGGACTGGACAGAAACAAGGACGTTTACCACGACAAATACCGTTGTTTTTAAAACAAACCCGGGCCCCAAGATCGGAGCCATGGTTTATGCCGACCCTTTAATTTCATGGGAAAAAATAACAGGCCTTACCGGCTTCCTTTTGCAAGTCGATACAACTTATCAGTTTGCCGAGGACAATTCGGGAACCGGTGAAACACTGAATGCCACCTTTGTTAGCGAAGCAGGTGACAAATGGGCTGTTGGCGACGGGGGAACGGTACTGCATTTTGATACTGCACAATGGGTTACTGTTGATGTCGGTACAACTGCAAACCTGAATGATGTACACTTTTTGGCTGAAGATGATGGTTATGTGATTGGTGATGGCGGAGTGATGGTACATTTTGACGGAACAAGCTGGAATGTAGTTGATCTGGGAACATCTGAAAACCTGAATGGGATTGCCTTTGTTGATGCCGGCACAGGTTGGGTTGTCGGAGACGGCGGCCTGACAGTAAGATACACCGACGGAAGCTGGACAGAAGAAACAACAGGTAATTCCAACGACCTTTTTGACATTTACGCCCTCAGCCCCGTAAATGTGTGGGCTTGTGGGGCAAGTAAAACCGTTATTCACTTCAATGGAACGGAATGGTCTGGCCAGGAAGTCGGGACCAAAGATTATTATTCCATCTGGTTTGCAGATGAGAACAACGGATGGGTTGCCGGAAAATCAGGTAAAATCTTTTACTTCAACGGACTTGAATGGGTAGAACAAAGTTCAGCAACAACGAAAGATTTGTACAGCATCAGCTTTGCAAATGGATTTGGTTATGCCGTTGGTAAATCCGGAACCATGCTCTTTTACACCGGCGAATGGACTTTGATGGCATCAGGGTTTTCCGACAACATATTTGGAATCTATTCTTCAGGCATCAACACGGTCTATGCTGGTACAGACGGCTTGCTGGCATCCTCCACCGGTGGCGGGTTTGACAGCCCTTACTTACTTGAATATGACGTGCCTTTCGATTCAGGAAGTTATCAGGTGTCGAACCTTTTGTTTGGGAAAACATTTTATTACCGCATGCGTGCCGTTCATGCAGTGGATTCCTCCGAATGGTCAGGGCCCTGGTCGATGACGACTTACGCTGCCCCTGAATTGGATAAACCCAATAACAATTCGTCGGATACTGATCTCGAACAGTTGTTTAAGTGGGACCTCTATGAAGGTGCTACCGACTATGTATTCCAAATTGGCGCCGACGAAAATTTTGATGTTTCCTGGAGCATTCCTTTAGATTCCAATTCGCTTGAATTTACGACAGTATTGTTTGGCCACGACTTTTTCTGGCGGGTACACGCCCTGCATCCGGTTGATATTTCCGATTGGTCGGAAGTATGGTCCTTCACCACTGTAAATACGGTTTCGCTTGACCTTCCGGAAGACAATGCAGAAGATGTAAACACTTGCCCCAAGTTTGTTTGGGAAAAAATTAATGGTGTGCCCAAATACGAAATATACATCGATGCAGATGAAAATTTCAGCGATCCCGTCTCGGCCATTGTTAATACAAACCTTAGCCAGTGCCAGGAGTCGATGGAGAGAAATACCATTTATTACTGGAAGGTACGTGCAATCAGCGGGATTGACAGTTCCGGCTGGAGTGCCACCTGGTCGTTTAAAACCGAAGGATATATTGGTGTTGATGAAAATGTGGATGCCCGACATTCCATCCGGGTTTATCCTAACCCCAGCAACGGTGAGTTTTCGCTTACAATCAACAGCCTTTCAGGCGAAGTTTACCAACTGAGTGTAACAGACCTGACCGGGAAAGCTTTGTTGGAAAGGGAGGTGATTTGTACACCGGGTGAAAACAAAGTCAATGTTCAGCTTGGCGAACTGGATAAGGGAATCTACCTGGTGAACGTAAGGAACAGCAGTCAGGTTGTAACGGAGAAGTTGATGATAAAATAAGCCGGGGAACACTTTTTTGCTCCACACAAAAAGAGGCGTTGCTTTCTAAAAAGCAACGCCTCTTTTTAGTATTTGTTGAACCGTTTGCCGAAACTGAAATTAATGTAGAAATTGGGAAAGAAAACCTTATCCTGGTAAGTAGTAATAATGCTTAAGCCCATCGGGACAATATCAATCCCGGCACCCACCTCAAGCGACCTTATTTTGGTATTTCTGGACCCGTATTCAAAATTAAGGCCTGTTTTTAAATAGATGCCCGGATGCAAGGTAATCTCATTTAAACCTTTCGAAAAGGGCCCCCTGCCGTAAATATAATCAATGGATTGCGAACCTGGGTCAAACCTTTCAAGTTGTAAACGGCCGGTAACCCCGTCAGGGTTTGGATAAATAATGTAATAATAATAGGGCTTGGCAATTCCCAAACTAAAACCACCCCCGTAGATAAACCTTAGTTCAACGCCCCTTATCTCGGTACCGTCCCAGTAAGGTTTCCGGTTCAGCAGTTTCTTCCAGACAATCCCGGCCCGCAAAAAGAAAGCACTGTTCAGTTTTCCGTAAATAAAACTGCGCGAATTGGGATAGTAATTTTGCAACCTTATCTGTTTGTACGACCGCATGGTAACAAACTCGAACTCCCACATTCTTGTTTTGAAAATAGACAGGCGCTTTCCGCTGCGGAATTGCACCCCGAGCCCCAGGTTGTGTACGATTACGCCAAAGGTTTTTTGGCGATTGTAAAGGATTTTATTCTCAATGCTGTCAAACTCTTCTGTTTCAAATTGACTGTAAGCTGCCAGACTGGTATACATCAGCAAGACAAACAAGGATATATTTACGAATCGGAACATACATGTTTACAGAAAGATTCCGGTACTGGCCGAAAAACGAATTTGACACCATTTGAAAGGTCAAAGTAACCAATTAATATTTTATTTCTTTTTGAAACTTATGCGATTCCCCGTATGCTGCACATTTGCTTGAAGATTTGCACGAACTTGCAAAAACAACCAGGAGAAGTACCGCTGAAATCACAACCAGGATTTTTTTCATATCTTTACAATAAAATGGTTTTTTTGGAATAGGCAAAGAAAGTGAGATTTTACTTAAATAACAAGGATTTTCGCTTTTTATTACTATTTCATTTGTTAAAGTTTTGTGAATGACACAACAAACCCCAATTATAGAAGAGAGCTGGCGCACTGCGCTACAGCCTGAATTTACCGCTTCCTATTTCAATAAGTTAAAGGAAACTTTAAAAAGGGAGAAGGAAAGTTACACCATTTACCCTCCGGGAAGCCGGATATTTTCCGCCTTTAACCTGACCCCGCTGACGGCCGTCAGGGTTGTGATTTTAGGCCAGGACCCCTACCATGGGCCAGGCCAGGCACACGGCCTTTGTTTTTCTGTGCCCGACGCTACAAAACCACCCCCTTCGCTGCAAAATATTTTTAAGGAATTGAACAACGACTTGGGTATTCCGGTTCCCGGTACGGGCAACCTGGAAAAATGGGCCGGACAGGGCGTTTTGCTTTTGAATGCTACTTTGACCGTGAGGGCGGCAAATGCAGGATCACACCAGGGAATAGGCTGGGAAACATTTACTGACCAGGTTATTCGTGCCATTTCCGACCTGCGTGCCGGGGTTGTTTTTTTGCTCTGGGGAAAGTATGCACAAGCCAAACATCAACTAATCGATCAGCGTAAACATTTTATTCTTTCAGCACCCCACCCTTCACCTTTTTCGGCGAACCGCGGGTTTTTCGGGTGCAAACACTTTTCAAAAACAAATCAATTGCTCAAAGAAAACGGCTTGGGGGAAATTGATTGGAGCTTGTTGCCGTAAGGCTAATTTACAGCTTAAAGCCTGAAGTTTGGTAATTGAAAGTTGAGATTGCCGGCTGCCAACTGAGATTACTGCCAAAACTTACATCATTTAATGAATAATGTATTTTTTGGTTGTACTCTTATTTTTTGTTTCTTTGTATTGAATTTAAACTATTTATTTATGAGAAAATTTACATTTTTGCTGCTGTCATCCGTATTTTTATCAATGACAGTATTTGCCGGAGGTTACCAGGTACGCCTTCAGGGAAATAAGCAAAACGGATTTGGACTGGTTGGGACCCCATTGAGTGTTGGTTCCAGTGCCATGTTCTACAACCCTGGTGCACTTGGTTTTATGGAAAGCAAGATTGACTTCGAGTTTGGTGGTAGTGCCATCTTGTCAACTGCTGCATTTCAAAAAGCCGGCAGTAACTACCAGGCAGAAACTGACAATCCGCTGGGCACGCCTTTTTACTTCTACTTTGCCGGTAAACTCGGCAAATTGATTACGCTGGGACTGGGCGTGTACACACCTTACGGAAACTCCGCCAAATGGGAGTCGGATTGGGCAGGAAAAAACCTCATTCAGGATATCAGCCTGACAGCGATTTATGTGCAGCCAACCATCGCTTTTAACTTTAATGAGAAGTTTGGGGTTGGCCTCGGTTTTGTCTACACCATCGGAGGTGTTGAATTAAATAAAGGCTTAAACTACAGTGGTGATGCCGGTGTAAACCTGAAAGGTGATGCCACCAGCTTTGGCTACAATGTCGGTATCTTTTTCAGGCCTGTTGAGAACTGGTCTATCGGCCTCAACTACAGGTCGGAAATTATTATGAGCGTCGAAGGCGGTGATGCCACCTTTACAGTACCCTCTTCGTTACAGGGTGTGATACCGACCAATAATAAATTCAATGCCGAACTGCCACTCCCGGCAAACCTTGATTTGGGTGTTGCTGTTCAGATTACCGAAAAGTTTATGCTTGCCGTGGAATTTGACTGGGTGTTCTGGAGTGTTTACGATACGTTGAGCTTTACTTTTGAAGAAGCCGGAGACCTTCTGGATTCAAAAAACCCAAGAAAGTACAGCAATACTTTTATCCCGCGTCTTGGAATGGAATATGCTTTCTCAGAAAAGTTCCAGATTAGGGGCGGAGCTTATTACGACACCTCACCGGCCAACGACAGGTATTTTACACCGGAAACGGTTACACTGAATACTTTTGCCTATACCCTTGGCCTTTCGTGGTATCCAAACGAGCATTTTGGTCTGGATCTTTCATTCCTCCAAACCTTCGGTTTAAAATCAGACAAGACTTACCAGCCTGATAATTTCGGCGGAACTTATCAAACAAGTGCCATTATTCCGGGCTTAGGATTAAGCTTTAAATTTTAAATTCTAAAACAGAAATATCATGAAGACAAAATATATTTTATATTTCGCAATCGTTCTTTTTTTGGC
This sequence comes from Bacteroidales bacterium, assembly GCA_021647205.1. Classification (GTDB taxonomy): domain Bacteria; phylum Bacteroidota; class Bacteroidia; order Bacteroidales; family F082; genus B6-G9. The sequence continues at coordinate 122,851 of JAKIVD010000009.1, read as the reverse complement.
CGGCTCGTGTAAGCCGGTAGTTGACGATTTTACTCCGGAATCCGGAAGCGCTGATTTGACAAGCTATGTTGCTGTTGGAAATTCACTTACCGCCGGCTACGCCGATGCTTCTTTGTATGCATCAGGGCAAGAATACGGTTTTGCCAACATCCTGGCGCAGCAATTTGCTTATGCAGGAGGTAACGGGACCTTTAAAATTCCAATGATGCCCACCGAAGATGGTGTGTCACCGCATCTTACACCCAATGGTCTGTATTTTACGACCAAACTGGTTGTTGGGTATTCAACCGATTGCATCGGCAATGTTTCACTGGCGCCGGTTCCTGCTGTGCCTAACCCCGATCAGGCAAAACTGGGTGCCGAGCTGACCACCTCGGTCGCCGCCGATGGCCCTTTCAATAATATTGGGGTTCCCGGTGTAAAAGTCGGCCATTTACTGGCCCCCGGACTTGGTATGCTGAACCCATATTACGGCCGCTTTGCAGCAAACCCTGCAACTGATGCCCTGATTGGTGAAGCAGCTAAAGTTAACCCCACCTTTTTTAGCCTATGGATAGGAAACAATGATGTGCTGGGGTATGCTTCTTCTGGTGGAACCGAAGATATTACGCCATTTGACGGACCGGCAGGTGTCGGATTTGCCGCCTCTTACACAGCGGTACTGCAAAGTTTGCTGGCATCGGCCGACAAAGGTGTTATTGCGAATATCCCGGACATTACTTCCGCCGCTTTTTTCACCACGGTTCCTTACAACCCGATAGTGCTTGACGACCAGGCGCAGGTTGACCTTTTGAATGCGGCTTATGCTCCTTATAACGGGGCAATGGCGCAATTTGGCCTGCCTTACCGCATTGAATGGAAACTGGGGCCCAACCCCATGGTTATTGCCGATCTGGATATGGGAATCCCTGTACTTGCGCTGAACATCAGGCAGATTGAAAGCGACGAAATGGTTTTGCTTACCATCCCGCAGGATTCTATTAAATGTGCATTTTGGGGAACCCAGAAACCCATTCCCGACGAGTATATTTTAACTGCCAAAGAAATAAATAACGTGAAAAATGCCACCTGGCAGTTTAACAAGTTTATTAAAGAAAGTGCCAGCGACTATGGCCTTGCTTTTGCCGACTTTAACAGCCTGATGAAAAAAGTGAGTTCAACAGGAATGGTTGCTGACGGTATTACTTTTACCAATGCTTTTATCACGGGAAATCTGTTCTCGCTGGATGGAATTCATCTCACCCCACAGGGAAATGCAATCGTTGCCAATTTTTATATCGACGCAATTAATTCAACATATGGGGCAAATATTCCGAAAGTGAATGTGAGTGATTATCCCCCGGCTGTACTGCCATAAGCTCAGACTTTATTAAATAAAAAGGTGGGATGATTGTTCGTTCCGCCTTTTTATTTTGTCTGGGTGCTACATTTTATAAATAACATGCCAATGAAAAAGATTGTCTTTGCTACAAATAACGTGCACAAACTGGAAGAGCTGCGATTTATCCTTTCCGCTGACTTCCGGGTACTTGGTTTGTCGGATATCGGTTTTGGGGAGGAAATCCCTGAGACGGGTAATACGCTGGCTGAAAACGCATCGCAAAAGTCACATCATATTTTTGACCGTTTTCAGCTTGATTGTTTTTCAGACGACACCGGCCTGGAAGTAGATGCCCTTGATGGACGACCCGGCATTTATTCGGCACGTTATGCCGGCGAAAACAGCACTTACGAACAAAATGTGGACAAACTGTTGAACGAACTGAAGGGTGTAGAAAACAGGACTGCCCGCTTTAAAACAGTCATTTCATTAATCGTTGATGGAACTGAACATTTATTCGAGGGCAGGGCAGAAGGCGTGATTACTAAAGACAAGCGCGGCGGCAAAGGTTTCGGTTATGACCCTGTTTTTCTGCCGGATGGCTACGAACAAACCTTCGCCGAAATGCCTGCCGGACTCAAAAACAAGATCAGCCACCGTGGAAAAGCAGTAGCCAAACTTGTCGCTTTTCTCAATGGTCTTTAACAACCTTCAAGCGTCTGAAAGACCTGGAAGTGTTGTTTTCTAAATGTTCCACTCAAAATTCTGACTCTTCCAGGAACTACGCACCTGGAAGAGCATGGAGAGATTATTTATTCGCAATAAGCATTTCAGCCAGCCTTGTAAGCTCTTCCTCATGTTTGCCGGCACTTTTTTCCCCGGCTTCTTTCAAGGCTTTCAGGTTTTTCATGGAGGCATCGTCCATGTCCGAATTGGCATTTCCCAGTTCAGGGTCAATTCGAATGTATTGATCCGGTTTTCCCACGGCATCATAAATCTGCCGGAGCTGGTAGTCCACCGTTTCGGCCACCCCCGACATCATGATATCGATGATGGGGGCTATCCATTGCAGGGCGCCCCAGTCTTTGGCCTTCTTGTACTCGTAGCTTTTATCGGTGCCACCCGTACCGATTGAGAGGATAGCCATATTGGCGGCCATGGGCCTTTCGCGGTAGTCGTCGAATTTCCAGGTCCGGGCTTCCGAATAGGCGCACAATGTGGGGTTGTTCACAAAAACGCCTCCGTCAATCAGCGGGTAAACCTGTTTATCCATAGCCTTTACACGGGCAACTTCAAAATAAGTGGGCGCAGCAGAAGTGGCTCTGGCCGCCTCTTTTACAAGAAAGTCATAGGACACATCCACCTTGGCCTTGTGCGACCTGAAGAAGTGCCCCTTCCGCCTTTTGATGTCGTAGGAAGTCACCAGGCAGGGTTTGAGCAGTTCGCTCAGTTTCATCTCGCCCAGGTAGTCGTCAAGGGCTTCTTCCAGTTCCTTTTCGCTGTATTTTTCATCGGTTATGCCTGCTCCACTCCTCACTTTCTGCCAGAATGAAATATCGAAAATCTCATCTCCGCGGTCCAGGTAAAGGTCAACGGCTTTTTGCGCCGTAAAGCGTGGTCTGGCAGGGTCTTCTTCGGAAGGGCTCAGGTACATGCAGGTTAAAATGCCACCGGTACTGGTGCCGGCAATAAGGTCGAAATAATCTGCAATGCGTGCATTTTTGTTTTTGTCAAGTTCCTGGAGTTTTTCTTCCAGTTTCACCAGTATTTGCCCGGGGAGTATGCCCCTGATGCCCCCGCCGTCAATAGACAGGATGCGTGTTAATTTAGTGTTTTCTGACATGGTTATTTGTTTTTTAAATGATTAGTATGACGGGTAAAGATAAAGTTAATTTAACGAATTTTTGGCCATCGGCTGTTAAATCTTTGTTAATGGGTACATTTGCGGGAGCGAAAAGAAGTCTGACAGTTGGCTTTTAACTGATTGTAATGGGTAATGCTATTTTGTAGCAAGCACGGATAACACTTTAAGAATGCTGTACCAACATGGCATTCCCGGATGCAGGGCTGAAGTGAGTATTGCCTGTGCCATTCGGCACGCAGTTAACGTGACGTCTGAAATTTGATAAAATATTCACTTAAATTTAACCCAAACCCTGCACTCATGAAAACATCCGTTTCTGTCAAACTTATCGGAATTTTATGTATCATTTTTGGCATCTGGGGTTTAACTGAAAATGCTTTGTTCATTTTACTAAAAACAACGGATGCAGACCCTTTAGCCGAAATTGCACCCGAACTTCAAAAGCTGCTTAACATCCATGCTGTTGCCGGGGTTTTGGTGGCTGCATTCTACCTTGGGGGCGGCATATTCTTTCTGCTGAAAAAGCCGTTCTCCCTAAACCTGATGTATGCCGCACTGGTCATCAGTATTTTGTTCGCCATCATCCCGGTGATCATTTTTACGGTGAACCCGGTTGACTTGCCATTCTTCAAATTAAGATTCAGCTACGGCTTTTTCGCACTGACGGGTCCGGCGACAGACCTGGCTTTGCTTGTATGGGTTTTCCTCATCAGCAAAAACTATTTTAAGCCGGACGAGGTAAAAACATCACCGTTTTTAAAGCCGGAGGTTTCGAGAAAGCTTTCAATTGCCGGTTTGTTATGCATGTTTGTACCGCTTTCGCTTTTTGGATTGTGGATCTTCGCTGCCGAACAAGGAAGCAACCACGCCGAAAGTCTGGAAGTTTACCGCAGCCTGCTTCCTTCCTTTTTACACGGGAGACTGGCGAGCGTATTCGTCAGCCTTGCCTTTGGTGCACTGGCGATTGTGTTCAGCAGCATGGGGCTGAAATTACAGGGCATCGGGTGGAAAATCCTGAACATCCCCGTGCTGGTACTCGGCGTTTTGTTAGTGCTCCTTAATTTGTTTACGATGATGTAGAGTGCAATGGTGATTTTACGCCCATCGTTATTAGTTTTTAAAGTTTAAAGATTGGATTCGGCCCATTAACAGACCAAACGGGGCAGAACGAATACACAACATCAGAAAAAATAAATCAAAAATCAGAACAATTAATAATGAATAGACTCACCATTTTTATAATCTTCTCAGTATGTGTATTCCCTCAGTTGAGTGCTCAAACCATCAAGGTTCAGCCTTACCTTCAGGATGCTTCCCCAAATTCCATATTTATTTTATGGGAAACTGATTCGGATGACGAAAGCATTGTTGAATGGGGATTCACCGAAGCACTCGGAAGTATATCTGTAGGTACAGCACATATTTCAGTTGGTGAAGCAAGAATACATGAAGTTAAACTGGAAAACCTTGAGCATTTCACCAGATATTTTTACAGGGTCAGGACAGGGAATGCGGTTTCGGAAACATACCATTTCAAAACTCCTCCTCATGCCTCCAGTCATGAAGCATTTCGGATAATTGCGATAAGTGATATGCAAAAAGATGGTGCATTCCCCAATAAGTACTATGAAATTATTCAAGATGGAATTCTTGATTATTTAGAAGATGAATCTGGCGGAGATATAATTGATAAACTTGCCCTTGTGCTCGTTCCGGGGGATCTGGTCGTGAATGGAAACAATTATTCCTCGTGGGAATCAGATTTTTTTTCTCCCTCTCAGGATTTATTTAATTATGTACCTGTTTATCCTGTACCTGGAAATCATGAATACAACGCAGTTTATTTTTTCCAGTATTTCAAAATGCCTGAAAATGGAACAACAGCTTATGAAGAGCATTGGTGGTATAAAGACTATGGTAATGTCAGAATCATCGGATTGGATTCTAATGACCCTTTTAATAACCAGGAACAATTAGACTGGCTGGATATGGTATTGGATGCTGCTTGCCTTTCGGATTCAATTGACTTTGTGTTCGCCCAGTTGCATCATCCCTATAAGTCTGAACTCTGGACGCCCGGAGAATCTGACTATACGGGGGATGTGATTGAAAGACTGGAACAGTTCAGCACGGATTGCGCAAAACCAAGTGTGCATTTCTTTGGCCATACCCACGCCTATTCAAGGGGGAACTCAAGAGAACAAAAGCATCTTTGGATTAATGTGGCCACTGCAGGAGGCGCTATTGACAATTGGGGTGAATATCCAAATTTCGACTATGATGAATTTTCTGTTTCTCAAGATGAGTATGGCTTTGTATCAGTAGAAATTACCGATGATACCGATCCAAAAATAGTAATTAAAAGGATTAGCAGAGGCGACCAGGATAGCATTAAAGACAATGTGGTAACCGATAGCTTAACAATCAGGCTTAACCCGTCGGAGGTGAATACACCGCTTGCTTTTTTTCCTGTTAACGAAGAAGTGATACCTGAATGTGTAAAGTTGAAAGCGATGGGTTTTTCTTCCCCTAACCCTAACGCATTACACGGACAAAGCCATTGGCAGGTATCCCTTGATAAAAACGACTTTTCGTCACCAATAGCTGAAAGCTGGAAAAATTTTGAGAACTGGTACTTTGAAGAAAATACACAGGCAGACGACGACCTGACCGATGAGGAAATGTTGGGGCTGGATGAAAATTCAACTTATTGGTGGAGGGTTCGGTACAGGGACCGGGAACTTAATTGGAGCGACTGGTCAATCCCTGTTTCTTTTACAACAGGAGAATCTGCCGCTTTACCCAACCTGCTGACCAATCCGGGTGCCGAGGACAGCTTAAACAATTGGGTAGTTATTGAAGGGGTGGTAGAATCTCTTACTGATAGTATTTGCAATGGGATTAGTCCGCATTCAGGAGACCGGTACTTTGCAGTTGGAGGCCTTTGTGAACATAGCGCATTTGCCAGGTGTATTCAAAATATTGATGTTTCAGCTTATTCCGACTCTATTGACGGTGGTAATTTCCCCGTCAACTTTGGGGGTTTCCTTTCCGATTATGCAGGCTACGATTTACCGGAAATGAGACTGGTATTCTTAGACCAGAATAATATTGCCTTTGATACAAGCAATACGATTTCAACATTAAATAACTCATGGACACAATTCAGCGAATGGCAAATTATTCCTGAACTAACAAGAACTATTCAAGTTGAACTCAGGGGAACCAGGAACGCAGGAACGGATAATGATTCATATTTTGATGATTTATTCCTGACAGTTGGGACGAATGATATTGATTGCGATGGAACGGTTTCTGTAGTTAACCAGCCAGCCCCGGCAATTACAAACCTAAAGGTTGTTCCAACCCCTATTCGCTCAAATGGATACATACTTTTGCCAGGTAAAGATTACACCAGCCCGAACTTTTCTATGGTCAATGTAAACGGATTAAAAGTGGATTGTGCGATAGAATTTGAGGCAGACAGAATAATTATTGAAACACGAAATTTAACAAAAGGAGCTTACTTTTTTTGGGTGCGCGACCGGGGAGTTGTCATCGGCACAGGTACGATGATAGTTTTATAAAGTAAACCGAAGTGTAGAAAAACTAACACAGACAAAGTGCAAGCGGAAAGAATTCTCATTTATCCGTTACTGTGTTCGAACCATCTTATAAGTCAGGCGTTTTCCCTGCTAAACATCTCCTCCACCGCAACGGTAAACAGCTCCCTGATGCTCATTCCGAAAGCCGCAGCCTGCCGGGGAAGAATACTGGCTTCGGTGATGCCGGGCACGGCGTTCACTTCCAGAAAGTACAGGCCGTCTTCGGCAAGAATGTAGTCGAAACGCACGAAGCCCCTGCAATCCATTTGCCGGTAAAGAAAAGAGGAAGTGGTTTTGATGTCCAGTTCCGCTTCTTCGGGAATATCGGCAGGGGTAATTTCATCGGCCTTGTCGGAAGTGTATTTGGCTTCGTAATCGAAAAAGTCATTTTTACTGATGATTTCCGTCAGCGGGAAAACGATGAGTTCACCCTTCTTTTCAATCATCCCGCAGGCGATTTCCCTGCCATCCATAAACGCTTCAATGAGGATGCGGTCGTCTTCCATGAAAGCCGTTTCGATGGCCTTGTCCAGTTCTACGGTCTCAGTCACCTTCGAAATTCCCACGCTGGAACCGCTTCCCGAGGGCTTGACAAACAGGGGTAATCCCAGTTGTTCCACTATTTTTTGCGGATCAAAAGACTCCCCTTTTCGCAGGGACACCGAATCGGCCACACGGATACCGAAAGCGCTCACAAAACGGTTGCAGAAATACTTGTTGAAAGTGAGGGCCGAAGCAGCCACCCCGCAGGAGGTGTAAGGAATACCCAGCAGGTCGAAATAGCCCTGCAGTTTCCCGTCTTCGCCGGGCGTACCGTGAATGGCAATAAAAACGCCGTCAAACCTTACTTTCCCCCCTTCAATATTCAGGCTGAAACCGCTCTTGTCAATGGGGTGTTTTTCACCTGTATTGCTTTCAAAGTACCAATCCCCCTTCCTGATTACAATGAGGAAAGCTGTGTATCTGGCCGGGTCAAGCTGCTTTTCAACCACCCTTCCGCTCTGCATGGAAATATCATACTCTCCAGAGTTTCCACCGCAAACGATGGCAATGTTTTTCATCTGCATAGTTTTAGAAATATTTACTGCTTTGTTTGGACAGATGATTGAGCCCGCCCTTGAATTGAATATTGTCCATCCCGTAAAATTTTTGTCTTGTATTTTCCTGTTGATAGGTTTAAAACGGGCTGGCAATAATTTTTACCTTTGCCGCCGTGAATTACAATATATTCCATCAAACAAAGTTATGTTTTTAAGTTTGGCCTGCAAGGCTTCAAGGCACTAAAATAACAACAAATGGGTTTCTTTTATTTTTTGGGTCGAAAGAAATTTTATATCCATCTGCTCATTGCCATTGTCTTTTCGTTTGTGCTGCTTTGGTTGGTGCTCATGTCGCTGGATTTATTTACCCGGCACGGTGATGTGTACATTATCCCTGATTTTAAAGGAAAAACCGTTGAACAACTGTTGGATGACAACTATGATGAGTTTTTCGATTTGCAGGTAATTGATTCTATTTACGACAAGCGGAACGAAAAAGGTTCCATCATTATTCAGAACCCGTTGCCGGGGGCAAAAGTAAAACAGGGAAGGAATGTATACCTGACCATTGTTGCCGAAACACCGGAAAAAGTTTTGATGCCCAACCTGAAGAACTTGTCGCTCCGCCAGGCGCTGGTTACCCTGGAGGCCAACGATTTGCCTGTTGGCAGGCTGGAGTACGTCGAGTATTTTGCGCGCAATGCTGTTGTTGATCAACTGGTAAAAAATGAACCGATAGAGTCTGGTACCGAAATCAGCAAAGGTACAGCCATCGATTTGATGGTCGGCAAAGGAAAAACAGAAGCCAAAGTGCGGCTTCCCCTGCTGATTGCCATGACACCCGCTGAAGCCAAAAAAGCGCTGAACCTTGCTTCGCTTAATATGGGCAGGGAATATTATCTTGACGACAAAGATCCGGACCATGCACGGGTTTTTAAAACCAAACCCGAAGCATTAACGAAAGAAATGCTCCGCCTGGGACAGAAAGTGAATGTGTGGTACCGTTCCGATGAACAATTTGATTTTGCAGCTTACCTGAACCAGTTCAAACAGGATACGGTCGCCATTGATACTGCAATGAAACAATTCAGGATTGAAGATGATGAAGGGTTCTAAATATTTTACCGGCTTGTTATTAATGTGCCTCGCAACTGTAGCGATGTCGCAGGAAGTTTTGACAGGACTGAGTTTTAACGAAGCCGTGAGCAGGGAAGCCGCACGCATCGCCGGGCAGGAAAAGCTGTCCGGTGTTAAGCAGGAAAATACAGCAGCGCTTACCTTACCTTTTTTTGATGATTTTTCAACGGCAAACATCTTTCCAGATAAATCGAAATGGAAAGACCGGGCAGTTTATGTCAACCAGAGTTTTGCCTATTTCCCGACCAACATCGGGGCGGCTACTTTCGACGCGCTCGACAGCACGGGTAAAATCTATGCCAACGCCGACTGGGTTCCTTTTGAAGCTGACAAGCTGACAAGCAATGCCATCAGGCTCGATTCTGTTTTTGATCCGGTTGTCCGTGCATTGAGCCCGGCCGATTCCCTCTACCTCAGTTTTTTCTATCAACCCCAGGGGTATGGCCGTAAACCTGAAGAATGGGATACGCTCATCCTCGAATTCAGCTACCTTGGCGATACGGCTTTTGCTTATTACGATACCGTCCTGGTTCCTTTTAACGAAATCCTTCCCAGCCCGCTTGATACCATTCATCCGGGAGACACCATCTGGGTGCCCAAAGATTACGGATGCGATACCAACCTCTACCGAATCAGCTTTCTCACTTATGGCTGGGAGGACTGGATTTGGCTGCCATGCGACTCGGTGATGCTGCCAACTACCGAATGGGATAAAGTCTGGCAGGTTGACGGCCAGTCGCTTAATGATTTTCTCCAGGAAAACGAGCGCTACTTTGTGCAGGTGATGGTGCCAGTTCTGGACCCGAAATACTTTACCGCTTCCTTTCACTTTCGGTTCAGGAATTATGCCAGCATCGCCAACGACATCATTCCTTCGTTTCGAAGTAACGACGATCAGTGGAATGTGGATTATGTTTACCTCAATTACAACCGTGAGCGGAGTGACACAACCTACCGTGTACTTACTTTTTCTCAGCGGGCACCTTCTTTTCTGAAAGATTACCAGGTTATCCCCTATAAGCAATACCTGGCCGATCCTTTTAACTCGGTGCGCGATGAGTTCCCTATGTACATCGTCAACCTTGACAAACCTGAGGAAACACACGATGCCAGCTATTTATACACTGTCGATCAAGTAAACGGTAATTTCCGTTACTGGTATGACGGCGGGGTTTGCAACCTGCTCCCGTTTTATCCGGGAAACACTTTCCAGGACACCTTATCGTGTCGGGAACAGGCCATGCCACCGGTTAACTCCCTGTTTTCGCTCGATTACGATTTGGACACTACTTCTTACATCATCCGGCATTACATCAGCGATTCGTCAACCATCGACATCATTGTGGATTCTGTCATTTACCGACAGGGATTTTACAATTACTATGCTTACGATGATGGCTCGCCCGAAGCAGGTTACGGAATTGAAAACGCCGGGGCGATGATGGCGTACCGTTTCACAATGACCGTTCCCGACACACTGTTTGGTGTTCAGATGTATTTTAACCGGACGGAGAATCATGCCAACGAGCTGCCTTTCGACCTGATGGTTTGGCGCGACAACAACGGTAAGCCGGGTGAGGTAGTTTATGTGATGGAAAATCAGGAGGTTAAATGGGCAGACAAGGGCCTTTACCGGTTTTATCCTTATCTTTTTGAAGAACCCCTCGTGATGACCGGAACATTTTATGTTGGCTGGTTGCAATACGAAAACGGAAGCCTCAATGTGGGATTTGATGCGAACAACGACCATGCGAACAACATCATGTACTATGCTGAAGATGAATGGTACATCAGTAACCGGAGCGGCAGCCTGCTCATCAGGCCGATGATTGGGAGTGACCTTATTTTGGGGCGGGAAGAACCTGAAGATAAAACCGGACTCGAAGTACTGGCTCTTTACCCGAACCCTGCCAGGGATTATTTTGAACTGGATGTGGCGGCACTGGCAGATAGCCCGTCGGCTTCCCTTGAAATTTACAGCATTTACGGTCAACTTGTCCTTCAACAGAATGTATCTCGTAAACGTGTTGATGTAAGCAGGCTCTCCCGGGGTATGTATGTAGTCAGGCTGAAAAGTAAAAATAAAATGTACGCTGCAAAGTTGCTGATAAACCGGTAGAAATGGTAGAAAAAACGGAAATCAAGGAGGAAAGTGCTGAGCTTTTTGAACATCACAGGATTGTTGTTGATCCCGGACAGGATCCGTTGCGCATTGACAAGTTCCTGTTTAACCGTATCGAAAATGTCTCACGCAATAAAGTACAACAGGCTGCCAGGGCCGGCAATGTGCTGGTGAACGAAAAACCCGTTAAGTCCAACTACAGTATTCGTCCGGGCGATGTCATTTCGGTGGTCATGGCCTACCCGCCGAGGGAAGTTGAAATCTTGCCCGAAGACATTCCACTGCAGATTGTTTACGAGGACGAGCATGTTATTGTTGTTAATAAAAAGGCAGGAATGGTAGTTCATCCTGCCCATGGCAATTATACAGGAACCCTGTTAAATGCCCTTGCCCGCTATTTCCGGGAAACAAAAAAAGGCAAACCTGAAAATGGTTTTGGCTACCTCGTCCACCGTATTGATAAAGACACCAGTGGTCTGCTTTTGGTAGCTAAAAATGAAGATGCACAGACCAAACTGGCCAAACAGTTTTTTGATCACGAGGTGGAACGGACGTACCATGCTTTGGTGTGGGGTGAACCGGAGGAAGAATCGGGAACCATCACGGGGCACATTGGACGTAGTTTAAAAGACCGGCGTGTAATGACTGTTTTTCCTGACGGGGAATATGGAAAAGCAGCAGTTTCGCACTATGCAATATTGAAAAAATTTGCTTACGTTACCCTACTGGAATGCCAACTGGAAACAGGGAGGACACACCAGATCAGGGCGCATTTCAGGTTCATTGGCCACCCCCTTTTCAACGACGAGAGATACGGTGGTCACCAAATCCTGAAGGGCACTACCTTCACAAAATACAAGCAGTTTGTGCAAAACTGTTTCAAGCTGATCCCCCGCCAGGCCCTGCATGCCCGGACACTGGGGTTTGTCCATCCTGTTACCGGCAGGAAAATGGCCTTCACCTCAGATTATCCTGACGACCTGGAGCAAGTCCTCGACAAATGGGAAAAATACACTTACCAGAGGGAATCGGGAGAAGTATAATTGAAAGCAGGCCCCGGCAGGCGTAATCCCGGATTATGCCCGATGGAAATTGGCAAGCCGACGTCCGGAGTTCAGTAAAGGGCGATCACGGAAATCAAGAAAAACCAGGGGTATAACTTACCTTGCCACCATCGCTTTTAAAACCTGTGCTTTCCCATCGGTAATGATCTTTAGCAAATACATGCCCCGTCTTTGCGTACCCAGGTCAATGATAATACCACCACTGTTCTCATCCTCTAGGGCGACGAAATTGATTTCGCGGCCGGTAATGTCAAAAGCATACACTTGCAGGGTTTCCGGAATGGCACCTTCCTTGCCAAAGGAGATGTTGAATTTTCCCGTGGAGGGGTTGGGGTAAATATCGGGTGTTACCCGGATGTAAGCCTTGTCGAATTTGACATCGCTATTGCCCGAAGAACTGTTCACCCTAAGTTTCACATCAAAGTTTCCAGCACTGGTATATCGGATTGGGGGCGGGTTTTCGCCCAAATATGAAGCAGGTTCCCCACCGGAAAATAACCATTCGTACTTGTTGATGTTCCCCGAAGAACGGTTTGTGAACTGAACCGTTTCCCCAATTTTGATTTTTCTGGCATCGGCAGTAAAGTCTGCATAAAAAGCGGAGGTGTCGAAATCAGCACCTTTCAGACTGGGCACCCCGGTATTGTCGGGGTCGAGCCAATACTTTAACTGTCGGGTGGAGTCGCTGCCATTGGATTCCCAGGAGTAGCTGAACTTACCGTAATAATCCGGTTCTTCCGGAAATGTACAGGAGGCCTGGCCACCGGTGAGGCTGCCGATAATATTTCCTGCCGGGTTGAGCAGGGGTGAACCCGACGAACCGCCCTCCGTTACACCGAAACCACTTTGCGTTTCTGTCCAGTTGACTTTCCAGTACAGTCCGTTTTCGTCAGGTGCAGGGTTGTTGTAACGAACCGAAACAACAGCTTGTGAATAGGTTGAGACCATTTTAATATCGCCTTCGGGATGATTGATGCACACGCCACCGGGTGACACTTCACCCGACCAGTCCCAGCCATTGTACCACGGAAAAAAACCCTCCGGCATTTCATCGGTCAGTAACAGCAATTTGAAATCACTTCCTGTACTCGTATTGTCAGGGCTTTTGGCCAGAAGCGCAGCACCTGTTAGTCGCACACTTCCGGGTTCGGTAAGCGGACGCTCGCAATCAGCTGATTCATAATTGAAATAGAACTGCCAGGATGCGTAATCGGCTTCGCTGGCCGATTGGCCGCAGTGATTTGCCGTCAAAAAATAAGGTGTTTTGTCGTTCCTTGTATTGTTGACCAAAGTACCTGTGCACCAAAAAAGACTGCTGCCCTGCTTGACCAGTATGCGGGCAACTGCCCGTTTTTCATGTTGCCAATCATCGCCTTCGGGGCAGTTTACAGGGACCTCACACAAGCCCGACTCCCCAAAGTCCCTGCCCCCCCACTCCGGGTTGCTGATAGAAATACCCAGTTCGCTGAGGTGAAACGGGAGAATATTGCCGGGGATGTCAGTATTCAATTCCACGGTAAGTTGGTCTCCGGATATAAAGTCGGTAACAAAATATTTTCCGTTCTCCCTTTCCGTAAAGGCACCCCTGAGCACCGATTTTTCTTTGTTGTAAATGAAAAGGCGATCACCTTCACGGAGTTTAAAATCCTTAAAATAAAGGTTGAGCCCGGCAGCCCGGCTGGCTTTCAAACTCAGCCGCCAGATAAACACACCGCTAACAGGCTGTTCCCAACTTCCTTGTGAGGCAATGTTTTCGTTCAGGGGAACAGTGTAGCCGGCCGGCAGAGGTTGTGGTTCTGTTGTAGGCCTTTGCAATGGAACTGCTCGTGTCGGGATGTCCACAATCGCTGCCTCTTTGATGAAATTGAACCGGAAACTTACCGGTTTGTGTTTGCTATCCGCCTGAGCGTTGACAAGCAGGTAAGTAAAAAACAAAACAAAAGACAGCAGGTGGTTTTTCATAAACGGCGGCATTTCGTCAGCAAAAATAAGAAAATAGTGCTTATTTTATTTGGAAATGAAATGCTTGCGAAACGAATAAGAAAGAGGCTGATATGCAGACAAGGGCTCAGAAAACCAATCACCCTAAACGAACAATCGTCAGTTTACCACGAGGAAAAGATGCGGTTTGCCCACAACTTTATAAGAATTCTTCCGTTTTGAAAGGGTGTTTAAAAAAAAAAAGAGAACTCATGCACAGATTTATAAGCTTGTTCTACTTCCTGCTGCTTGCGGCGGCCTCATTGTTTTCAATTGACCTCTTTCCGCAAGGGGATCCGGAACCGCTTAAAAACCCTCCGCCGTTTCCGGAGGCCGGTGAGTATTCCACATGCCACCAGACCGGGGAAGGCCCGGTGATTGACTGGTACAGCAGATTAAAACTTAAGTACTCCGATTTTAAAGCGCAAAGCAAGGGCAGTCCCGGTTTTGCGGTTGCCACTACTTCGAGCGCTTTTGGTTACCGTATTCAAGATGATGGAAGTGAAGTCAGCGGCAGTATTTTTGTCCGCTTTTACTGTGAGGAGTCCTGGTGGAACCCGAATTTTATCATGGACGAAGTACTGGAACACGAACAACTGCATTTTGATATTTGTGAATTGTTTGGGCGTAAACTCTACAAAGAAGTACTGTCACTGCGCAATGCGGATAGGCTGAACAAGCGGACCATTCAGCGCCTCCATGCGAAATTCGAGAAACAATATGCCAATTATCAGGATAAATACGATAAAGAAACCAACCACAGTACCAGGGGGGGTGAGCAGCGAAAATGGAATGAGAAAATAAAAAAAGAACTGGATGAATTGGCAGAGTTTGCTGGTTACCATGAGTTTTAAACTGGCAAAGGCAGCCATAACAAGACCGACTCTAAAGCCTTGTTGTAAACGAATGTGTGCTGTAAAATGCCTTGTGGCGCTTTTCCCTGAAAGTTCTCATCTTCCGGAAGGCAGCCAGTCCTGTGTAATTGTACATAAAAACTATTTCACAAAACGGCAGCAAATAGACATGAATGTATTCGGAGAACTTTTGAGACAACCTCCAAGCACTAAAAAAGTTAAAAAAACAAAGGCTGAGGCAGTTAAGGATGATAGTTTATTTTACCAGTGAAACCTTCTTCACGGCCTGCCGATTCCCACTGATCGTTTTCACAAAATAAACACCTTCGTTTTCCCTGCTTAAATCAAGCACAAAAGTCTTTCCCAAGTTTTCGAGTGTTTGCCTGCGGATGAGTTTTCCGTAAGTATCGCTTACTTCCAGAACAAGCGGTTCGTTGATGTCCGACGAAAACTCCAGCACAAAAATACCGGTTCCGGGATTGGGGTAAACCCTGAAATCGGTTGGTCCGGCCAGTTCTTCCACACCAACCCAGCCCACGAGGATGTATTCTTCCTTCACCAGGCTATCGGAGCCCCCCAGGTTGGTGGCCACAAGTTTGATGTCGTAAGCTCCGGCACTGTTGAACCTGATTGCAGGGTTTTGCTGGGTAGAACTGGGGGGTGAACCACCTTCAAATTCCCAGTACCAAGATGTGGGCTCGTTGGCAGAGGTGTCAGAAAAATGTATTGTTTCTCCCGCCTGGATTTCGGTAATGTCGGCTGTAAACTGTGCATCTGGTGGCAACAATTGGTTGACGTGGATGTAGGCTGTCTTCATGGTCGAATCTTCCCCGTCGGCATTTACTACTTTAAGGGAAACATCGAAATAGCCCGTGTCGGAATAGATGGTCCAGGGGTTGCGCTCACTTGAAGTGTCGGGCAGGGCACCATCGAAGTTCCAGCTCCATGCCATGATTCCGGGTTCCGATTCGTCGGTGAACCAGGCCGTGTCCCCCTGGATTAATTCGGTCGTGTCGGCACTGAAATCAGCTGTGGGCAAAATAATTTCCCATGAAATACCGGGAAGTTTTTCAATGCCTGTATTTTCCGGGTCGAGCCATCCCTTCAGCTGTGTGGAGGGCGTCGTGCCGTTTTTATCCCATGAATACCAAAGCTTACCGTAATAGGCGGGTGATGGGTTAGTGCACGAATTGGAGGTGTAACCACCTGTCAGGTCACCCATGATGCGGCCATATTCGTCGAAGACCGGTGAGCCGGAAGACCCCCCCTGCATGATTGATTTACCATTCTCCGTTTCAGCCCAAAGCAGTTTCCAGTGGGTCCCGCCGGGGATGCCGTTCCAGAAAGTAGAAGACTGTAGTGGCGTTTTGTAGGTGGATATTTTTTTGATATCTCCTGCCGGATGATGGATGCCAACACCACTGTCAGCTTCAGTATTGTCATTTGTCCGGTTCCATCCATTGTAAAAAACATCGTAGGAATTTGGAATCGAACCATTGATCTCAACCAGATAAAAATCGGAACCCGCATCAGCCTGGCTGGGGTCTTTGGCTTTCAGGCTGCAGCCGGTTTTAGAGTTGTACCCACTGGCACTTCCACCACAGGTAGCAGCTTCGTAATTGAAATAAAAAATCCACTGGTTTAAATCGCCGGCGTTGGCACTGCCACCACAGTGTGAGGCTGTCAGAAAATAGTTCTTCCTGTCGTTGTCCGTGTTATTAATTAATGAACCGGAGCACCAGTAATAGTTGAACCCGATTTTGATGGAAATCCGAGCGGCGCCTTTTATTTGATTCTGCCAGTTATCGCCTTCGGAACAGGCAACGTCAATCATGCACCACCAGGCCTCGCGTTCGCCGCTGCTAAAAGAAAAATCGATATCGCGATAGGCGTAGGCCAGTTCTGAAATATGAATCCGGGCTTCTTCGGCTACCGTTTCGGGCTGAAAATACTCCAGGGTTACTTTATCACCTTGTACAAATTCTGTGGAAAACAGGTTTGCGGTAGGATTGTTTTCGTGGGTGTAGGCACCCAGGATTTGCTTTTTGTTTGCGTTGTAAAGGAACAATTCACCACCTTCGGGCAAGTAAAAGTCGCTGTAATATACGCCGAGTGCCAGTGCCTCCTTAATTTCAATCTGGAGCCGCCAGACCTTTCCCAATCCGGGAATTGCTGTCCAGGTACCGGCGTTATGTGTGTTGAGGTCGGTAACTACCGAAACCCCCATCCTGCGCGGGGCAGGGCCACGATCAGCATCATTAATCAGGTCCTCATCATGAATACTTTTCATGTCGGGTTGCTGCAAGTTTATGTGCTGGTACTCATCAGCAAGCTGAAACACCATACTGTAAGGACTGCCACCGTGGCTTACCTGTGCTTGCATATTCAACCCTGGCATAAGGACAAAAGCGAGCATAAACAGAATTGTAAATCTTTTCATTTTGAAAGGGGTTTTGGTTTATTACTTTGTTGAAATCAGGCAAATTTACAGAATATTAACAGAAAATGTAAAAAGTGAATGTAAAAGAATGGCTGTTTTTTCATGCTGAGGGCAAAGGAGTACCTTTATAAAACAGTATTCCCGGGCTTGTCAGAAGTTCGTTATTTTTAATCATGTATTTTCTACCTTTGCCGAAAAGATAATAAAAATGATAGTAGTTACAGGGGCAGCAGGTTTTATTGGCAGTGTGCTTACCGGCAGACTGAATGAGGCCGGTTTTACAGATTTGATCCTGGTGGATGATTTTTCAAAGACGGAAAAAGAGAAAAACCTGACGGGCAAGTTGTTTGCTGATAAAATACAACGCGATAATTTTTTTCAATGGTTTGATGCACATCCCGGTGAGGTGGAAACCGTACTGCACATCGGTGCCCGGACTGACACAACAGAATTCGACAAAGCAGTCTTTGATGTGCTGAACCTGAATTACAGCAAGCAAATCTGGCAGCGATGTGCAAGGCATCAAATCCCGGTGATTTACGCTTCCTCGGCGGCTACTTATGGCATGGGGGAATTCGGTTACGACGACAACCACACCATCGTCGAAAAATTAAAGCCATTGAATCCCTACGGTGAATCAAAAAATGATTTCGATAAATGGGTATTGCAACAGGACAGCAAACCTCCCTTCTGGGCAGGACTGAAATTTTTTAATGTGTACGGCCCCAACGAATACCACAAAGGGAGGATGGCCTCGGTAATTTTTCACGCTTTCGGTCAGATAAAAGATACCGGGAAAGTACGCTTGTTCCGTTCCCATAACCCCGAATACAAAGATGGCGGTCAACTGCGCGATTTTGTGTATGTAAAAGATGTAGTGGATGTTATCCTGTTTTTAATGGCTGCCAAACCCGATAGTGGTCTGTACAATTTGGGCACCGGAAAAGCCCGAACCTTTCTTGATTTGGCAAAGTCAACTTTTGCAGCCCTCGAATTAAAACCCGATATCGAATTTATCGACACCCCTGAAGACATCCGCGACAAATACCAGTATTTTACCGAAGCCAATATGAGTAAATTGAAAAATGCCGGTTACGGAAATGCTTTTCACTCCCTGGAAGAAGGGATTGGCGATTATGTGCAGAATTACCTGGTCGATGGAAATTATTATTAGCAATTTGTCAAACCATTAAAATGTTTTCTACATTTGCCGTATGATTTTTGCAACAAATAACAATTGGTGGTGGCACAACGATTTTTTCCAATGGGAAGAGCTTGCTGTGTAATTGACTGATTGAACAAAAATACAAAAGCCGTCCCATTAATTTGGGGCGGCTTTTTTTTTACTTAAAAACTGAAAAGATGAATGGTGTACAAGACTGGATAAAACGGACAATATTCCGATGGCAGGGAAAGGCTGCCGAAAATGAAAAATAAAAAGATGAGTAAACTTTAAAACAATAATTTTAAAATCAGAAAACATGAAGACATCAATAATTGAAAATGGAATTAAGACAAACAAATATGAATCAATAAACGGCTTGTTCGGGGAGTACGGAGGGATGTACGTTCCACCGGTTCTGGAGGGGAAACTCCTTAACCTGGCTGCATTTTTTGAGCAAACGAAATCGCAACCTGATTTTGAGGAAGAATACATCCATTACCTGAAAACCTTTGTGGGCCGGCCGTCCCCTTTGTATTATGCCCGCAATCTGTCTGAAATTGCAGGGTCGAAAATATATTTGAAACGGGAAGACCTCAACCATACGGGCTCGCATAAAATCAACAATTGCATCGGACAAATATTACTTGCCAAACGCATGGGCGCTACCGAAATTGTTGCCGAAACCGGTGCCGGTCAGCATGGTGTAGCTACAGCAACGGCTGCTGCTTTGTTTGGGATGAAGTGCAAAATATTTATGGGGGCAACCGATGCCGCACGGCAAAAGATGAATGTAAGCCGTATCGAAATGCTGGGTGCCGAATTGGTATTGACCAACGAGGGGCGGGCAACGCTCAAAGATGCTGTGGATGCCGCACTGGGGTATTATATCGAAAACCCCGATGTGTATTATTTGCTGGGTTCGCAGGTAGGGCCGCATCCTTACCCGACGATGGTCGGTTATTTCCAGCGTGTTATCGGGAAGGAAGCAAAGCAGCAGTTTTTGGAAGCAGAAGGCCGCCTGCCCGACCACCTGTTTGCCTGCGTGGGCGGCGGTTCAAACTCCATTGGGCTGTTTGCCGATTTTTTGTATGATGAAGCGGTGGCCATTCATGGTGCCGAAGGCGGCGGCGAAGGTGCTGTTTTTGGAAAAACCGCCGCAACTTTAAGCATGGGAAAACCCGGTGTCTTCCAGGGCACTTTTTCCTATGCGCTTTCTGATGAGAATGGAGATGTTTACCCCACTTATTCCATAGCTGCCGGTTTGGATTATCCGGGCATTAGCCCGCAACATGCATTGTTGAAGGATACGGGAAGGGCAGATTACCACCTGGTTACCGATGCTGAGGCCATCGAAGCTTATAAGTTACTGTCAAAAAGTGAGGGGATTATCCCCGCCATCGAATCATCTCATGCCGTGGCACTTGCACTTCAAATGCTAAAAGGGAAGGAGAATCAAATCAGTATCATCAACCTTTCCGGAAGAGGCGATAAAGATGTAGAACGAAAACTATTGTAGGTTTTTAATTGAGTAATAAGTGATGAACTCCCGGGGGAATTTCCTTCGGGAGTTTTTGGTGTGCCCGGTTTGGGTTTAAGTCGTATTTTTTTTCATAAATATTTTGTAAATTGCCGTCTTTCAAACCAAAAACCAAAACCGATGAAGAAGAAATCACTTTTAATTGTGTCAATTGCGCTGATAACTACTGTAAGTTTTTTATTTGAGGCATGTAAAAAAGATGATGATAATTTTGCCCCGACTGCATCATTTACGGTCACTCCCAATAGCGGGAGCATCGAAACCCTTTTTGTATTTAACGCTTCGGCCAGCACCGATCAGGAAGACTCGGTAGATATGTTGCAAGTCCGCTGGGACTTTGATGGGGATGGCAATTGGGACAGCGATTGGCTGGCTACAAAAATCACACAGGTAACCTACTCGGCCGGGGGTACTTATTCGGCGCTTTTGGAAGTAAAAGATACTCAGGGTTCAACCGGGCAAAGTTCGCAAGATGTAACTGTGAGTGACGGAGGCGGAGGAGTTACCGGCACAATTACCGACCCCCGTGACGACCAAACCTACACCACCATCGAATTGGGCAACCAAACCTGGTTTTCTGAAAACCTGAATTATCCGGCAAGCGGTAGCTGGTGCTATGATGACGATCCGGTAAATTGTGAAACCTACGGCCGTTTGTACAATTGGCA
The DNA here is from genome assembly GCA_021647205.1 of Bacteroidales bacterium. Classification (GTDB taxonomy): domain Bacteria; phylum Bacteroidota; class Bacteroidia; order Bacteroidales; family F082; genus B6-G9. The sequence goes on along the minus strand of JAKIVD010000009.1, from coordinate 102,054 downwards.
ATTGGCCAAGAACGTTTGTCCTGCAGGATGGCATTTGCCTTCTGATAACGAATGGAAACAACTGGAAATGTATTTGGGTATGAGCCAAAGCGAAGCAGATGATATTGATTGGCGGGGCACCGACGAAGGAAAAAAGATGAAAACAACTGCGGGTTGGGCTAATGATGGCAACGGTAACAACCTGAGTGGTTTTTCAGGACTTCCCGGCGGAAGCCGTAACCCCTATGGTAATTATTACAGCAAAGGAGGTGAAGGTGTCTGGTGGTCGGCAACAGAATTTAGCAACGAAGCAGCTGTGGGACGGATGTTGAGCTACGAAGAAGATGGAGTGTATCGGTTTGATAGCTTCTTTAAAACGGTAGGGGCAAGTGTCCGCTGTGTGAAGGACTGATTAATCAGAAATAACCCCACTTCCCAAACAAGTTTTTTCTTCCAAATCATAAAATACGGCAAACTGACCCGGTGCAATACCCGATATTTTTTGATCGGAAACAATGGATATCCCATTTGCATTTCTCACTAATTTCCCGGAATTAAACTCCGGCTGGTGCCTGATTTTAAACTTGATTTTTTCTAAGCTGCCGTAATCATGGTTTGGGTTGAAGAAATGAAGACCATCCAGTGGAATCTTTTTTCCATACTGTGCAACCGGGTCGTAACCGTTAGAAACGTAAATGATATTATTGGCCATGTCTTTTCTTACCACAAACCAGGGACCGCCACTCAGTCCCAGTCCGCGGCGCTGCCCGATGGTGTGAAACCAGACCCCTTTGTGTTCGCCAAGTGTCTTTCCGGTTTCCAGATCGACCACCAATCCCGGATTTTCGCCAATGTGCTTGCGGATAAAATCGTTGTAATTGATTTTCCCCAAAAAGCAGATGCCCTGACTGTCGGGACGGTGGGCGCTGGGCAGTTTCATTTCTTCGGCCATTCGTCGTACTTCCGGCTTGGGCAAATGCCCGATGGGAAACATCACTTTCTGCAGTTGCGGATAAGTAATTTGTCCCAAAAAGTAGGTCTGGTCTTTTGTCCGGTCTTTGGCAGTGGCCAGAAAAGTGCCTTCCTTGTTTTCAGTTGTTGAGGCATAGTGGCCAGTTGCAATCTTGTCGAATTTTTGTCCGTGTTTTTCATTAAAAGCCCCGAACTTAATCAGTACATTGCACATGATATCCGGGTTGGGGGTCAGCCCTTGTTTTACCGTATCGATGGTGTATTTAACTACTGTTGACCAGTATTCATTTTGCAGGTCAACGATGTCGAATTTGCAGCCGTATTTTTTGGCAATCCAGGTTGTAATCTCAATGTCTTCTTCGGCAGGGCAATCCATAAACGCATCATCTTCTTCCATCCCAATACGGATGTAGAAAATATGGGGGTCGTAACCTTTTTCCTTTAATAAAGGAATGGTTACTGAGCTGTCCACCCCGCCCGAAACCAATGCAGCAATTTTCATATGGACAAATCTTCGTTTCAGGATGCAAAGGTCGCAAAAATACTGACGGCCATCTCGCGTAAACCGATGGAAAAACAAGCAAGCTTATTTGCTACAATAAATCATATTTTATTGAAAATCTTCTGATTTGTGTAATTTCTAATTAGTTTTGTTAAGCGTTAACAAGAAACCAGGGGGCTTTGCCATTTAGAAATACTTATAATCGATATTTATAAACATCTCATTACTAACAAATTTCATAATTATGAACACAAATTTACTTACAAAACGCGGATTACTGCTTACACTGACCATACTCTTTGTAACGGTAAATTTTCTTACAGCTCAGGTAGCTGTCAACGTTGACGGGTCCACTCCCGATGCTTCAGCCATGCTGGACGTAAAATCTTCTGACAAGGGATTGCTGATCCCACGTTTGACCACTGCCGCCAGAAATACACTGGCCGCAACGGCTGTTGCCGGATTGATGGTTTACGACACCGACCTCGACAAATTCTTCTTTTTTAACGGAGTTACCTGGGATGAGGGTTCGACCGGTGGCCTGTGGACAAGAAGTGGCTCCTATACTTACCTTTCAAATTCGGGAGACAAGGTTGGAATAGGTACGACCTTTCCCGGCTACAATCTTGATGTAAGATCATCGACCGGATCTGCTTTTTTAAGAGTCAAGTCAACCATCGGTTATGCAGGAATTATTATCAACAAGGCATCAGAATCTAGTAATGCTTATATCATTTATCGTCTCGGGGGAGAGTTTAATAAGGGATGGTATGTTGGAATGATAAATAACAACGACTTTACCATCAGCCGAAATTCAATTACATCTGACGGCACCTTCTATATCGACAGTATTTCGGGAAATATAGGAATTGGTACCATAACCCCCCAACGTACGCTTGAGGTAAAAGGAGGTGAGCGCACCGCAAGGATTACTTCTTCCACAAGTGCCGCATATCTTGAATTTGTCAATACAAATACAACCGATTGGGCCATTGGAAGTGAGATTGGCTCAATGCGCATGCAATCATCCTCGGATGGATTTGCAACAACAACGCTTCAGTATACCTTTGGCGCTGGCTTCTTTCACCCTGCTTCCAGCAATGTAAGGTCGCTGGGATTGAGTCCTTATCGATGGAGTAATGTGTACAGTGTTGATGGAGACTTCTCAGAAAATGTAACTATTGGCGATACGTTAAAAGTAACAGGTAAAGCCGGTATTGGAATTGATACTCCTGCCCGAACACTTGAGGTTAGGGGGCCCTGGCAGACGGCACGAATTAGTTCAGCTGCTTCTGGAGCAACACTGGAGTTCGTAAGTACAACTCAGGATGATTGGGCGATCTCAACCTGGTACGGCAACATGCTTTTAATGAGCAGCACCGACAATTTTTCAAGCAAAACCGATGAGTATTACTTCAGCACTTCCAGCTTCTATCCCTGGACGAATAATGTGAAAACGCTCGGGACAAGTAGTAAACGCTGGAGTAATCTATACAGTGTCGCCGGCGACTTCAGCGGTGATGTTACCGTAAACAGGCTGATGGCACCTTTAACCATTTACGATGGAACCAATGAACTGGCGTCTGTTTATGTAAATCCCGTTACAGCTGGCAGCGAAGACAGCTCACGCATCTTCCTTGCTGAAGACAGCGATGCAACCTTCGGCATGTACTGGATGTATGACGGAGTTGGCAACCATATGGAGCTTTGGGGAAAAGCTTCAGCAACGACCTATGGGCCGCACATTACAGTGCAACGCAATTCCGGAAATGTTGCCATTGGCGGACAAACTTTCGCCACCGGTTACAAACTTTCGGTGGCCGGAAAAATCATTTGTGAAGAGTTGCGGGTGGACCTGATCGCCGGCTGGCCCGACTATGTTTTCGGGAAGGATTACAAACTGATGCCACTGAAAGAGTTGGATGCCTTTATTGAAACCAACGGGCATTTACCCAATATCCCTGCTGCCGAAGAAATAAAGGAATCAGGATTGGAAGTGGGTGAAATGCAAAGACTGATGATGGAAAAAATTGAGGAACTCTCCCTTTACATCATTCAGCAGCAAAAAGAGATTGATGAACTGAAAAATCAAATCAATAAAAACCGGAAATAATGAAACGACGAATAATCTTAAAACTGTTCGCTGTTTCGGTCTGGTTTTTACCACTTATTTCTTTTGCCCAGTTCGAGGACCTGAGCACACTTCTTGAGGGCAAAGAAAAATTCAGCGAAATTACAGCGACAGTCGAGCAATACATGGCAACCATTCCTGACAGCTATGAAAAGGAGCGGTACCAGAAAAGGTTTGCCCGCTGGGCCTATTACACCTCTTTGCACCTGGGCCCCGAGGGTGAATTTGTAAACGTTGCCCAACGGACTTTCGATGCGGTTGCAACGAAGGAAGAAGTGTTTGACCCCAGCCTTTCCTGGAATGGCAATTGGAGTTTTATTGGACCCAGCTCAACAAATATCGACAACCCGGGTGCCGATATTAACGGCCTTGGAAGGGTTGACAGAATTGCTTTTCATCCATCAAACGCCAGTATTTTTTATATTGGCACACCAGCCGGTGGACTTTGGAAAACAACTAATGGCGGAAGCACCTGGATACCGCTTGCTGATTTTATCCCTTCAATTGCTATTTCGGGCATTGTGGTGAGCCATGCTGACCCTAACACCATTTATGTGCTTACCGGAGATGGAGATGCTTATAATGCTGGTTACTTCGTTGTTCGCGCCGGATATCATAAGCTCTCTGTTGGTGTACTTGTATCACACGATGGTGGAGATACCTGGGAACAAACCGGACAACTGTTCAACGGTGATTATGCAGGTTACCGGCTGGTACAGCATCCCACCGATGCCAATATTCTATTGGCGGCCACTTCGGAGGGAATCTACAGAACAACAAACGGTGGCGATACCTGGGTACGGGAACGTACGGGTAAACATTATGACATTGAGTTTAAACCCGGTGACCCGTCCAGGATTTACGCCAGCGGTGTTGGCGAATTTGTTTACTCAACCGATACCGGGAACACATGGAATACGAATGCCACATTCGATTACGCACTGTGTGCGGGCGGACGCGTGGAGATCGCTGTAACCCAGGCCTCTGGTTACCCCCACAGGGTATATCTGCTGGCAGGGCCCAAAACAATAGGAAATACCTTCTGCGGTTTTTATCTTTCTTATGACAGCGGGCTCAGCTTTACACGTCAAAGCAACAGCCCGAACGTGCTTGGCAAAGAAGATGGTACTGGCGATCAATCCGGTTACGACATGGGGCTGGCTGTTTCACCAACCAACCAGAATATTGTCATTGCTGCCGGGCTGGTGACTTACAGGTCAACAAACAGTGGCTCCACCTTTACAAATGCAACCATTTACCGGGAAAACGGAGTCGATCCCTATATCCACCCCGACATTCATGGTGTTGAATACAACCCTACCGGTGGAAATTTATACGCATTTGGCGATGGGGGTATTCACAAAAGCACTAATGACGGGGTTAGTTACACCGACATTTATAACGGTGTAGAAACATCGCAATTTTATGGGATGGATGATTACGATGCTAACCAATACGCTATTTTGGCAGGCTGCCAGGATAATGGGGTAAAGTACAAAACAGGAAGTGGCTCAGCATTTAAACATATTTATTGTTGCGATGCTGCCGATGCGATCATCAATTATAATGATGTAACAAAAGGCTATGCTGTTGTAAACAATTGGGTTTTAAGATATACCAGTTTTACGGGTTCGTCACCTTCGTTTATTTTTCAACCAGGCTATTTCCCCGAAATTGAAATGAATAGCAGCAACCCGGATATTATGTATGTGGGTTATTCAAGAATTCGCAAATTTAATGCTGGTGTTGACCAGGGACTCCTCGGAGGAACGGGTATCAAAGGTTGGTGGGCACTGAAGACCTGCCCCAGTAACTCCAATAAAATTTATGCCGCAGGAGGTGATAGTTTCGATGATGCTACAGGTGACATGTTTATGTCTGCTGATGGTGGAGTAAGCTGGTCAACGGTTTCCAATAACACCGGCTGGCCGGCATCCTACAACCGGATATCAGATATTGGCGTCAGGCCAACAAACTCCACAAGGGTTTGGGTCACCTTTAGCGGTTATACGGATGGGGTGAAGGTGTATTATTCCAATGATTCCGGATCAAACTGGTACGACAGAAGTTATGATCTGCCCAATATTCCTGTCTGGTCGGTTGAAGTTGATGCAAATAACAATGTTTATATTGGAACCGATTATGGCGTTTTCTATCTGGCTTCGGGTTCGACCAACTGGGAGCCCTATTATAATCAATTGCCCAATGTGCCGGTTACTGAACTGGCCATAAATGAGGGAAGTGACCAATTACTCGCGTCAACCTTTGGCCGTGGAATCTGGAAAAGTACTTTGCGTGATCCCTGTCCCGCTGACAGAACCATTTTGGTTGATATTGACGGACATGATTTCCGCTCTGCTTCCAACAGCATCACCATGACCGGGAATATTGTTGGTGGAGAAGGTACACAGGTGTATATGAGGGCTGGTAACTATGTCGATTTAAAACCGGGTTTCAAGGCTGATGGAAGTGTGGGTAACGAATACCAGGCCTATATCGGAAACTGTGGCTCGGGCATACCCCCCGATTTCAGTTTTGGTAATCCATCTGATACCAATAACATCAATACTGATTTCAAGTTCACCCTAAACAGAAACCTGGGGACTTTGGAAATTGCTGATGTCTCGGTCACAAAGAAAAAGGCAATTGTACGCTTGTTTGATGAGCAAACAGCCAAGATAAAAGTCTTTATGACTGATGAAATGGGTAAGTTTATTCAGGATATTGCCCAATTTGAAGGAGCGAAAGGAGAATCTGAATATGCCTTTGCCACTGACGGACTTAAGCCCGGAATGTACTATTTATACCTTGGTGTAAACAAAGAGGTAAATCATTTGCAGGAATTGTACATCCCATAAAAACAATATCGGACAGAATAAATTCCGAAAAGTAAAAAGGTGGCTTCAGGTCACCTTTTTTTATGTGCCTCACAGCGCAATCTTCACATAAAGTGTGGGCGTAAACGGGATGGCTTCGGCGTAAATGTTAATGGTGTTGGTCAGGTAAGCCGGGATGCGCTCGAAATTGGAATATTTGATGTTTTGGGTGTTCAGCAAATTGAGGATGGACAAACCGGCCTCGCCCTTCCATTTTCTGTCAAGGAATTTGTAAATAAATGAAATGTCAAGACGGCTGTACGTCAGTTCGGCCGGCGATTTTGTCTCCGGCGTAACATAACCGGGAGGGAAACCCGAACCGTAAACATAGTTTGTCGAAAGAAAAAACGGGTCGAAGTTCAACAACAACGCCAGTTTTAATTCATGTACCTGGTCCTGGGGTGCACGGATGTAGCCATCATAATCAAAGTACAGAAAATAATCGAAACGTTCGATGGTCTTGCTCAGCGAATAAGAAATCCAGGCCGAGTGTTTTTTAAAATCTTTCTTCAGCAGTAAATCGAGGCCGATACTGTAGCCTTCACCCTGCGATATTTCACGAACCTCTTTGTCCGGAAAATTAATAAAACGGGTCAGTCCGGTGGTGTGTTTAAAATAACTTTCAAGACTCAGCGTAAAACGGTTCCGGTGAAAGGAAGTGCCGATCACAAAATGGGAAGCCTGTAAAACAGGAATGTCCTCGTTGTTGGCAATCACCCACAGGTAGCGGTAATTTCCCAGGTTGTCGGTAATGGCACTTTTGGCAATAAACTGGTTGTACAGCCCCCAGGCCAGGTTAAATTTCCAATATTCCCCGCCTTTTACCGACAACGACAAGCGGGGTTCGGGATAAGCTTTCCTCAGGTTAAAGGCATAAGTGTAGCGGAATCCCGCTTTTAGGGTCAGCTTTTTGCCGATGGCCATCACATCCTGCAAAAAGAGGTTGATGCGCTGCGCCCTGGACCGGATGTCCACCTGGCTGATATTGAAAGTGTCTTCCTTCAGGATTACTTCGTTGAATTTAAAACCGATACCTCCCTCCAGCGTATGGGTCTGGTTCAGCGAAAGACGGTTATCCAACTCCACAGTATATTCCCGGATGAGGTTATTGCTTTCAAGGTTTTTTAGGTTGTTGTTGTATTTGGGATTTGGAAACCTGACTGTTAAATCATCGCTAAAAGATGAGCCCAGCCCCGAATAACTTACATTCAGGTTGGAAGTATTACCCTTGTTCCAGGTTTTCCCGTAAAAAACAGAAGTCCCCAGTTGTGTGTTTTCTTCTCTGGTTTTTTTGTCCAGAATTACATTTTGTATGGGTTCGTCGATGGAATAGGAAAACTTATCGCTGCCACCATAAAGGCTGATGTAAAACAGATCGGAATCTTTGATCTTTGCAGAGTATTTCACATTGAAGTCGCGAAAGCGGTAATCGGGAACCAGGGTGTAATCAACGCGCGTTGCTGAGTCGGTGTCGTCATTTTCCCTAATCCAGAAATTCATGTCTTCAGGATTGTAAAGGTTGTAATAAGTATGCCGGAAAGCAATAACCAAAGCACCGTTTTTAAACAAGGGAAATTCCACCAGCCCATTCAATGTCATGTTATTGGCCACCAGGGTAAAGGATGGTTTTTCCATATTCCCGTTTTTCCCGCTGATGTTCACAACCCCACCCACACGTTCGCCCCAGCGAGCATCGTATCCCCCTTTCATGACTTCAATATTTTTGGCCATCAGGGGGTTAAAAGTGCTGATGTTGTCGTTGAAATTCCGCAGGCCGTAAACAGTGAAACCATCAAAAGTAACTTTGCTGTGCCCTTCGTAACTTCCCCAGATAATCAGTTCGTTGGTTTGCTCGCCCGAGGCCAGAATACCGGGTTGAAGCCTGAGCAAATTAAATATGGAGTTGTCGCCGTAACCGGGAAGGAAATTCGCAATCTTGTGGTTGAGTTTTTCCACACCGGCCTGTATCCCGATTTGTGTTCCGGTCTCAATCCGCTGATCTTTGATGACGATTTCTGACAAGCCAATGCTGGATGGGCTCAACATTATTTGCAGACTTTGTTTGGGCAGAAAAACCGTATCCAGGATGTAGTAACCCAAATGCGATACTCTCAGTTTGAAAATGCTGTCGACAGAAGAGCTAAACGCAAAGCTGCCATTCCGGTCCGAAACCATACCCTTACCGTTGATGATGACATGTGAATAGGGCAGGGGCTCCCCGCTTCCTTTTTCCAAAACCTTCCCCGACAGGGTGAAAAGTTTCGTTTTTTTTGTTTTGCGGATGGGGTAAATAACAAACACATCGTCTTGTATTTCGAGGCTAAAAGGGAGTCCCTCAAGCAGTTTTCCGATGGCTACTGCGGGCGATTGAAAGTCTGATTGCAATGTAACTTTGTACCGGGATAATTTACGATCGTCAAACGAAAGGGGAATGTGGTAAGTGTTGTGAAGCTTTGTCAGTATTTCGTTTGCCGGCATGTTAACAGCGTCAACCGTGACTTTCTGGGCGAAGGACACGGTTGCAGTTAGTAGTATTGTAAGTAAGAAAACAAATTTGTCAGTCTTCATTCGTTGATTTGAAAGTCGTTCCCTGATTTCTTTTCAAAAGTAAGCCCAAAAGTTTTACAAAGTAAAGCCAATACTTCTTCAACGGTTTTTTTTCGGCTGAAGTATCCGGTGTAATAGTAATCTGCCCGGACATTTAACCTGATATTTACGGCGTACTGCCGTTCAATTTCCTGAACAACAAGTGCCAGTGGCGTGGAAGTAAAACTGAACAGGCCATTGCGCCATGAGGCTGTGTTTTTTGCAGCATTGTTTTTAAACACTTTAATCGCACCTCCTTTTTCAATTTCTGCATGGTAACCGGGACTAAGGACAGCTTCATTTTTTGTGACAGAAACCACTTTAACCTTCCCGGTAAAACAATTGACCTTGTATTCGTCTTCGCGCGAAAAAATATTGAAGCTGGTTCCCAGCACAATGGTTTTGCCCATGGTAGAAATAACCTGAAAAGCCTTGCCCTTTTTTACTTTGAAGAAAGCTTCACCCTCAAACCCCACTTCCCTCGAAATGCGCCACCAAAGCGGATGAAATTTAATTGTGGATTGGGCGTTAAGTTCAACCCCGGAACCATCAGGCAGATATGCCGTAAGATGTTGGCCGGAAGGATTGTGGATGGTGGTGGTATAAAAGCGCATCACCGAAAAAATACCGGCAAGCACCAGGATGGTCGCTGCCAAACCAATCCAAAGCCGGTTGGAAAGCATTTTGACGGTACGCTTTTTTGGCTTTTCATCCAGTCGTGCAGCCATCATTTCCCAGACTTCAGCTTTGCTTTTAGCGTAAGCGATTTCAACTTTGTTGAAAAAGTTGCTCTCTGCGTCGGGGCGGTTTGTGCCCGCGTCAATATTTTTATTTTTTATGTTCATTTAATTGTGCATTATTTGCCTCAATGCGGCCAGGGCATGCTTCATTCTTTTTTCAACGGCTTTCACGCTCAGCCCAAGCGTGGCGGCTATTTCGTGGTATTTCAGGTTTTCCATCCGGCTCATTAAAAATACGGTTCGCTGTTTTTCGGACAATCCGGCCAGTGCAGTTTCATAACTTTTTTTGAGTTCTTTAAATTCGAGTTGTTTTTCAGGCGAATGGTGGTTTATTTCCGGTTTGCTGTTTAAACGAAAGCGTTGGATGGTTTTTTGCTTTCTGTAGTTGCTGACGAACAAATCGCCGGAGATTTTGAACAGCAGCCCTTTTACTTTTCCCGGCCCGGCCTCCAGTTGTTTTTCCCAAAGGCGCATGAAGGTTTCCTGTGCAATATTGGTTGCCAGTTCATCATCGCCCGAGCGGTAGTAGATGTAGTTTCGTACAGTATCAAAATAGTTGTCGAAAATATATTTAAACTGATCGCGCGTCAAGTAAGTTGGTTTTTAAATTATGGGCTAAATTTAATCAATATCTTCGGGTTGGGTTTCTCAGGCCTGTTTCCGGTAAGCTGCAAAGCGCGAACCCAATTTCGGTCCACGCGATGCAGGTGCAGGGGTTTTTATTCACTATTAGTGCAGGTAGATGGTGTAGGTAACGCCGTTGATAAGTACGGTTGCAATGTTGTCGCATTCGCCATCGCCAAAGTCGAGTATCCGCAGCGGACGGTTTTCGGGTTGAATATTAATTGTTCCTTTCACTATCCAGCGGCAATTCAGTTCAACACGCAAAGCGTTGATGATTTCAGCATCCCAGGTGCTTCCGTTGGGCCTGATGCCGCTTGCCGTTCCTGTAATGTGATAGACATCGTCGCGCAGCCTGGGGGTGCTCCTTCCTTCCACCCACTCGCGTTCACGCGATGAGTTCCAGCTAACAGTGCCGCTATTGTCGGCTTTGTAAATAACACCAACAATTTCGATAGAGTAGTACATGTTTCCGGCATCGTTTAAACCCATATTGGTAACCACTTTGGTGCCTTCAACTTTGTTGTCGTTTACATAGTAATCGTCGAAGCCGTGGGTAATAACCGTGCCCGGATGACGGTACCTTCCGGTGAAGGTAACGATGATTTTTCCACGACGGTAGCGCCCGTCGTTGCCCAGGCAGTTGACTTCGCCAAAGTCAATAATCAGCTCGTAAGGGTACACCGTAGTGTCGAGTGTAACGGTAGCACAAGGACCCAGGTAGATGTTGGAATCGTTCCCCGATTTTAAACCGCCGGCACTCAGGTCGTATGCTTCGTCGGCAATGTTGCTTACATTTCCATAAACGGATTCGGCAAAGGCATTGTCACTCGAAAAGGAAGTGTCGGCGCTTTGCACGTTGTCTTTTTTACAAGAGCTAAACAGCAAACCGAAACTAACCATTGCGATTATTGCTGTTGTTACATTTAATTTTTTCATGATTTGAAAGTTTAAGTGAAAAATTGGTTTGAACACCAGCATACCGCACGAAAAAGATTTTACCCTACTTTAAACTATTTTTTTATCTTTACCATTGTAACAGGAATGTAAATGATATGAATTTAGCAATATTGCTTGGCTCGATTTTAATCTATCTGGCTTTGTGGGCGATAATCTCTGTCTTTGGAGCAAAGTACCTAAAAACCAGGGCTGCCGGCACGAATGTTAGAATGGCAATGATTGTTGTCAGTAGCATTGCGGCTGGTTATTTCTTTTCACAAACCATATTGAACCCTTCCCGTAATTTGATTTTACTGACAATTCTTTTTACGATAGGAATCCTGTACAATGTATTTAAATACAGGAAGATAGTTTAAGATTAAAGAGGTAAAGAGTCAATTGTTCTGACTGACACCCCCAATCCGTTGCCCGGCAAGAATGCTGGTTTCAAAACCATTCTTTGTATTTGCCACTAAGTCGGTATCAATTTGTATTTCACCTTTCTCAAAAAGCAGCACCACGGTAGAACCGCCAAATTTAAAAAACCCTTTTTCCTGACCTTTTATCACTTCCTCCCCCTGATAAGTCTGGACAATACTGCCCACCATGGTGGCACCCACTTCCATCATCACCACATCTCCAAAAACGGGATTTGAAAGGATGATAAATTCCCTTTTGTTCAAAACAAATATTTCAACCATTTTGCGCAAAGCGATGGGATTGACCGAATAATAATCACCCTTAATTCGGTGAAGGGGAGAGGCCTTCCCGCCCAGCGGGAAATGAAAACGGTGGTAATCGTTGGGGGCCAGGCGGATGACAATCAGGCTGCCATCAACATAATTTTGCGCAAGGATTGAATCATCTAAAAAAGAATACACATCGAAACGAAAACCCTTGATGATGAAATCGGTATTTGAAATATCGGTGTAAGCCAGCACCTTCCCGTCAGCAGGGGAAATAACCACCAGCGAAGCGGTATCAACCGGCCTGGTCCCGGCTTTCAGCTTTCGGGTAAAAAAATCGTTGAAGGAATCAAACTCCTGCTTTTGGGCTTCACTTAAGTTGATGTTAAAGTCCTCAACAAAGGGCTGTATTTTTTCTGCCGAAGAAGGACTGTCCATCATATTGCCATAAACCGACGAAACCACTTTTCGTTTGGCCAGTGCCCACAAGCTAAGTTCTCCCAATGGATTATTGTATAGCCACTCCAGCCATTTTTCGCCGGCCACTTTTTCAGTTTTTACTTCTCCGCTTGCCCTGTCCACATATTTTATTGGGGGCTGTTGGGGAAGTGGATAAAAAGCGATGCTGGAGATTAGGGCAAGTGTCAACAAGGTGATGCCCCACTTTATAGTAGTCTTTTTGAAATTCATATTTCATTTCTTCAAAATTCGACCAACCTTAGTTTATCCCCTGACAAACAAATATTTCGTAGAGGTTTGAATATTTAGTGCGAGCCGTTTAGCCCGACCCGACGGTTCTTTTTATTAACCCGGTGGGTCGGTTCCTTTGAATCCGCATCCACAGATGGTAAATTATTTACAACACTACCTTCCATTCCGGATGCTTGTTGATGTATGCCTCCACAAAAGAACAAACGGGCACCACCTTCATTTTACGATTTTGGAGGATTTCCAGCGTTTGTTTCACCAATGCCGAACCTATTCCCCTGCCCCCCAATTCTTTTGGAACGATGGTATGGTTCAGGTAGATTTTGTCGGCTTTGAGGGTGTATTCGATGTAGGGCACAAATCCGTCAATGTGCATCTCGAATCGGTTGCCGTCAGTATTTTCAATGAGTTTGTATTCCATTGCAGATTACTTAAGTTTTAGAAATAAACCTTTTCCAAAGTTTTAAACTTTGAAAAAGGTAAGTGCTATTTCTCCAGCACGCTCTTCACCCTTTGCACGGTATCACTTTTTGAAAGCGACAAACGGACGATGCTGTCGGCCATTGCATGCAGGTCGTGGGGTACGCCGGCAGGCAGGGCAACGACATCGCCTTTTACTAAATGGGAGATGTTCCCGGCCACGCCGAAATCAATAGCACCTTCAAAAATTTCGACGGTAATCGGGAAACCGGTTTTGTGTTCTTTCATCAGTTGTCCTTTACGGAAGACGATGCGGATTTCTTTGGTGGAATTGCTTTCAAACAAGAGTTTGATGTCTGGTTTTTGTTCACCGTATTGCAGGTTTTCTGTTAATGAGGATTTGTTCATGGGTTTCGTTTTTACGATTTGTTTTTTTGTGATTTCATTATTCCTTCTTCTTCGCCCGGATCATCATCTCCAGCATGTCCCACAGCTCCTGCGGAACGGCTTCCAGCATATTGAACTCGCCGGCCCCTTGCAACCACTCGCCCCCATCAATGGTAATGACTTCGCCATTCACATAAGCCGAATAATCGGACACGAGGTAAGCAGCGAGGTTGGCCAGTTCCTGGTGTTCGCCCACACGTTTCAGGGGCACTTTCTTTTTGATGTCAAATTTTTCTTTCAGCTCGCCGGGTAGTAATCGGTCCCATGCCCCTTTTGTCGGGAAAGGTCCCGGGGCAATGGCATTCATCCGGATGCCGTATTTGGCCCATTCAACTGCCAGCGAGCGGGTCATGGCCAGCACGCCGGCTTTGGCTGTGGCCGAGGGCACGACGTAAGCACTGCCCGTCCAGGCGTAAGTGGTGACGATATTCAGCACGGTTGAGACGGCTTGTTTTTCTTTAATCCAGTGTTTGCCGAAGGCGAGGGTGCAGTTTTTGCTGCCTTTCAGGACGATGTCGATAATGATGTCGAAGGCACGTGCCGAGAGGCGTTCGGTGGGACTGATGAAATTACCGGCGGCATTGTTTACCAATACATCCACTTTGCCAAAACGTTTGAGGGTTTCGGCCAGCATATTTTCGACAGCCTTGTATTCGCGCACATCGCAGGCAACGGTCAACACTTCTCCTCCGGTTTCCTTTTGGAGTTTTTCGGCAGTAGCGGTCAATTTTTCCAGCTTGCGTGAAGTAATCACGACTTTGGCACCCAGTTGCAGAAAGTAACGCGTCATGGCTTCGCCGAGTCCGGAACCGCCTCCGGTTACAACAATTACTTTGTCTTTCAGTTCCTCATTTTTGAACATAGGTTGTTGGTAGGTCATGTTTTTAAATTTTTTTCAAACATAGTTAAAATTGATGCTGCGGATGCATGGATAAATAATTAGCTCCACCATACAGACCCTCCCACTTTGGTCGCGATGACGTAAATTGAAAACCCCTACCTCAACAATGGCTCGATACTTAAAACTATTATCATCACCAAAACAAAATAATTGATGCGCATGAAATAGTGAAAGGGTTTGAAATCTGTTTTGTTGTCCCAGAGTAATCTGGAAAATACTACAATGAGCCAAATGGCGGCAATCAGGATGCAGACCTTAAAAAATAAAAGGGAAACCAATCCCGAAACAGCAACCATCAAAGCTGAAATGGCTGTGGCAGCCGTCCACATAAAAGTAGCTACTTTAATTTGGCGTTCGCCAATCATGGCAGTAATGGAGGGGTAACCCGCCGCTTCGTATTCACGACCATATTTCAGCATCAGCAGCCAGAAATGGGGTACCTGCCAGATAAAGAAGAAAAAAGCCAGGATGAGGGCGTGCGGATCGGCAAGGCTTCCCCCACCGGCCACCCATCCCACCAGGGGAGGAATAGCTCCAATCACACTTCCGGGAATTACAGCAAAAGCCGTTTTCCTTTTTAAGGGGGTGTAAAAACCATTGTACCAAAGCAAGGCCAGCAACCCCAGTTGAGCTGCCAGGAAATTGCTTCCGAGATAAATGAGCGCAGTACCGGTTATAATTTCAATAACGGCAATAAACAACACCCAATTGCCGGTAATTTTTCCGGAAGGGATGGGACGGTTTTTTGTGCGTTCCATCAATCCGTCTTTGTCCCTGTCCTGAAAATGGTTGAGGGCTGCACCACCGCAGGCAAGTATAAAAATGCCCAGTAAGGGCAGAATGACTTCGGTATCAATGGTGTTCTTTGCCAACACATATCCTGCCAAAGTAGTCAGCATTACCAAAAAAGTAATGCGCACTTTATTGAGTTCGAGAAGTATTTTCAAGCTGTTATTAAAGCGCATTTCAAATTTTATATGTGTGTAAAAACAAGGTGGCTTTTTTATGTACAAGACCCTTTCTGGAGTCTTAGGAGACAAGACTCTTCCAGGAGTCTTAGGAGACAAGACTCTTCCAGGTGCTTACGCACGCTGGAAGGTCTTTTATTTTATCGTTTCGATATAATCGGCAATGTGATTCAATTCTTCATCTGTGAGAGGCAGTTTCGGCATCAGGTTGGGCAGGAAGCCTTTTACAATCTCGGCATTGGGATTTTTAATTGAATTGATGAGGTAGGCCCGGTCGATGGTCACTTCTTTTTCATTTCCGTCAACAAGTACCGTTTCTTTTTTGCCCAACAAACCTTTCAGGCTGGGCCCTACCAGTTTAGCCCCGTCCCGGGTGTGGCACGACAGGCAGGCATTTCTTTTCATCAATGTCAGGCCGGGGTGTTCGTCGCCCGGATCGGGAGAGGTTTCCAGCCAGGTTTCGTAAGCTGGCCGGTCAACAACTTTAATGGTGCTGAGCATATAGGAATGTAACTGTCCGCAATATTCGGCACAGAGAATATCGTAAGAACCCAGCTTCTGTGCAGTAAACCACATCATTTTTTCACTGCCCGGAACCACATCTTGCTTAATCCGGAAAGCCGGAATATACAAACTGTGCAGAACGTCTTTCGAAAAAAGGTTCAGCTTAACCGGTTCGTCAACGGGAACGACCAAAGTATCGGAAACTTTCCCATTGGGATATTCGAAACTCCATTTCCACATCTGGCCGATGGCATCAATTTCCATAGCGCCATCGGGGGCTTTCAACATGGGCCGGTAGCCTGTCCATCCGTACCAGAACATGATGACCACCAATATTGCCGGGATGACTGTCCAGATAATTTCGAGGGTGTTATTGTGTGTGATGTTCGTAGCAACCGGGTTATTTTTCTTGCTGTACCTAAACAGGAAGTAAATCATTACCGCCGTAATACCTACCAGGAAAAATACCGAAATGGCAAGAATCAGGTACAATGAAAAATCGACGCCTTCTACGAAATTGGAAGCATTCATAATGTTGGTTTATCTGGTTAAATAATCAAGTATGACCATGAAAAGAAAGAAGGTGAACAGCGCCATGACGACTACCATCATCAGGCGGTACATTTTTTTGTCATATTTCAGGTGCATAAAATAAAGTCCGACAACGGTGGCTTTTACAGATGCAATCAGCAATGCCATTGCTACGGTTAAGGTTTGGAGGCCGCTGCCATAAACCGAAACAAAAACGGTCATGAAAGTAAGCATGATTAATGCTACCCAAGTGCCAAAATGTTCGGCATAGCTGCTGATGTGTTCTTCTTGATGTGTATTTTCCATGGGTTTAATGTATGAGGTAAAACAAGGGGAAAAGGTAAATCCAGACGAGGTCGACCAAGTGCCAGTACAAACCTGAGTTTTCCAATAAGGAATACCGCTCTTTGTTGACACTGCCATTCCCGATTTTTTTTACGACAACCAGGATAAATACCCCACCCACAATTACGTGCAGGGCGTGCAGGCCGGTCATAAAGAAATAGAGGTAGAAATAGAGGCGTTCGCCAAGTTGAAGAGAATCATAGTGCTCCATTCCGGGGAATAAACCATGCTCGAATTTGGCGCTCCATTCAAAGTATTTAATGACTAAAAAAACCAGGGCTGCGGCAATGGTTACCCAAAGCAGGATAAGGGATAATTTTTTATCGCCTTTTTGCAGTGCGGTGATCGACATGGCCACCGTCATACTACTGGTAAGCAGCACAACCGTATTGATAGTGCCCATCCAGACATTGAGTTCGTAGGAAGCCTCTAAAAATGCTTCCTGGTTCAAATACCGGTAAACCATATAAACAAGAAACAAGCCGCCAAACAACAGCAGTTCGGTGTACAGAAACAGCCACATGCCCAGCTTGGAAGCCTTGGCATCGAAGTTATGGCCCGAATTGGGTAAGGTAAAGGTGTGGTTCATATTGTATCAATTGTTAATGGTTCTATTGTTTGATGGTTAGAGCAATTTAAAACTTGTTCACGTCATTGCGAGCACGGCGCGTTGGCCTTGTGCGTTAGCGCGAAGCAATCTCAGGGAGAGTGAAATTGAGATTGCTTCACGCTTGCCCACTGGCTCTCCCGCGATGTTCGCAATGGCGCATTTCTTTAGTTTTTGGAGTGGTTTCATCGTTTAATTATACTGTTCATTTCTTACTCATTCATCGCATTCGGATAATTATACGGCCCGCCTTCCGGAATTTCCGGCATTTTGTCAAAGTTGTGCAGTGGTGGTGGCGAAGTCGTTTGCCATTCCAGCGTAATTCCGTTCCAGGGATTGGCATCGGCTTTCGGTCCGTTTTTTCTCGAAACAATCAGGTTGACAATCATGATGATAATACCTGTGGCCAATATCCACGAACCATAAGTGGAAATCATATTTAAGGGATGAAATTCGGGTAAGTAATCGTAATAACGCCGGGGCATACCCATGATGCCGAGGATGAACATCGGGAAATACAATACATTAAATCCGATGAAAATGAAGGCAAAAGCAATGTTTGCCCACAATTTGTTGTACATCCTGCCCCATATTTTTGGAAACCAATAATGCATGGCGCCCATAAAAGCAAAGCCGGTTCCGCCAAACATCA
The DNA here is from genome assembly GCA_021647205.1 of Bacteroidales bacterium. Taxonomy (GTDB): domain Bacteria; phylum Bacteroidota; class Bacteroidia; order Bacteroidales; family F082; genus B6-G9. Next base: position 83,939 of record JAKIVD010000009.1, on the reverse strand, counting down.
CATAGTGAAAGTGGCCTACCACAAAATAGGTATCGTGAACATGGACATCTGCTGCCAGCGCGCCCAGTACCAGACCGGTCAATCCCCCGATCAGGAAGTTAAAAATGAAAGCCAGCGCAAACAATAACGGTACTTCAATACTGATGGACCCTTTGTAAAGCGTGGCCACCCAGTTAAATACTTTAATAGCAGTCGGAATGGCCACCATAAAAGTCAGGATGGAGAAGATGATGGCTGCCGGGCCGCTCATTCCCGATGTAAACATGTGGTGTCCCCATACAAAATAGCCGATAAAAGCAATGGCCATACTGGAATACGCAATGGCTTTGTAGCCGAATATGGTGCGCTGTGCAAAAGTGGGTATGATTTCGGAAACGATGCCCATGGCCGGCAACGCCATGATGTACACCGCCGGATGCGAATAAATCCAGAACATGTGCTGGTACAAAATCGGGTCGCCGCCAATAGAAGGGTCAAAAAGTCCCACTCCAAAAACACGTTCGGCCACAATCATCAGCAGGGTAATGCCGATAACCGGTGTGGCAAGTAATTGAATCCAGGACGTAGCGTACAACGACCAGGCAAACAAGGGCATCTGGTTGAAGCCCATTTTGGGTGTGCGCAGGCGATGGATGGTGACAATAAAGTTCAGCCCGGTAAGGATAGATGAAAAACCCAATATGAAGGCTGCCAGTACCGAAGTGGTTACATTGGTTGTGGTGTTTACGCTATAGGGTGCATAAAAAGTCCAGCCCGTATCGGCGGGGCCATCACCAAATACCAGTGTCGACAGGGCAAACAAGGCGCCGAGTACGTACAGCCACCACGAAAAAAGGTTGAGCCGTGGAAAGGCCACATCATCGGTTCCAATTAAAAGCGGAAGGAAAAAGTTTCCAAAAACCGCCGGGATACTGGGGATAATAAATAAAAATATCATGATGACCCCGTGCAGGGTAAACATCTGGTTGTAGGTTTGGGGCTCTACCAGATCGCGACCGGGATTCAGTAGTTCGAATCGCATCAGCAGTCCGAGGGTTAATCCGACAAGAAAAAAAGAACCTACCGAATACAGATATAACAATCCGATGCGTTTGTGATCGAGGGTAAATATCCACGAAAACAGGCCTTTTTTTACCTGGAAAAAATTGGGGTGAGCAACAGTAACTTCTGCCATTTTAATGTGTTTTTGTTACTTTATTAATTTTAATAATTCTTCTTACAGCCATTGGTGAGTATGTGAGGCGTTGGGCGTCTTTAAACACCAAATTCAAAGTGACGAACATTAGTAACCCCAGCCATTAGGCGCAGTATCAAGATCGTCAATAAACTTAATCCCCACAGGTAGATCCAAACAATTATTATCGAAACCAAGAAATAACCCACGCGTATTATTAATTGGTGTTGAACCTGATACAAAAATAATAGTGCTTTTACGATTTGCAGGGATTGATAAAGTAATCGTCTCATGATGATTGGCTCCATAACCGAAATACGAGCTGTTCCATGTGTCAGCTCCGTTAACAGTTATACTGGCTTTTTCACCCCAGCTACCATAAGCAGTGCAATACCAATCAACAACCCAGTCAATGTCATTATTCGTTTCATTTTCAATTCGAAACAAAGCTGCAGCAGATTTGCCATTTGTTGTAGAATACGAATACCATTCATCAGCATATACCATCGCATTTTTACCGGCATACCCTTTATTTGAAAACAATGCCAATAGTATTTGTTTATCCGAACTCATATTTGCTGCGATAGCACCACCATCTGACCAATCAGATGGAGCAACACCTCCAAACAAAGTAGAACTGTCATTTGCATACCATCCAATATACTGATTATAGGTAGAAAAGACTGCCCATCGATAGATTGAACCTGAATATGAAGAGGTGGCTAAAGCTACCCACTTTGAGCCATCATAGTAATATAGGCCGGGTTCATTATCAGTTTGATACACCATTAAACCTGTTGCCAGGCTTCCTCCGTTGATGGTATTTCTATTTGCTTCGGTCATGCGTGGAAGTAAAAAACCTTTATCTGTACTTTTTACATCCAACATAGCAGATGCATCCGGATTACTCCCGTCAGTATTGATGGCCACCTGCGCAAGCCCGTTTAAAGTCAATAAGGTTGCCAGTATTACTGTAAAAAACAAACGTGTTTTCATAGTTTTAAATTAGTCAAATTGATTCTTGTTTTGTAAAATTCTATCTTTACATTTTTCTTATCTATACCCATTTCAATTATCTATTTTTCCCTCTCTCTCTCTGGTTTTTCAAAATGGGCTGTCTTTCTTTTTTTATTTCCTTTCACAACAAGGCTCAGCAAGAGGCTCAGGGCCAGCACAAGGATGATTGTCCCGGAAACCTTGGTTACATTAAACACATATTTTTTTCCTTCCGCATCGTAGCTGAAACAGAAATTCAGGACTTTGTTAATGGTTGGCCCCGACTTTCCCTTTGCAGCTTCCACAATGGCCATCTTTAAATCGAAGGGGAGGAAATAGGTGCTGCCATGCAGGTAGCGGGTTATTTTTCCATCGGGGCTCAACATGATTAAAGAGGCGGGATGGATAAATTCCTTTCCCTCCTTTTTTACTTTAAATCCTACTTCATCCAACAACTGATCAATGGTTGTACTGTCGCCGGTAAAAAATTTCCAGCCGTTTTCAAGGTCGCCATGCGAAACCAATTTGCTGTAAGTTTTTTTCTTTTTCCCCGCCAGGGGAGGGGTTTCGGCAGGGTTGAAACTGATGGTGAAAATCTGGTAATCGGTGCCGAGTTCCATTTCGCTTTTGTCGGCAACTTCGGCCAGCCCATTCAGTAACGGACTGCAAATGCCCGGGCATTCGTAATAAACCAGGCAGATAACGGTGGGTTTGTCGATGGCTTCTTTCAGGTTGATTTCGTTGTACAATTCATCGGTAAAAACCAGGTCATCCGAAATGTATTCGTCCAAATGCTCGTAAATGCCCAATTCTTCCTGTGCAAAAGCAGATGGGATTTCAACCAAAAAAAGAACGATAAGAAAGAGTGCTGAAAGATGCCTAAGGGTTAAGTGCCTCATAAACAATAAGAGAATAGTGAATAATGTGTGTTTTAAAGTTGCGGCTAATTTAGACTAAATAAAAATAAGCTCAAGAAGTTAAAATATGATATATCGCATAGTTTATCCTGAGGCACAAATCGTGAGCCAACTTCCTGCCCGGACTAAAGAAAGACCCAAGACCCCCATGTTATTTTGACAAGCGGATGGAGGGGAAATCTACTTGGGACAAATCTTAGCCTACCATCGTCAAATTCATTCCATATTTCAGGAATTTAGAGTAATTCTAATCCGACAGTTCATTGACACATATTGAAAAGAACCAGAGTAGTTGTCAACTCTCTATCCCCTGTCCGTAACTGAACAACCCCTGTCTGTATTCGGACAAAAATGAACGTTACTGTGAAGTTGTTCACGCTTACAATGCTTCAAGCCAAATATTTATCAGCGTGGCATAAATTTGGCTGCCAAAAACGATTAAGCTTTTTTGTAAACAGATAAAATTACCATGAGAAAATCATTAGTTATCATTGCGCTGATTGTTGGTTTTACTACATTGCTCAGTGCCCAACAGGATGTCCGTTTGCTCCGCTTTCCAAATGTACACGGCGACAAAGTTGTATTTACCTACGCCGGTGACCTTTACGAGGTGGCTTTAAAAGGAGGGACAGCCCGTCGTTTGACGAGCGACCAGAACGGCTACGAAATGTTTGCCCGTTTTTCCCCTGACGGAAAAAGTATTGCTTTCACCGGGCAGTACGATGGCAATACCGAAGTTTTTCTGATGCCGGCGGAAGGCGGTAGTCCGAAACGCCTGACTTACACAGCCACCTTGGGCCGCGATGATATTTCCGACCGCATGGGGCCGAATAATATCGTGATGACCTGGCCCGATAATGATAATATTGTGTACCGATCGCGCAAGCAATCCTTTAATTCTTTTAAGGGGCAATTGTTTACAGTTTCGACCGAAGGCGGGCTTTCCGAAGAGTTGCCCCTGCCCTTTGGGGGTTGGTGTTCATTCTCCCCCGATGGGAAAAAGATGGCCTACAACCGGGTTTTCAGGGAGTTCAGAACCTGGAAATATTACAAAGGCGGCATGGCCGACGATGTGTGGGTTTATGATTTTGATAGCAAGGAAACCATCAATATCACCAACAACGACAACCAGAATATTTTTCCGATGTGGGCAGGCGACAAAATTTATTTTCTGAGCGACCGCGATCGTACCATGAACCTGTTTGTTTACGATTTAAATACAAAAACAGAAACCAAACTGACAGATTATACTTTATATGATATAAAATTTCCTTCGCTTGGCGACCATTCCATCGCCTACGAAAACGGTGGCTATATTTACAATTATGAGTTAAGTACCGGTGCAATAACAAAAGTAACGGTGAATATTGAAAACGACCTGCTTACTGCCAGGAGTGGTTTTAAGGATGCCAGTAAATTTATCGATTCGTGGGCTGTTTCGCCCGATGGAAAACGGGCAACTTTTGGTGCCCGTGGTGAAGTCTTTACCGTACCGGCCGAAAAGGGGATTACCCGCAACCTGACCCAATCATCCGGTGTGCACGACCGTAATGTTGAATGGTCACCCAACGGTAAATACATCTCTTTTATCAGTGACCGTAGCGGGGAAGATGAAATTTATATCCAGCTACAGGACGGCAGTGAAGAAGCCATTCAGTTGACAACCAATTCAGATACTTATAAATACAATCCCATCTGGTCGCCCGACAGCAAATACCTGCTTTGGTCTGATAAAATGGGAAGGCTGAGCTATCTTGATGTCAATTCAAAAAATGTTTCGCTTGTTGTGGAAGACTCAAAATCGTGGGAAATCCGCGATTACAACTGGTCGCCCGACAGCCGCTGGATAGCCTACACTTTGCCTTTCCAGAATACGGTGAGCAAAGTCATGGTTTTTGATACACAAAGTGGGGAGACCCATCAGATAACCGACGATTGGTACAATGCTTCAAATCCTGTTTTTGATACAGATGGCAAGTACCTGTTTTTTACTTCCGCCCGTGATTTCAACCCCATTTACAGCTGGACCGAATGGAACCATGCATACCGGGATATGACGGCCATTTATTTTGTTACCCTTCAGAAAGGAACACCCTCTCCTTTCGAGGCGGTAAATGATGAGGTTTCAGTGAAAAAGGAAGAAAAATCAGCGGAAGCTGATAAAAAGAAAAAGAAGGATAAGGGTAACAACAAAGATGGAGAAGCTAAAAAAGATGATAAAGCTGTAAATATTGATTTTGACGGGATACTGGACAGGGTTATTAAACTGCCCGGAAAACCCGGTAGCTACTGGAATTTGAGTCCGATTGGAAACAACATTTATTATGTTTTTTCTTCATCGAAGTCGCAGGGGCCCCAAATGAAATTGTACAACCTGAAAACCCAAAAAGAAAAAGATCTGGGGAAAGTGGGTTCGTTTGTGATTTCGGCCAACCATAAAAAAATGTTGGTGAGTGTTTCCGGGAAAAGAGCCATTATTGATTTACCAAAAGGAAAAGTAAAACCGGAAAAATTTATCGATCTAAGCGGGATGAAAGTAAGGATTGACCTGAATGAAGAATGGGCACAAATCTTTAACGAATCGTGGCGGCAAATGCGCGATTTCTTTTACGCCCCCAATATGCATGGTTTGGACTGGCCTGCTATAAATGAAAAATATGCAGTATTGCTTCCCTACGTTAAAAACCGCAACGACTTGAATTATGTGATCGGTGAAATGATTGGTGAACTGAGTGTGGGCCATGCCTATGTTTTGGGTGGCGACAAGCCCAAACCCAAACGCATTAAAACCGGATTGCTGGGTGCCAGGCTCAGTCGCGATGCTTCGGGTTATTTCAGAATTGACGAAATCCTGCCCGGCGAAAACTGGGTGAAAAAAACAAGGTCGCCATTAACTGAAGTTGGTGTTGATGTGAAAGAAGGTGATTTTATCATTGCCGTAAATGGAAAGTCAGTTACCGAAGTAAATGATATTTATTTTTTGCTGCTGGGTACTGCCGGTAAAACCGTTCAGCTTACTGTAAATTCCAGTGCAGCAACTTCTGGGGCACACGATATTCTGGTGAAACCCATTGCAGACGAATCGGGTTTGTATTATTACAAATGGGTGATGGAAAACACAGATAAAGTCAACAAAGCCACCAATGGTGAAGTGGGTTATATTCATGTTCCTGACATGGGGCCGGGCGGATTGAATGAATTTGTCAAGCATTTTTATCCCCAGCTTAACAAAAAAGCACTGATTATTGACGATCGTGGCAATGGCGGCGGAAACGTTTCACCTATGCTCATCGAGCGTTTAAGGCGCGAACTCACGCTTTACGGCATGTCGCGCAATAACGGTGTCAATACCAAACCGGCGCAAATGATTCTGGGCCCGAAAGTGATGCTCATCGACAATTATTCCGCCTCCGACGGCGATTTGTTTCCTTATCAGTTTAAAAAACTGAAGATGGGAACAATTATCGGGCTACGTTCCTGGGGAGGCGTAGTGGGCATCCGTGGTTCGCTGCCCTTTGTAGATGGTGGCGATTTGCGCCGGCCCGAATTTGCCCCTTTCGATACCGACGGCAATTGGACAATTGAGGGCTATGGTGTGGAACCTGACATTGTGGTTGATAACGACCCGGCTAAAGAATATGCCGGCGAAGATCAGCAACTGAACAAAGCCATTGAAGTGATTTTGGAACAGTTGAAAGATTTTAAATCACCCCCGAAAATCCCAGATTATCCCGATAAGTCAAAGTAGGGGTTTAACAGGAGAGCTAATTAGGGGCTGTTTTCAGATACGGAAACAGCCCCATTTATTTTATGGTAAGGTCGCCTTTGGCGAATTCTTTACTTTTGTACAAAACAATTATGCAATGGGAAAATTCAGGGAAAAACAATGTGTAGTTTCCAGCCTGGAACTAAAAGAAGATTACGAGGGTAGGGCAGTAGCAACCTTAATTGAAAGCAAGCTCGAAAAAGGCAGGGGGAAAGCAATACTTTATATTCATGGATTTGTCGATTATTTTTTTCAGATAGCGCTGGCTGAATGGGCCAACTGTCTGGGCTTTGATTTTTATGCTATCGAACTGAGAAAATACGGACGCTCAATACTTCCCCACCAAAAACCAAATAATTTCAGGGAATATACCGAATATTTTGAGGAACTGGATTTGGCTGTTGATACCATCAGGAAAAATGACGGCAACGAAATGCTGGTGTTAATGGGTCACTCAACCGGCGGGTTGATCGGCTCATTGTATGCCCACCACCGCAGGGATAAAGGGACTATTGATGCACTCATCCTCAACAGTCCGTTTTTTGATTTTAATATGCCGGCTTTGGTCAAAAAACTGTTGCTACCGTTAACGGCAGCTATCGGAAAGCATTTTCCTGACCTCCCTTCTCCGGAGGGTTTAAAACCCGGCTATCCCATCAGTTTGCACAAAGATTACTCAGGGGAATGGGATTTTGACCTCAGCTACAAACCCATCGAAGGCTTCCCGTTGAACTTTGGCTGGATCAATGCGATCCATACGGCGCAACAAGAGTTGCAAAAAGGACTAAAGATTGCTGTCCCTGTTTTGGTAATGCATGCTTCAAGAAGTGTAAAACCCGGAAAATATTCTCCCGAAATGAAAACTGCCGATGCGGTATTGAATGTAGAGGACATCGCCAGGTTTGCCAGAGTTATCGGGAAAAACACAGAAGTCGCCGTTGTTGAGGATGGGCTCCACGATTTACTCCTGTCAACAAAGCATGTGCGTGAAGTTGCTTACAATGCGATGCGGGAGTTCCTTCGAAAGCACGCGTTGTTGTAAAAATATCATCCCACAAAAAAACCCTGCGATTGCAGGGTTCCTAATTAAGCTTGCGCAGTTGGCGCCCCAAAAGAAAACGGGGGAATCGTACCATCCGTTTTGGTTTCTTTGATTGGGCCGTGCAGCGACTCAAATTTCCTGAGGTTGTCATGCAGTGCTTTGTATAGCCTTTTAGCATGTTCGGGCGTTAAAATAATGCGCGACTTCACCTTTGCTTTTGGCGCCCCCGGCATCAATTTTACAAAATCGATAATAAATTCGGCATGAGAATGGGTAATGATGGCAAGGTTTGAATAGGTTCCCTCTGCCACTTCTTCACTCAACTCAATGTTGATTTGATTTTTTTTCTTTTCTTCCATGCTGTCTGTATTAATATGATACCGGCCCGGCGAAGGCCGGTACCTAAATTATTGTTTGTTAAGTTCGCCTTCTTCACTGGCAACATCGGTGTCAGCAGCAGCTGATTCCATAATAGTATCGTATTCTTCTTTCGAACCTACAATAATATCCTCGTACTCACGAAGGCCTGTACCCGCAGGGATTTTATGGCCTACAATAACATTCTCCTTCAAACCAAGCAGGCTGTCCGACTTGGCTGCAATAGATGCCAGTGTAAGTACTTTTGTGGTTTCCTGGAAAGAGGCCGCAGAAATAAAGCTGTTGGTTTGCAGCGAGGCTTTTGTGATACCCTGAAGCACCTGGCGCGCGGTGGCCGGCTGGGCGTCTCTTGCTTCTACCAGGGTCTTGTCCCGGCGTTTCAGCGCAGAGTTTTCTTCGCGAAGTTTACGTGCGCTCACAATTTGTCCGGGTGTGAAGTTTTCCGAATCCCCGGTTTCGACCACCACCTTCATTCCGAAGATTTCATCATTGACTTCCTGGAATTCGATTTTACTGACCAGTTCATTTTCGAGGAAACGGGTGTCGCCCGAATCTGCGACCTGCACTTTGCGCATCATCTGACGAACAATGGTTTCAAAGTGTTTGTCGTTGATTTTTACGCCTTGCAGACGGTAAACTTCCTGAATTTCGTTGACGATGTACTCCTGAACTTTCATCGGTCCCTTGATGGCAAGAATATCCGAGGGGGTCATCACGCCGTCAGAAAGTGAAGTACCTGCTTTCACAAAATCGCCTTCCTGTGCCAGGATTTGCTTTTTCGTCGAAATCAGGTATTTCTTCTCTTCACCTGTTTTTGAGGTGATGATGACTTCGCGGTTTCCGCGTTTCAGTTTTTTCCCAAAGCTGACGACACCGTCAATCTCTGAAACTGTAGCGGGTTCCGAAGGGTTTCTTGCTTCAAACAATTCGGTAACACGTGGCAGGCCACCGGTAATGTCTCCCGATTTGCCAAAGGCACGGGGGATTTTCACCAACAGGCTACCGGCTTTAATGCTTTGGCCTTCTTTAACAAGGATATGGGCGCCGGTTGGCAGGTCATAGCTGCGTATCAGCGTACCGTCTTCCGACAAGACTTTAATGATCGGGTTTTTTGCTTTTTGGCGGTTTTCGCTAATCACCATTTCTTCGTAACCGGTTTGCTCATCCGATTCCATCCGGAAGGTTTCACCTTCAATAATATTCTCGAAAGCAATACTGCCCTGTACATCAGAAAGGATAACGGCGTTGTAAGGATCCCATTCGGCAATCACATCACCTTTTTTGACTTTTGCCCCGTTTTTGAAATACAGGTTGGAAGCATAAGGAATATTTGCCGATGAAAGTACGACCCCGGTTTGTTTGTCGAGAATCCACATCTCTGCCGAACGTCCGACAACGACTTCATAATTCTCACCTTTGTCGTTCTTAAAGTCAACAGTCCGTAATTCTTCAATTTTAATTGTACCGTCGAAGGTTGCCTCAATTTTTGAAGTTGCCGCAATATTTGAAGCGGTACCCCCCTGGTGGAAAGTTCGCAGGGTCAACTGTGTTCCCGGCTCACCGATAGACTGGGCGGCAATAACACCAACAGCCTCCCCTTTTTGGACCATGCGGCCCGATGCCAGGTTACGTCCGTAACACTTGGCACAAACCCCGCGTTTCGATTCGCAGGTCAGTACCGATCTGATTTCCACAGATTCGATGGGTGATTCCTCAATGATGCGGGCATGATATTCTGTAATTTCGTTTCCGGCCTCAATTACCAGTTCTTCTGTAAGGGGGTCGTACACATCGTGAAGGGTAACGCGCCCCAGTATTCTGTCAAACAAGGTCTCAACAACATCTTCCCCTTTTTTAAGTGCAGAAGTGGTAAGCCCGCGCAAAGTACCGCAGTCTTCAATGTTGATCACGACATCCTGGGCCACATCAACGAGCCTTCTTGTCAGGTAACCGGCATCAGCAGTTTTCAGGGCTGTATCGGCCAAACCCTTACGCGCACCGTGTGTTGAAATAAAATACTCAAGAACGGAGAGTCCTTCTTTAAAGTTGGACAAAATGGGGTTCTCAATAATTTCACCACCTGTTGCACCTGATTTTTGCGGTTTCGCCATCAGTCCCCTCATGCCGGAAAGCTGACGGATTTGTTCTTTCGAGCCCCGGGCACCTGAATCGAGCATCATGTAAACCGGGTTAAACCCCTGGTCGTTCTGCGACAACTCCTTCATAACCGTATTGGTAAGGTGGGAGTTGGTGTGTGTCCAGATGTCGATAATCTGATTGTACCTTTCGTTGTTGGTGATGAATCCCATATTGTAGTTGTTCAGCACTTCATCAACTTCTTTGTTGGCATTCTCAATCAGTTTTTCTTTGATTTCGGGGATAAGAATATTTCCGAGGTTAAAGGATAAACCACCTTTGAAAGCCATTTTAAACCCAAGCGATTTAATGTTGTCGAGGAAATTGGCCGTCACTTCGGTGCCGGTTTCTTTCAATATCTCGCCGATAATGTCGCGCAGGGCACGTTTGGTCATCAGTTCGTTAATGTAACCATACTCTTTCGGGACAAACTGGTTAAACATCACACGACCCACGGTGGTTTCAATCAGCTTGTTGACGATTTTTCCTTCTTCTTTTACATCAACTTTCACCTTGATAATGGCATGCAGGTCAACAATTTTTTCGTTGTAGGCAATGTTTACTTCGTTGGGGGAATAGAAACTCATCCCTTCCCCTTTCACCGGATGTTCTTTTGTGCTTTTGCGGGCCTTGGTGATGTAGTAAAGTCCCAAAACCATGTCTTGGGAAGGTACTGTAATCGGAGCACCGTTGGCAGGGTTGAGGATGTTGTGTGAGGCCAGCATCAGGATTTGTGCTTCCAGTACTGCGGCGTGTCCCAGCGGGACATGCACGGCCATTTGGTCACCATCAAAGTCGGCGTTGAAGGCCGTACAAACCAGTGGGTGAAGCTGAATGGCTTTCCCCTCAACGAGTTTCGGCTGAAATGCCTGAATGCCCAAACGGTGAAGTGTAGGAGCACGGTTAAGCAGGACAGGATGGCCTTTGAGTATATTTTCGAGGATGTCCCAAACAATGGCATCTTTTTTCTCAACAATCTTTTTGGCCGATTTTACGGTTTTAACAATCCCGCGTTCGAGCAATTTTTTGATGATAAACGGCTTGAACAATTCAGATGCCATTTCTTTTGGCAAACCACATTCGTTGAGCCGCAGTTCGGGGCCGACAACAATAACCGAACGGCCAGAGTAGTCAACACGTTTTCCGAGAAGGTTCTGGCGGAAACGTCCCTGTTTTCCTTTCAGGCTGTCGCTCAGCGATTTTAACGGCCTGTTCGATTCTGTTTTTACCGCACTCGATTTCCTGGAATTATCGAACAAGGAGTCAACGGCTTCTTGGAGCATCCGTTTCTCATTGCGCATGATGACATCAGGAGCTTTGATTTCAATGAGTCTTTTCAGGCGGTTGTTCCGGATGATCACCCTACGGTACAAATCATTCAGGTCGGAAGTGGCAAAACGTCCACCGTCCAGTGGGACAAGTGGCCTTAACTCGGGCGGGATGACAGGAATAATTTTAACAATCATCCATTCCGGCCGGTTTTCTGCCCGGTTTCTGGCATCGCGGAAAGCTTCGAAAACCTGCAGGCGTTTTAAAGCGTCGGCTTTACGCTGTTGCGATGTTTCGGTATTTGCCTTGTGGCGCAGTTCGTAAGAAGTTTTATCCAGGTCAAGTTTGGCGAGTAAATCGTGTACCGCTTCGGCACCCATCTTCGCAATAAATTTATCCGGATTGTCATCATCGAGATATTGGTTCTCTGGTGGGAGCTTCTCGAGGATATCAAAATATTCTTCTTCAGTAAGGAATTGCATAAATTCAAGCCCTTCCTCATCATCTTTGTCTTTTTTCAGTAAAATACCCGGGTTGATTACGGCATAACGCTCGTAATAAATTATCATTTCGAGTTTTTTGGTTTGCAGTCCGAGCAAGGCGCCAACCTTACTTGGCAGCGAACGGAAGAACCAGATGTGGACCACGGGCACCACCAGTTGGATGTGCCCCATTCTTTCACGCCTGACCTTTTTTTCGGTAACTTCAACACCGCAGCGATCGCAAACAATACCTTTGTACCTGATGCGTTTGTATTTGCCGCAATGACATTCGTAATCTTTTGTGGGGCCGAAAATCCGTTCACAAAACAAACCATCGCGCTCCGGTTTATAGGTGCGGTAGTTAATGGTTTCAGGTTTCAGTACTTCGCCGTGCGAACGGTCCAGGATCGTCTCGGGTGAAGCAAGGCTGATGGTAATCTTATCGAAAGAACTGGGGATTTTGCTGTCTTTTCTGAAAGCCATATATCGTTAATTAATTGTTATCAAAAAAAAAGATTATTCAAAAGAGATTTCGAGGCCAAGGCCACGGAGCTCGTTTACGAGAACATTAAATGATTCGGGAACATTTGGTGTTGGCATCACATCGCCTTTCACGATGCTTTCGTAGGCTTTGGCGCGACCGACCACATCGTCGGACTTAACCGTGAGGATCTCCTGAAGGATGTTGGCGGCGCCAAAAGCTTCGAGTGCCCAGACTTCCATCTCGCCAAAACGCTGTCCCCCAAACTGGGCTTTACCACCGAGTGGTTGTTGTGTAATAAGGGAGTAAGGGCCGATTGACCTGGCGTGCATTTTGTCGTCAACCATGTGGTGCAGTTTGAGCATGTAGATATATCCCACGGTTGCTGGTTGGTCGAAGCGTTCGCCGGTTTCCCCGTCATAAAGGAAGGTGCTTCCGTTTTCGGGAAGTTCAGCCTTTTCAAGGTATTCGTTGATTTGTGAGACCGTGGCGCCATCAAAAATTGGTGTGGCAAAAGTCTGCCCCAGTTTTTTTCCGGCCCATCCCAATACGGTTTCATAAATCTGCCCGAGGTTCATTCGCGAGGGTACGCCCAGCGGGTTCAGTACAATATCAACCGGTGTTCCGTCTTCGAGGAAAGGCATGTCTTCTTCGCGCACAATACGTGCAACAATTCCTTTGTTTCCATGACGGCCGGCCATTTTGTCCCCGACTTTCAGCTTCCGTTTTTTCGCAACGTAAACCTTTGCCATTTGGACAACCCCGTTGGGAAGTTCATCACCAACCGAAGCTACAAACTGTTTGCGTTTAAATACACCAAGGAGTTCTTTATATTTAATGTTGTAGTTGTTGATGAGCTGTTTAATCAGCTCGTTTTTCTCCTTATCGGTTGTCCATTTATCCGGGTTGACAGTAGTGTAGTCGATGCCGGCCAGGATTTTTTGTGTGAACTTGGTTTTTGTCGGAACCACAAGGTCGCCATAGTTGTTTTGTACGCCCTGCGAGGTCCGGTTGCTGACCAGTGTGATGAGTTTGTCATTCAGTTTGGATTTCAGGTCGGCAAAATATTTATCGTACTGTTCTTCGAGTCCGGTGAGGACATCTTTCTCCTTGGCTTTCGACTTTTTGTCCTTCACTGCCCTTGAGAACAGGTTTTTTCCAATAACAACACCGCGCATCGAAGGCGGTGCCTTCAGCGAAGCATTTTTAACATCACCGGCTTTGTCACCAAAGATGGCACGAAGCAGTTTTTCTTCGGGTGTGGGGTCACTTTCCCCTTTCGGGGTAATTTTTCCAATCAGGATATCCCCTTCTCTTACTTCGGCGCCAATACGGATAAGGCCGTCTTCATCAAGGTCTTTGGTGGCTTCAGCACTCACGTTCGGAATGTCGTTTGTCAATTCCTCGATACCCCGTTTGGTATCGCGAACATCGAGCGAAAATTCTTCGATGTGGATGGAGGTGAAGATATCTTTCTTCACAATTTTTTCAGAAATAACAATCGCATCTTCAAAATTGTAGCCTTTCCAGGGCATGAAAGCGACCATGAGGTTACGGCCCAGCGCAAGCTCTCCGTTCATTGTGGCGTAGCCTTCGCAGAGCACCTGCCCTTTTTTCACCTTGTCGCCTTTTCGTACGATGGGGCGCAGGTTGATGAAGGTGTTTTGGTTGGTCCTTTTAAACTTGGTTAAAACGTAAGTTTTGATATCCTCTTCAAAACTGACCAGTTTTTCTGTATCGTCGCGCTGGTATTTGATGGTGATTTTATCGGCGTCAACGTATTCAACAACACCTTCGCCTTCGGCGTTCAGCAGCACCCTCGAATCCTTGGCCACATTTCCTTCGATGCCTGTCCCGACGATGGGGGCTTCGGCATTGAGCAAGGGAACAGCCTGGCGCATCATGTTCGAGCCCATCAGGGCACGGTTGGCATCGTCATGCTCCAAAAACGGAATCAGCGATGCCGCGATGGAGGCTATCTGGTTGGGTGCAATATCAATCATGCCCACTTCTTCACGTGGTGTGATGGGATAGTCGGCCTGGTAGCGCACTTTTACTTTTTCGTTGACAAATTGTCCATCCTCAGCCACCAGTGTACTGGCCTGGGCGATAATTTTGTCTTCTTCTTCTTCTGCACTCAGGTAAATTGGTTTTTTCTTAAACTGAACTACTCCTTCAGCAACTTCCCTGTAAGGTGTTTCGATAAATCCAAGCCGGTTTATTTTGGCGTAAACACAGAGCGAAGAAATCAATCCGATGTTCGGTCCCTCAGGGGTTTCGATGGTGCAGAGCCGTCCGTAGTGGGTGTAATGTACGTCGCGCACCTCAAACCCGGCACGCTCGCGCGAGAGTCCCCCCGGTCCCAAAGCCGAAATACGGCGTTTGTGGGTCAGCTCGGACAGTGGATTGGTTTGGTCCATGAACTGCGAAAGCTGGTTGGTTCCAAAGAAGGAGTTGATAACCGAAGACAGTGTTTTGGCATTGATGAGGTCAGTTGGTGTAAACACCTCATTGTCGCGGACATTCATTCGCTCGCGGATGGTCCTGGCCATTCTTGAAAGGCCGACACCAAATTGGTTGTACAATTGTTCCCCGACTGTTCTTACCCGGCGGTTGCTCAGGTGGTCAATGTCGTCAACAATCGTCTTGTTGTTGATGAGTTTAATCAGGTATTTAATGATGAGGATAATGTCATCTTTCGTCAAAACCCGTACATCTGAAGATGTGTTGATCTCCAGTTTCTTGTTAATCCGGTAACGGCCGACTTCACCGAGGTCGTAGCGCTTGTCGGAGAAAAACAGTTTCTCAAAAATACCACGTGCTGTTTCTTCATCGGGGGGAAGGGCGTTGCGCAACTGGAAATAGATGTATTCAACCGCTTCCTTTTCGGAGTTGGTGGTGTCTTTTTGCAGGGTGTTGAAGATAATCGAATAATCGGCAGCGCTGGGGTCGTCCTTGTGCAGCAGCACGGTTTTTGCCCCGGCTTCGATGATTTGTTCGATGTGGCTGTTTTCGATGGTTGTTTCCCTCTCGAGGATGACATCGTTACGTTCGATGGTTACCACTTCGCCGGTATCTTCGTCCACAAAATCTTCGAACCACGATCTTACGACGCGCGCGGCCAGTTTTCGGCCAATTACCCTTTTCAGTCCGGCCTTGCTGACTTTAATTTCTTCGGCAAGGTTAAATATCTCTAAAATATCGCGGTCAGTTTCGTAGCCGATGGCACGCAGCAGGGTGGTTACGGGCATTTTCTTTTTTCTGTCGATATACGCGTACATCACGCTGTTGATATCGGTAGAAAACTCCATCCAGGAGCCTTTAAAAGGAATAATCCTGGCCGAATAAAGCTGGGTGCCGTTGGCGTGCCGGTGCTGTCCGAAGAAAACACCGGGAGAACGGTGAAGTTGTGAAACCACAACACGTTCAGCACCATTAACTACAAAGGTTCCTTTCGGTGTCATGTAGGGTATCATGCCCAGATAGACGTCTTGCACAATGGTCTCGAAATCTTCGTGATCGGGATCGGTGCAGTACAGTTTCAGTTTTGCTTTTAAGGGCACACTGTAGGTCAATCCGCGTTCCAGCGTCTCCTCGATGGAGTAGCGTGGGGGATCAATAAAATAATCGAGAAACTCGAGCACGAAGTTGTTTCTTGCATCGGTGATTGGAAAGTTCTCGGAAAAAACTCTGAAGAGGCCTTCATTTTTTCTGTTCTCCGGGTTTGTTTCCAACTGAAAGAAATCTTGAAACGATTTCAATTGGATGTCGAGAAAGTCAGGATAGGCCAGTTGGTTTTTCGCTGATGCGAAACTGATTCTTTCGGATTTAATGTCAGCCAAAGCTTAATGGTTTTAAGTTAAAACAAATCTGGTTTTTGAGGCCAGGAAAGAGAAAGAATGAAATAAAAGAACAAAACAGGCACAAACCCCTAAACCCGAAAATCGGGTTAGAGGTAAGGCCAAATAATTTATAGAAGTACTATTTAACTTCTACTTCAGCACCGGCTTCTTCGAGCTGTGATTTCAGTGCGTCTGCTTCGTCTTTCGAAACGCCTTCTTTAACGGCTTTCGGTGCGGAGTCAACCAGTTCTTTTGCTTCTTTCAATCCTAAGCTGGTGAGTTCCTTGACCAGTTTTACGACGGCGAGTTTCGACTGGCCGTGCGACTTGAGGATAACATCAAATGCTGTTTGTTCCTCAGCAGCGGCTTCGTCTCCACCTACGGCGGGACCGGCAACGGCAACTGCCGCAGCAGCTGGTTCAATGCCATATTCTTCTTTAAGGATATCTGCAAGTTCGTTTACCTCTTTAACAGTAAGGTTAACCAATTGTTCCGCAAATGCTTTTAAATCTGCCATTTTTGTATCAATTTAATTTATGAATAATATTCTGAAAAAAATTCTGTAATAAAATATAACCCTTATTCGGATTTTTCCGATAAGGTAGTAAGGATTCCGGAAAGTGTATTTCCACCGGATTGTAATGCTGAAACAACATTTTTGACAGGTGATTGCAACAAGGCAATAACATCGGCAATAAGTTCATCTTTCGATTTAATTGCCACAAGAAAGTCAAGTTGGTCGTTCCCGATGTACGTCATTTCTTCGATGTACGCACCTTTAAGTACGGGACGGTCGGTTTTGAATTTCTTCCTGAACTCTTTGATGAGTTTTGCGGGGCCGTTTCCGGCCTCGGCAAACATCACCGAAGTGTTTCCTTTCAGCGTTTCGTAAAATCCATCAAGATCTTTGTCAACATCTTCCATTGCTTTTTTGAGCAAGGTGTTTTTTACTACCTGAAGTTTAATTCCGTACTTAAAGCAGAGTCTTCTCAGATTGCTGGTGTCTTCTGCATTGAGTGTTGAAATATCGGCCAGGTAAAAATTGTTAACATCTGTCAATTGCTGCGTCAAGGACTCAATGAGCTCTTTTTTATTCTCTTTTCTCATGGGTTTGAATCTTTAAGCAGTGATTAATGATTTGGGATCTATCTGAATTCCGGGGCTCATGGTGCTGGAGAGGTAAATACTTTGTACGTAAGTACCTTTTGCCGACGAAGGTTTGAGCTTGATGATATTGTTGAGCAGCTCGGCCGCATTTTCAGCGATTTTGCTATTTTCAAAACTTACTTTGGCAACAGCCGAATGGATGATGCCGTATTTGTCAACTTTAAAATCAATCTTACCAGCTTTGGCAGCGTTCACCGCTTTGCCAACTTCCATCGTAACGGTTCCGGTTTTCGGGTTGGGCATCAAGCCTCTCGGCCCTAGAACCCTTCCCAAAGCGCCAACTTTTGGCATAACGCTAGGCATGGTAATCACCACATCGATATCGGTCCAGCCATCTTTGATTTTTTGAACGTATTCGTCCAAACCAACATGGTCGGCGCCAGCGGCTTTAGCTTCTTCTTCTTTATCGGGAGTACAGAGGACGAGTACCCGTACATCTTTACCCGTGCCGTGAGGCAGGGTGACCGATCCCCTAACCATTTGGTTAGCTTTACGGGGGTCAACGCCCAGTTTAACATCCACATTTACGGAGGCGTCAAAATTGGTGTAGGTAATGTCCTTCACAATTTCAACAGCTTCGGCTAATGAGTATTGTTTCTCCTGATCGAATTTGGCTAAAGCTTCTTTGTGTTTTTTTGTCAATTTTGCCATTTTCTTCTCTGTTAACAGATTTTGTTAACTATTGATTTCTGCAGGGAATTTGCCTTTAACCTTCACACCCATACTGCGCGCAGTACCTGCTACCATTTGCATGGCTGACTCAACTGTAAAAGCGTTTAAGTCAGACATTTTTGATTCAGCGATTGACCGAACCTGGTCCCAGGTAATAGTTGCTACTTTTAAACGGTTGGGTTCCGGGGAACCTTTTTTCAGTTTTGCAGCATCCATAATTTGCACAGCAACCGGCGGTTGTTTGATGATGAAATCAAAAGATTTATCTTTGAAAACAGTAATGATTACGGGGATGACCTTGCCGGCCTGCTCCTGCGTACGTGCATTAAACTGTTTGCAAAACTCCATGATGTTCACACCCTTGGCGCCCAAAGCGGGCCCCACCGGTGGCGAGGGGTTTGCAGCTCCTCCCTTAATCTGTAGTTTAATTAATCCACTTACTTCTTTTGCCATTTTAAACCAAATGTTTAAAATTAAAGAATACGTTTACACTATTCCTTTTCTACCTGCATGAAATTGAGTTCAAGCGGGGTTTTTCTCCCAAAGATCTTCACCATCACTTTCAACTTTTTCTTCTCTTCGTTGATCTCTTCGATAATACCGCTAAAACTGTTGAAAGGGCCATCAATTACGGTGACCGATTCGCCAACTAAATAGGGTACATTAACCTCTTCTCCCTGTTCGGCCAGTTCGTCAACTTTTCCAAGAATACGTTTTACTTCCGATTCCCTCATGGGTTCGGGCTCGCCACGTGTACCAAGAAAGCCGATAACATTGGGCACGTTCTTGATGATGTGGGGAATCTCACCCGAGAGGTCAGCTTCGATTAAAACATAACCGGGAAAATAGTTGCGTTCTTTGCTCACTTTTTTCCCTTTGCGAATCTGGTAAACATTCTCAGTGGGGATCAAAATCTGGCTGATCTTGTCTTCGATCTTCATTCTTTTGATCTCACTTTCGAGGTACTCCTTCACCCTTTTCTCTTTTCCAGAGATAGCTCTAACAACATACCATTTGTTAGTCGATTGTTCACTCATTGTGCACAGGGGGATTGGGATTAGTAATAAACAGTTTATAAAATATAATTGATTCGAACAATGCCGAAGGCGGAAAAATTAAAACATTTCGTAAAATTTTTCCAACACGAACTGAAACGAGTTATCCATCATAAAAACCACAAAAGCGATGATTAGGGAAGCAACGGATACTACGATTGCACTGTTCTGCAGCTCACTCCAAGTTGGCCAGGATACTTTTTGCATCCATTCGTCGTAACTTTCTTTAAAATAATTTGCGATACTGAACTTTGCCATTTTAGGTATTTATTTTGCACGGGTGGTAGGAATCGAACCCACAACCAATGGTTTTGGAGACCACTACTCTACCAATTGAGCTACACCCGTTTGTATTTGGATTAAGACGTTAAAGGTATTGCGGGTTTCAAATCCGCAATACCTCTCAAGCCTTGCGTCAAACACGGTTAATATTATTCAATAATCTCGGTTACCTGACCGGCGCCAACTGTACGTCCACCTTCGCGGATAGCAAAACGAAGACCTTTGTTCATGGCAATTTCGGCGATAAGGTTAACCTCAACTGTTAAGTTATCACCAGGCATCACCATCTCAACACCGTCGGGAAGCATGATTTCACCTGTTACGTCGGTTGTCCTGAAATAGAACTGCGGACGATATTTATTGTGGAATGGCGTGTGACGGCCACCTTCTTCTTTCTTCAGGATATACACCTCGGCTTTGAAATTTTTGTGAGGGGTTACACTACCGGGTTTGGCAATGACCATTCCCCTTCTAATTTCGTTTTTGTCGATACCCCTCAACAGCAAACCGGCGTTGTCACCAGCTTCACCGCGGTCAAGGATCTTACGGAACATTTCAACACCTGTAACAACTGATTTCAGTTTCTCAGCACCCATTCCAATAATGTCAACAGGGTCGCCTGTATTGATCACCCCTGTTTCAATTCTTCCGGTGGCCACTGTTCCGCGGCCTGTAATCGAGAAAACATCTTCAATCGGCATTAGGAAAGGCTTGTCCTGGTCGCGTGTTGGGAGTGGAATCCACTCGTCGCAAGCAGCCATTAATTCCTTCACTTTTTCTACCCATTTTGCTTCCTGGTTCAAGGCACCAAGTGCAGAACCCTGGATTACGGGAGTGTTGTCGCCGTCAAAATCGTAGAAGCTGAGCAGGTCCCTGATTTCCATGTCAACCAGTTCGAGCAGTTCTTCGTCGTCAACCATGTCCACTTTGTTCATAAAAACAACCAGACGTGGTACACCTACCTGGCGTGCCAGCAGGATGTGCTCGCGGGTTTGTGGCATGGGGCCGTCAGTAGCGGCAACAACAAGGATGGCACCGTCCATCTGGGCAGCACCGGTTACCATATTCTTTACGTAGTCAGCATGACCGGGACAGTCAACGTGGGCGTAGTGACGGTTCTCGGTTGCGTATTCTACATGCGCAGTATTAATAGTAATACCTCTTTCTTTTTCTTCTGGAGCATTGTCGATGGAATCAAAAGATGCAAATTCTGCCAAACCCGCGTCTTGTAATGAAAGCGTGATGGCAGCTGTCAGAGTTGTTTTTCCGTGATCAACATGTCCAATTGTTCCAATGTTTACATGCGGTTTGGAACGGTCGAATTTTTCTTTAGCCATAACAAAAGATTGTTTTAAAAACGATTAATGTAAATTAATAAATAATTTTCTTCATGAGCCGAGGACGAGAATTGAACTCGTGACCTCTTCCTTACCAAGGAAGCGCTCTACCCCTGAGCTACCCCGGCAAAACCTGAGCGGGAGATCGGGCTCGAACCGACCACCTATAGCTTGGAAGGCTATCGCTCTACCAAATGAGCTACTCCCGCAAAGCAGTTTTGAGTTTCGAGTTTAAAGCAATCTTTCTAACTTTTAACTCAGCACTTTCAACTAATCTGTGGGGAGAGGAGGATTCGAACCTCCGAAGGCTGAGCCAACAGATTTACAGTCTGCCCCGTTTGACCGCTTCGGTATCTCCCCCGGTTTTTCAATATTTTTTAAGAACTTGAGCCAACAGAGGGATTCGAACCCCCGACCGGCTGATTACAAATCAGCTGCTCTGGCCAACTGAGCTATGTTGGCATACTCAATTTTAACTGGCTCGAAACTCTTGCTGAGCCTTGTTTTCAATACTTTCAGAACGAGCCGACATAAAAAACAGACCTCTCGCGAAAAAGGTCTGCAAAAATATATACTTTAGGTGGAATAACCAAAGGTTTTGAAAAAAAAAGCCAATTATTATTTTTTGTGCCTTCCTTTGTATTTCTCCAATTGTTTTTTAAGTGCGTCAACGGCAGTGTCCGTTGCCTCTTCAAAGGTTTTGCTTTGTTTCTTTGCATACAAATCGTAGCCTTTGATCAGGAGCCTGATCTCGGCAATTTTGTTGTCTTTTTTCTCAGATTGCTCCACTTTGAGCGTCACTTCCGAGCCAATTACGCCTTCAAACATGCCCGAAAGCTTACCAATTTTCCGTTCGATGAAGTTTTCCAGCTTGGTGTCGGTTTTAAAATGAACCGAATTGATGTTAACTCTCATATTAACCTCCTTTGTTTAATTTGGCCCTGGGATGGGCCTGGTTGTATATTGATTTTAACTGTTCAATTGTTGTGTGGGTGTAAACCTGTGTTGCCGTTAAACTGGCGTGCCCCAGCAATTCCTTAATGGTGTTCAGGTCGGCACCATTGTTCAGTAAATGGGTAGCGAAAGTGTGGCGCAGCACATGCGGGCTTTTGCGTGTGCTGGTAATACCTTTCAGCTCGCTGTTCACAATGCGGTAAATAAATTTGGGATATGCTTTTCCCCCTTTGTTCGTAACGATAAGGGGGGGGGTGGCTCCTTTGAAAGTCTCTTCCTTTAACTCAAGATACTTTTGAAGTTGTTCCATCATTTGATTTGATAACGGGATGAGTCTTTCTTTATTGCGCTTACCAGACACTTTTAGGGTTTTATTCGCAAAGTCGATGGAAGTTGTTGTCAATAGAATTAATTCGGTGCGCCTGATACCGCTGGAGTACAAAAGGTCTATGATGAGTTTATTCCTTACGGATGGAAAATCACTTTCGTCAATCTTCCTTTCAAAATAGGTTTTGATTTGTTCCAGGCTGATTACTACCGGTAGTTGGCTGGCATTTTTAAGGGTTGAAATATTCTTGGCCGGGTTGTTTAAAATAACGCCCTTTATAATAAGGTGTCGGTAATACGAGTTCAATGTACTGATTTTTCTGTTGACCGAGCGTGTTGATAAACCACTGTCCATCATTTTCACTACCCAGGTTCTGATCATTTCGGGACTGGCGTATTCTATATTGTCCTGGTCATATTCTTCGGCCAGGAAGTCGGCAAAAGACCGGAGATCATGTTTATAAGCAGTCAGGGTATGTTTTGAATACCTTTTTTCTGTGGAAATATATTGAAGAAAATTGCCGTTTGTTGCCCTCATAAAAAAAAGAAGAAATTCCGATTCAAATATAGTAAAAAATACCACTGAATCAAAACTTCTTCTTAAAAATCCCTGTTGGGGTCTTGTTACAGGCCCTCTTCAGCCTGTCGAAGTTGCTGAACGTAAATGGCTTTCAGGCGTTGCTCCCTGTTGACAACCGATGGTTTTGTGAACCGCTGGCGTGAACGCAACTCCCTCATTGCACCTGTTTTTTCAAACTTACGTTTAAACTTCTTCAAGGCCCGGTCGATGTTTTCACCTTCTTTTACTGGAATAATGATCATCGTTATACCTCTTTCTTTTTAAAAGTTAATAATTAGGGGCGGCAAAGATAGAAAAAGTACTAAATAAAGAAACTATTTTTTCAAAACTTTTTTTGATTGAACAAAGCTCCCATTTTCAAACAAGCTGAATAAATACAAACCCGCCGGCCAACTTGAAACATCCATTTGCTGCTCCCCGCTTTCGGGTATGCTTGTTTTTATTATTTGTTTGCCGAAAATATCATAAACAATAATTTCTTTCCCTCCACCGGTTTTGGTGCGCAGGTGGATGGTGTTGGAAGCCGGGTTGGGGAAAACTTTCAGGGGGTTCTTTTTTGAGAACGGACAAAATAGAGCTGTAAATCCAGTAAATTCATACTTTTACTTTGGATTTAAAAACGTTTAGGACAGTATTGGTCAGAAATAACTAATTTTGGGTAAAAATGGCGGTTTATTGCTAAAATACTGCGAGCGGAAAAGTGAAAATGGCACCAAATAAACGAGCAATTCTAATTCAGATTTTCAAACAAAAAATCCGTCATCTTTTTGTAGAGATGGTAGCGGGTGTTGCCCCCGTAAATCCCATGATTTTTATTGGGATATACCATTAAATCGAATTGCTTGTTGGCTTTCACCAGTGCAGTAATCAAATCCATGGTGTTTTGAAAATGCACATTGTCGTCGGCGCTGCCGTGGATGAGCAGGTAGTTGCCCTTGAGCTTGTCCACGTGGTTGATGGGCGAGTTGGTGTCGTAACCTTCGGGGTTCTCCTGCGGGGTGCGCATGAAACGCTCAGTATAAATATTGTCGTAATAACGCCAATTGGTTACCGGGGCAACAGCAATGGCGGTACTGAAATAGTCGGCGCCCTGAAACAGGGCGTTGCTGGCCATGAATCCGCCGTAACTCCAGCCGAAAATACCGATGCGGTTTTTGTCAACGTAGGGGAGGCTGCCCAGGTATTTGGCCGTTTCGATGTAATCGAGGGTTTCGTATTTACCCAGCTCTTTATAAGTCATCTTTTTGAATTCTTCCCCCCGTGCACCGGTTCCCCGGTTGTCGACGGAGATGACAATAATCCCGTTTTCAGCCATCATCTGGTACCAGAAATAATTAAAATTACCAAATGAATTAGTGACAGTTTGTGATCCGGGACCACCATAAATTGTAAGTAAAACCGGGTATTGTTTTGTCGTATCAAAATCAGGGGGGTAAATGGCCCAGGCGTTTAAATCGACCTGTTTTCCATCGGGAAGGGTAAATTCCGGGGACTCAATCTTGAAGAAAAACTGTTCGCTTAAATTGTATTTCTTCATTTTATCGAGCAGTTTGTGGTTGTCTTCCAAGAAGCGCACCAGCTTTCCGTCAGCATAATTTACCGTAATCACCGGAGGCGTATTGGCATCGCTCCAGGTATTGATAAAATATTTGTAATTCTTACTAAAAGCTGCATTGTTGTTCCCTTCACGAGCAGAAAGATTTTTCCGCTTTCCTTTTAAATTCACAACACAAACATCTTTATTTAGTGGCGAATCTTCTGACGACTGATAAAAAACCTGTTTCCTTTTCGCATCGTAACCGTACACTTTCCTTACATCCCAATTTCCGGAAGTCAATTGTTTGCTCAGTGTGCCATCCATATTATAAAGGTAAATATGGTTGAAACCATCTTTTTCCGAAGTAATGAGAAACTGTTGGTTTCCCGGCAGGAAAGTCAGGTCGTCGGTAATGTCGATGTAATACTTATTGTCTTCGCTGTACATGATATGGCTTGCCCCATCTGAAGCGTTTGCCAGCAGGATATCCAGATGATTTTGCAAGCGGTTGAGCCGTTGGATGGAAAGCACATTGGGGTCTTGTGTCCATTTAATCCGTGGGATGTATTGGTCGGTTTCTGTACCGGCATCCATCTTTACCGAAACCCCTTTTTCAAGATCGTAAACATAAATATCTACCAACGAATTATCTTCGCCGGCCTTGGGATATTTGTAGGTGTACAATTCAGGATAAAGCTCACCGTAATTGGTGATGGTGTACTCTTTTACCCGGCTTTCGTCAAAACGGTAGTAGGCAATTTTTTTGCCATCGGGCGACCAGAAAAAAGCCTTGGTAAACCCAAATTCTTCTTCATACACCCAATCACAGGTTCCGTTAATGATGGCATTGAATTTTCCGTCAGTTGTAAGTTGGTGTTCTTCGCCTGTAATCAGGGTTTTTACAAAGATATTGTTATCGCGAACAAAAGCTACCTTGTTGCCATCCGGCGAAAAGTCGGCCAAGCGTTGTTTATCGGTCGAAAGCTTGCTGAGTTTTTTCGATTGTGTGTCCCAAATATAAAATTTCGATGCAGATGAATGTCTGTAAATGGCTTCTGTTTCAGTGGGAATCAGGAACTTTGTTTCGTCCTTGCTCATTGTAAACGAGCCCAGTTTAAGCGGCTTTTCTTCTCCTTCCGGAATGAGTTCCCCGGCCTTTACGAGTGTAGTAACCGAATCGCCCGATTTGTAGTCGTAAACAACCAGCGAGCCTTTTTGTATCACGGTATACTCTTTGCCGTTACTGAGCGATTTGATGCCCCTGACTGAACGGGGGTAAAAACTGTAATTGGTCCAAATATCTTCGAGGGTGATATTTTTCAGGCTGTCCTGGGCAATAGAAGCTGTTGAAAACACTGTCAGGACAACAAGCAGGAGGGAGGCGAATTTTTTCATATTTTTCCGTTGTTAAATGAATGGCCAAAGATAGGGGAAATGTAATTTTTTCTTTGCCTGCTTGCGGTAAATTTATATTTTTGCCGCTGAGTTCATGAAGGGACATTAGCTCAGTTGGTTTAGAGCATCGCCTTGACAGGGCGGGGGTCACTGGTTCGAATCCAGTATGTCCCACAACAAAAGGCTGTCGTTATTATGTACCGGCAGCCTTTCTCAATTCAAATGCTCCGTTTTACTATAATTTTCGAGAAAAGGAATTATCTGATCAGCACCAATCTGTTTGGCAATGATTCTTTTTTGTTTGTCAAGCAGATAAATGACAGGGCTTCCATGAACATCGTACAAATCGTGGAAATCGGGTGTCTGGCTTAAAGTCCCGTTAACATTAATCCATTGAAGCCTGCGTTCGCTGACGGTTTCTTTCCATTTGTCGTGGTCGCCGTTGGTATTAATGGCATAGACTTCAAAATCAAAGTCGGTTTTTTCGTAGATTTCCTGAAGAAATTTTATTTCCTTTTTGCAAAAGCTGCAATCGTAGTCCCAAAAAAGCAGGACGGTAAAATCATTGTTGATTTCCATGAATGAACGGAAAACATTGTTGGTGTCAATTAACAAAAGGTTGGGAGCGGGTTTTCCCAGTTGTAGTGGGCGTAAAATTTCGGCCCGCTCCTGAAGCGATTCCAGGACTGAGGGTGTTGTGTAGATAATTGCTTCCCTGGAGAAGTATTCGTCAACAAGGTGGATAAATACTTTTTCAAAGCCCATGTATTTTGGATTTTGGTAAGCCGAAACAAAATGCCAGACAAGAAAACCGACAACCTCTTCAGATGGTCTTGCTTTTCTTATTACTTCGTCGATAGCCGCGATAACTGAATCTGGCTGTATCACGACCAACTGGTCAAAATACTGCGTAACCCGGGAAGACAATAAGGGGGTTCTGAGCAATCGTGTGTCACTTAAATCAAAATAATCCCAATAATGTTGTTTGAGGTATTTAAATGGAAGGGTACTGTCTTCTGACTGCAAAACGCTGTCAGGGATTTCTACTTCACGCATGGCCGAGAATAGCTTTGCCACAAACAGGTCCGGGTTTTCCCTGATAACTTTTAATTTGTATTCAACCAGCAGTTGGTTAATGGAATCCAGTTGGTTCGTTAGCAAAATATAAGCTTCGTTATTTTTTGGCAGACTGTCAAGTTTTTCTTTTAGGAGCTTGTTTTCCTGAAACTGCTTTTCGTTGAACCTCATGTAATCATAAAAAATACGATTTTCATCAGATCCTTTGATTTTCATATTTAATGTGTAATTTGCCGTGTCAGTGGTTAATGTAAAATGTTGGTTTTTGTCGAGGATGAATTCAAATAATTTTTTCTTTTCAGGGCTTACGGCCATGTATATTCCACCGGGGAGGTTTTCTCCCCTTTTAAAAATAAAAAACCCGGCTTTTGTAACAAAAGCAGTGTCAATAAGTTTAACCTTGTCACCATGGTAAGAAGTAAGCAGCAGGCGGCTGTCTGCGAATCCCTTAATTCTTATCTTAAGGTACAAGCTGTCTTTTGCCTGGGAAAAGCTAAAAAGCAAAAGTGCCAGTGCAACGAATACAAAATGCCTCATTCTGATGGGTTATTTGGGGCACAAAACTAAAAAAGAAGTGCCAGTACTTTTGTCGATTAAGTTAATATTTTTGCAAATATTTTCTAAAGGGGGGTACAAAATATTTAATTTCCGGTACTAATCATTGAGGTAGTGTACTTGATCTTAAAACTTAAAGTAGAAAATTATGAAAAAATCGGAGGTATTTCTAATTCTAATTATGCTTTTTTCAGGAGTCGGTAACGGTGTTTTTGCACAAAATCAATTAACAGGTACTGTTAATTATAATGGTAATGATACGCTGCCAATTCCTGAGGTAACGTTGGGATTGTATGACATGGATGATGAATTGGTTGTTTCAACAGAGACGGACGACGATGGTGTTTATTTATTTGATAATGTCCCTTCCGGTGAATATTACCTGAGGTCATCGGTTAACTACGAACCCGAATTGGTAGATATACAGGATTCTTACCTGGTGCTGATGTATTTAATGAATATGTACGAGCTGGATGACATCCAATACGAGGCTGCCGATATTGATAACAGTGGCAGTGTTACCTGGTTCGACTATTTTTATATAGTAACCAACTACTTGCTTTATGGCGAACCCTTCCCCGCCGGTGTTTGGCAGTTTGAAGAGGCTTATGTAGATTTTACTTCCCGTGTTGAACCTGATACGACCAATTTGTGGGGCATTACAGAAGGGGATGTTGACGGTGCATGGGAGCCTTCCGGCCGGGATTTGAAGATATTAAACTATACGCATTACCCTGTTCAACTGATGGGAAATGAAATAAAAGTAAAAATAAAGTCAAGCGCGAAGGAACAACTTGCCGGTTTCAGTATAAACCTGGCGTATCCTGTTAGCCAACTGAATATTATTGATGTTGTGGGCCCTGACAAGAACCTGAAGTATGTGCTGGACGAAGAAAAGGGACTCATCAGGATTGTCTGGATGGATGAGTACAATACCGGACGGATTAACGGAGACCATCTTGTTTCTTTGGTGATCGAAACAAAATCAACAGAAATTGAACGCGCTGCATTTGAACTGATGCCGGGTTCGATGCTGATTGATACAAAAGGTGGTGAAATCGGTGATGTTGAGATCCTGCTTCCGATGCTTGAAAAGAACAATGCCGTCGAATTAAATGTTACAACCTACCCCAACCCGGTAGTTGACAGGTTAAATGTACAACTGAACCTCAATGAAACCAATTATGGTTCCGTTTCAATTTTTGATGTAAGCGGGAAACTGGTTGTAAAGTCAGATAATATTTCACTCAGCGAAGGGGAGCAGTTAATTTCTGTTGACACACAAAGTTTGAACCCCGGTAGTTATTTCTATGTTGTTGAGTTACTTGGAAATACACCATTTAAAGCAAGTGGGCAAATAGTTAAATCCCAATAACAAAAGGGTTTTTTTGGTTAGTTTTTAGAAGGGGGTCGGCAACGGCCCCCTTTTTTTTTGCACATTCTCCACAGGATTTGTAGTTTTGTATGAATTTACATTGCATATTTGAAGCACTGTTGATCATTTTCGATTATGGGAAAATGAGTTGGCCGGTGAAAAAATCCTATGACCACTTTGCTAAAACGATTTGACAAGAACCAGCACCTTAGGGAAATAATCGTTTCTGTTGTTTTTCTGTTCCTGTTTTCCATGCCCGCAACTGTTATGGCAGGTATGGACTTGCCATTGGGCACTGACTGTATGGGCGTATCTATATATGATACTGCGGCTGAAAGACACGAGCAGAGCATTCAAGGTGATACAGCTCAGCTTACCTATGCTGATGCATTGAAAGCTATTGTAAGCAAAAGCGAAAGGCTGTGGCTGACGGATAAAAGGCAATCGGAAATATTAATCCGAAGCGCTTTCGGTATTTTTCAAAAAAACCGGGTGAACGATAGCCTGAAAGCAAGAGCTTACCACCTTCTCGGGAAACTGTTGGTTGATAAGCAACATTACCGGGCAGGTGTTGACACACTGTTAAAATGTGTAGAAATAAAAACAAATATCTACGGCAAGGCTCACCATGAACTATCTGATACTTATAATTATCTGGGAATTGCCTGTTTTCAAATGCGGCAATATGAAAAAGCCATGGGGTATTATCAGCAGGCAGCTGATATTTTAAACCAAAGTAAACAGATTAGCATTAGTCTTTTTGATGCAAACCTGAACTTGGGAATTGTGAGTGCAGCTAAAGGTCAGTACGACCTGGCCTATATATATTTTGACAATGCATTTTTTGTATTGGACTCAATTGGATCATCATTTGACAGCTTGTCGGTGGCCAGATTTTATCTAAACTATGGACTAATGGCCACTCTGATGGGAAAATTTGATGAGGCAATTCAATATTACAGTACTGCCGAAACGATTTATAAGGATATGTTTGGAACTGATAATTTTAGTATTGCAAGGATATCAATCAACAAAGGAATAAATGCCTATTACAAATACGATTACCCAAAGGCCAAATTGTTTTATCAAAAAGCATTGAGTATTTATTTGAAAAGCGGAAAAAAAAATGTTGGTCTGCCCCGTTCCTACAATAACCTCAGTGCAGTCAGTATAAAGACCGGTGATTATACAGGGGCAATACAGCAATGCTTGAAAGGCTTGAGGTATAAGCCCGATGACTATCTGAAACTCCTGTTTTTCCAGAACCTTGCAGACTCTTATGCTGCGCTTGGAAATAAGGGGAAAGCCACGCACTATTACCTGGCAGCCATTGATTTGCTTGGGACGGGGCAGGTGAACCCGACGAAAAGTATCTCCCTGTATAAAAGTTATGCCGATTTTTTGTTTGGTATTGAAAATTTTGAAAGAAGCAAGGTTTACTATGATTCGGCTTTGGCCATGTCATTATTGTACAGCAGGTCAGGCTCGGAAGTGTATGCCTCTCTTCTGTCCAAGATTGGCAATTATTACGGGCAATTTAAGCATGATGAAGATTCGGCCCTGATGTTTTACAATAAATCGATTGGCGTGTGGAAAAACATTCTTGTTACTAAGGGAGCGGGTCAAAACAAAAGTTTTGATGACATTCGTTTTCTTGATGCTTACCTGGGAAAAGCACAGGTCTTGGCAAGCCAATACAAAGAGGTTCACCGTCTTGATTTATTAAAAGAAAGTTACGATCTCTACAAGTGGGCTTTGGATAAAGCAGGGGAGATAAGTGGTTATTTGGACAGCGAAACCCAATTAATCCTTAACGAAAAGTTCAGAAAAGCATACGAGGAGGTTGTTGATATTACCTATCTGATGTATCAGGAAACATCCGATTCACAATACAAGGAGATGGCGTTTGAGTTTGCAGAGCGAATCAAATCTTCTGTTTTGTTGGCAGCGGTACAAAATATCAATGCGCTAAAAACCACAGATGTCCCGGAGCATGTTATCCAATCGGAACAGCAGCTTCAGCAGGAGGTTAATGGTATGAAGAAGCTTTTGGTGGATGAGCAAATGAAAGCGCGCCCCTCTAAAAAACGGCTTGATTTTATTAATTCGCGCTTACTGCAACTGATGATTGATTATGACAGCATGGTATCGCGAATTGAGCATGAGTACCCGAGGTATTTTGCCCTTAAATATGACAGGTCTGTCATAAGAATAGATGAGTTGACCAAACAGTTGCAGGAGGATGAGGTTTTAATAGAGTACGTACTTTCCGACTCGATGCTCACGATGTTTTGCATGGGCGGGGATGTAAACTACTTTTCACAGTTTAAAATTGATTCCGTTTTTAACGAATCCCTCAACCGGCTTATTAACTTAAAAAGTGTGGACCTGGCGCAACACAGCAAGGCAGATATGCTTGAGTTTATTCATGATGCCCACCTGCTGTGGACATATCTGCTGGAACCTGTTTATGGTCAGCTGAGCGGAAAACGGCTGATTATTGTACCGGATGGTTTGCTGGGTTATTTATCTTTCGACCTGTTATTAAATTCACCGGCGGTTCCCGAGGAATTGGACTACAAGCAACTCCCTTACCTTTTTAAGGAGTTCCCCATTTCATATTCCTACTCTTCCTCTTTAAGGTTTAACCCTTACTTTAAGCGCGGGGAAGTTTACAGGCATGAGTTAATTGCATTTGCGCCTGAGAATAAACAGTTAGGAACGGGAAAGAGCGAATTGAGCCTTTTGCCCAATTCGGGAAATGAAGTTAAAGAAGTGTCAGCGGTTTTTGGGGGCAATGCTTACCTGGAGAATGAGGCCACAAAAACAAGATTTTTGAAAGAGGCCCTGGATTACAGAATAATCCACCTGGCCATGCACACTTTGATCAATGACTCCCTTCCGATGCTTTCAGAGCTCATTTTTTACGAAGATGGAAACAGCCCTTCCGATGGAAAGCTGTTTACGTACGAAGTTTTTGGTCTCAAGCTGGCTGCGGAGTTAGTGGTGCTGAGTGCCTGTAACACTGGAACAGGCCGGCTTCAAAAAGGAGAGGGTATAATGAGTCTTGCCCGAGGTTTCAAATATGCCGGTGTCCCCTCTCTTATTCTGACTTTATGGGAGGTTCAGGACAAAGCCACTTCCGAAATTATGAAACAGTTTTACTTGTACCTTAAAGCGGGCAAGAGCAAAGATGTTGCTCTTCAAAAAGCAAAAATTGATTTTCTTGCCGGTGCCAACCGGCTTAAGTCTCATCCGTATTACTGGTCTTCTTTCCTTATTTCGGGAGATACGGAACAGATTGTTGACAAAGATGCCGGTAGTAAAACCAGCCGGCTGATTTATTTCGGAATTATGCTGGTCCTGATGTTGGTTGTTGGATTTGTATTAAAAATAAAAGAGCGTAAGAAGACTTAGTTTTTTATTGACCAAGTCTTTTACGCATGCTCTCTTTTCGTCCATTTTAAGGGCGGATGTAACCCTGCTGCTTGATTGTTTTCGCCGAATTAATGGCTTCACCAATAAATTGGGCCTCTTGACTATTTATTTTTCATTCCTTCATTTTCTGAAGGATAGTGTTTGCATCTTTGTTGTAAATCGTATTGCCATCAGCTATTTTAGCGAATACTTTGCCGGCCTCTCTTGTTTTTCCGTTCGCTAAATAACAAAGCCCCAGGTTCCATTCGGCCTGGTCAACCAGCAGGTTGTCGTTGTCATTTATGATATCAAGAAACCTTGCCTCCGCTTGCTCATACTTTTCCAGTTTCATAAAGCTGAAACCTGCGTAAAGCTTACCCAGAAGGTTATCCGGTTCAACCTCAAAAATGGAAATGGCTTCCGTAAACTTCCCCTGTTCGTAATAGTGCATCCCTTCTTTGATATGGGAGTCAACAGATTCAGCAGACCTTACCGAAAGCAGTGAGTTCTCAGGGCTAAAATACTCTGTGTACAATGACTGCTTAACCGGTTTGTTGCTCAGGAAGTTGCTGATTAGCCCACCACTAACAAGCAATATTGCAATAGCTGCGGCAGCAGCCTGCAACCTCCATGAATGGAAATTAATCCTTAAAACACGGGTGTCCTTGCGTTGAGTTTTTCTTAATTTAGTGGTTTCCTGAAGGTGGATACGGTTAAGTGTTTTGCTGATTTCCCTCTTTCTTTCGTCTTTAATGGCCTCAAATACTTCTTTTTGAAACCGTACATCCTCAGCTAATTCTTCACTTTGTTCAATCCTGTTTTCAAACTCCGTTAGTTCAACTCCGGTTAACATACCTTGCAGGTAGTCGTCAATTCGGGAGATGGGTGCATTTTTTTTCATTTGTTCTTAGTTTTTGGGGTGGGTAAGTCTTTTTGAATCAATTTTATTAAACGTTCTTTACAAATTCTACTTTTTTTATAGGCAAATCCTACAGATTTATAACTAAAACTGTCCGCAATTTCCTGAATTGAATAGCCTTTTGCTATCAGCTTCAAGAGCTTTTGGCATTCTACGCTGATTTTTTGAAAGTTGATATTGTACAGTTTGACACGTTTTTCCTTTTCTATCAACTCGTCAAGTTCCAGCTTGTAATCATACAGACTTATCTGCTCAATTTCTTTGCTACTTTCAATTTGTTCGTAATACTTCTTGTCTCTTTCTCGCAGGACTTTAAGCCAGGTATATTTGCAGATGGTAAAAAAATACGTATGAAAAGTATTCTTTAATGCTAACTTGTTATTTTTGATTTGTTCATAAATAACAATAATACCGTCCTGAAATACGTCCCACGCATCTTCCTTAGTCCCACTGTGTTTTATTACAAAACCCTTGATGGACTCGAAATACTTGTCGTAAATATATTGAATGACTTCGCTGTCATTGTCAATAATTCCCTGAAGTATTTTTTCAGACGCGATTTCTCTCATCGTCCTATTGATTAGTACCAGATTTAAAAAAAATTATACCCCTTACAAATAAAAATAAAATTAATGGCACTTGCTAATTGTTTCTCATCTTATTCCAAATGCTTTTGGAAAATTACTTAAAAAAGCCGTGTTTATTGTGTTTCATGTAAAATGTTTGGCTTAACTTGCAAAGGTTAAAACAACAAGTATTTTCAAAGATAAATTATTAGTGATTGAAAATTGTGAATGGGTCGAATAAATATTTTGCTTTTTTGTTAATCTGCTTCTTGCCTTTACTAAAAATAAGCGCACAAATTGTTGATAAACAATCAATAGAAGGTGCCGCTTACAGGGTGGTGTTTTATAATGCAGAAAACTATTTTGATACACAAAGCGACACCACAAGGGACTATAATGAATTTACCCCTGAGGGTGAAATGCACTGGACAGGAATTAAATATCGTGAGAAACGTGCATGTATTTTTCAGATGCTCATGGCAATTGGCGGATGGGAACCGCTTGCTTTGGTGGGATTTGCCGAAATAGAAAATGCTTTTGTTTTGCAGGACCTGATTGACAATACCCCACTCAGGAGAGAGAATTATCAGCTCGTACATTTCGAGTCGGATGATAAACGGGGAATTGATGTCGGATTAATTTATCATCCCCAAAAGTTTAATTTGTTGTCGTCAAAAAAAATTCCTGTCAAAAACCCCGGTGACCCCACTTTTACAACGCGGGATATTTTATACGTAAAGGGCTTAATCGCCGGCGACACCCTGCATGTTTTTGTCAACCATTGGGTGTCGCGCTGGCGGGGCTTGATGGAATCGCAGTTTTTGAGGGCCTTGTGTGCCGAAAAACTTAAATCGACGATTGATTCGGTTTGTGCCATAAACCGGAATGCCAATATTTTGGTGATGGGTGATTTTAATGATGGCCCCGAAGATGAAAGTATCCTTAAATTAGCAACATCTGCTGTGGGTTGCCAACTGTCTAGTGTAGGTTTAAGCACTACAAATAAGGAGGTTAAAGGAACACTCAAGCATGGTACCGAATGGAACAAATTTGATCAGTTCCTGGTTTCTTCAGCATTGTTGTCAAATAAGCAGGGTTTATGGGTGAAAGAGGCAGGTGGTTTCATCTTTGCCGCACCCTTTTTACTCGAAAAAGATGAGAAGTATTTGGGGGTGAAGCCAAAACGAACTTACAGCGGATTTAAATACAATGGGGGCTTTAGTGATCATTTACCCGTTTTTATTGATATTTTTGTGAACAATCCAAAATGAGAAAATCAGTAAAAATCTATCTGGCAATGTTCTCCTTCCTTGTGGTAGGACTATTGCTCCTTTATCTTTTCCGCAACGATATAGCTGATTTTACCTTGCGCAAAATTGTTGTTTCCAAATCCAACAATAAAATTTCCCTCACACTTGAAAAAATCGATTTTGACCCTTTTCACGGTTCATTGAGCATTTACCATCCTTCCCTTCAATTTACAGATGTTTTTCTGGATGAAAAAAAGGGTATGAAAGTGAATCACTTGTCCTTTGAAAAATTAGGAATTTATAATGTTTCTGTTGTTGAGCTGTTCAAAAACAAACGTTTTATGGCCGATAAATTGCAGGTCTTAAAACCATCAGTCCACTTTGAGAAACACATGGATAATACAGTGGGGGATACCAGCCATTTTTCTCCTGAAAAACTGTTCAACCTATTGAATACCAATTCTAAAACAATTACAAGCCTGAAGTTTAATATTAGAGAAGTTGAAATTAGCTATGGCTCTTTTAACCTGCAAATGGACACTTTGTCGGAATATGCACCGGACAGCCTCGATTTCACAATTTTACTAAAGGGATTTGTAACACAGGACAAAACGAATGTTCCGGTTGAAAAACGGATTCTTTATTCCGACGAGGTTATTTTTAGCTTGAGAAATATATCCAAGCACCTTAATTCGGGTTATGACCTGCATATTGATTCCCTGTCCTACAATTCAAAACAAGAGCGCATTTCCTCTCGCGGTTTATCGCTGGTCCCCATGCACACGGCAGGCAATAAGTACAAATCCCGTGTTTCGGTCGATCAAATAAAAGTGGATGGCTTCGGGGTTGCTGAAATCAGGGGGAAAGAGAAACTTCACCTGAGCATGATAGCGGTTTCGGGAGTCAACCTGAATACGTACCTGAAGGAAGGGCCTGACAAACAAAATACAAGGCGGACCGACAGCTCAGGAATAAATAAATTGCCTGAGATATTTGACGATTTTGGTTTGGATCGTTTAATCGTTGAGCACTTTACCTTTTTTAAACTGGCCGGAGAAACAGACACGGTTCTCGGCATTGAAAATGTCAGCCTTCTTGTTAAAGACATTGCCTTTGATTCGACATTGATGGATGACCCGTTGCAGTTATTACAGATGGGGGCGATAAGCCTGAGAACCGAAAAACTGAAATTGTCGGAAACTGAAAAAGGCATCACATTTGCCTACCGTGATTTTAGTTATTCTTCTAAAACAAAGAAACTGGAGTTTAAGCAGGTGAAGGTTTTGACGGACAGCCTGAAATTCGGGGGGCCGCAGCTTAAACTGGATTTTCCGGGTTTGCAAATCGATGGTTTTTCTGTCCGTGATTTACTGCAAAAGAGAAAACAAGTTCTCAGCCTGACGCTGACCCAACCCCTTGCTCAAATCGGGTTGAAACAGCAAGCAGCGGAACCTGGCCCCGGTCTGGAGGGGAAAAGTGAATACCTCGAACTGCTGGAATTGCAGAATTTCAGTATCGAGAACGGCAGACTGCTACTTTCCGGTGCTGACAAATTCAGTGTTGACTTCAATGAAATAAACCTGGTTGCTGCCGGTTTTGAATTTATTGATGAGGACAGCGTCAAACAATTGAAATATGATAACCTCCACCTTGATTTGGCTGGGGTTTCAGCCCTTCTGTCAGGTGGAAATGGAACTATTACAACGGGTAATATATTATTTGACAGCCAAAATCTTGAAGTCTTGTCTCTTCAGGCTGGCTTTGGCCGGCAGAAGACAAAGGTGGACTTCAGCTTACGAAAACTCGGGATTTCAGCCGTTGATTTAAACAGCCTGCTTTTTGACAGACAGTTCAAAGCCGGTTCGGTTTTCCTGGATGCACCTGTTCTGAGTGGCCGTTTTCCTTTGCCCGATTCAGCCAAAACCAACAAGGGCGGAGAAATGCTGAACACCATCAACCTGCCGTTTGGTCTTCAGTTTGGGGAGCTGACAATTAAGCAGGGGAAATTGAAATTTGACCTGGAAAAGGAAAATGACATCATCCGTCTGCAAACAAATGTTGATTTGCAGCTGGGTGAAGTGATTTCAAACGACAGCACATTTACCAGTTGGCTAGATTTGTCAGACTGGGAAATTGAATTCAGTGAGACCGACGTGTCTTCGGCTGCTTACGACTTGTGTGCGAATCGTGTAATAATCAACCCCCGAAAGTCATTATTTGAGCTTCAGCAATTGAGTTTACTAAGCAAAACACATCCCGGGCATTTGCAACATAAGTTTGAGATTGAAAAAATTTCGGTACCGGAAATAAAAATTTCCGGACTCGATTATAAATTGCTGATTGAAAGTGACAGCATCCGTTTCGGCAAGCTGGCAATCGAGAACCCTGATTTGGGTTTAAAACTGTTTCAGCAGGAAACAACTGCCGGCAGTGAAACCGGGCCCCACAAATGGGGTGCAGAAAGTTTTTTAAACATTGTGTACGATACCATTGATCTGAAAGGGCTGCATTTGAACCTTGAAAAAAACGACGACTCTTCACATATGGTAATTGGCTTGCACAATTTGAGCCTCGAGCACATTCCGGTCAATAAGGATGACCTGAACCTCCTGCTCGAAACCGCCTTTCAACTTGATGAGCTTTCCATTCGTGATACGGTGGAAAATACCAATCTGAATTTGCACGAGCTCGTTTTCGTCCCGGAACTGTCAACACTGACAATTCGTGATGTTAACTGGTCGAAATCGCATAGCAACCAGAATGTTACCGGGGAAATCAGTGAGGGGGATGTGTCTGTCCACTCTGCATCGATTGTTTTTTCAGGGTCTTATCTGCAGCAAACTTTGCCAAGCAGTTTGAGTTTTGATAAACTCACTTTTTCCGATGTGGATGTTAAAGTTGTGGGTGGAAAAAGGGGGGAAAGCGATCAGAAAAAAGAACTTGAATTCAATATCAGGATATTAAGAAAGTATTCGGGCCTGTTAAGCCGTTTCACTATCGATACTACTGTTTTTGACGATGTAAGTGTACATTATTCAACTTTCGACAGTTCGCAGGTACATACAATTAAGGCCGACAGTATTGGCCTGGTAATTAACCGGATAAGCATCGATACCAATATGTTTGATCAGGAAAGCCCAAGCATGATCAACAACCTGATTATTGACCTGAACGGGCGCACAAGAATCTCAAACGATAGTTTGTACGAAATTCAAACCGGCCGGATACACTACAATTTTCCTGAACATCAGATCACCATCGATTCGTTTTATATCTTGCCGCGTTTTGATGAAGCAGAATGTTTCCGTCGGGCAAAGTACCAGAAAGGGATTGTTGAGCTTTTTGGCCGAAAGGTGGAACTTAACGATCTGAGGCTAGAGAAACTGCTTAACGACAATGAACTGCATTTTGGGGGAATTGATCTCTTTGACCTGAAATTCAAGATTGTTAAAGATAAAAAATACCCCATCGAACCTGGTACTTACAAAAAGATGCCCCAGGATGTAATCCGGGAAATGGCACAAAAGTTTCGTGTTGATTCGGTTCGGGTTTTAAATTCTTATGTTTATTTTAAGTTGTATCCCGAGAAAAAAACCAACAAGCCGGGCGAAATCATGCTCACAAACCTTAATGCCACCGCTTATAATTTTACCAACATCATCAGTAGTAAGGAGGCGACCACGATTGAACTTTTGCTGCGTGCCGATATCATGGGCGAGTCGCGCATGGATGCAGACTTTCATTTCCCACTCTACGACACGGCCAACCATTGGTGGTTTGGTTTTAAAACTGAAAAAATTGATTTTACCAAACTCAATTCGATGACGCAAAACCTGGTGGGCTTAACTATTTTGAAAGGAAAGGGTACTGTAGTTGCACCCCTTATCAGGGGAGACAATTATAATACTACCGGGACGATGATCTTCCGGTACAGGAAAATGAGGTTGTCATTGTACAACCGCAAAAAGGCGGAGACGGAAACCGGCCTGTTTACTTCGATGGCCAATTTCTTTATCAACGATCTTGTGCTAAAATCGAACAATCCGAAGTTTGCGCGCAAACCAAGAACAGGTCAGGTTTATACGGTGAGAAATACGGAAAAGGGGATTGTTAACTACGCGTTTAGAAGCCTTTTAAGTGGAATGCTGTCGACCCTGGGTATTAACAAAAAAGAACAGCGTAAAGAGCGAAAGGTTTACAAAAAAGAGGAAAAACAGAAATAGTGTCTTTTCATAAAATAGGTTGACACCAAATTCAGTTTAAAACTTTTAAATTTGGTATCATGAAAAGACAAAGAAAAGTACGAAGAGTATTCAGCACCTCCTTTAAGCGCGAGAAGGTATAGCTGATAGAACAGGGTAAGCTAAGCGTAAAAGATCTCAGTCTCATTTACGAAGTAAGTGATAGGGCAATTTACAACTGGCTTAAAAAATATTCTAGATATAATTCTGGCGAGCGAATAGTGGTAGAGAAAATTTCAGAAGAGAAGAAGAATAAAGAGTTAATGCTTCAAATCAGGGAGTTGGAACGTGCCTTGGGACGGAAACAACTGGAGTTAGATTATTGCAAGGAAGTGATTGCTGTAATCACTGAGGAAGAAGGAGAGGATGTTGTAAAAAAGTACAAACCCAAGCAATGAAGAGAGTTATCGCCACCAAAGAGCACACCACAGAAAGTGTTTGCAGATTTACAGGGATTAGCCGTCAGGCCTATTATAAGAATCTGCATAAATCAGAAGCCAGGAATGGACTTTACAATGAATTAGAAGAAGTTGTAAGGAGCAATAGAGCGCACAAATCAAGGAGTGGTCTGAGAGTGATATACCATAAAGAAGAAATGTCTTCATTGCTTGGGATAAATCAGTTTGAGAGGGAGATGAGTTCAAGAGGTTATGCATTGCAAGCTTACAAGTCTTACATAAAGACTACAGACTCCCGGGGGAAACAATATCTGTTTGACAATTTGATAGGGGGGATTGAGATCAACAGAGAGAGTCAGGTGATAGTGGGAGATATAACATATTATCAGAAAGAGTCGAATGAAATATGGCCATCCAAAACATTAGGGCATAAAACGCCTAAACAGTATGCTGAAATAACCAGGGTGATGAAAGGTAAAGACCGTCCAAAAAAAGCAATAAAAATAGTTCGCTGATAAAACTGGGTTTTTTAAGGAATAAACAAACAGAAATATGCATACCTTTGAACATAGAAAAAGGGAGAAAGACAAAGCCCTCTCCCCAGCGCATTTCCGCTTGGTAAAGCTATTCCTTGATGGGTTGCTCCCCAGCAGAGCCCATCTCCGCTTCACTTTACAACACAAAAGTAAATTTTGTTTGTTAGATTATAAAATGAGGTTATTAACAATAAATTCAAAATATTGAATATAGTGTCAACCATATTTATGAA
This sequence comes from Bacteroidales bacterium, assembly GCA_021647205.1. Taxonomy (GTDB): domain Bacteria; phylum Bacteroidota; class Bacteroidia; order Bacteroidales; family F082; genus B6-G9. The sequence goes on along the minus strand of JAKIVD010000009.1, from coordinate 43,583 downwards.
AGGTCATAACAGTAAATAATAGCCCATCACCGGTTAAGTAGTTATTAAAAAAAAGAGTAGTAAGATAAACTACAAGTAATCAATTAAAACCCTGCAAAGAAACGGCTACATGCCATTTTTGCAAGCTGTTGGGCAATATAAAGAACAGAAAATTAAAGAAATGAGAATAACTTTAATAATAGCCCTAATTCTATCAATTCAGATTAAAGCTCCCGCACAAATAATAGCAGGCAGAATTACTGATTCTAAAACAAATGAACCTTTGGATTATATCGCTGGGGAATTGAATCAAAATGGATAATAAACAAAAAGTACAGTCCAAGTATGTATTTAACAGTCAAAGAATAAATATACAGGGCCCAACAGCAACGCATCATCCCCCCCAAATTACAGAAAAAACTTGTCCGCCGGTGTTGCAGGGCACGGTTCAGTGGCAGGATTAATGCACCGTGTTGGCAAAGTTTTTCCGTCCGTAAAGCCGAAATGCTATTTTTGTACCAAATACAAAGCATTTACTGAATGAAAAAAATTCTGGGAATATCGGCGTTTTACCATGATTCTGCAGCCGCGGTTCTGGTCGGGGGGGAAATTATTGCGGCTGCACAGGAGGAACGTTTTACCCGTGAAAAGCACACCGCCGGTTTCCCGAAAAATGCAATTAAATATTGTCTCGAAGAGGCCGGACTGGAAATAGACGAGTTGGACGCTGTTGTTTTTTATGACAAACCTTTACTGAAGTTCGAGCGTTTGTTGCAAACGTATTACGCCTTTGCCCCCAAAGGGCTTGTTTCATTCTTAAAGGCAATCCCTGTCTGGCTGAATGAAAAAATGTTTCTCAAAAAGTTGATTTATGACGGACTGAAAGAGGTGGGCAATTACGAGAAAAAGAAGCTGAAACTCCTGTTTCCAGAACATCATTTGTCCCACGCTGCAAGTGCTTTCTTTCCGTCACCTTACGAAAAGGCGGCAATTTTAACCATCGATGGAGTGGGGGAGTGGTGCACAGCCTCAATTGGTTTAGGAGAGAAAGGACAACTCGCCATTTTAAAAGAGATGGAGTTTCCGCATTCCGTTGGTCTGCTTTACAGCGCCTTTACTTATTACCTCGGCTTTGCCGTCAATTCGGGCGAATACAAATTAATGGGGCTGGCACCTTATGGAAATCCCAAAGCAAAGCAAACCGCTGCTTACATCAAACTAATTAAAGAGCAACTGGTGGACATTAAAGATGATGGCTCGATCTGGCTCAATCAATCCTACTTTAATTACGCAACGGGCCTGCGGATGCTGAAGGACGAAAAATGGAAAAAGCTGTTTGGGTTCAAACGCCGGAAAGCCGAGTCGGATTTGGAGCAGAAACATTGTAACCTGGCGCTCGCCATTCAAACGGTTACCGAAGAAATTGTACTCAGGATGGCCGCTGAAGCCAAAAAACTTACCGGCGCCGATTATTTGTGTCTTGCCGGCGGTGTGGCGTTAAATTGTGTTGCCAATGGTAAACTTTTGCGCGAAAATATTTTCAAAGATATTTTTATTCAACCTGCTGCGGGAGATGCCGGCGGTGCCTTGGGCGCGGCCCTCGCTGCAAACTTCATGTATTTTGAAGGGGAGCGGGTCCTCAATGCGCAAAGCGACGGCATGTCGGGTGCATACCTGGGCCCTGATTTCTCAGAAAAGGAAATCCGTTTGATGAACAAAAAAGTGAAGGCGGTTTCCCGCAAAGAGGACGACTTCAAAAAACTTACAGGTTTCGTTGCCGCCAAACTGGCAAAGGGAAATGTAGTAGGCTGGTTTCAGGGCAGGATGGAATTTGGGCCACGCGCACTCGGTAACAGGAGTATCCTGGGCGATGCGAGAAATCCGGAAATGCAAAAGAAACTCAACCTGAAAATAAAATACCGTGAAGGATTCAGGCCCTTTGCCCCCTCGGTGCTTATCGAACATGTTTCAGATTATTTTGACTTGGCAAAACCCTCTCCCTATATGCTGCTGGTGGCACCGGTAAAAGAAGAAAGGAGAAACCCGTTGCCTGATAATTACCATGATTTGCCGCTGTGGGACAGGCTGTATTTTACAAGAAGCGATGTGCAGTCCATCACACATTTGGACTTTTCGGCCCGCGTACAAACCGTCCATAAAGAAACCAATCCGAGGTATTGGGAATTAATTAATGAGTTTAAAAACCAAACCGCTTACGGACTTGTTGTCAATACGAGTTTCAATGTAAGGGGCGAACCAATTGTTTGTACACCCCACGATGCGTACCGTTGCTTTATGAGTACCGAAATGGATTACTTGGTAATCGGGGATTTTGTGTATGGCAAAACAGCGCAGCCCGACTGGCAGAACAAGGAGAAATGGAAAGTTAAATTTAAAATGGATTGATGAAGAAGCTTAAGACTTTCCTTGTTTTACTGTCGCTGATGCTGTTGGCTGACTATCTTTTTTATAAGCTGAAACTGCTTACGCTTAACAGTATCGCTTACGACATGCTGTTTTTCATTACCATGACAGTGTTGCTTTTTTTATTGCTTACGGCCTTATTCTACAACAGCTTGTACAACTTTAAAAGTTCAAAGCTGAAGATAGCGCTTTACATCAGCTTTTCTTTGGTTCTTGCCATGTTTGCAGCGGACAGGTGGATGGTTATCAACAAGTTTTATCACTACTCAAAAACACTCCGCAAAGCGAACAGTGGGAATTTATGGAAATCCGACCCCCAACTTGCTCATAAAGGAATAGCCAATGCAAATGGTTATTATGCGTATTACATAGGGGATAGTATTTCGGGGACCGTTAATGTGGCGTTTGATTCACTGGGCTTCAGGACAGCTTCCGATACAAATAAATTATCCTTCGACGGCCTGAACTTATTTCTTGGCTGTTCATTTACTTTTGGCGATTACATCCGGGCCGAAGAAGGTTATCCTTATCAAACATCGAAGCTGCTGGAAAATAATTTTATCAATGCAGGAGCTTCGGGCTACGGAATCGGACAAATGAAACAACTGCTGGACACGCTGCTTCCCAAATATCAGTTCCGTTATGTGTTTATTCAGCTTTCCCCCTGGTTGGCTCACAGGGCGCTGAAATTGAACGGGCCCACTTATTATGGCTATGCTCCTTTCCCTTATTTTTCTTACGATGATGGAACATTCAATTTAAACTTTCCTGCTTACAAGACAAGAAAGTACAAAAGAAAGAACTGGCGGGAGGGTACCCTATCTTATTTTGAAAAAATCCGGTTCACTTTTAGCGATGGGTTTAATATTGAAGTCCTGGATTTTCTTTCCTGCAAATTTGCCCTGTTGAAAATGGAGGCAGGATTTATGCCCTCACCTGCGAAAGCCGGAAGAAAATTGGAGAAATACTTTTATTCGTATGCAATTAAAAAGTGTGAAGAATATGGTGCCACCCCCATTGTTTTAAAGTTGGCTTACCCTGCCGCGAAATCAGCAGATATCGTCAACTTTTTAAATCCGAAATGTATGCTCATCGACCTGGACAACGCTTTGGATTCAGTTGTTTCCAAAACCGGGAAAAGCCATGAAAAACTTTTCCGGATTTACCATGTGCACAAAGGTGAAAGGATTTATTTCGACGGGCACCCCAACGCTTATGCCAACGATATTATGAGCCAGGCGATATTTAACAAATTAAAAACAAAATAATTATGGACTTTTTAACTGATTTGTGGCATTATATGAAAGAGCGTAAAAAATTCTGGTTAGCGCCGGTTATTATCATACTTTTACTTCTCGGCTTGTTAATTGTTTTTGGTGGGAGCAGTGCTGTCGCCCCCTTTATTTACACTCTATTTTAGAAGCGATGCAACCAACAAAAAACAAATCAGAACCACTAAAAACAGTCTTGATAGTCACACTTGGCTTTCTGCTTATTTATCTGGTAAGCAAATGGCAGTGGACATTAAATGTGGCATTTATCGTGGGAATATTGGGTTTGTTCTCTGCTTATCTGGCAAGAAAAATCGATTTCCTCTGGATGAAACTGGCCTGGTTGCTGAGTTTAATAGTCCCCAATGTTTTACTGTCCCTCGTCTTCTTCATGGTACTTACTCCTGTTGCCTGGCTTTCAGGGATATTCGGCCGCAAAGATCAGCTTTCTTTAAAAAATACAAACGACAGTTTGTTTAAAGAATACAACAAGAAATTTGACAAGGCTTATTTTGAGAAACCCTGGTAGTGGGGTCAATACCCTGTTGTGCGATTGCATATATTTTGGTAGTCGCACCATATACAGGCATCGGCATCCCCGGTTTGTGTGAAGGGAACTTCGGAATCGAAAATCTCAAGTAGAATTTCAGTCAGTACTTTTTCAAATTCGTGAGTTAGTTCATTAAAGTCGTATCCCTCGGGCAAGGCCAGGGTGATAAAGCCCTCTTTACTATTTCGGAAGCTGAAGATCCCGGGTGTTATTTCCTGTGTAGCGGCATTGTTCTTCAGGTACAAATACGTATAAAACAACAGTTGGAACGCTTTACTTTTCCGGTGGTCGGTCAACAGGGTTTCCCAGCCTTCAACTTTCAAATCTTTTTTCACGACCTTCCCCGTTTTATAATCGGCAAGAAGCACATTGTCTGAGCCGGTTTCCTTGTCAATCCTGTCTATTGTCCCGTTCAGAAAAACCTCTTTGTCCCCAAGAGTCAGGCTGGCCTTGAGTTTCATTTCAAGTCCAAGCAAATGCTGTGGTTTGGTTTTTAGCTTCCGGGTATCGGCAAGGATAAAATCCTTTACATATTTTTTCGCTACCTCAAAAGTCAGCAGGTTTTTCCCGGAACGGAAGTCAGCATTGTTCAGGTTTTCTTTAAAGGATTGGAGCAACAAGCCATCTACCTTTTTCAGGCTGTTTTTTAAAGCTTCAGGTTCAATTATTTTGTTGAGAAAAGGGGTGTAAACATGTTGCAGTGTTTCGTGGATGATGGTACCAAAAGTATTGGATTCAATCGCGCCATCAATGCTTTCCGGCGGACGGAGGCCGAGTATTTTTGAAAAATAATAACGCAGCGGACACTGGATGTAGTTGTTGAGGGCCGACGGGGAAAAACCCTGTGCAGCCTGCCGCTTGAGGGCATCAATAATTTCAGGGGTTTTGGGGATGGTAATAGGCTGTTCCCGTTTGCTTGCGCTCAGCGCGATATTCAGCATGTTTTCGCTGAACTTTATTTTCGGGCTTACCCGTGCCAGTTCATCTTTGAGTTGAAGGATGAAGCGGCTTTTTTCGCCCCCGCCCAATTCGTCAGCTTCCGAATTATAAATGAGGGTGATGTTTTGGGCGCGTTGCAGCAAACGGTAAAAATGGTAGGCAAACACATCAATCTTATCTTTGGGCAAGGGCAGTTTGAATTGTGCGCGGATGTCGAAAGGAATGAAAGACTCAGGTGCGCCGGCTTTGGGCAGAATCCCTTCATTGGCCGAAAGCAGGATGATGTTTTTAAAATCGAGGTTACGGGTTTCGAGCATGCCCATCACCTGGATGCCGCTCAATGGCTCGCCCCGCAGGTTAACTTCGCTGCGCCTGCTCAGCTGATTGTAAATTTTTTGCAGCGCTTTCAAATTGACCGTTTCCCCACTGCCGGTAATTATTGCCCGCAGGTTCTTCACCAATCTTGCTGTTGCGTTGAACTCTTCTTTCAGTAGTTCCTGCTTGTTGTTGTCGGATAAGAAAACCGGTCGTGCCAGTTTCAGGAAAGCAACAAAGGCATCGATAAAATCAACTGCATTTTCAAGCGGGTGCAGAAACAGGGAAAGTAGTTTGTTGCCGGTTTCATCACCGGTTTGTGAAAGGATGCTGTTGATTTCCCCGGCACTGAGGTAAGGGTTGTTTTGTTGCCCGAGGAGGCTGGCCAACCGGTCGGTCGGGCGCTCCGTCCCCGGCATAAATTTAACAACCGGATTATTGAGCAGGGCGTTGAGGTGCAAAACCGAAAAACGTTTACTGCTTTCTTCCTGTCTTTTGATGTGCAGACCAAGCCACTGCAAGACAAAGCAACTGAGTGGCCCGCCGGCCAGGGAGTAGCCCATCGTAATATTGAAAACCGGTTTTTTACCATCGGTACCAATCACTTCGGGCAGGGCATTTAGCATGGGCACCAGCATTTTTTCGTCGGCAAGGACTACGGCCGTGTCTGGCGCCGGGCCCTGTTCGTTCTTTAGTAAATTTTCCAGTAATTGCCCGGCATATTTCACCTGGCCGATGCGTTTGGGCAGTCCCGTGACCTGGATGTTCTTTTCGGTTTCAGCCAGCAAATTGTGTATCCATTTCGGGCTATTAATCTGCCATCCGGCAATGAGTTCCCTGACAAAGCGCCCGGCTTCCATTTGTTTGAGGCCGAACTTTTCGGGAGACAAATAGTACTCGTCCGCATCCCAGAGAAAGTCAACTTTGTAGTGCTTCTTTAAATAGCCGAAGACTTGCTTTTCAGATTTGGAAAGGGCATTCAACCCAATGACAATAAACCTTTCCCAGGGCCAGCCTTGAGAAAGTTTCGCCGTATTTTCTGCCAAATAACGATAAACCCATCCCGTGTAGCCGGCCCTTTGTCCCTGTAGGACAGCCTTCAGTTTGCTGTAATAACTGCCCAGCGAGCGGAAGAAACCCAGGTAGTTCTGTTGCATTTCCGTCAGGGGGCTGCCATCCGGGTTCCAGGCCTGTATGGCTTTGGCATCAGATAGGTTGGTGAAAACAGCCGGTGCATCGGTGAGGTAAAGGTCAATGTCGTTGAAGTCGGATAAAATCACCGGCGCCCACACCAGGAAATCGTCGATGCTGCGTGCATCAGCCCCGGCAATCTCCCGGTGAATTTTAAACAATTCAAAGAAAATCAAAACAGGATCTGTCTTTTGCAGCCCCGAGGCCCTGACCATAAATTCGTCGGTGGTAAAAAATTCGGGGAGCCAGAAATCTTTATCCACCTTTTGTTTGAGATGGTCCTTGAGGAAAACCCCGGAACGCCTGTTGGGAAAAATAACAGCGGTATGCAAACTGCCTTCGCGGCAGTTTTCCAGGATAAATGTGGCGGCTTTGTCAAGGAATTTCTTCAATCTGTCTGGTTTTTTCGTGTTCAACATCCTTGTAAAACAAGGTGGTTAACAAAAGTGCTGCTTCAATTCTTCTACGACAAATTTAATTTATAATTGGCTGCGCGGCCGTTTTCTGTTAACTTTTTCAAAGTTTCCAACTTTGGAAAAGTTCCGATAACGGAAATGTTAAAACAAAAGTAAAACGACATGCCAAAAGGAATTAATGTTTATCAGGGAAAATATTCTTTACTTTTATCCACCAAAACTCAAAAGATGTTGTACCGTTTAGCTGTATGAACCATTAATACTTCAAAACCGAATTCAATAAACCTTCATAATATTTATTAAAAATTGCAACCATGAATTTAATTAAACTGAGCGCTTTCTTGAGCGTGTTCCTACTGACAATCAGTGGGTCGTCACAGGACAAATTTGATTTTAATATCGGTGATATTGACATCAAATATGAGAAATTTACACTCGACAACGGTCTCACCCTCCTCGTGCATGAGGACCACAAAGCACCAATCGTTGCGCTGAACATTTGGTATCATGTGGGATCAAAAAATGAAAAGGCCGGCAAAACCGGTTTTGCCCACTTGTTTGAACACCTCATGTTCAACGGTAGCGAAAACTACGACACCGATTATTTTCAGGCTATCGAAAGCATCGGGGCGACCGATGTAAACGGCACAACAAATTTTGACCGGACGAATTATTTTGAGAACGTACCGCTATCGGCATTCGATATCGCCCTGTTCATGGAATCGGACAGGATGGGCCATTTTGAGGGTGCCATCTCACAGGAGAAACTTGATGAACAACGTGGTGTGGTGCAGAACGAAAAACGCCAGGGCGAGAACCAACCCTACGGGCAGTTTATGAACCTGGTAACCAAAAACTGCTTTCCTGCCGCACACCCCTATTATCATACGGTAATTGGCGAAATGGAAGACTTGAACGCTGCTTCCCTAGATGATGTAAAAGAATGGTTTACCAATTATTACGGTCCGGCGAATGCAGTAATTGTCATTGCCGGCGATGTAAAAACCAGTGAAGTTTACAACAAGATTGTTGCATATTTTGGTGATATTCCTTCAGGCCCGCCGGTTACCCACCCAAAAGTCTGGATAGCTAAACGGACGGGCGAAACGCGTGTTGTTCAACAGGATCGCGTTCCGCAGACACAGGTTTCCATGATCTGGAATGTGCCCGAATGGGGAAATCCTGATGCCATCAGGCTTGGTATTGTCGCTTCTGTATTGTCGGATGGAAAATCGTCGCGGCTCTACAAAAGGCTGGTTTATGATGAACAAATCGCTTCCGGTGTTTATGCCTACAACTGGGAAAATGAAATTGCAGGCCTGTTTGTCATCCAGGCGGATGTGAAGCCCGGTGTGGACAGTAAAGTTGTGGAAAGTGCCATCAACGAAGAACTGGAAAGGCTGATAAAGCAAGGGCCGACACAAGCGGAGATTGACAGGGCCAAGGTCAGCTACTTTGCCGGTTTTGTCAGGGGGATGGAGCGCATTGGCGGCTTTGGCGGAAAGTCGGATATCCTGGCACAGAACACTGTTTATAAGGGTAATCCTGACTATTACAAAACCCGTCTGGCCACGATAAAAGAGGCAAATACAACTTCCGTTCAGACAGCGGCCAAAGACTGGCTGTCGGATGGGAAATTCTACCTGGAAATAGTTCCCTTTCCTGAATACAGTATTATTGAATCGGACATCGACCGCAGCAGCGGCCTGCCCGAAATGGGGAAAACGACAGGGGTGAAATTCCCCGATATTCAGAAAAAGACCCTTTCCAACGGCATGCAGATTATTCTGGCTGAACGCCACGATGTGCCGCTGGTAAAATTCAGCCTGCAGCTGGATGCCGGTTACGCCGCTGATCAGTTTGCCGTTCCGGGTACAGCAGACCTGGCCATGAACATGCTCGATGAAGGAACCGATAGCCGTGATGCCATTCAAATCAGCGAGGAAAAAGACATGCTGGGGGCTGTCATCTACTCGGGTTCCAACCTCGACATGTCGTTCGTTAACCTGTCAGCACTTAAGGCCACCCTCGATAAAAGCCTTGATCTGTATGCTGACATTATCCTGCACCCGTCCTTCCCGGAAAAGGAGTTTTTGCGCTTGCAAAAGCAACAGATAGTAGGCATCCAACAGGAAAAGGCAAATCCCATTCAGATGGCCCTCAGGGTGTTCCCGAAGTTTTTATATGGTGATGGCCACGCGTACAGCAACCCGTTTACCGGGTCCGGATTCGAAAAGGGCATTGCCGACATGACCACGGCCGATCTGCAAAAATTCTACGATACCTGGTTTAAACCGAACAACGCAACCATGGTTGTTGTGGGTGATATTTCAATGGATGAACTGGCCGGAAAACTTGAAGCAAGGTTTAAGAAATGGAAAAGTGGAAAAATACCGGAGAAAAACCTGGCAACAGTTGATTTCCCGGCACAGAATAAGGTTTACATACTTGACAGGCCCGGTGCCGTGCAGTCGGTTATAATTGCCGGTTTTATTACCGAACCATACGGAAAAGGTAATGAACCTGCCATTTCTATGATGAACAACATCCTTGGCGGAGAATTTACTTCCCGGCTGAACATGAACCTGCGCGAGGACAAAGGCTGGGCTTATGGTGCCAGTACCATTCTTATCGGTGCCAGGGGGCAAAGGCCGTTTATTGCATATGCGCCTGTACAGTCGGATAAAACAAGCGAATCGATGGCCGAGATAAAAAAAGAGCTTGCCGACTTCCTTGGCGACAGGCCACCTACCGAAGAAGAGTTTGAAAAGACCAAGGAAAATGAAGTGTTGAGCCTGCCCGGAAAATGGGAGACGCTCAGTGCTGTACAAGGCTCGCTTTTATCAGTTGTTCGTTACGGCCTGCCGGATGATTATTTTCAGAAATATGCTGATGTTGTCCGTAAGCTGAAGATGAACGACGTTGCGACAGCAGCTAAATCAATTGTCCATCCCGCTCATATCAACTGGATAGTTGTTGGCGACAGGGCTGCAATTGAGGAGAAAATAAAAGCGCTGGGCTTTGGGGATGTAGTTGTTATTGATGCAGATGGAAATGTTGTAGAGTAAAACCGGGGCCACGGATGTACGAACAATTGTTTTAACATCCGTGGCTAACTTTCCAGCGGGTTGACCTTGGCTTGGCTCGCTGGTCAGGGAGGACAATTTTAAAGAGACGAAGCGGTAGGAGATAAAGGTTTAACAGCTCATTCTGGCGATTAGCTGGTGTTAGTTGCCCGCTTTCAAAAAATAATTTTCTGCGGATGCAATTTTCTCCTCCGTGCCCAAATCGAACCAATAATCCGATTTGTCCTCAAAACCGAGGATGCGCTCTGTCTGGGCCATCGTTAGCCAGGCGTCGATAACAGAGAAGCGTCCTGTAAACGGCAGTTTTTCAGCAAAGCCGGGCTGTGCAAGGCAGATGCCGCTGTATGCAAAACTGTTGAAGTTGCTCTGTGGCGGCCCCACCCATTTGAACTCTTTTTTCCCCAAATGTGTCCAGCCGGTTAAAGCCATTTTTTCATCAAATAACAGCGCCCTGCCCGAGTTCCTTTTTCTGAGGCACAAAGTAACAAGCGCTTTTCTTTGCTTGTGGCAGCCGGCCAATTCCTTTAGTTTTACACCTGATACAACATCCACGTTGTGTATTAAAACTGTTTCATTTCCTTCAAAAAAACCGGCAGCTTTTTGAATGGCGCCCCCTGTATCCAGCAATTGCAGGCTTTCGTCGGAGAACCGGATGTCAACACCGAAGCTGTTTTTATCTTTGACGAATTGGATAAGCTGTTCGGCATAATGGTGTACATTGATCAGGAATTGTTGAATGCCCTGGTTCTTCAAGTGAAGAACCAGGTTTTCCAGCATGCTTTTTCCATTCACCTCAACCAATGCTTTGGGCTTGGTGGCAGTCAGCGGCCCCAGTCGTGTGCCCAGTCCGGCTGATAAGATAAAGGCTTTCATCGGGCAGCCCTCCTTTCGGCTTCGAGTAGGTGGTGGTGGAGCCTGACTTCAATTTGTTCTCCGAATTTTCCGGACAAGTGGTTAGCGAGCTTTTCGGCGCTATAAACAGAGCGGTGCTTGCCACCGGTACAGCCAAAACTAATTTGCAAATGGCTAAAGTTCCTCCGGAGGTAGCTGTCGCAACTTTGTTCAACAAGCTGAAAAACCTGTTTTAAGAAAAACTGCATCTCGGTTTTACTGTCAAGGAAGGCGACAACGGGCGGCTCTTTCCCGTTAAAATCGCGGAGCGTTTTATCCCTGTGCGGATTGGGCAGTGCCCGGCAATCGAAAACAAAGCCGCCGCCGTTATCGGTCGGGTCGGCAGGGATGCCCGTTTTTTTATAAGAAAAGCTGGAAATATTTACCGTCAGTTTGCCTTCAGGCAATTTATAGGTTTTCTCTTCGCCGAGGGCTGCCACGCTTTCCAGAACCCTTTGCAACTCCGGTATTTTAAAATGCAGGGGGCGGTTTTTTAAGATCTGCCTGAGGCTTTGTAAGGCAAAAGGGATGCTTTCCAGAAAATGGGCCTTTCCTTCAACCTTTCCGCGAAAACCATAAGCCCCCAGCACCTGCAGTGTCCTGAATAAAATGTATTCATTGTAAAAGCACAGGAAGCTTTCTTTCTTGCCAGGCAATATTTTTTCGAGATTGTCGAGGTAAAAACCGAGCAGTTCTTCCCTGAGCTTTTCCGGTAGCTTGGCTTTCGCCTGGTACAGCAGCGAAACCAAATCATACTGCAAAGGCCCCTGCCGCCCACCCTGAAAATCGATGTACCAGGGCAAACCGTCTTTCAGCATAATATTCCTTGACTGAAAATCACGGTAATTGAAGAAATTCATTTCTGCACCCAGCAGGTAAGTGGCAAAAGTGCGGAAGTCGTCTTCCAGTTTATTTTCGTCAAAAACGATGTTGTGGGGCTTGACAAAGTAGTATTTAAAATAATTCAAATCCCATAAAACAGCCTTTTTGTTAAATATCCTCACGGGATGGGCAACATCTAAATCAATGCCCTGAAAACCATCTGTCTGAAACTTCAATAAATCCAGGATAACCTGTTTGTAAGTATTGATTGTTGACTGATTGAAACCTTTTTGAACAAGCTGGAAAAGGTCTTTGTCGCCCAGGTCTTCGAGCAGAAAGTAGCGGTACGTTTCATCGCGTGCGATGATTTCCGGGACCCGCAGTCCTTTGTTCAAAAAATGCCGTGTAAATGAAAACTGGGCAATATTTTCACTCACACTCTCATTGAAACACGCAAGCAGTGAAGCCTGGGGGGACCCCCTGAAAAAAACACGGAAATACGTCCTTCCCGAACCCGCAGCGGGCAACTCAAAAAAACTGTCAACTGCAGGAAAATGGTTTCTCTCAATTAACTGTCTGATGTTGTGGATGTGATCTCCCAAAGCAATTTATCTTGAATGAATACAAATTTAATCAATTTTTCCAGTTTGTTTTAAGACTTTTGAAATTTGATAACTTTGCAGTTCTTTATTTTGAAAAATAATAAAAAATGACACAAAACGACAAAGCAGTTGAAGTACTGAAAACAGCCATTCTTCTCGAACGCCGGGGGAAAGCTTTTTATACACAGGCCGCCCGTAACTCGGAAAGCAAATCAGCCACCAAGATTTTTGAGATGATGGCCGAGGAAGAAGAAGAGCATGTTAATTTTCTGGTTAAGCAGTTCAGGCATTTCCAGAAACACCAGGAGTTTCTCAGCAATGAGACACCACCAGAGGAGGATGATAAAGTAGTTGAAATATTGACCGAAAACATCAAAAAGGAAATATCGGCAGCCGGATTTGAAGCCGCCGCCATTGGTGCTGCCATCGACTTTGAGAACCGGGCCATCGAGATTTATTCGAACCGTGCCAGGGAAGCAACGGACCCCAATGAGAAAGAAATGTATCAAATGCTTGCCGACTGGGAAAAAACACACCACCAGCTTTTGCATAAACTGAATGAAGATTTAAAAGAACAAATCTGGAACGACAACAATTTCTGGCCTTTTTAAATACCAACACCAGTTTTTTCGTTCAAAAAGAATCCAAAAGAAAAAAGGCAAATTATGTTTGCCTTTTTTTTGTAAACCCACAGGCTGTATTTTTAGTAAAGGTGAGTTCAAATAACAAACGAATACATTAATAATTTTCAAACAAATGAACACAAAAGACAAAGGATTTGCTTCCAGGCTTGTACATGCCGGTGGAATCAAAGACCCTCTGGGAAGTGCGGTTACACCGATTTACCAGACCTCAACATTTAGTTTCAGGGATGCCGATCATGGCGCCAATTGTTTCTCAGGCGAAGAAAAAGGCTACATTTATACACGCATTGGCAACCCCAATACCGAAGAATTGGAGAATACACTGGCCGAGCTGGAAAATGGCTTTGGCGGGATTGCTACTTCTTCGGGCATGGCAGCCGTCAATACCGTTTACCTTGCCCTGCTTGGTTCCGGCGATCACATGGTGAGCAGCAACGCTGTTTACGGGCCCTCGCGGGGAGTAATGGAGACCCTTTATCCTAAATTCGGTATTGAATACTCTTTTGTCGACACAACGAAACCGGAAAACATTGAACAAGCCATTCAGCCCAATACCAAACTGCTTTTTCTTGAAACTCCGGCTAATCCGACCATGGGAATTACTGACCTTTCCGCGGCTGCCGCGATTGCACACAAGCACAACATCCTGGTGTGCGTTGACAATACTTTCAGCAGCCCCTACCTGCAACGGCCCCTGGAACTGGGTGCCGATATTGTGCTGCATTCCATGACAAAATTTATCAACGGCCATGCCGATATTGTGGGTGGGATGCTCGTTGCCAAAGAAAAGGAAGTGTATGACCGGCTTCGGTATGTAATGATAAATGTGGGTTTCAATATGGACCCGCACCAGGCCTGGTTAACACGCAGGGGGTTGAAAACCCTTTCCATCCGTATTGACAAAGCCCAGGAGAACACAAAACGGGTTGCCGAATACCTGGAAAGTCACCCCAAAGTGGCATGGGTATTGTATCCCGGCCTAAAATCACATCCCCAGTACGAACTGGCGCAAAGGCAAATGTACGGGCCGGGTGCGATGATTTCGTTCGGGCTCAGGGGTGGCTTAACAGCAGGCAAAAAACTGATGAACAATGTACACCTGGCCCTGCTCGCTGTTTCGCTGGGGGGCATCGAAACCCTTATTCAACACCCCGCTTCGATGACGCACTCCAAGCTCTCGAAAGAAGCACGCGAGTCTGCGGGAATCAGTGACGGACTTGTCAGGTTTTCAGTTGGTATCGAAGACGTTAACGATATTATTGACGACCTCGGGCAGGCACTTTCTTTCGTGTAAAAACAGGGTTCCTTAACCAGACCCGTTGTTCTTCCCTTTCTTTTTCTGCCGGGGGAAAGTATTAGTTTGTCTGATTCCGTCATCCATTCCGGTAATGACTTGGATTGCCAAAACACAGGAAACGTATTTTGACTTTTCCTGTTTTCCGGTTTCTCTTCTGCGACTCAAAGTATTTTTTTACTTTCGTCAGCACAATTTTATTTCTTTCAATACGCTATATTTCTTTGTGCTTTGATGAAAAAGTTCGGACTGACAATACTAATCATTTTGCTTACCATAATCGGAACGGCTGCATTTTCTCAAAAGGTTGCCTTGGTATTGAGTGGTGGTGGTGCCAAAGCATTTGCCCACATCGGTGTGTTGCGTGCCCTCGAAGAAAACAACATTCCTGTCGATTACATCGTTGCCAACTCGATTGGTTCGGTTATAGGTGGGCTGTATGCATCGGGTTACAGCCCGGAAGAAATTGAGAAAATACTCTCCGACCCCAGGTTGTACATCTTCAGGCAGGGAGACGTAAAAAGCGATAAGTACCTGTTTCAGAGTAGCGGCGACAACGCTTCCATCGTCCGTATCCCATTCTCGGTTGAAAAGGGGTTTCAGCTCCGCCTGCCATTCAATGTGTACAATATCCAGGAGTTTGATTACCTGCTGATGGAATACCTTGCCGGACCGTCTGCTGCTGCCGGTTACGATTTTGACAGTCTGATGATCCCTTTCCGTTGCGTGGCAACAGATATTGATTCGAGCCGGATGCTTGTGCTGAAAGACGGGGATTTGGCGAAGGCAGTCCGTGCTTCAATGACGTTTCCCTTTTTTATCAGGCCGGTTAAACTGGATGATAAATTGCTTTTTGATGGTGGGATGTACGACAACTTTCCGGTAAATACTGCTGAAAAGGTATTTCGGCCCGATTTTATTATTGGCAGCAAAGCCGTTGACAATTATGTGTCACCCGATGAAAATGACATTGTTTCACAAATGACAAGTATGCTGATGAAGAAGGCCGATTTTAACATCGACTCTGCCAGGGGGCTGCTCATCGAAACCAAGTCGGGCAACGAGAATATTTTTAATTTTCAGGAGATTAACAGCTATATCGACAGTGGTTATGTTGCCGCCTTGCGGAAGATACCTTTGCTCAAAGAGAAAATAGCGAAAAAACAATCGGCTGCTGCCATTGAAAAAATGCGGAAAAACTTTCAGCAAAGCCAACCGGAATTAGTGATTGACGAAGTACGCGTGAAAGGGGTGAACGGCAAACAGGAAGTGTATTTTATGAAGTCGTTCCGTGTTCACAAAGAGGATGAAAATGCGGACGATTACAAAAAACAATATACGCGTTTACTTGCCAATGAGAATGTGCTGAATGCTTATCCCTCATTGCACTTTAATGACAGCAGCCGGAAATTTGATCTCACACTCGATATTAAAGAGGTTACCCCCTTTGCACTTCAATTTGGCGGCTTTATCTCATCAACAGGGGTAAACGAAGGTTTTGTCAGCTTTGGCTACCGGCATTTGGGAAAAACATATAAATCGATTGAAGCAGGCGCCTACTTTGGTACTTTCTACAACAGCGTCTGGCTGGATGGAAAATGGGAGGTGCAGGGCAGGTTACCGGTTGTTTTAAGGGCGAAGTTTCTGGCTTCAGGGAAAAATTATTTTAGTAATTCGCGCTACTTCTTTGAGGACAAATCCCCGGCATTCGTTATTATTGATGAAAATTATTTTGACCTGAGCGCCGGCATTCCGATAGGGTTGTCGCACGCGCTTAAATTCGGGGCAACAAAATTAAACCTGAACACAACGTACTACCAAAATAATTATTTCACGCGGACTGATACGGCAGACCAGTCAAATTTCTATTTTCTGAACCCCTACATAGAATTTACGCGAAACAGCCTGAACCGCAAACAGTTTGCGACAAAAGGGAGCCGCTTTTTCCTGGGCTTGAATTACTACTCGGGAAACGAGCACACCATCCCGGGAACAACGGTGTCTGGTGTGGAAGAATATGTGCGCGACCTGGAATTTTTATTGTTGTCGGTTCATTACGAGCAATATTTCCAGGTGTTCAAACCGTTCATCCTGGGGGCAACGGCCGATTTTTCCGTTTCAAACAAACCACTGCTCGGTAACTATGTTTCCAGTCTCTTGCTGGCCTCCTCTTATGAACCTACACCCTTGATGGAAACGATGTTTCTCGAAAACTATCGTGCATACAGTTTCGGCGGGTTGGGTGTAAAATTCATTTTCGAATTATTGAAATCTCTGGAATTGCGCATCGAAGGGAATTATTTTGTTCCCTACAGGAAGATGTTAAGGGGGACGGAAGATTACAGTGTTACTTTAAGCGCACCCTTTTCGTACCAATACATCGCCGGTACGGTACAACTTGTTTATCATTCGCCCATCGGGCCAATTAGTGCTTCGGTGAATTATTTTGAGCGGCCCGGTGAGAAATTTTCGTTTTTTCTCGGCATCGGTTACCTGATATTTAATAAATCCAGGTTTTACAGATAATCCCGACAATTGATTCCCCCCCCTTTTTTTACCGGATTATTCTGAATATCTTATTGATTTATTTCTAATTTTGCTGGTTTCGCAGGCATTGGGCCGGTTTAACGAACGACCCTGTCCTGAATCTAAAATCCGACTGCCGCTTTGGGTTGTCAGGAACGTGAAGTTAAAATAAACTTGTTTACGGAAATGAATGATCAAATGAATCAGAATCCTGAAAATACCCAGGATGAGAAGCCCGACACTGTTGAACAAACAGTCGAAAAAAATGTTGTTGAAGATGCAGAGCCGCACAAACAGCAAGCACAAATTGCGACAGACGAGAAACAGGACATCATCGATTTGCTAAACGGAAAATCTGTAACAACTCCTTCAGAAACCCCGGCAGAAATCGCCAATATTCAGGATAAAGAATCCCCGGCGCAGATCGATGCCGTGGAAAAAGAAGAAATTGCCGGCCTGTTGAAGGATCAGAAAAGACCTGTGCCCCCTGTGGAAGCGGAAATTTCTTTGACTGTTCAGCCACAACTGGATAAAGCGGAAAAAGAAGCCATCGTGAGATTGCTGCGCGCTGAACACGAAGTTGTGTCTGGAAAAGGGCAAACGGAAGAAAAAGAAACCCGCCAAATCAGCAAAGCCGAAAGGCGTGAAATCCTGATGCTGCTTGGTGGTAAATCGGCGGCTAAAGAAGCTGGAAGGCCGGCTGGCGAAAAAGTGGATTACGATAGTTTAAACAAACAGGAACTTGTTGAATTGCTCGAACAAGTTGTGGAAGAGGATAATATATTAAAAATAAAAGACAGCGTTACCCGGATTAAACTTGCTTTCTACAAACGGAACAAAGAGGATGCCAACAGGGAGCGCAAGCAGTTTATTGAAGATGGCGGTGAGGAATCGGCCTTCAAAGCCGTGGAGGGGCCGCTGGAACAGCGGTACAATACCGCTTTCAATAAATACAAGCATAATAAAGCAAAGTTTGCTGCCGAACTCGAAAAGCAAAAACAGGAAAACTTCCGCTTAAAGCAACAAATTCTCGACGACCTGAGAAAGCTGATCGATTCGGAAGAAACCCTGAAAAAAACTTACGACGAATTTAAGAACCTGCAAGTTCGCTGGAAAGAGATTGGGATGGTCCCGGCCACCGAATTACGGAACCTCTGGCAGAATTACCATTTTTTGGTTGAATGTTTTTTCGACAAAGTGAAGATCAACAAAGAGTTGCGCGATCTTGACATGCGGAAAAACATGGAACTTAAAATTAAACTGTGCGAGAAAGCAGAAGAATTACTGCTCGAGAAGTCGATAGTGAAATCCTTCAAACTTCTGCAACAATACCATGATGAGTGGCGTGAAATTGGCCCGGTTCCTTCTGAACACAAAGAAGACCTTTGGGAACGGTTTAAAGCGTCAACCCACAAAATTAACCAACGAAGAAAAGAACATTACAAAGAACTGCAGGAAGTGCAGCAAAAGAACTACGAGGCAAAAGTGGCCATGTGCGAGAAAGCGGAAGAATTTTTGAACGAACTGCCCACAACACTCAAAGGCTGGAACCAGCAAACAGACAGGATGAACGAATTGCTGAAGCTGTGGAAAACCATAGGACGAGCCGCTAAAGTGCAGAATGATGAGGTCTGGCAGCGCTTCAAAACTTCCCTCGATGGCTTTTTTGAGGCCCGGAGAAAATTCCTCGGCACGCTGAAAGAACAGCAAATGAACAATTACAACCTCAAGATCGATTTGTGTGCACAGGCAGAAGCGCTTAAAGACAGTGAGGATTGGAACGAGACAACCCGGGCACTCATCAGTTTGCAAAAAGAATGGAAGAAGACTGGGCCCGTATCGAGGCGGCATGCCGAGAAAGTATGGAAACGTTTCAGGTTGGCCTGCGACCATTTCTTTGAAAGGAAAAAAGAACATTTTAAAAATATTCATGTCGTTGAAGACGACAACCTGAAGGTGAAACAGGCACTTGTTGAAGAAATCAGGGTTTTTAAAGTACGCAAGGATAAGAATGCCAACCTTGATGCCCTTAAAAATTTCCAGTCGAAATGGATGGAAACCGGTCATGTTCCATTTAAGAAAAAGGATGAAGTTCAGACACAGTACCGTGAGGCCATCGACCAGTTGATCGACCGGATGGACCTCAACAGGCAGGAACTGAACACCTCGGGTTTTCAAAGTAAAGTTGAGATGCTGAAAAGTGCCCCCGACGGAAACCGCAGGCTTTCCAAAGAGCGCAACTTTATTGCCGGAAGAATCAGGGGCATCCAGGAAGACCTTGCAGTTTTGGAAAACAACATCGGCTTCTTTTCCAGTTCCAAACAATCGAATATGCTGAAACAGGAGTTTGAAAAGAAGATCGAAAAAGCAAAGAAGGAAATCAGCAGCCTGAAAGAAAAGCTGAAAATCCTGGATGCTTAATATGATTATGTAAAGGGGAGAGGCGCAAGGAATAAAAACAGCGCCTCTTTTTTTTCGCTACTTTTACGCCACCAACCAATTTTAATTTATCATGCCCGGAAATTCAATCGGTAAAATCCTCCGGCTCACAACTTTTGGCGAATCGCACGGAAAAGCAGTGGGTGGTATTTTAGATGGCTTTCCTGCCGGGATACATATTGACCTACAATTAATCCAGCAGGAACTCGACCGGCGCAAACCCGGACAAAGTAAATGGGCAAGTGCCAGGAGGGAAACGGATGAAATCGAAATACTGTCGGGGGTTTTTAAAGGCCGGTCAACAGGTGCCCCAATCGCATTTTTGGTTTGGAACAAAGACCAGAAACCAGGTGATTATGTGCACTTGAAGAATACCTACCGTCCTTCGCATGCCGACTTCACCTATGAGGAAAAATACGGAATCCGTGATTACCGGGGGGGGGGGAGGAGTTCTGCCCGCGAAACTGTTGCCCGCGTAATTGGTGGCGGGTTCGCCAAAATGTTGTTGACTTCTTTTGGTATTCAAATCCTGGCATTTGTCAGCCGGATTGGCGAAGTGGCGCTTCAACAGGAAACGCTTGCTTTCCCTGATCGAAATTTGATCGGACAATCAGCGGTCCGTTGCCCCGATGAAGATACATCAGTTAAAATGATTGAATTGATTGAACGGACAAAGAAAGCGGGTGACACATTGGGTGGCGAAATAAAATGTATCATTCAAAATGTGCCTGTTGGTTTGGGTGAACCGGTATTCGGAAAATTACATGCCGAGCTGGGAAAAGCTATGCTGAGCATCAATGCCGTAAAAGGTTTTGCGATTGGTTCGGGGTTTGAAGCAGCAAAGATGAAAGGCTCCGAACACAACGACCTTTTTGAAATCAGGGAAGGAAAAGTGAGTACCCAAACCAATTTTTCGGGCGGAATACAAGGTGGCATTTCCAACGGTGCAGATATTTACTTCAGCCTTGCCTTTAAACCGGTTGCTACTTTGATGCAAGATCAGCAGACTGTTGATAATACCGGTAAATCACATGTTCTCAAAGGTAAAGGCCGCCACGATGTGTGCGTTGTGCCCAGGGCGGTTCCCATTGTTGAGGCCATGGCAGCCCTGGTTCTGGCCGATTTTTTCCTGCAGAACAAAACTTCCGCTGTACGGGATTTGTAATCCCGAACCAAAGGGGTTTGGATTTTCAATCCACTGTCAACAGTGCCGATTACCAACTAAAATGTGCTTTTGGGCTCATTTCAGTTGCAAAAAGGATTTCAACTTTTCCGGACCACAAACCTGGAAGCGCATCCACACTCCTTGTAGTGCTGTTTTTAATGCGTACCGCTCTCCCTGATTTCCGGCTCAATCCGGTATTTCCACAATTCCTTCCCATTGCTGTCAAAATACCTGACAGTCAGTACCCGGTTCGACCTCGGGCCACTTAACGAAAGTTGTGTAAAGTTCCTTTCCATGATAACCGATTCGGGAATCCGCAGTGTGTTTTCCTGGTTTATTCCATTGGTATTGGCACCACTTGTCAAGGGGGAAGAGGTGATATCCCAAATCGTTGGCCTGCCTTCCTCCCGCAAAACCGAAACTTCAGAGAAGTGCACATCCCCGGTCAGGAAAATCACATTAAGGATATTTTCTTCCCGGATAAAATCGATGATGCGTTGCCGTTCCTGATCGAAGCCATAATTGGAATAGGATTCATATTTCTTAGAAGTAGAGAGTAGCTGTCCGCCGATAACAACAAACTTAAATCGGGCATACGTACTGGCCAGGTTGTTGAACAACCATTGCAGCTGCTCTTCACCAAGCTGTGTCTTTTTCCCTGATTGACGCCGGTCAGGACTGCGGTGTGTTCGGTTATCCAACAGGAAAAAGGCGGCATCTCCATATTGAAATGAAGTGATGGCGCCCTCAATATTTCCGACCCCGTAAGATGGGTTTGCCCAGAAATACTCAAAGGCATCAAGCGACTGATTTTTATTCCAAAAGCTTCTGTCACTGTCGTTAGGCCCGAAGTCGTGATCGTCGAGAATGGCATAATGATGGGTGGAGGCCAGGAGTTTTTGTAGCTCGGGAATGGAGCGGTCGTGGGTGTAACGGTGAACAAGTCCGGTTTTCGTATTCCATTCCTGCTGCCGGAGGTACACATTGTCGCCCAGCCAAAGCATAAAATCAACTTGTTTCCCGGCCATGCTGTTAAATATCTGGTAACCATCCCCATAGGGTTTTCCGGGCCGGTCGTAAGCGGGCTCGTTGATGTAGGCGCCGCTGCCCATTAAAAAAGAAAACTCCGGTGGGTCAGTGCGCCACAACCAGAGGGTTTGGGTGTGGAAAAATGTTTCGTAGGGCAACTCCACCGGGGCATTATTAATGTACAGTACGTATTTGTAACGGTTTCCGGGTTCTAGGGTGTCGGCAACCAGCACTGCGGTAAAAGCACGATCTTTCGTCGTTTTTATCGTATTGGTAAAATGAAAATCACCGGGTTGCTCCACCGGCCAGTATTTGGCAAAAACAGTCGCGCTGTTTTTCGTTTGCAGCCAGATGGCCGCTTCTTTCATTTCGCTGTAGCCCGGCATGGGGCCCGATCTTAGCAGTTCCTTTTGTGCACTTAAAAGCAAAGGGACAAAGAGCAAGATCAACGGTAATTTTCTTTTCATGGTTTTAAGGTTTGGTAAAATTGGTTTTGTTTCATTCATTGTCGGGGAATTGTTTATCTATTAGAATTAAGCTCATATTGTATCATCATTAGTAACACAGCGCGAAGGCCATCAGGGGGGGTGAAGCAATCTCAGATGACAAACTAATAATTGTTTGAAATAGTTTCTCTCCCAGGGAAGTCCTTTTGGATGCGTCCCGCACATTACCCACGTACGAGGTTCGCAAAAATGCGATGCACCGTATCTTTTCCGTTACTACTTAAGCATTCCTCCCACATGCTCCAGCTTTCCATCAACCTCACCGGGATTCAATTCCATAATTTTTGAAACCAGGGGATAAATATCTACATTCTCAAAAGTCGGTTGAAGATAACCTTTTTTAAAAGCCGGGCCTGCGGCATAAAAAATAGCGTGCATGTCCTTAAGATCGTTGTCATACCCGTGTGTGCCCTTTGACTGCCCGATTTTCCACGACCAATACACACTCCATCCCGGATCAGCCACAAGTGTCAAATCCTGGCTGCGGGGATTTGTTCCATAGTGCAGGCGTTCAGGTAAGCTGTCGTGCATCCAAACCTGCAAATGGGGTGCTTCTTTCAATTGGCTGAAAACTTCGTTTATTTTTCCTGTTTTCACTTTAAAATTATAAACAGGGTTGCCACCATTGATGATCTCCAAATCAGCTGTATCCACATAATGGTCAAGTAATACCTGTCTGTCAGGCGACAATTCAGCCATCCCGTGGTCGGAAGTGATGATAAAATTAAGTTGATCGAAAACCGGAAGTTTTCGCATTGCCGTAAAGAAGTTGCCCAGAAAGCTGTCCAGTTTTTCCACCTCGTCAACAAGCTCGATGCTTTCCGGTCCGTAGATGTGGCTGGTAAGATCGGGCTCGTGGTAATACCACATCACAAGGTGAGGCCGTTGTGCTTCGGGCAGTCCTAACCAATGGACAAGTGAATCAATACGGTCACCCATTGTCAAATCTTCTTTGTAAACACTCCAATGCGAAGGTCTGTTCCCGTCGATGGCTGCAGAAGCGCCCACCCAAAAAAGTGTTGCTGTTGTTACACCCTGTCTTTCTGCCAGGTTCCACAAGGGGTCTCCTCCATAAAAAGCGCCGTCAGTTACTGCAGAACGATCCGATAAAGCATAATCCCTTTTTAAGTCTGTTGCGTAAAACCTGTTAAGTACGAGGCCGTGATGGTCGGGGTACAAACCGGTAGCGAGCGTATAATGGTTGGGAAACGTTTTTGTTGGAAAAGATGGTTTTAAAGAAGCAGCCATTACACCGGCTTTTTTCAAGGAATCGAGTACCGGTGTGTTTGCCCTTTCGGGATAGTCCCACCTGAAACCATCAAGGGACAACATAATGAGGTAGGGTTTTTGGTTTTTTTCTCCTGTTTGACAGCAAGAGGAAAGAAAAACGACAACAGCAAAAAGAAAAAAAATCTTTTTCAAAGGGTTTGTGTGCATGTTTTTTTCGCTAAGATAAAAAAAGCCCCCGGTTAAATTACCAGGGGCTTTTAACGATAGTGGTAAATTTAGAATCTGACTTTCAGCGAGAAGTTCATGTTTCTTCCCCAGCTCCAGAATCCTTTTTGGAATACGTGATCGTAACCGATAACATCACCTGCATCGTTGTAGATCTTGTTCGCCCTGTCTTCAGCTTCTACCAGTGTGAGAGTATTTGTTACATTATAAATGTTCCACTGGAAATAGGAATCCAGTCCGGCCAGTTTAAATTTCCATCCCAACCTGAAATCAAGGATGTCATAATCGGGCAGTCTCCATGATTGCTCGCGGTCAATCGGGTCACCCGGTTTCGGAATTCTTTTCTCAGCAGTGTAATTGGCATAAATAAATGCGTAGTACAACCAGTTCAGTCCAAAATCAATATTTTTTGTAACCTGGAATTTGGCTGCCAGTCCGGCCATTGATTGGGGCTGGTTTGGCACTTTAAGGCCTTCTGTGTAAATGGTGCCTTTTCCAATCGGCTCCTGTGTTTGTTCGTCGTACAGATCAGCCACAGCATCGTTGTCGATGTACCAGTTTCCGACAGCACCAAAGAACCCGAGGCTCAACCATTTGGTTGTACGCCAATTGGCCTCTAACTCAAGTCCGGTGTGAATCTCTTTCATATCGGAGACAAAAGCATTGACATAATTGCCGTTTGAGGCAACAAATCCGGAAAGCTGGGAAATATTGTCCCAGATAGAATAGTAGGCATTAAATTTCAGGTCGAATTTACGTGATTTGAATCCATAACCCAACTCAAATGCACTGATGGTTTCGTTTGTCAGGTTGGGGTTCACATCATTCTTGTAGTTCAGGAAATGGAACCTGAAGAAAGGTACACGGGAGTAAATTCCTGCGTTGAAAAAGACATTGTGTTTTTCGTTGATGTTGTAGTTGGCACCGATTTTGGCGTTGTAGCCAAAATTGGATAAAGTTTCGCTGACTGCTTTCTTCTCAGCATCTGTCGGGGTTTCTCCCGGTGAGTAATAGGGAAGATAGGTACGGTAATCAATTCTTTTCGTCCAGGTATTGGATGCCGTTGCTGCAACAAACGCATTGAAGTTTCCGGCAGTGTATTCCAACTGTGCAAAAACACCGGAATAAATGACAATTCCGTCGTTCCAATAAGCAATTTTATCCCCAACACGGGAGGGGCCAAACTTGCTGTCAGACCAATAATCGCCACCAACCAGATCCCTCACCTCACGGTAGTGTTCGCCAACATACCGGCGACTGTCAATACCGGCTGTTAAGGTGAACTTATCTGAAAGCTTGGCATTTAAAGTTGAAAGAATACCCATCCATATATGGTTGTTCACCGAATTACGAATAATATGTTGTGAGCGGGCTTCACCACTCACAATGGTGTCTTCGCCATCAACTTCATACAAACCGTTTTGGATAAGGTTGGCCGTGTCAATATTTCCTGCGTTGATGTCAGCCATCTGGTCCCAGTCGTATTGATTGGATGATGTTTTAGGAGGTTCGTACTTATAGCTTCCGTATCCCAGTGGGCCGGAGCCACCCCCATTCCCAAAGGAAAGGTAGGCGGAAGTAGATAGAAACAGGTTCTCGTTAATGTTGTAATACCAGTTCAGGGCCATTTGCGGTTTGTGGTAATAGTTGACACGCTCATTGAGCTGCTCGCCGCCACGCCAGCCCCAGTTCTGGTTGTATTTTGGGCCAAATTGATCATATTTATCCTGGGAAAGCATGTAATATCCATTGCGCTGACCATGCCGCTGCGGGGCACCAATAACTGTAAAAGCCAACTGGTGCTTTTTGCCGATATCCTGGCTTACAGAAAGAAAATACGACCAGGCATCAACCCAGGTTGCATCAATGTAGCCTTGGCCATAAGTACGGGAACCAACAAAGGTAATTGAGGTCCCGGTTTTCAGTTTTCCGGTAGACAGGCTGAGCATGGTTTTAAAACGACCGTAGTCAGTTGCACTCATCATCAATGAACCACCTTTGTTCATGTCAGTTGTTTTTGTGATGATGTTGATGGTGCCACCAACAGAGTTGATTGCCAGCTTGGAAGCGCCAAGACCGCGTTGGATCTGGATGGTACGTGTAGCATCACCGAGACCAGCCCAGTTTGACCAATAAACCCAACCGTTCTCCATGTCGTTAACAGGAATACCATTGATCATTACAGCCACATTTCTTTGGTCGAAACCACGGACATTCACACGTGCATCACCAAACCCGCCACCTTGTTTTGTCGCATAAACATTGGGGCTCATTTTCATCACTTCCGGAAATTCCTGGCTTCCCAGGTTCTGCTCGATGGTTTGCGCATCAATGGTTGAAACGGCAACCGGTGTTTTGCGGTCAATGGCAACATCGGCCAGCACATTAATCTCATCAAGGCCGATGGCGCTGGATTTCATCAGGATAGTTCCCACATTGTAGGTTGCACCGTCTTTCACAGTAATGGTGGAAGACTGGCTTTCGTAACCTACATAAGAATACACCAGTTTGTGTTCGCCTTCGGGGGCAATCAACAGGAAACTCCCGTCTAAATTTGTCGTAACGCCAATGGTTGTTCCTTCAATCACAACGGTGGCCCCAATGAGGGTTTCGTCCGTATTGTTGTCTTGTACGACACCGCGGATAATTCCCTGTGCAAAAGCTGCACCACTCATCAATACAATAACCATAATGGTTAAGAGTAAACTTCTTCGTTTCATAAGCATTTAAGTTTTTGGTTTATCATTCTAATTACAATCGAGTAAAAGTAAATATTTCACTTATTGAAAACTTTAAGAAATTGTTAACAAAACAACAGTGCTTTATGCCCATGTTTTCAAATAGTAGATTTTCAGCAAATTAATTGTTAATTATTGTTAATAAGTTTTGCCTTGCCACAGCAATATTTAGGTTTTACACCAAAATATATGCCATGTAAGCTTCCGTTTTATCGATGGTTTTCTGCCGGAACCGGTTGGGTTCTTGCGCTTATCCGAAGAAAATTAAAAACCAATCTTCAGCGTTAAATTAAAGTTCCGTCCAAACGACCAAAAACCACGGAATGTGTCACGGTCGTGACCCTCGCCATCTTCGCCGTTCAAAATGTGGATGCTGTTCAGTAAATTGTAGCCACTCAACTGGACCAAAGCCGAAGTCCGGCCTATTTTAAAAGGAATACTTAGGTAAAGGTTCAGTAAGTTGTACGAAGGAATGCGGAATGCCTGCGGCCGGTCATCCGGCTTATTTCGCTGAGTTGGATTGAAACTTGCGTACAGATTGTTGTAAACCAGCCACTCCACCCTAAGGCTGACAAAACGGAAAAAACGGAAATTACCGGACAGGCCAAATTGCTGCTGGGCGGTTCCCCCCACAAAAAGTCCTTTTGCAAACACTTTTAAAGTGTCCACTGCCACATTGTTGTTGTTGAACAATTGCGCCTCAACATTATTTTGCCATCTGTAATTGCCCAGGCTAAAAATACCACCAAACTGAATTTGGTTGTTTAGCATGTACTTTACTTCGCCCTCAATGCCTTTGTGGATGGCGTTTAAACCGTTCACCATCGCACGGGTTTGCGTGTTGTTTTCCAGTTGAACGTATTCGTTCGATAGCAACGAAACATTGTTCCAGAAGGTGTAGTAGGCGTTGATCTTTGTTTCCAGTTTCGGTTTTTTAAGACGGTAACCGACTTCAACTGTCTGCACATTTTCATTTTTCAGGTTTTGAACCGGGACATTAGTAAAATTTCCAAACACAAATTTGAAGTAGGGCGCTTTGGAAATGAAAGCGCCATTAATAAATAAGGTGTGACGAATGCCCGGTAAAAAACTGAACCCGCCGCGAACATCGAAACCCGGCCTGATTATTCGCTCACTTTCAGTGTTGCTCACGTAGTTGTAACGGTCAATCCGCCGGTACAGGTTGTTGTTCCCGTTAACAGAAAAGTAGGCTTGTGTTTTTTTACTGCTGTACAGCAATTGGGCATAGGCATTTACAAAATGAATAATTGAATTGTTGTTTACCTTAATAATGTCGCCCGTTGTTTTGATTTGTGGCCTTCCGGCTACCCCATCCACGGCCCAACCGTAATCTTCGATGAAAAAACCACCACCCAGCAAATCGGAAATCTCCTCGCGTAAAAAAGAATTGAGGTAGCGGTAATGGAAACCGGCAACCAGTTTGAGGTGCGGACTGAGTTCTTGTTCGTAGGTTGACAAGAAACCGGCCTGGATGTGGCTGGCCAGAAAATTGGTTTGCACATTGAGCGAATAACCGTTGACCACCTCGCCGTTTTCCAATTCGTATTGTCCTTCGTGGCTTGCATTGTTTTGGTAAATTGCCGGCCAGTCAATTTGTACGGAAGGATCGCGGTACGCAAAGATCGAAGGTGCGTAATTGAAACTTTCAGACCATTTTCCACCCCCACTGCCGTAAGAAACGTAGATGCTGTTGGCCAGTTTCTTGTTTTCGCCAAGGCGCAGGTAGTGGTTCACACTTAGAAAGGGTTTGTGGTAGAAGTTTTCTGACGCATTGTTAATCTGCCCCTTGTAAGTCCCCCAGTCTTTATTAAACAGATTGCCACGCAGTTCATGTTCTTCGTTTGATAATTTAAGTGTCCGCTGCCCGTGCCTTTGCGGGGCGCCGAGCAAACTGATTGTCAGCTTGTTTTTTGGATTGATTTGTTTGCTCAAGGCCAGAAAGTAGGACCAGCCGCTGACGTAAGTTGCGTCGATGTAACCGGGGCCACGGGTGTGCGATCCCAAAAAAGAAACACTCCAGCCGTTCTTCATTTTTCCGCTGTTGAGCGCCAGGGAGAACTTTTGGTTGCCATAGCTGGTGAGTTGATAAACGAGCGCTCCCCCTTTCTCTTTTTTCGCTGGTTCAGTAATAATATTGACGCTTCCGCCCACTGCGTTTGTTGCCATATTGGCCACGCCCGGCCCTTTTTGTACTTGTATTTCTACTGCCGCATCGCTCAAACCCAGCCAGTTGCTCCAGTATACCAGGCCGTTTTCCATGCCGTTAATCGGAATGCCGTTCAGCAGGATGCTTACATTCTCCTGGCTGAATCCCCGGATGCTCATTTCGGCATCGCCACTGCCACCGCCATTCCGGATGCTGTAAACGCCGGGCGTGTTTTGAAGGATCAGCGGCAGGGGCAGGTCGCCCAATTGTGTTCGAATGGTCTTTGCGCCCACAGTGGAAACAGTAACCGGTGATTGGCTGTTCGTGACCAGCCCGGAAGTTACTGTAATTTCGTCAAGCGTGTAGGCCTGGGGAGACAGAAAAACACTGCCCAAATGTAATTTGCCATGACTTACTTTGTAAAAAATACTTTCCGGTTTGTAGCCCAAAGCCTGAATGTGCAGCGCCCCTTTTTGCTTTGCAAGCCGGATGACAAATTCTCCCGATTCGTTTGAGGTACTCCCCTTTGAGCTGTCTTCCTGGATAATGTGTGCAAAGGCCACGGCTTTGTTGCTTTGCTGATCAACCAATTTGCCTGAAACTGTAAATTGCGAAAACGCCATCTGCGAAATCAGGAACAAGCTAATGATAATTAAAGATTTCCTTTTCATTTCATTAAAAAATTTAGTGCATAAAAAAACCCTGACAAACTGCCGGGGCTGCACAAGGAAATCACAAAGGGGAACAACTGCGCAAGCACGGGTACAATACCCGATTGCACACAAAGCCAACTGCCAGCGCAATTCGCCTGTCCCTTTTGAATGACATTTCTTCTACCATCCAGACTTTAACTGTCGGCCCCGGAATTTCACCGGATCAGTCCCGCGTAACGCGGGAGTCGCGGACTTTAACCGCCGGTCGGGAATTACACCCTGCCCCGAAGAATTTGTCGGCTGCAAATGTATTTTATCGGTGAAGATAATTGCAGAAAATAATGAAGGAAAATGAAATTTAGATTGGTTCTTATTTAAGCGCTGTCAGGCATCTGCTGATAGTCGTCTGACCACTATTTTTGACCTGCCTTATCAGTGGTCTGACGACTGATGGGCAAACAGGATAATTTTCCACGGAAAAGAATTAATCTTTGAGTCTGTCAGCTTTTCCAAAGTTTAAAACTTTGGAAAAGTTCAGGTTCTTTTAGCGCAGCAACCTTTTAATCACCCGCAGTTGGTGGCTGTATTGGCCGTCATCTTCATTGAAAATTCCCTCGTGGTCGATTTTGTCGATTCTCACTATTCCCGAGGCATGAATAATGTGTGTCTTGTCGAGCAGAATGCCTACATGGTTAATGTTGCCTTCTTTGTTTTCAAAAAAAGCCAGATCGGCGGGCAGCGCCTCGTGGATGAGGTTGACCGTTTCACCCTGCCCGACTTGCTGCGATGTATCGCGCTGAAGCTGCATGCCGCACATTTTGAAAACGATTTGTGTAAAGCCCGAACAGTCAATTCCAAAGGCGGAACGGCCACCCCACAGGTAGGGTGTTCCGGCGTACAACCTTGCAACCTGAATGATTTGCTCACGCGATGGTTGCTGTCCTGCACCTGTTACCTTTCCCGTAAAAAGAAAGGACTGTCCGCCGACTGTAAACCGGCCGCCCGAAAAACCCGGAAGCCTTGCCCCCCTGGTGATCAGAAGTGGTATTTCCCCATTTTCCGGTAGCAGGCTGCCGGAAAGTTCCAGCGAATAAACCGGCTTTTCTGCCCGCAGGCTTTCAAAAAGGTTTTGATCGATAACCTGAATTTGTTTTTTGTCGGCCCAACCCTCGTACCGGTCGTCTGCCGATTCAATCAACAGCCAGTCGTTTTGGACATCCTTAACAAAAACCACATCGCCAAAGAGTAATTGGTTGCTCATCTCATATTGGTCGCCCGGCAGGGAGCGTACCGGAACAACAGCCTGTTCACAAAAACCGTACTTCATCTTTTCAAATTATTGTTAGGCATTCTGATGCTTTTATTTACATTTGTTAAATAAAAAGAATGCTGCATGAATTCCATTTTTTCAAAATTACAACATAATTACTACGAAATTCTAAAAGTATTATTATTTATACTGGCCATCGCCATTGTTGTTTGGATAAGTCCGAAGGAACGTTTTTTTAAATACGAGATTCAGCCCGGAAAACCTTGGAAACACAACGATCTGATAGCAACTTTTGATTTTTCCATCATCAAAACAGAAGCGGAACTTGCCGAAGAAAAAGAAATTATCCTGAAGAATTTCATTCCCTATTTCAGGTTTGACGATGCCGTGGAACCCGAGGTTATCCGCGAGGTTGAAGAACGCTTTGCATTGGAATGGGCACTCAGCGACACCAACGGCCGCCCGCAGGATTCGCTGCGCTACATCCGCTTCCTGAAAAAGACGGTCAACAGCATTCTTGATAAAGGCATTCTGCGTTACAATCCGGTCATCGAAGGGAAAGACAAATCATACCGGATCAGGCTGATACGCGGAAATACGGTGCGCAATGTGGTGCTTGGGCAATTGTATGATGTACGCAGTGCCAATGCTTACGCCCAAAACAAAGTTAAGAAATTGCAAGTGAGGGACAGTGTTTTGTTAAGGGAGATCATTGTCCAGTCGCTGCGGCAAAATGTAATTTATGATGAAGCCAAAAGTAATGCTGACAGGGAAGAACTGCTCAAGCAGATTTCGCCCACCAGCGGACTGGTTCAGCGGGGCGAACTGATTATTGCCACCGGCGAATTGGTCACCCCCGAAAAGGTCCAGGTATTAATGTCACTAAAAAACGAATACGAAAAGGAACTGGGTTCCAAAGAGGCACGGAAATATATCTTCCTGGGCGGTATACTCCTTGTTACCCTGCTTTTTGTTATCCAGTATTTGTTTTTATGGCTCTACAAAAGAAAGTTTTATAACGAGCTGAAGAACATTGTCATCATCCTGCTGAGCCAGGTGTTGCTGATTGTTTTGGGGATTCTGGTTTTTAATTATTACCCCCAATACGATTACCTGGTCCCTTATGCCATCCTGCCCATCATCATTGCAGCTTTCCTCGACGGGGGAACGGCAATTATGATCCACCTTGTCACGGTGATGATACTCGGCTTTAACGCACCCAATAGTTTCGACTTCTTTTACACGCAGTTTACGGCCGGCTTAATTGCTGTTTTCGTGGTCAAGGATTTATCCAAACGGGCCGACCTCTTCCGCACTTCGCTGTTTATTTTCCTGACCTATATGGTTGTTTATGTAAGCATGCTGCTGGTGCAGGACGGATCGTTTAAAAGTATTTCGCTAAAACCCATCAGCTACCTTGCCGGGAGCTCGGTATTGCTTTTGCTGGCCTTTCCTATTATCTACCTTTACGAAAAGCTGTTTGGTGTTATTACCCAGCTTTCCCTGCTTGAGCTTTCCAATACCAACAATCCGTTGTTGCGCGAGTTGTCGTTGAAGGCGCCTGGCACTTT
Organism: Bacteroidales bacterium; assembly: GCA_021647205.1. Lineage (GTDB taxonomy): Bacteria > Bacteroidota > Bacteroidia > Bacteroidales > F082 > B6-G9. The sequence goes on along the minus strand of JAKIVD010000009.1, from coordinate 11,640 downwards.
CCAGCATTCACTGCAAGTGGCCAACCTGGCATCAGAAGCCTTGTATGCCATCGGTGGCGATGCCTTGCTGGCACGGACGGGTGCCTTGTACCACGACATCGGTAAGATGGAGAACCCGCTGTTTTTTGTGGAAAACCAGGTGCCGGGTTACAACCCCCACGACGAGCTGACCTACGAAGAAAGTGCCCGGATTATCACCGGTCATGTTTTGTCGGGCATTGAAATGGCCAGGAAGGCAAAAATCCCGGAGCAGATTATCGATTTTATCCGCACCCACCATGGCACGCGAAGGGTTGAATATTTTTATCGCCTGGAGCGGAAACTGAACCCCGGCATGGAAGTGGACCCTTCCGAATTTACTTACCACGGCCCTATCCCGTTCTCGCGCGAAACAGCCGTCGTGATGATGGCCGATTCGGTGGAGGCAGCTTCCAGGAGCATTGCCGAACCCGACGAGCAAAAAATCAACGACCTTGTCGAGAACATCATCAGTGCACAGATGGACAGCGACCAGTTGATTAATGCCAACATCACCATGAAGGAAATCAATATGGTGAAAAAGGTGTTGAAGAAGAAAATGCTCAGTATCCACCACATCCGTGTGGCCTATCCTGATTGAGGTTCGCTTAACTTTTCCAAAGTTTAAAACTTTGGAAAAGTTAAAAAAGACCGTATCACTTCGACCCGACGGGTTGAAAAAAAACCGGCGGGTCGGTACGGCTTCTAACTCCCGACTCCCGTCAAAACTTAAAATCAATAAATCACCTTTTCCCTTCCTCATTTCCCCTTTTATCATTTACTTTGCTTTATGAATGATTCCTTATTTGTTTTAGATGCAAAACCTGTTTCCTACGCGATTGGCGAGGGCGCATTGGACTTTTCCGCAAAGAACCTTGAACAGTTTAAGCAAGCCATTATACTGGTGGACGAGCATGTTGAAAAGTATTGTCTTCCTGTCTTTCGTGAGAAACTTCCGCTGTTTAGTTACCAGGGTGTCATCCGGATTCAGAGCGGGGAAGAGCAAAAAAACCTGGATCAGACAATCCATATTTGGGATGAACTGACACGCATGCAGGTTGACCGCGATTCGCTGCTCGTCATTCTCGGGGGGGGGGTGGTTTCCGATATCGGCGGCTTTGCAGCCTCTACTTTTAAAAGAGGGATAAAATTTATCAATTTCCCCACAACGCTGCTCGGCATGGTGGACGCGGCCATCGGTGGAAAGACGGGTATCGACTTTGGGAATTTTAAAAACCAGGTGGGCCTGTTCTCCGACCCCTGCTCCGTGGTTGTAGATCCTGTTTTCCTGGACACACTCGAAGACATTCAATGGCAGTCGGGTTTTGCCGAAGTGCTCAAATACGGCCTGATCATGGACCGTGAGCTCTGGCGCCTGATGCTGGGGAAACATTATCGTGAAATTGATCAATGGAACAAAATAATTATCAGGGCAGCACGTGATAAGATAGACATCGTTCGGCACGATGCCCTTGAAAAAGGGTTACGGAAAAACCTGAATTTCGGACATACCATCGGCCATGCCATCGAAAGTTACTTCCTCAAATCGGGCCATCCGGTAACCCATGGCAAAGCTATTGCGGCCGGCATGATTTGTGAAGCCTGGCTTTCTTCCAGAATTTATGAATTTGAATGCAACCGCCTGTCGGAAATCGTTGAGATGATTGACATTAATTTCCGGCGGTTCGACCTGGATGAGGCTGTCGTTCCGGAGCTGCTGGATTTAATGCGCCAGGACAAAAAAGTGCGTGACGGAAAATTGCGTTTCAGCCTGCTGCGCAAACTTGGAAAAGCTGTACACGATATTGAGGTGGACATGAACCTGGTCAGGGAAAGTGTTCAGTTTTATATCGAAAGGAAAAAGTGCAGCTAAGATGAAGCAGATCAGCTTAAAACGTACCAAGGGAAAAATCCGTGGAGAACTCAGCTTGTCCGGGTCAAAAAGCATCAGTAACAGGTTGTTGATTATGGATTCCCTATCCGGGAATCATGGACATTTCGAGAACCTGTCCGTGTCTGCCGATACCCGTTCTTTACAGTTTCACCTTGATCTTATTGCCAGCTGCGCTTCTTCGTCCATCCCCATGGTCATCAACACGGAAAATGCGGGGACGGTACTGCGCTTCCTTTCGGCATACCTCGCCATTACAAACGGCAGGTGGCTGCTGACGGGAAATGAAAGGATGAAAAAGCGGCCAATGGAAGGCCTTACTTCTGCTTTGCGCGAGCTGGGTGCAGAAGTCGTGCATCCTGAAAAAGAAAGTTATCCGCCGCTGCATATTGTTGGTAGAAATATTACGGGCGGAAAGGTGACTGTGGATGCCTCCGCGAGCAGTCAGTTTGTTACGGCGCTGATGCTGATTGCCCCCTGCCTTGAAAAGGGTTTGCAACTTGAATTTGTGAAAAAACCGGTTTCGTTTTCTTACATTGTGATGACACAACGGTTGATGCAGGAATTTGGTGCGGAACTGCAGCTGTGGAAAAACAGGGTGGAGATAAAACCCGGCAGTTACCGGATGAAACCTTTTCGTGTTGAGCCCGACTGGAGTTCTGCCTCGTATTGGTACGAACTGGCAGCCCTTGCAGAAGACGCAATGATTTTTCTCCGGGGATTCTCAAGACAAAGTGTGCAGGGCGATAGTGTTGTTGTCAAAGTATTTGAACAGTTGGGTGTGCAGACAATCTTCGAAGAAAACGGCATCAGTTTAAAAAGTACGGGCAGTTCTGCACCTTCTTTTACATATGATTTTGCTTCCTGTCCCGACCTGGTTCCGGCAGTGCTGGCCACCTGTGCAATAAAAAGAATTCCTGCAGTTTTAAAGGGGGTCGGCCATTTGAAGTTCAAAGAATCGGACCGGATTGCCGCTTTGAAAATGGAATTGTTGAAAACAGGAACCTGCTTAAACCGCCAGGCTGATTCGGTAGAACTGATTCCGTCAAATGAAGATTTTGCACAAACCGATTGTGTTTTCGACACCCACGGCGACCACCGTTTGGCCATGGCCCTGGCACCTCTGGCACTGAGGCTGGCCTCCGTAAAAATAAACAAGCCCGAAGTGGTCAGTAAATCCTATCCCCCCTTCTGGGACGATCTGGCAAAACTCGGGCTACAAGCGGAAGAAAATTAGGCTGAAGTACAAAACCCGCACCTGCAACTTAAACTTTCTACTTTAAACTTTCTACTTTAAACTTTTTTACCTTTGCACATTCATAAGCAGAGCCCATGGAAGTTGACATATTTATCCCCTGTTTTATCGACCAGGTTTATCCTGAAACCGGGTTTAACATGGTAAAACTGTTGGAAAAAGCAGGCGTAAAAGTGCATTACAACCCAAACCAAACCTGCTGCGGGCAAATCGCTTTCAACAGTGGTTTCTGGGATGAGGCAAAAAAACTGGGCGAGAAATTTATCGGCGATTTCAGCAACAACAGGCTGGTTGTCGGCCCCTCGGCTTCGTGCATTGGTTTTGTGAAAAACAACTACCACGAGTTGTTTTACAACAGTGCTCACCACAACGAATATAAATTGTTGCAAAAAAACTTTTACGAAATTTCCGACTTCCTTGTGAACGTGTTGAAACGTACCAGTTTTGGCTCGGCCTTCGCGCACAAAGTTACTTACCACGATTCGTGTGCCGCCTTAAGGGAATACAAATTGAAGGACGAACCCCGGACGCTTTTGCGCAAGGTAAAGGGTTTGGAACTGCTTGAGATGAAAGAAACTGATGTTTGCTGTGGCTTTGGCGGTACTTTCTCGGTGAAGTTTGAGCCGGTTTCAACGGCCATGGCAGAGCAAAAAGTTCATCATGCGCTGGACACCGGCGCCGAATACATTGTCTCTACCGATTCCTCCTGCCTGATGCACCAAAGTGCTTACATCAAAAAGCACAAACTACCACTGAAAGTTGCCCACCTTGTGGATGTACTGGCGGCGGGGATTGAGTAATCCAGCGGTTTTCTTACCCCCCCCTTTTTTCCTTGTCAACTTTCAACTTTCCAACCTCTCAACTTTCCAACTTTCCACTCCCTACTCCATCATCTTCTTCAATTCATATTTGTTCGCCGGTTTGCCGATGATGTTTTTGTTTTCGTCAAGAACAAAAATAGTGGGAGTGGCCACAATGCCGTATTCCAAAACTACAGGACCGTCCCATCCCTTCAGTTCGGCAATATTTATCCAGTTGTAATCCCCCTCTTTTAGGGCTGCCTGCACGTCGGTTTTTACTTCATCCAGCGAAACACCAATGATTTCTAACTCGGCTGTATTCTGCGGATCGTAGTATTTTTTTAATTCCGGCAGCATTTCGTCGCAATGCGGGCACCAGCTTGCCCAGAAAATCAGCAGGGTTTTCTTCGCCTTGATGGCGGAGAGGGTGATTTGATCCCCGTTCAGGCCGGTGGTGGTAAAGTCCGGTGCTGTTTTTCCGATGGCCAGTTTTTTAATCAGTTCCATTTTGTTCTCCAGCTCAGCTTTCCGTTCGGTATTTTCACAAAGTTGTTCCAACTGGTTTTGCGTGGCGAGGTGTTCAAGTCCCCTTTCGAAGCCCACAGCCTGAAAACCATCAATCAGAAAGTCAATTGTGAATTCATAAACCTGCTGGTTGGCCAGCGCCTTTTCCAGGATGGTGTCAACGGCAATCAACAGACTGTTTTCCATTTCTTCTTTCGTCTGTTCCTTTTTTTGGTACAACGAAAGGTAGCCGATAATTTTGGAAGTGAGAATACTGCTGCGCATCAGCAAAGTGTCGCTAAAGTCGGTATTGTCAAAATAATGATTTTTTTTATAGGCTTTTTTTATATCGGCCGGCAGTTCGGGATTGGTAAACAATGGGCTGTCCACTTTGATAAAATGAGCAGCAATCGTATTTGGATTTTCTGTTGTCAGCGTGCTGACCTTGTCGCTGATTTCTTCTGCCAGCTTCCGGTATTCCCCCAAAAGCGTATTGTAAAATTCATCGTCTTTGGGAAACTGTTGTACCAGGGGCTCCAGTAAATCCATTTTATAGAGGTTGTAGCTTTTCAGGTAGAGGTAATCGTAATAAATCAGGTTTTCAACCGATTCGATAAACTGCACCGGACTTTGCATGGAAGGGTCAGTGGAAACGAAGCGGATATTTTCTTTGTTGTAAATAATCTCAAGCATTTGCGAAGGGCCGTAAATGATGGAATACAGGCCAACGGGAGTGTTTTGATCCAGTTCGAAAGTGAAGGAGCCGGCCTGGTTGGTGCAGGCAGTATCGACGATTGTCCGGTTTTGTCCGAGGATGCGCATCAGGTAAACATCTTCATCGGCAAGACCGCTGATGGTTCCATTGATCTGGTAACTCTGGGCCGAAAGCAGAAGTGAGGTAAAAGCCAAGGCCAAAGTAATGAGGTGTTTAAACATGGTAGAGCAATTTATCCGGGCAAAGATAGTCGATCGGCTCAAACTGCAATACGCAGCTTTGCCTGAAAAAATTGCATTTCTTCAAATCTTCTGTTACTTTTGCAAGGGACATTTATTAACCTGTTGTCATGAAAAAGACCACCATTTTACAATTGTTTTTTGTTACTTTTTTTTACTTTTCACTTGCTTTCCGGCTATTGGCGCAGATACCGACAACCCAGGATTGCCGGGGGGCCATCCCGGTTTGCGACTTCATTTATACGGAAGACAGCACGGCATCGGGCTTTGGCAATTATTTTGAAATCCCAAATGGCGGCAGCGGCTGTCCGAACAATCATTGCATGGATGGGGAGAAGAACAGCAGATGGTATATTTTTACAGTTATCAGTTCTGGCAACTTAAAATTCCAGATTACACCACAGGTAAATTCCGATGATTACGACTGGGCTGTTTTTAATTTGTCCAGTTATCATTGCGAAGACATCTGGGGAGGGGCGAACCTGATCATGTCCAGCTGTAATGCCGCCGGTGGCAGTGGCTATCAGGGAGTAACCGGCATCAGCACTTTTAACGGTGGAAATTCAAATTGCAGCAATGGCGGGCCCACTAACAAATGGAACAAAGACCTTCCCGTATTTGAGGGTGAAACTTATGTGTTGGTTGTCAGCGACTGGACACAAACCCCGGGTGGCTACACACTCGATTTTTCTGCTTCTTCGGCATCGATTTTTGATGATCAGGACCCTTATATCGAATACATCGGCGGCGATTTGATTACCGAATGCGGGACCAACGAACTGCTTATCCAGTTCAGCGAAAACGTAAAGTGCAGTTCGATTCAAAAGCAGGATTTTAAACTGGAAGGGCCCGGCGGGCCTTTTGTAATCGACAGCCTTTATGGCGAAACATGCAACCTGGGCGGAAACAACGAAAAAGAATACACTTTGTATGTTTCACCGCCATTCAACCAAAGTGGTGATTATGTGCTGACCATTAAAAACTTCGCATTCATCAAAGACGCCTGCGACAACTACGCCCAGCCCGAAGCTTACGATTTTACCATTGACCTTGACTCTCCCGATGCCGTTGCCGGTGCCGATATCGATGTTTTCTTTGGAGAAACGGCAACCCTGGATGGTTCGGCAAGTGGTGGTTCGGGTGAATTTTCCTATCATTGGGAACCCGCCGAAATGCTTGATAATCCCGACATTCCCAATCCCACAACTGTAGCCATGTCGGTAAGTACGGCTTTTGTTTTGGAAGTTACCGACACAATTTCAACATGTGTGGGGCAGGATACCATGTGGGTGAATGTGCTTGGCGCCCCCCTGGGAATTACGGTGGCTGCCAGCACCGGTCTTGCCTGTGAAGGCGACCGTGTTGATCTTTTTACTTATCCCGATGGCGGCTCCGGCGATTACACCTACATCTGGACATCCAATCCGCCCTATTTTACTTCCGATGCACAAAACCCATCGGATTTTCCTTCCGCAGATGTTACTTACATCGTCGAAGTCAATGATGGTTTTAGCACGGTGAAAGACAGTGTTTCGGTTGTCGTCAACCCCAGGCCGTTGGCCGATGCAGGGCCCGATCAGGTTATCAATGAAGGAACGACAGCAACTTTACAGGGTTCGGCAAGTGGTGGCTCGGGGGTCTTTACTTACCTCTGGGAACCTGCCAGCGAACTCCAGCAAAACGACATCCCCAACCCGACAACAGTGCCTTTGTACAACCAAACCGTATTCAGCCTGTTTATCAACGACGGCAATGGTTGCCAGAGTGAACCTGACCAGGTGGTGGTGAACCCCGAGGGGGATGGCCTGTCAGCTTCCCCCCTGGCCGATCCGCCGGAGATTTGTATCGGGCAGTCAACAACTGTTACAGCCTGGGCTTCCGGCGGCGGTGGAGAGTTTACCTACGATTGGACTTCCAATCCGCCCGGGTTTGCTTCTGATCAACCGCAGTTCACTGTTAGCCCAAATGTGTCAACTATTTACGAATTGGTACTTAGCGACCAGTTTGGAAATGAAGTAACGGCGAGCATCCTGGTAACAGTAAATAGCCTGCCGGTTATTGAACTCGACCCAAGCGGACAGGGAAAAGACTCCATACGGGTTTGTGTTCGCGATTCGGTTTTGCTGGATGCCGGCCAAGACAGCGATCCGGATGGGACGGAGTATTTCTGGCTGACAACCAACCTGGTAAACAGGTATTACAAAGCCATGACCAACGGAAACTGGATTGACATGCAATCGCATTCGGTGCGGGTTACGAATGGTGCCACCGGGTGTCAGAATACGGGTAGTATTACGATTGTTTTCGATTTCACGGAATGCCAGATTAGTGTTCCCGAAAACCATTACGACCTCAATGCCGCCATCGACCTTCACCCAAATCCCAACCAGGGTGATTTTATGCTGACACTGAACAATGATTTGGAAAACCTGCGCATCATTGTCCTCGACACACGTGGGCGCATTGTTTACAGTGAAAGCTGGAGCGGCAAGTACGCTAGTGGGTACCGAAAAGAAATCCAACCCGGCATCCACAAAAAAGGCATCTACTTTATTCAGTTGATTTCGGGAGATTTGCGGGTAGTGAAAAAGATGGTGGTGCAGTAAATTAGTGCCTGAGACGGCAAGACAATTAGACATAAGGCCGGTGGCCTTCCAGTGTTCACAGGATATGGAAGAGTGAGAACAGTCGTCAGACCACTGAACAAAGAGTTATGAACTGATGACATAGAACAATAGTGGTCATACAACTACTAAAAACAAACTTCAATGGATGAAGCAAACGGGAAATTTGACAAAAAAGGAAAACTGAAGAACGGGTTTTATGAAACGGAGCTGACCCGCCTGCAGATTGAACTGGTCAAACTTCAGGAATGGATCAAAGCAAAAAAACTAAAAGTCGTCGTTATTTTTGAGGGGCGCGATGCGGCCGGAAAAGGAGGTGTCATTAAACGCATTAACGAACGTTTGAACCCACGGGTTTGCCGTGTTGTGGCCCTGGGAACACCTACCGAAAAAGAAAAAACACAATGGTATTTCCAGCGTTATGTCCCGCATTTGCCGGCCGGGGGCGAAATGGTGCTTTTCGACCGCTCGTGGTACAACAGGGCTGGGGTAGAGCGTGTGATGGGCTTCTGTACCGATGACGAATATTGGGAGTTTCTGCGCTCGTGCCCCAATTTTGAAAGGATGCTCATCCGCTCCGGAATCATCCTGGTAAAATACTGGTTTTCGGTAAGCGAAGAAGAACAGGAGAAACGTTTCCAGGCCCGTTTAAAAGACCCGACCAAACGCTGGAAACTTAGCGATATGGATTTGAAATCGCGCGAACGCTGGACAGAATATTCCAAAGCCAAAGATGAAATGCTGAATTATACCGACACCAAATTATCGCCCTGGTATGTGGTAAATGCCGATGACAAAAAGAAGGCCCGTTTAAATACCATGCGACATTTGCTCTCTAAAATACCATTTGGCGATTTGAATTTGCCGGAAATCCATTTGAAAGAACGCAAACCCGAAAAAGGTTACGTCAGGCCGCCCATGCAGGAACAAACTTTTATCCCCGACCATTATCCCCGTTAATGGGAAGTTGGGTGCAATGCCACGAATTCACCCACACCATAACATAAAACTAAAATGAAATGAAAAAGATACTCATCCTAACAGTTTTAATTCATTTCTTACTGAGTAATCATGTTTCATCCCAATGCCTGCCCGATGGAATAACGTTTACAACGCAAGCACAGATTGATGATTTCCCGTCAAACTATCCTGGTTGTACAGAGATATTGGGAGATGTGACAATTGACGGATGGGATATCTCTAATTTAGATTCTTTGTATTCATTGACAGCATTTCAAGGCAACTTGACAATAAAATATACATCATTGCCTAACTTAATAGGTTTAGGAAATGTCACAAACGTTGATGGTTTCTTTAAATTGGATAATAATTATTATATGTTTTATTTGACTGGACTTGCAAAGCTTAGTGAAATTGGAGGTGACTTTATTTTAATTGGTGACGAAGACCAAAACGGTTTCTTTTTCAAGGACTTTAGGGGTGTTGATAGTTTATCAACAATAGGTGGAGACCTAAGGGTTGAATATGGTGTATTAGAGGATTTTTATGGACTCGATAACTTAGACTCAATATATGGAAGCTTTATTATAAAAAACTTAGATCAATTTTGGAGTTTTGAATACCTAAGTAATCTTAAATACATTGGTGGTGATATTGAGATTACTGGTATCTTTCAACTGTTTAATCTCAATGGTCTCGAAAATATTGACCCAAATTCGATTGAGAATATAACACTTAGCCATAATCCACAATTATCAAATTGCGCTGTTGAAAGTATTTGCAATTACCTTTCTAGTCCTAATGGTTCAATTACAATCCATCACAATGCCCCAGGCTGTAATAATCCAACTGAAATTGCTAATGCATGCGGCATCAGTTTGTCTTGCCTGCCATACGGAAACTATTATTTTTTAAACCAAGCTGAGATTGATAGTTTTAAAGTAAATTATCCCGATTGCACCGAACTTTCAGGTTCTGTAATAATTGAAGGGTTTAATCGTGTGACAAATTTGCTTGAGTTAAATGAAGTAACGAAAATAGACGGAAATCTTAAATTACTGTATAACCTAATTCTTGACAGTTTAACAGGATTAGATGCGCTGACTGAGGTGGGCGGAGACTTAATTCTGGAAAACAACCGCAGTCTGGAAAGCTTGTCTGGATTAAATAGTATTTCTAAAGTTGGCGGTGATACAAGGTTATACTATAATACTAAGCTTAAAAGCTTATCTGGCCTTGAGAACCTTGATTCTATTTTTGGACGTTTTTCGATTTCAACTAATGACACACTTGAAAGTCTATTAGCATTGTCTGATTTGATATACATTGGCGGCACTTTGGGTATTTCTGGAAATGATTTGTTAACTAACTTAAATGGACTTGGAAATGTGAATTCAATAGGGGGATTAGATATTGGTTCGACAGAAAGTCTGGTATCAATTAGTGATTTAGAGAATATTACTTCAATAAATGGGGATATCTATATAAGATACAACCATACATTAGTTGACTTATCAGGGTTACAAAACCTCGTGACTGTAACTGGCGATGTTGCAATTGATCAAAACTGGGTACTCCCCAGTTTTAATGGTCTTAATAAGTTATCAACTATTGGAGGGTTTCTAAGAATACATGATATGGGCCAAATACAAGATTTATCAGGGTTGGAAAACCTAAGTTCTGTAGGCGCTGAAATGCATATCTCCGGCTGTTCCGGGTTGATAGACTTGACTGGAATAGAATCGTTAGATAGCGTAGGGTCTCTTGCAATATATCAGAATTACGGACTTAAAAACCTACATGGTTTAGAGAGTCTTTCAACGATTAATGGTTATCTGACGTTTAAGTTCAATTACCTTTTAGACAGTTTAACCGGCTTAGAAGGAGTCACTTCCATTGGAGGTGAATTAAAAATATTAGATCACCCCTCACTTAAAAGTCTTATTGGGTTAGAAAACATTGATGCTGGCACTATTGGTTCTTTAACCATTACAGGAAATGATTCATTAACTCATTGTGCAGTTACAAGTATTTGCAATTATTTAGCTGCACCAAATGGCGAAATAGAAATACATGATAACGCTCCAGACTGTAACAGTCAAGAAGAGGTGGAATACGCTTGTCTTGTAGGGACATTTTCAATATCAGAAAAAGATTCGCAATTTTCAATTTATCCAAACCCGACTATCAGAGAATTGCATCTCTCATCATCTAACCTCTTGATTCTCGAATTAAGAATTTACAACCAGTTTGGACAAATAGTTTTATCAGAAATTCGACCAAGTAATAATATTGATGTTTCATCACTTAATCCAGGAATTTATGTTGTTGTATTTATTACAGACAAAATAGAGTTTAAAGAAAAACTGATAATTGAATAGAAAAAAGCGTAGTGTTCAAACACGTGCTCATACTGCACACCGCAATTAGTTGTAAATTGCAAAATTGTGTTACTAAATTTAGTACACTCGCACACAGAAAAATACGAAAAACCAACAGCACCGCAGCGGTAGTATCCCAAAAAGTGTGTAATGCTCTTTTATTTTGAATTCAAAGTTAAACATTATTTTTCTTTTTTTTTTTTGAATGAATGGAAGCGAAGCGGAGGCGTAGCCGGAGCGAGCTTCCATTCAT
>JAKIVD010000008.1 GCA_021647205.1 Bacteroidales bacterium | reverse complement strand
TAGAAATGCCGCCAAAACAATCAGCATTATTTCGCCGGAACCGAAATCGAAAAAGAGTAAATGCAAAGCGCTGGTGTTTAAAAATGCAAGAGCAAAAGTAATAAAAAAAGCAGGGCTGCTGTTTTTTTGTCTTTCCGTGTGCTTGTTGAATTATTTTTGCAGCACATTATTTAGAATGCAAATAAATAACATTTGTAAGCGCCTGATAATCATGCCCCCCCCCCCCCCCTTATTTATTAGAAATTGATGCAAAGGGGGGGGTATAAATACACTTAATTTTGGTACTAATTTAGTATAAGAGACTGTTTGGAATTTATCCCTGCCCGTACGGTCAGGCGGGCTTCAGTTTTCTTATTGTGTCTTTTTATGACAAAACAAAGGAAAAGGGAAAAACAAACATTTAATCACTTTTCATACAGAATTTTTTAGGTTGCCTTGCGCAAAAGCGCAAAACAATCTCTACCAAAGTAATAATTAATCAACAACTAATATTTAACCCTTTAAACAAAATCGTTATGAAAAACAAAAAATTCCGTGCTGCACTTGCTGCAGCCGTACTTTTTACCATTGCCGTTGTTGTTGTGGTGAGTTGTCAGAAGATAGTCGATGTACAACAAACAGAAAACACCATTGTTGACGATGAATCCAAAACCATTGTCGAACGAATTATAGCCTTTAAAAAGCGGATGGAACTTTACAGGAACAACCCCGGACTGAAAACCGAACAAAAATACACAGCAGACTCGGCCGTTACCGAACTCGAAGACCTGATAAACTTTGATTTCGGTTATGGCATTTTGCAGGTTGACAAACAGGAGATCGTGTATTCGGAAATAACAATGCCCCTGGACTCTTCATCGAAAATAGGCGAGTCCGACCTATCCACATTTTACTACTACCAGCTAATTGTAGAAATCCAAAACCAAATGCTCGGCCTGAGCGGTTACGACAGCATAAAACTAATGTTTGTTGACCTGAAACACAAAGAAACCATTGGTGATGGAGATGCTGTAATAAGTATAAATTCTGTTATTGGAAATAAAGGTGTTGTTACTATTCAATCTTCAGAAGAAGGCTGGTGGTTTGGTAAAAAGGGAGGAGACTGTGATGACAATTATATTGGAATATTGGATGCAACGATACTTCTCGAACAAGAACTGAACCAGGGCCATAATGACCCACCCCCATCTGGTTATATTTGGCGTTGGAAAGATATTAATATTCTTGGCCCACTTGAACCAATGAACCCTGATTATATCAACCCTGATGATGATGACGCAGAAGACAATTACCAGGATCGGCTGATTTTTTATGCTAACAGCGAATTTAGTGATGGGGTGCTAACAAATGATGATAAATGTTTATCAACCGATTCGGAAATCGGTTGGAATCTTGAAATGGATTTTTATTATGGAAGTTATTTTACTATTGGATATGATTTTATGCTTAAGAAAAATGGCAACGAAACATTTACAGAAATTGTTGAGTATGATGGTGTTGACCCTTTTAACGAAAATAATGCTATTGTAAAACATACATTACAAATTACATCCAGTTACAGATATGCCGGGAACATGGTTGCTATTAAGGACATACTGGAGTATGAATAGAAACAACAGGAGAATGAGACGCCTTATTCCAAACATCCTCAGCATTATTCTTATTGTCGGGATTTCAGCCACGGGGTATGCACAATCTAGTTTTGAGATTGTACTGGAGAGTTATGGTGAAAGTATTTGTAGTGTTGCGGCTTTAGTTGAAACAAGCGATGGAAACTACATGGGGAAATACACCCGGCAGCAATATACCGATACACTGGATACCTGGTATGAGTACCTGATTAAGATCAGTCCTGAAGGTGACACCTCCACAATTCTTTTCCAAAAAGAAGATACAATATTGTTCTTTACGAGGATTATTCAGGTAAACGAAAACCCGATGCAGTATTTTGTTTCAGGCATGAACTATCCGAGGGGACAAGCAGCGTGGAAGAATGAGTTTTTTATGCTATTGGATGAAAACTTTGGGATTATCTGGGAAAAGCAGTACAAACTTTCCGGGATGGTGTCCGGCTTTGCCTCAAGAGATATTATGCAGTTGGCCGACGGTTCCTTTTTATACGCCCGCAGACCCGGTATAAATGCATATATGTACCTTTTTCATTTATCGGCCAACGGCGACAGCTTAAAGTTCAGGTCTTATGAGGGGGATTCTGCCGGACAGGTGATGGCTTTGACTTACAGTCCCGACTCCTCAGCCTACTGGTTGCATACACGCTTAGCCCATTACGATCCTACAGGACCCGAATCACAGGTCATTGTATTAAACGAGGAACTGGAACAAACCAAAGTGATGTACTACCCGCGTTGGTTTTCTGAGAACTATTATGCAAAGGTATTGCCGGAAAACAGGCTTGTAGCTGCGGGCAGGTTTTTTGATTTTGAAAGTTCTTACCTTGCCACCTACATAGTGGATACCGGTCTGAATGTTATTTATGAAGACTGCCTCACCGACCCCGACACCAATATTGCAGCCATCGGAAAATGTGTTGATTATTACTATCCTGATCAGATATTCGCGGGAGGCACACACAACAGCGGAGCAGTATGGGGCAACCAACCAACCTGGTTTATAATTGCTAAGTACAACCAAGAACTGGAGCTGATATATGAACGCTATATCGGTGGTGATGCCAACTATTGGTTATATGGCATTGCAGCAACTTCTGATAGTGGTATAATCTTTTCAGGTACCCGCTACGATTACTGGGAGCCGGTAACCAAGAAAAAGGCCATCATCATAAAACTGAACCCGGATGGATTACTTGTCGGGGATGAAGAAGTCCAAGCGGGGATAAAAGTAAGCAAGGCCATTGTTTACCCCAACCCAGGTACAGCAAAACTGATGGTGCGTACAGCTTTGAAAAACTGCATAATCCGTCTGTTCGACATGAAAGGTACAGAGGTAATGGCAAAACTTATTGATAAGCACATTACCGAAATCAATACCCGGAATCTAAAGCCGGGCACCTACATTTTTGTTATTGAACAAAACAATACGGTCATCGAAACGGGAAAATGGATTAAACAATGATTATTAACTCAAAAAATGAAATCATGAAGAAATTATTTCTTATCGGAGCAATGTTTTTTTTCTCATATTCTGGAACTGTTATAGCACAGGAATGTGCAGACTGTGTTAATTCGAATGTTGCCCCAACCTCGTTCTCGTTTAGCGCAGCGCAACGGGGATAATTTTATTGCAGGCATTTTTAATACCACTTTTTCGATCCGCTGAAAGCTAAAGTCTGTTCAGCAGATCGGGCTTGCCGGTTTTCTTCGACCTTCCGGCTTGCCCGTTTGGGGGTCCCCAACGCATGACTGTAAGGCATCCGTATGGACCCGGCCCCGACCCAAAAGGTCAGGTGCGCGCTAACCCAACTCGGGCGCGAATGTTTCGCGTCCGCAAATCCTGACTGTTTTTTTTGTTTTTCAACCTTCCGGGTCACCACCGCAACAGCCTGCTTCCAGGTTACCCCCCCCTTGGCGCGCATTTCCGCCAGAGGCCGGACACGAGTAGTGAAAAAAAAAAGCCCCGCAGTATCTTGACCGCAGGACTTTTCATCTCAATGAACAATCAGGAAAAGCTATTTTTTCTTTTTCCGACGTGCATTTACTTTTTCTTCTTTCTCCAATATTTCTTTCTCCTGTTTGTCGCCGCCCAGTAAATCGTAGGCAATCGGGCTGGCCGTGAACAAGGACGAATAAGTACCTACCATGATACCGATGAGCAGGGCAAATACAAACCCCCTGATCACTTCACCACCAAAAACGAAAATAACAAGTAACACAATCAGGGTAGTGCCTGATGTGTTAATTGTACGTGCCAGCGTACTGTTCAAACCTTCGTTAATATTTCGTTTGAGTGTGTGTTTCGGATAGAGTCCTGTATTTTCACGAATACGGTCGAAAATAATCACCGTGTCGTTGATGGAGTAACCGATAATTGTCAGGATGGCAGCAATGAATGCCTGATTGATTTCCATGCTAAACGGCATCACACTGTACAGTAGCGAGAACATCCCCACGGTAATCAGTGAATCGTGGAAAAGTGCCGCAACACCAGCCACTCCGTATTGCCACCTTTTAAAACGCGCAGCAATGTATATGAAGATAATGATAAGCG
This sequence comes from Bacteroidales bacterium, assembly GCA_021647205.1. Lineage (GTDB taxonomy): Bacteria > Bacteroidota > Bacteroidia > Bacteroidales > F082 > B6-G9. The sequence goes on along the minus strand of JAKIVD010000008.1, from coordinate 133,756 downwards.
CAAAAATAATTGCGTACAAAGCCTTGGTACGGATATCGTAGGCGATGGTTGGCCCGATCTTCTGAGAGCTCAGAATCCCAAGCATTTTGTTCTCACCTTCGGTATCGGAAGAGAAGTCTTCGTATTTGATACTGTTTCTGTAATAAGAAGTTAGTCCGTCGTAAAGTTTTACCTGAATGATAGAGTCAACAGAGGGGTCATTATCGTCAATCAGGTATTTTGTTGTAACCTTAATCTGGCTGTTGGGGCCAAAGGTTTTAACCTCCGGAGCATGGTTGTCGAATTCGGCAGTCAGCGATTTTCTGATTTCTTCAGTATTTACATCTTTGTCGAAACGGATAACATAAGTTCGTCCACCGGTAAAATCAATACCAAAGTTCAGTCCGACGGTTGCCAGCGAACCGATACTTACGACAATAAGTATGGCAGAAATGATGTAGGCTTTTTTACGCATCCCGATGAATTTGAAGGCTGTATTGGACAAAACGTTGGCCGTCCATTTGTTTGAGAAATTGATGGTCATGTCCTTGTTCAGCATCCAGGTAAAGATTAACCTTGAGATAAAGATGGCCGTAAAAAGGGAGGAAAGAATACCAATGATAAGTGTTGTGGCAAAGCCCTGAACAGGTCCTGTCCCGAAAACATACAGCACAATTCCTGTCAGCAAGGTGGTTACGTTACCGTCAACAATGGCCGAATACGCATTTTTAAAGCCGTCGGTAATGGCCAGCCGGAATCCTTTTCCGGCCCTTATTTCTTCTTTGATCCGTTCAAAGATGATCACATTTGCATCAACGGCCATACCCAAGGTAAGAACGATACCTGCCATACCGGGCAGGGTAAGTACAGCCCCCAGCGATGCCAGAACGCCAAACAGGAAGAAAATATTGGTAATCAGTGCTACATTGGCTACCAGGCCGGCACGGTTGTAATAAACAATCATATAAGCAAGCACCAGGATGAAAGCCAGGATAAAGGAGTTCATCCCCGATTGTACGGCTTCTCGTCCCAGCGAGGGGCCGACAACTTCTTCTTCCACAATGCGGGCAGCGGCAGGCAATTTACCGGCCTTCAAAATATTGGCAAGGTCCTGCGCTTCTTCAATGTCCATAGTGCCGCCCGAAATAGTTGAACGACCGTTGGGGATTTCATCATTCACATTCGGATAAGAATACACATAATTGTCAAGAACGATGGCTACCTGCCTGCCGATGTTTTCGCCGGTCAGCCTTTTCCACACTTTTGCGCCCTGCGAGTTCATTTGCAGGTCAACATTCACACGGCCGTTTTGGTCGTAATCCTGACGGGCATCAACGATTACTTCGCCCCCCAAAGCTGCTTTACCGTCGCGGCTGCTTGCTTTCAGGGCTACGAGTTCAAGGATGTCGGGCCTGCTGGGTTCGGGTTTTACTGTCCAAACCAGTTTCATATCCCTGGGGAAAACATCTTTTGTTTCGCGAAGCATGCGGTTAATACGGGCAGTGTCTTTTATGGCGGCAAAACCCATTCGTGCCGTTTTTACCGGGTAAGGAACGCCCGACTGGTCGCGGTCGTAAGAAAGCATCAGGTAAGCGTACAAGGGGTTCTTCTTTGCGTATTCAGAAAAATCCAGGTCATCGTTTTGTGCAGTGGTGTCGCTTTCAATCTGATCAACAAGCGTGCTTTTTGAAGTATCACCTTCAATCTGGTCGGCCAGGCTCTGTTCCCCGCTTTCACCTTCGGTTACTTCACCACCGGGAGCTTCCCCCGTTGTACTTTTGGTTTCGGCTGGAATCGTGTCCAGGGCATCTTCAATATCCCGTAGTTTGTTGTTGGCGTCATCAAAATACTGGTAAACTTCGGTAAAATCGTAGGTTTCCCAAAACTCAAGTTTGGCTGTTCCCTGGAGGAGTTTACGAACACGGTCCGGATCCTTGATTCCGGGAAGCTCAATCAGGATGCGGCCTGTAGCAGCCAGTTTCTGAATGTTGGGCTGTGCCACACCAAAGCGGTCGATACGTGTTCGGAGGATTTGAAACGAACGGTCGATGGCGCCCTCTGCTTCCTGGCGGATAACGGCGAGCACTTCTTCATTGGTCGAATTGGTCGTAATCCCCTTGTCTTTAAACTCGTAGAGGAAGACAGAAGCCAGTCTTGCATTGGGGTCTACTTCGTTGAACGACTCCCCGAAAAGAGTAACGAAGTCTTTGTTGCTGTTTTTTTGTTTTTCGTAGGTCAGTTTCAAGGCTTCCTGAAAAACCGGGTTGTCGCTGTTGCCGGCAAGGGCTTTGACAATATCGCCTACCGAAACTTCCAATACCACGTTCATCCCACCTTTCAGGTCAAGTCCGAGATTGATTTCCCGCTCTTTGGCTTCTTTGTAAGTGTATTTGGCCACAAGAATATTGTAGGCCTCCAGGTTGGCTACACTGTCGAGATAGTATTTTTCCCTGGCTTTGGAAATCGAATCAAATAAATAATTCCTTAAAACCTCATTTCCCCCTGCAAGTTCGTCAGCCTGTTGCTGTGCAGATTCGTTTGCTGCGTAGTCTTTGGCTTTACTTTCTACCCTCGAAGTAACAAAGGTAAAGCTAAGCTGGTACAAGCAAACCAAAGCAAAAGCGATGGCAAAAAACTGAATGGCTCCTCTGTTTTGCATTTTATCTTAAAAATTAATGATTTAACTTCAAATTTTGAGGGTGCAAAAATAGAATAATATTTTAAGAATAAACAATTTTGAATTGATTTAAAAATCGCCCTTTTCGCAGACGGGGCGAATTAGCTTGTTTCAGGCTGTCCCAATGATTCCCGCATGCTGCATTTTCATACATTTGTTGCTTTATTTGAAGAAGACAACGATGCGAAGGTTTAAGCTCATCAAACAAGACCCCTGGCTGGAACCCAGTGCAAAAGATATTGAGGAAAGGTTTGCACGTTTTCAGGAAAAGCTGAAGTTTATTGAACGCGATTTTGGCAGTTTGCCGGAATTTGCCGAAGGATACAAATATTTTGGTGTCCATGTTGATGCAACAAGAAAAGGCTGGGTTTACCGCGAATGGGCACCACAAGCCAATGCCCTTTATCTTACAGGGGATTTTAACAATTGGGAGCAGTATTCTTGTCCGATGGTGAAGAATGAGTTTGGTGTCTGGGAGGTCTTCATTGATGAAGAAACCTATGGAAAAACCTTTGTTCACGGCAGTAAAATCAAGGTGCTGGTCGATTCGCAAAAAGGGTTAAATTACCGCATCCCTGCCTACATCACCCGCGTTGTTCAGGATGAAGACACCAAGAATTTTTCGGGACAGTTGTGGTTTCCTGAAGTATTTAGCTGGAAAGGCGATACTTTTAAAATCAAATCTGCAGACGATTTGTTCATTTACGAATGCCACGTTGGGATGGCGCAGGAAAAAGAAGGGGTAGGTACTTATGCCGAGTTTACCGAAAACATCCTTCCCCGGATAAAAACTGATGGCTACAATGCTATCCAGATGATGGCCATACAGGAGCATCCCTATTACGGTTCGTTCGGTTACCATGTTTCCAATTTTTTCGCGGCCTCTTCCCGTTTCGGTACACCCGAAGATTTAAAAACCCTCATCAAAACTGCTCACCAAATGGGCATTGCCGTTATCCTCGACATTGTGCATTCGCATACGGTAAAAAATACGGTGGAAGGCATTAATGAGTTCGACGGTTCCGACAGTCAGTATTTTCATCCGGGCAGCCGGGGTGAGCATCCCGAATGGGATTCGAAGATTTTTGATTATGGAAAAACAGAAGTCTTGCGCTTTCTGCTTTCCAATGTTAAGTACTGGATGGAGGAGTTTCATTTTGATGGTTTTCGTTTCGACGGGGTGGGCTCGATGATGTATTTCCATCACGGACTGGAAACCATCGACAGCCGGGAAAAGTATTTTAGCCAGGGTGTGGAATGGGATGCGATTACCTATTTGCAACTGGCCAATCACCTGATTCATTCCCTCAATCCCAAAGCCATTTCCATTGCCGAGGATGTGACCGGAATGCCCGGGCTGACCGCTACTGTTGATGATGGCGGACTGGGTTTTGATTACCGCCTGGGGATGGGGGTGCCCGATTTCTGGATTAAATTATTAAAAGAGTTCAAAGACGAAGATTGGGACATCCACCAAATGTGGCAGGTGCTCAACGACAGGCTTCCGCATGTAAAAACCATTGCTTATGCCGAATCGCACGACCAGGCCTTGGTGGGTGACAAAACCCTGGCCTTCCGGCTGATGGACAAGGAAATGTATTTCCACATGCACAAGGACGACCCCGACCTCGTAATTGAAAGGGGCATTGCGTTGCACAAAATGATCCGCTTGTTTACTGTTTCGCTGGGCGGACAGGCGTACATGAATTTTATGGGCAACGAATTTGGCCATCCCGAATGGATTGATTTTCCGCGCGAAGGCAACGGCTGGAGTTATAAATACTGCCGCCGGCAATGGTCGCTGGTGGACAATCCCGAATTGAAATACCAGTTTCTCGGTGCTTTTGACAAAGCCATGTTGAATGTTGTTTGTAAAAACCAGTTTATGTCCTCTCAGTTTGCACAGCAATTAAATATGGATGAGCAAAACAAAACCATCGTTTTCGAAAGAAACAACCTGATTTTTGTTTTCAATTTCCATCCTTTTAATTCCGTACCCAACTACCGTTTTCAGGTGCCAAAATCCGGCAACTACAAAATCATTCTCAATTCCGACAGCAAAGCCTTTGGCGGGCATGGGAGGATTGACGAATCAATTCTGTACCCGGCCGTGAAGGATGCGGATTCCGGGGACTACTTCCTGAGCATTTACAACACGAACCGGACGGCTGTGGCCTTGAAAAAAGTAGAAAGGTGAGGACCTTTCGGCTGGTCTTGCTCCCGAAAGGTCGAAAGAATAAAGTTGATGGGTTTTCTTTCTCAACCTTTCAGGTCTCCGCGCTAATGCTTGCCCCGACCTGAAAGGATATGGGTTTGTTGCGCATTGTCCTTTCGGGTGGCCTCGCTCCCGAAAGGTCGAAAGAATAAAGTTGATGGTTTTTTTTTCTCAACCTTTCAGGTCCCCGCGCCATTGCCTGCCCCGACCTGAAAGTATATGGGTTTGTTGCGCATTGTCCTTTCGGGTGGCCTTGCTCCCGAAAGGTCGAAGGAATTTAGTTGATGGGTTTCTCTTTTCAACCTTTCAGGTCGCCACGCTGTTGCCTGCCCTGACCTGAAAGGATAGGGCTTATTTCACCCCCTGATCCACTTCCAAATTTCCTGGTAACCTACTTTCTTGCCGTACATCAAAATGCCGGTTTTGTAGATTTTTCCTGCTATCCAGGTGGTGGTAATGAAACCGAGGATTAACAAGGCCATTGAAAGCCACAACTGCCAGACGGGAACACCGAAAGGAATACGCATCATCATGGTAACGGGTGAGGTAAACGGAATCATCGAAAGCCAGACAGACAGCGCACTGTCGGGTTGGTTGATGATAACGCCGGACATGGCCACCGAAAAAATCAGCGGAATGGAAACCGGCATCATGAATTGCTGGGTGTCGGCATCCTGGTCGACGGCACCGCCAATGGCAGCAAATAGCGAGGAATACAACAAATAACCACCCAAAAAGTAAAAGATAAAACTGAAAATCATGACGGTGAAATTGGTGCTGTTGAGCACCTCTGCCACAAGCATAAACTTGTCGATGCCCCCTTCGCCGGCCTGCTGCATCAATTGGTTTTGCTGGCCCATCATCTCCAGGGCACTCCCTGAATCTCCCATAAATCCAAGCATGAAAATCAACAGGAAGATGCCGGTCAGTACGATCCAGAGCAGGAACTGTGTTAGTCCCACCATTGCAATGCCAATGATTTTCCCCATCATCAATTGGAAAGGTTTTACGGAGGAAATAATGACTTCGACGATGCGCGATGATTTTTCTTCCATCACGCCTTTTAATACCTGAACGCCAAACATGAAAATAAAAAAGTAAATCATGATGCCGGCAAAAATGGCCAGCCCGACTTCAACTTCCGTATTGCTTTTGGTTTCGATGCCGGCTTCATCCACTTTGATGGTGGACAGGTTAATCTTTGCTTTGGAAGCTTTGATTAATTCCGGGTCGATACCCGAGGCCAGCAGTTTGCGGTTTTCCACTTCCTGCCGCATTACCGATTTGATATAAGCCGTAACGCTGAGTCCGGGTTGTTTTGTGGAGAAGAGCTGGGCATTTACCGGGACGTTTAATTCGGGGAGGGGGATGTAAAGCAGCAAATCACCTTTTTTGTAAAGGGCAACTTCTTTCTCCGATTCCAGGCCTTCGAAAACATGGTAGAATTTGATGTTGTCCTGGTCTTTGAATTTTTCGAGAAACCAGCCGGTTTCGTCAAGAACGGCAATCCGTTTTTCGGTCGCATCACTCCAGTCGGCCAGAAAAGCCGGCAGTATCATCAAAGCAGCCATCAAAATGGGGCCCAGAATGGTCATGATAATAAAGGACTTCTTTTTGACCCTTGTCAGGTATTCGCGTTTGAGGATGAGGATAATCTTGTTCATGACCGGCCCTCCTTATTGTTTACCTGTTGGATAAAAATTTCGTTCATCGAAGGCAGCATTTCTTTGAAGGAATGCACTTCGGCTGTGGGAATGATTTGTTTAAGTAAATCGTTGGGTTTGTTGCCGTTCAATAACCTGATTTGTGAAATGAAAGTGTTGTTTTTGTTTTTTGTGTTCAACACTTCAAAATGTGCGGCCGGCAGTGACAGTTCGGTTTTCCGATGGTAAACCACTTCAAAAATATGGGCTTTAAACCGGTTTTTGATTTCGTTGATTTCGCCTGAAAGAATGGTCTTGCTGTTGTCAATCAGTGCGATGTGGTCGCAGAGTTCTTCAACCGAAGCCATGTTGTGGGTCGAAAAAATAATGGTGGCCCCATTATTCCGTAACTGAAGGATTTCATCTTTCAGCAGGTTCACATTAATGGGGTCGAATCCGCTGAAAGGTTCATCAAAAATCAACAGTTTGGGTTGGTGGAGGACGGTAGCGATAAACTGTATTTTTTGCTGCATCCCTTTGGAAAGTTCTTCTACTTTTTTGTTCCACCAGCTGTCGATTTCAAATTTTTCGAACCAGTATTTCAGTCTTTTCTTTGCTTCTGCTTTGCTTAGCCCTTTGAGTTGTGCGAGGTAGATGGCCTGTTCGCCCACCTTCATTTTTTTGTAAAGCCCGCGTTCTTCCGGCAGGTAACCAATGTTGTGGATGTCGCTCTGTTTAATGGCTTGTCCGTCCAGTAAAACCCGGCCTTCGTCCATTACCGAAATCATGTTGATGATACGGATTAGGGTAGTTTTTCCGGCGCCGTTTGGTCCCAGCAATCCGAAAACGCTTTGTTTTTCAACCTCAATCGAAACCTTGTCGAGGGCCTTGAATTTTCCGTAAGATTTTGAAACGTTGATGGTTTGCAGGGTTGGCATGGGAGTTAGGTTGCGGGTTTTGGGTTACGGGTTTCGGGTTTCGGGTTTCAGGTTGCAGGTTTCGGGTTGCAGGTTTCGGGTTGCAGGTTACGGGTTGATGGAATTCAGGCTACTAAAGTAGACTTTTAAACTTTCAACTTTTCAACTTTCTAACTTTCAACTTATCCGGAAAAGAAATCCCGCATCCGGTCGAAATAGCTTTTGTCTTTTGATGTTGGGTTGGGTTTGAAGTTGGGTGAATATTTCAATTTTTCCAGTATTTCTTTTTCCTCCCTGCTCAGGTTCCGTGGTGTCCATATGTTGACATTAATCAAGAGGTCGCCACGGCCGTAACCATTTACATCAGGTAGTCCTTTTCCTTTGAGGCGCAGTACTTTTCCGCCCTGGGTTCCGGGGCTGATTTTTATTTTGGCTTTTCCGTCTATGGTAGGCACTTCGGCAGTACTGCCAAGGGCGGCATCGGCAAAGCTAATGTAAAGGTCGAACAACAAGTTGTTCCCGTCACGGATTAAATCAGGGTGGTTTTCTTCTTCGATAACGACCAGCAAATCACCCGGAACACCACCCCTGGCAGCGGCATTTCCCTTTCCGCTGATGGCCAGTTGCATGCCTTCGGCAACGCCGGCCGGCACTTTGAAACTGACGACTTCCTCGCCTTTAACAATCCCGTTTCCATGACAAACATTGCATTTGTTGGTGATGATTTCACCTTCTCCACCACATTGCGGGCATGTGGAAGATGTCTGCATTTGTCCCAGAAAAGTATTGGTAATGCGCGAAACCTGACCCCGTCCATGACAAGTAGGGCAGCTTGATTTGGAACTGCCCTTTTCGGCACCGGTTCCATGACAGGAATTGCATGGGAGGTACTTGTTCAGCTTTATTTTCTTCTCGACACCATGGGCTATTTCTTTGAGTGAGAGCCTGACTTTTACACGAAGGTTGCTGCCTTTGCTCATCCTTCTCCTTCCAGAACTGTGCCCGCTAAAACCACTGCTGCTGAACCCGCTACTGCTAAACCCCCCGCCAAAAGCGCCGCCAAAGATATCGCCGAAATGGCTGAAGATGTCATCCATTGACATGCCCTGTCCGCTGAAACCGCCGGCCCCGCCAACACCCTGGTGGCCAAACTGGTCGTAACGGCCCCTTTTCTGCGGGTCTCTCAGTACTTCGTAGGCTTCGGCAGCTTCCTTGAATTTTTCTTCAGCTTCTTTGTTGTCCGGGTTTTTATCTGGATGGTATTTCAAAGCCATTTTGCGGTAGGCCTTCTTCAGTTCTGCTTCCGATGCATCTTTCGAGACCCCGAGCACATCATAATAATCTCTTTTCGCCATTGTTCTTCCTGTCCCTAAATATTGTTAGTTGCCCACTACAACTTTTGCGTAGCGGATAATTGTATCGTTTAATAAATATCCTTTCTGGATGACGTCCACTACTTTACCTTTTTGCTCTTTTGAAGGAGCGGGTATATTGGTGATGGCTTCGTGCCAGTCGGTATCAAATTCCTTGCCCATCGAATCCATCGGGCTCAATCCTTTTTGTTTTAATAAATTATACAGTTTGTTGTAGATCAGTTCTGTTCCCTTAAGCGATTCTTCGTCAACCTGGTGCTCCTTCATTGCTTGCATGGCCCTTTCAAAATCATCCAGTACCGGCAACAAATCAACAACGAGCTCTTTGTTTGCCGTCATTACAATTTCGGTAAACTCTTTCGCTTTGCGCTTTCTGAAGTTGTCGAAATCGGAATATAAACGCAGGTATTTGTCATTCAGTTCGTCATATTTTGTTTGCAGGTCGGTCATCTTTTCTTCACAGTTGTCCTTCTTTGTTTTTTTGGGCCTTCCACGGGTACTGCCATCTTTTTTATGCCGTGTTTCTTCGGGGGAAACATTTTTCTGTTTGCTGCTGTGCCCGTCCTGTTGTTTGTCGGTTTTCTCTTTCTTTTTCATTTGTAAATCTTCTGATGTTTAACAAAAGCCCAAAGCAAATTATTTGCCAACGAACAAAAACGGTCAAATTGGCAGAAGAACGTGTGTGTTGGAGCGGGGCTTGCAATCTACGAACTAAACCCGCTGAATATCGGCGCCCAGTTTTTTCAGCCGCAGGTCAATGTTCTGGTAACCCCGGTCGATTTGTTCGATATTGTCGATAACGCTGGTGCCTTGAGCCGAAAGGGCTGCGATGAGCAGGGCGACACCAGCCCGGATGTCGGGGGAACTCATTTTGATGCCCCTGAGCGGGTACTCGTGGTTGAGGCCGATGACGGTGGCGCGGTGGGGGTCGCAGAGGATAATGCGGGCGCCCATGTCGATGAGCTTGTCAACAAAAAACAAGCGGCTCTCGAACATTTTCTGGTGGACGAGTACACTGCCTTTTGCCTGGATGGCCGTAACCAGCACGATGCTGATAAGGTCGGGGGTGAAACCGGGCCAGGGGGCATCGGAAATGCTCATGATGGAGCCATCGATAAAAGTCTCGATGGCGTATTGCTCATGCTGCGGAACGAGGATATCATCGCCTTTCTGTTGAGTGCTGATGCCAAGGCGGCGGAATACTTCGGGAATCAGACCCAGGTCTGCCATTGATACGTTTTTAATGGTCAGTTCGGATTGGGTCATTCCCGCCAGGCCGATAAAGCTGCCCACTTCAATCATGTCGGCCAGCAGTGTGTGTGCAGTGCCGCCCAATTCCCCAACACCTTCGATGGTCAGCAGGTTGGAGCCAATCCCGTTGATTTTTGCCCCCATCCTGTTCAACATTTTACTTAGTTGGATTATATAGGGCTCGCAAGCCGCATTAAAAATAGTCGTCTTGCCTTTGGCCAGCACGGCAGCCATTAAGATATTTGCCGTTCCCGTTACCGAGGCTTCTTCCAGCAGCATAAAATTTCCCTTCAGGTGTGGGGCGTTCACGCGGTAGCTTTTTTTGATTTCATCGTATTGAAATGTAGCTCCCAGTTTTTGCAGTCCGATAAAATGGGTATCGAGACGGCGGCGGCCGATTTTGTCGCCTCCGGGTTGGGGCAGGTAGCCCTTGCCAAAGCGTGCCAGCAGCGGCCCGAGTATCATGACGCTTCCGCGGATGGCAGTTGCTTTTTTGTAAAAGGTATCGGTTTTCAGAAAGGATAAATCAATGTTGGCCGCGTTGAAGGTGTAGTGTTCTGCACTTTTTTTTGTAATTACCACACCAAGCCCTTCGAGCAGTTCGATGAGGCGCTGCACATCAAGGATGTCGGGCACGTTTTGAATACTAACTTCTTCCGGTGTCAGGAGGACGGCACAAATCACTTGCAGCGCTTCGTTTTTTGCACCCTGGGGTGTGATGCTCCCCGAAAGGGGTGTTCCGCCTCTAATTTTAAATGATCCCATCTTTAAAGGTTGTCTTTGTTAACTTACCTTAAGTTGAACGCTCAGGGTGATGAGAAATTATTAATAGCTCTTTTTTCCTTTTCTTTTGTTGTCTTTGTTTCTTTGCACAAACTTTTTCTTTTTTATTTTGTTTCGTGCAAGAATGTCGCCGGTTGACGAAAGGAATTGGGTGTCGGTAATGGACAGCTTTCCATTGGAAAGTTCTTCGAGGTGTTTCAGGATTGTTTCATCGTTCACCGAATCACGGTTCCAGTTCAGGTAAGATTTCTTCAGGTGGTTGGCAATGATGAGGATCAGCGCTTCTTTTTCAGGGCCTTCTTCCAACTCGATGGTGCGCGCAATAATTTTTTCGATATATTTTCCGTAGTGTTTGACTTTAAAGTTCTTGTTGCTGTATTCTACCTTGTCCGGTTTGCGAAATAAAATTTCTTTTGCGGGCATGGGAAAAGGGCTGTCAACGTCGAGGTCGAAGTTGGAAATAAAATACAGGTGGTCCCAAAGTGTGTGCAGGTAGTCGCTCGATTCTTTAATCTGTGGGTTCATACCGGCCATAACACGTACAATTACTTCGGCTGATTTTGTACGCTTTTCCTTGTCTTCAATGGTTTTGGCGTATTCAATCATCTTTTGGACGTTTCTGCCGTATTCGGGGATGATCATTTTTTCGCGTTGCGAGTTGTATTCCATTTGTAATGTTTTAAGAAATGATAAAATACAGGCTGTAAATTTTGTGCAAAAGTAGGGATTATTTTAATGGGTGAGACGATTAGTTGGCAGAAGCCGGAAGTCATCTGTCAGGCTTGTTCGGTTTTTGCACCTTCCATTCTCCTGTCTGATCTCATGTCTTAGCCGTCTTCCTTCAGGCCTGGATGGCACCCACTAAATTGCTTGCTTTGTTGAAGCCATTGTTTTCACAATAGTCTTCAATACCTTCGATAATTTTAACGGATACCTGTGGGTCGATGAAATTGGCAGTGCCAACCTGAATGGAAGTGGCGCCGGCAAGCATAAATTCGATGGCGTCGGTGGCGTTCATGATGCCGCCCATCCCCGAAATGGGGATTTTAACGGCCTGGTAAACCTGCCAGACCATGCGCAGGGCGATGGGTTTGATGGCCGGTCCCGAAAGGCCTCCGGTGATGGTGGAAAGCAAAGGTTTCCTGCTTTGGGCATCGATGGCCATACCCAAAAAAGTGTTGACGAGTGAAACAGCATCGGCGCCGGCGCCTTCCACCCCTTTGGCAATTTCCGTAATGTCGGTAACATTGGGTGAGAGTTTGACAATGAGTGTTTTGTCGTAAGCCTTTCGTACAGCTTCTGTTACGGCAATGGCAGAAGGGCAGCTCACCCCAAAGGCCATTCCGCCCTCTTTTACGTTGGGACAGGAAATGTTCAGTTCGATGGCGTTGATGCCTTCCACTTCGTTGAGTTTTTCAGTTACGGCAATGTAATCTTCAACAGTTGACCCATTGACATTGGGAATAATCTCGGTGTTGTAATGCCTGATTTCGGGATAAATGGAATTAATGAAATAATCGACACCCTTGTTTTGCAGGCCAACGGCATTCAGCATCCCCGAAGCGGTTTCAGCCATGCGCGGATAGTCGTTGCCTTCGCGGTGTTTCAGGGTAAGGCCTTTGACGAAGATTCCGCCCAGGCGGTTGAGGTCGAAGAAATCTTCAAACTCGCTGCCAAAGCCAAAGGTTCCCGATGCCGTGCAAACGGGGTTTTTTAATTGGAGAGGGCCCATTTGTACTTTTAAATCTACCATCCCAGTACTTTTGTGTTAAAAACGGGGCCTTCGGTACAGACCACTTTGTTGCCGTTGACGGTTGGCGTAACACAGCAGAGGCAGGCGCCGATGCCACAGGCCATCATATTTTCGAGGGAAGCTTCGCAGTCAATATTATTTTCGGTGGCAATGCTTGCGATGGCTTTCATCATGGGATCAGGGCCGCAGGTGTAGATTTTGTCGAAATTAAATTCTCCCTTAAAGACGGAATGGTCGGTCACCATTCCTTTTTCGCCCAGGCTGCCATCTTCGGTCGTTACCAGAACCTCTCCAGATTCACGGAATTCGTCTGTTAAAAACACATCATTTTTTGTGCGTCCCCCGATAAGAAAAGTCGTTTGGATATTGTTGTGCTGCAGTGCCCTGCCCAGTTGGATAAAGGGAGCTATTCCCGAACCGCCGCCAACAATCAGGGCTTTTCCATTTTCAATTGCAGAAAAAGAATTCCCCAGGGGGTAAACAAGGTTGACAGTTTCGCCTTCGGCCAGCCTGCCCAGTTGGCGGGTGCCCTTTCCGATGGCTTTGATGTAGAAACCGATGGTGTTTTGAACAGGATTAAAATCAAGAATGGAAATGGGCCTGCGCAGAAAAATACCGGGTGCGCCGGGTACAGCAATTTCAGCGAAGTTGCCAGGATAAATAGCTGTCTCCAAACTTTCACCCTGCAAAGTCAGGATGTAGTTTTCCGGGTTGAGCCGGCGGTAACCTTTTACCTTAAAATCCTGTATGTGTTTCATGGGGTTGTTGACAGTTTACTGTTGCCTGAGCCGCCACCCAGACGCTTCCAGGTCCAAAAAGGACGCTGGAAGGTCTTTCCTGTTGTTCGTTGTCAGTTTTATCACTTCCCGTCTTCCGTCCCCTGACTCCCGTCTTCCGTCCCCTGACTCCCGTCTTCCGTCTCCTGACTTCCGTCTTCCGTCTCCTGACTTCCGTCTTCAGCTTCCTCCATCCCCTTTTCTTCTGCTTCCTGTTCGCTAAAATCCAGCATATCTTTCTCCAGCAACTGGTTGTACCAACTGAACACTTTTTTCATGTCGGAAGCGTAAACCGAATCTTTGTCGTAATCGGGAATGATTTGTTCAAACAATGCCTTCAGGTCATCGGCGCTTGCCTTTTTCGGGTTTTCAATGGGCTTGCCTTCCTGCACTTCCTGCAGTTTTTTGAGCACCTTCCACAAGGCAATGTCGTCGCTTTCAGTATAAATACTGATTTCCTTCAGTGAACTGATTCGCTCATGCGGAAAAGCAGGAATTTTTTTCCCGTCAATAAATGACTCAACAATCAACCCGTTCTTCGATTCGCCGACTTTTTTGTACAATCCCGGCTTTCCGGAGATTGATAAAATCTTACTTAAATCCATGCTGTAATTTTTTTTGACAAAAATAGTATTTAGATTGGTTTGGTTTTGCGTAATGGATTAAGAATATTCAAGCGGGATGTTTCTGTTGGCAATCACCCGGGAATTATCAGGATGTTGACCTTTTTAGTCTGCCTGCCATTATTTGCGGACAAGAGCAGGTGTTGACGGATATGGGAAAGGCGAAATCTTTTTATGAACGAGTTTGCTAAAGAACCTTAGTCCGTCCTGCAAAGGCAATTGTACAGGTATTTTAGATATTCCAGCTTTTCCGAGTACTGTTTGCGAATTTTCCTGGCAACATAATACGAAACAAAGAGCCCGACCGGTGCAGCAACGAGCAGTCCAATAACTGTTTCGGCTGACCGGAAGACTTCTGTAAACGGTTTGTTTTCAAAATAAACATGAATGGACAAAACAGTTAAAATGTAGATGAAAGGAATGAGGAAAAGATACAATCTGCTATGGATTCCGCTTAGCCAACCGGACAAAAGATTGATGTTGTTTTCCAGCCAGACTTTTACTGACAGTTCGTATTTGTTGTGTTGTAAACGATGCCATGAGTACAGGGACGAAATCAGGGCAATTACAGTTACCAGCCCGAGTACAAGGTTGTTGAGTTGGTATATTTTATCATCCGGGCGGTTCATTGCCGTGAAGAACAGAAAGGTGACCAGCACCGCACAAACCAGGCTTGCCATGCCAACCACAACCACAAACTGATTCAATGTTTGTCTAGACTTCCTGGTGAGCACCTGTTCCAATTCTTCTTTGGTCTTCAGCTTTGTACTCATATTTAGTTCTTTCCAGGTGTTTTGCAGTTCATTCGTTTCCATGATCTAAATGTATTAATTTTTGCTTTAATTTTTCTTTAGCCCGTTTGATGCGTACGCCAACATTGGATTTTGAGATTCCGGTGATTTCGGAAATTTCCCCGTAGCTTTTTTCTTCGAGGTACAACAGGATGATTGACTTATCGGTCTCGTTAAGTTTGTAAATGGCCTGGAGCAGGTGCTGAAAAGATTCGTTGCGCGACATTTCTTCTGCAATATCCATCTTGTCGGTGGCTTCGGGAAGTTTCTCGCGGTATTCGACCCGCATCGTTTTTCTGATTCTCGAAATGGAGGTGTTTATCGCGACAGCATAAATCCAGGAACCCATGCTGTTTTTGTTTTTCAGGCCCGGAAACGACTTCCAGAGTTGGTATACAATTTCCTGAAAGTTATCTTCCCGGTCGGCCTTGTTCCGAAAATATATCAGGTTGACCTTGTGAAGGATACCCTGGTATTTCGACAGTACTTCAAGAAATTCTTCCTTCAGGGGAGGCATGGCAAAGCTGTTTCTTATATAGTAGTGTTGGACTCAAATTTATTACAAATTACTAAAATAAATCTTTAACCGGATGAACAGCTTATGTTTATGAAAAAAAGAAAGCGGGCTCAAGATGGATACCCAAAAGAAAGTCAGGGGGGGGGGCGCTTTTTACTATTCAAACGACTGCATGTCCTGCAAGCGCTTGTAAACACCATTTTTAATTACAAGCTCTTCATGAGTACCACGCTCGACGATTTCACCTTTTTTCAGGACGATGATTTCATCGGCATGCTGGATGGTTGACAGGCGGTGGGCAATCACCACCGAAGTGCGGTCTTTCATCACGTTGGCGAGGGCGCTCTGTACCAGTTTTTCCGATTCGGTGTCAAGGGAGGAAGTGGCTTCATCAAGAATGAGGATGGGCGGGTTGGCCAGTACGGCACGGGCAATGCTCAAGCGCTGCCGTTGCCCGCCGGAAAGCTTTGTTCCCCTGTCACCAATGTTTGTCTGGTAGCCATATTCGGTTTCAACAATAAACTGGTGGGCGTTGGCCACTTTGGCTGCGGCAATCACTTCTTCTTCTGTCACCCCTTTTTCACCAAAGGCAATGTTGTTAAAAATACTGTCGTTAAACAAAATACTTTCCTGCGAGACGATGCCCATCAGCCCGCGCAGGTCGTTGATTTTGTAGTCTTTGATGTTTTTCCCGTCAATAAACAAGCCGCCCTCATCCACATCGTAAAAGCGCGGCAACAGGTCAACCATTGTTGATTTCCCGCCACCCGATTCGCCCACAAGGGCAATCAGTTTTCCCCTGCTTATTTTCAGGTTAATGTCTTTGAGAACCGGCTCCTGTTCATATTTAAAATGCACATGGCGGTATTCGATGGCTTTCTCGAAAGACTGAATGGGCAGGGCGTCGGGTTTTTCCTCTATGACTTCCTCGGCATCCAGTATTTCGAAGATGCGTTCGGCAGAAGCAATACCTTTCTGGATGCTGTAAAAACCCTGTGCAAAGGTTTTGGCCGGGGGGATAATCTGTGAAAACACCACGATGTAAGTGATGAAGTCTGCTGCCTGGATGGTTGGTGAATCGGAAAGCACCATTTGTCCGCCGAACCACAAAACAACGACAATTACCACCGATGACAGAAATTCGCTCAGCGGTGACGACAAATCGCGGCGGCGGTAAATCCACAGCAGGATTTTGGCGTAGCTGGTGTTCTGTCCTTTAAACTTTTCATCGGAATAATCAATGGCATTGAAAGCTTTAATTATCCGCAGGCCCGAAATGCTTTCTTCAATTATTGAAAGTAATCCTGCAAAACGGGTCTGCCCGATTTTTGACTGCTTGCGGAGGCTCTTCCCGATACGCCCGATCAGGAGTCCTGTGACAGGCAGGATAATCAAAACGAACAAGGTAAGCCCGGGACTCATGCTGATCATAAATGCCAGGTAGGCGATGATGGTAATGGGGTCGCGAACAAGCATTTCAAGGTAGTTCATGATGGAAAACTCGACTTCCTGAACATCGGTGGTTACGCGTGCAATGATGTCGCCCTTTTTGTGCCGCGAGAAAAATGACAGCGGGAGGATAAGCAGTTTTTTGTAGATGTCGTTGCGGATACCTTTAACCGCACCGATGCGGACATTTGCCATGTAATACATGGCAAAAAAACGTGCAAGGTTGCGGAAAAAGAAAGCACCGATAAGGATCAGGCAAATGTACACCAGGGCTTGTATTTTACCTTCTGACAGGATGACGTTGCTAATTTCGTAATTGAGGTAATCGAGAAAAGCACCGGTTGAAAACCCCAATTCCGGTTTTACGGTTACCAGTTCGTTGATGCCAAACAGCAGGTTCAGGAAAGGAATCAACAAGGCAAATGAAAACAATGAGAAAATAATGGTGAAAATATTGAAAACCACATTTAACCCCGCATAACCGAGGTAGGGTTTGATGTAAACAAGGACACGATAGAATTTTTTCATTTAACGGGGCTATAAATATTTCGTCCTTACGGGACTCTGTTTGATTTCTGTTTTTTTCTGGGAATATTTAATCCCTAACGGGATTGGGTTGCTTTAACAAATCCTAAATCAATTCCATTCCCGTATAATTCGACGGGCTGATTGTCAGCAGTTCGTTTTTCAGCTCCTCCGAAACATCCAGCCCGAGGATGAAGTTGCGGATGGATTCGCCGGTGATTTTTTCGTTGGTGCGTGTAAGGCTCTTAAGTGCTTCGTAGGGATTGGGGTAGTTTTCGCGTCGCAGGATGGTCTGAATGGCCTCGGCGACCACTGCCCAGTTGTCTTCGAGCTCGGCAGCGATTTTGGCTTCGTTCAGCAATAATTTGTCAAAGCCCTTCAGCAGCGATTTAATGGCGATGAGCATGTGGGCAAGGGGCACCCCGATGTTCCGCATGACCGTGGAGTCGGTCAAATCACGTTGCAGGCGCGATACCGGCAATTTCTCTGCCAGGTGGTGCAGCATTGCGTTGGCGATTCCCAGGTTGCCTTCTGCATTTTCAAAGTCGATGGGGTTCACCTTATGGGGCATGGCCGAAGAACCAATTTCACCCGTTTTTATTTTTTGTTTGAAATAGTCCATGGAAATGTAAGTCCAGATGTCCCTGCATAGGTCAATGAGGATGGTGTTGATACGTGAAAGAGCCTGAAAATAAGCCGCCAGGAAATCGTAATGCTCAATTTGGGTTGTGGTTTTCTGCCGATGGATTTTAAGTTCGTTTTTGAGAAAATCGCAGGCAAATTTCTCCCAGTCAATTTGGGGGTAAGCCACTACATGTGCATTCATGTTTCCGGTAGCCCCGCCAAATTTTCCCGAGAAAGGAATGGTGTGCAAAAGGTCCAATTGGTTTTCGAGGCGTTCTACAAATACATAAAACTCTTTGCCCAGTTTGGTCGGCGAGGCCGGCTGTCCGTGTGTGCGTGCCAGTAACGAGATATCTTTCCATGCAAAAGCCGACAGGTTGATTTTATTGACGAGCTTCTCAATCAAAGGGTTAAGCACCAGGTTGTGGGCATCTTTCAGGGCCAGGGGCTGGGCGGTATTGTTAATGTCCTGCGAGGTCAGCCCAAAATGCACAAACTCCTTAAATGCTGTCAGCCCCAATTCGTCAAAGCATTCTTTGATGAAATATTCCACCGCTTTCACGTCGTGGTTGGTTGTCTGTTCGATGGTTTTAACTGCCGCCGCATCATCGGGTGTAAAGTTCTTGTAGATGTTTCTCAGCCGGTCAAAATACTTACTGTCAAATCCTTCCAGTCCTGGAAGCGGCAACGTGCACAAGGCGATGAAATATTCAATCTCGACTTGTACCCGGTATTTGAACAAGGCATATTCCGAAAAGAAATCGGAGAGTTCGTCGGTCTTGTTTCTGTATCGTCCGTCAACCGGTGAAGTAGCAGTTAATGGGGAAAGTTCCATGAGGCTGTTTTTTTTGTCAAAATTAGGAAATAAATGGATTTCGGTTTGGATTAGATCGATTCCTTCCGGTCTTTTTTCAATTTGGCTGTCAGCTTTCTGCGGGCTGCAACCCTAAATGTGTTACCGACCGGATATTTTCTTATCTTCGCAGCACCAAAGCAAACACCCAATTAATTTATTTCGATGAAACCGTTAGCCATTCGACCGAGGTGTAGCTTGATGACAACTTTGACCACTGAGGAAATCATGGATTCGATTGTGGGAAAACTCAGGGAAAACAAAGAAAAAGTATCCGGAAATACCCTGTTGAACCATGCTTACCTGAAGATTCCCGAAGACGAGCAGGATTATTGGTCACCTGAACTTCATGTGAGCGTTGAACAAGTCAAAGGCGGTTCGCTGGTGAATGGTGTTGTGGGCCCTAAACCAAAAATCTGGACCATGTTCATGTTTTTTTATATGGGCATTATTATCATATTTATTTTTGGTGGTGCCCTCGGTGTTTCTCAGTGGATGCTCGGCATGGAAGCCCCCTGGCTGTGGAGTGTCCCTGTTGCTGCTCTTTTGTGGCTGATGGTGTTTCTTGCCGCCAAATTCGGACAAAAACAAGCCAACAGGCAAATGGCCCGGTTGCGGAACTTCCTCGACCTGGCACTCGAAGAAGCTGAAAGCAGGAAGGAAGGATAGGGGGGAGTTATAAGTTGAAAGTTAAAAGTTGAAAGTTGAAAGTTAAAAGTTGAAAGTTGAGGTTGAAAGTTGAAGTTGCGATAAAACATTTACATCTCTTTTAAGCCTGGCAATCTCGGGCTTCCCGGTCTCATCTATTTTGTTTTACTTTTGTCTTCCATGCGAAGTAAAAAAAATACAGCAATTGTTTTACTATTTCTCTTTGTCTTTACCGGGGTCAATGGGCAAACGGCAGATGTCAGGATAGTTGTGGACGACATTAAAGGAACGGCAGGCCGGATAATGATTGCCCTTTTCGATAACCCTTCCGGCTTTAAAAGCAAGACCAATCCGTTCAGGGCTGCTGAATTGGAAATCGAAAACCACACTGTTTCTTACCGTTTTAAGAAGGTACCACCGGGAAATTATGCTGTTGCCGTCTATCATGATGCCAATGGGGATGGAGTGCTCAATACCAGGTCAATGAAGATTCCGGCAGAAGGCGTGGGTGTTTCGGGCAGCCCGTCGGGAAAGCTGAAGATACCGAGGTTTGAAGATGCTGTTTTCAGTCCGAATAACGACACCCTGATTGTTATCCGGATGATTTATCCTGCGCCGCAGCAATAACTGGCTTTCGGAAGAGGCGGTAATACCGGTGCCTGTTTAACCGGCAACTTTCCCGTCCCGGGGAAGGCCTGGTGAAAACTTCAGGTTTGGCTTGGCAAGAAACCCGTATAAAAAACGTTCTCATTTGACGGGGGGATTTTTTTATTTTTGTTGCTGAATGAGAAGTTTTAACAAACAAGGTATTCTTTTTGTAACGGTAATGTTCGTTGCGGCTTTGTTGTTCTCGTGCAGTACAGAGCGTAAATTTGCCACGGCTTTTGTCGATAACAGCAGGCAGCGGGCGGCCCTGGTGTTTTTTCCGGATTTCATCTTTAAAACCAACCAGAAAACCTTTATCCTTGACTCGCTGGGTATTACGGATGAGTCTTTGTTTGATTCGGCCTTGCTCGATCACTCCAAATACCTGAAGCAACTCAACGATTCACTCTTTATGGCGAATTATATTTTTGGCTTTACAAAGGAGCTTTCGTCCTTTGGTTTCACTGTTTTCAGGGAGGGGCAGTTGGTAGATTTCATGGAGGTGGATACCAACGCTTTTGTGATTAATGTAGCCCAGATTGAACTGGAAGAAAGTATTTACACCCACCATGATGAAGCCGCCATTTACGATACTTATTATTTTCACGATCAGGATTTGGAAGCTGTTTATGTCAACGCGTGGATCGAAATCAGCAAAGTAAACGAAAACTCCGACAAACCAAATGTGTATTTTGCCACCGGAATGATTGCTGACGATATGGAAGGGGAGTTTACCTATGATATTTTTACGGGTAACATCAACTACGTTTATAATATCGATTCGCTCGAACCTGCAAGGCTGTACGAAGGTGCTTTTCAGCTGGGGCGGACATACGCCGGTTACACCTTCGATTATTTATTGAACAACTATCTTGATAAAAACGTTCCGGCGAAAGAACGAACGGACAAATACTGGCGTTTCGACCCATACAACAAGTCGTTCTTCCCGGCCACAGACGACCGTTTGGTTCCGCTGGATGAATAGAAAGGAATCAAATCACTTCAAGTACTTTACCCGAAAACTGTAAATCTTTACCTGCCAATGGGTGATTAAAATCCATGGTAACTGCTTGCTCCATTACCTTGGTAATCCGACCCATGTGCTTGTTGCCATCGTTGTCGGTCATGGGAATGGTATTGCCAACCTGCAACATTTTCTCATCGGTTTTTCCATCTACCTCAAAAGTGTCGATGGGAATGTCGAAAACGGCGTAAGGGTCCGCTTCCCCGTAAGCATCTTCTGCTTTGAGGATAAAGCTAAATTCATCTTCTGCTTTTAAACCGTCAAGGTTTTTTTCGAAAGCCGGTAACAATTGCCCGATGCCGAATTGAAAGGCCGCCGGTTTTTCTTCATTTACTTTTTCAATGATTTTCCCATCTGCAACGGCTGTTAAGGTGTAGATGAGTTTGGCTGTTGTATTGGGGGCGATTTTCATGATTTTTTTTGGCAAAAATAAAACAATGTGTAAGACCCGACGGGTTTTTTCTAACCCATTGGTCGGGGTTTCCCCAAACCCGCTATGTCGCTTCCGGACATAGCGGGTTGAAGGTTTCGGAAGGTGCATTCAATCTGCTGAGAGCAAAAGGCCCCACTCAGCAGGTTTTTAAAAGGCCCGTTTCATCATCAGAACACTACAACACGGGCTCAAGATATTGGTCAAACAACTGTTGCAATAAATCCAAAGTTTTTTGGTTCGCGATGGCAGGTCCTGAGCAACTGTACCTCCTAAACAGCGGTAGTTTTTTTCAGAATGAAGGGGCTTGGTCTTTCAGAAAAATGCAATCAGAACCGGCAATAAAAAAACACTTTCTCCGGCAATGCGGTACCTTTCATATTTTTGAAACCAATCCGGGTACAGTGTGATAATGAGAAGCGAAAGGTTCATGATTGCCAGAATTATTAAGGCAGCAAACTGAAGTTTGGTGGAGATAAAGAAGACAGAAAGTTTAATGAGCAGGAAAATCAGGATGTGCAAGATAATGAGAAACTGCCTGGTGAACCGTTTACCGAAAAGCACCGTAAAGCTACTGTGCCCGTCGTGCACATCATTTTCGTAATCGAAACGGGAGGCCATGATACCTTCGGCCCAGGCCAATAAAAACAGCACGAAAATGATGAGCACCAATACCGTTTCGGGTAAATGCCCATACCAAACCAGGGGTGCCAGCCAGATTCCGGAAACATATACCAGGGCGATCATTAGTTCTTTTTGAAACAAGAAATTATTTTTACTGCCGGAGCGGGACAAAACAAGAAAATAAAGCAGGACAAGGCTGCCTGCAACCAGGCCTGCCCGGATGATTTGCTTTTCAAGAAAAACCAGGCTGAATACAAAAGCCGTCAAACCAAAGAAAACGGAAAATGAACCTAAAACCCGCCGGTTCTCATAATGAAAACGATGTCTTTTAATTTGTGCTTCCCCTTTTAGCCTGAAACCATCGAATAAATGGTCGAGGGTGTAAAAGGACCAGACGGCGAATGGAAGGATGAACCACCAAAACGGGTTTGCCACGGGATGGAGCAAACGGATGGCAAAGTAACCAACAGCCATGGCCCCTGCAACAACATCTAAACTTAAAAGCTGAATGCCCGAATAAAACAATTGAAGCCGGCGCGCAAAAGTCTTCATTTTGTTGTTGATGAGATGCGACCCACAGGAAATTCACTTTCAGCCTCTCCGCTATGCGAATCTGAGCATGCTGATCCAGATGTGGTTTTTAAATCTAATGCCCGTCCTCGATACTTTCCTGCAGGTAAGGATGGTTCCTCGGGACCAGCGGTGCTTTTGTCAGCGACCAGGCAATTACCAGGGCAAACACTCCGGCAAAACCAAGGAAAGTCCCAATCTCCACATAGGTGATGGAATGCGATTCGATGGTATTTGGCATAATGGACATATACAATTCAACCCACTGGCCAACGATTAACACGAAAATTACAAACAGCAGGGCATTGGCATTTTTTCCAACCCGGTTCCACATCAGGAACAGAAAGGGGAAGAGCCAGTTGATAATCAATTCGGAATAAAAATAATTCTTGTATTCGCCCATGATACGCGGAACGTAATATACTGTTTCTTCGGGGATGTTGGCATACCAGATAAGCAGGTATTGCGATAGCCACATATATCCCCAAATCATGCTTAGAACAAACAGCCATCGGCTAAAGTCGCCGAGATGGGTTTTGTTGAGCATGGGGAATTGACCAAGTTTATTCAGGATAATAATGATGGCGAGAACAATAGCAGTTCCATGATAGAAGGCCATGACAAACTTCTTAACGGCATAAATCGTACTGTACCAGTGCGCGTCCAGCGACATCAGCCAGTCGATCGAAAACAGTGAAAAAGAAATGGCAAGGACAAAAATATACACCTTCGAAGTGAACTCGATTTTTTCAAAAAAGACAGTGCCCCCTAATTGATCCTCTTTCAGCGAAAGCTTTTTGATGCGTTGGGTCAGGAATATCCACAGGGCAAAGAAAATGACGTAGCGTATGGCAAAGAAGGGCAGGTTCAAATAGGGTGCTTTGTGCAAAAGAATGGCATCCTGAAGTACTGCATCGTGGTGTGTCCAGTGGTAAAGGTTGTGTATCCCGAGGAACAAAATCAAAAACAGAAAAAAGGAGACGATGAGGTAATTGCCCATGGCTTGCGGAACCCGTACGAAGGCTGCCGACCAACCCGACTGGGTAATGGCCTGGATGGCCAGCCAGAAAGTGGCGCCAAGGGCAACTGCGAGGAAGTAATAATTGTTCAGCAGGAGGTTGGCCCATGTGCGTGTTGCCTCGCCCGTTAAAAAACCGGCGATAACCGTAATGACCCCCACTGCAATTAAAGCAAACATGGCCATTTTAAATTTGCTGCCGATCTGTAATTTATTATCCATGAGATACTGTTTTTGATGTTGAAACTACAATCCTATTTTGCAAGATGTCTTAAATAATGAATAATCTTCCACCTGTTTTCGGGCGTTATCTGGCTTCCGTGCGGCCCCATTAAACCGGAGATGGAACCCATGGTTATGACGTAGTAAATTTCCCCGTCGGGCTTGTTCTGCACATAACTCTCGACCAGTGAAGTCGGCTTGGCCGGAAATAATTTACTGGTGTAAAGGTTGCCGTCGCCTCTGGCTTGCAGGCCATGGCAATTACTACAGAAAATCCTGAACTGCTCTTTGCCTTCCTGCACAATAGCGTCGTTTGACGTGATGGGGTTGGCCAATTCCAGCCCGGCCAGGCTTTGGTTTTGTGCCCTGTCGGTGATGGTGGAACCTTTGTATGGAAACGGCATCTTTCCCCTGGCAACGGCGCCTTCGGCGGGCATTTGGTTCGTCATCCCGTTGGGCAGTAACGGGTTGGGCGAATAAGCTTTGTAGAACTTGGTGTAATACATGTCGTGCTTGCCCATATAATTGTAACCCGGGTTGTTCTTGTCTTTTTTACAACCCATCATCAGTAACGGAACCAGGAATAAAAAAAGCAGTCGCGAATATTTCATTTTGTACAGTATTAAATCGGTTTTAATTATTCGTTTCTATCACCTCAACAGCGCCGGTTTCTTTCAAAAGGGCGTTGATTTTCTTCTCTTCATCCAGGCTCATGTCAAGCGGCCTTTCGATGACGATGGTAAACTGGTCGTCGGTTGTCCGGGGAACATCAAGCTTAACCTGTTTGCCGGGAAACATTTTTTCCCTGACAAAATAAGTGATAAAGGTAAAAAGCGTACCAATATTTATTGTCAACACAAACATAATGATGATAAAAGACAAAGTGTTCAGTGGTTTGCCCCCGAATTTTAAGGGGTAGCTTACTACCGAAGTCCAGAACAGAAAGGCAAAGGTAAGGGCAGCACCGAAGGCGCCATAAAGAAATGTTGCGAGCGGGAGCCTGGTGGTCAGGTTCAGTTTTTCCCAAATCCCGTGCAGGGGGATGGGCGAAAACACATCGCTGATTGTTACACCTTGCGCCTGAAGCTTGTCAACAGCATCAGTAAGGACTTTCTCATCCTCGTATATACCCAGAATATTAGTTTTCATCGGTAAACGATTTTAATGTTGAAGTTTCTTTTAACACCCCTTTTACTTCGCTAATGGCGATGGTCGGGACAAAGCGGAAGAACATCAGTACCCCCAGCACAAATAAACCAATGGTACCGGAATAAACGGCGATTTCGGTGATGGTCGGTTCGTAAGTAGCCCAGGTGGCAGGCAGAAAATCTTTGGAAAGTGAAGTTACCACGATGACGTAACGCTCGAACCACATGCCGAGGTTAATGAAAAGGGAAATAATAAATACAATGGTGATGTTTTTTCTGACCGCCTTAAACCAGAACAGTTGCGGGATCATCCCGTTACAAATTAACATGGTCCAGTAGGCAAATTTATAATCACCCGTTACCCTGTTTTTCATAAAGGTAAACAATTCATATTCTGAACCGGAATACCAGGCCATGAACAATTCGGTAAGGTAAGCTGTTCCCATAATCAACGACATAAATGTAAGTATCCTGGTGATGGCATCGAGGTGTCCGTCGGTAACGTAATCTTTAAATTTGTACAGTTTGCGCATCACAATCATCAGTGTGAGCACCATACCAAATCCCGAGAAGATGGCACCCACAACAAAATACGGTGGGAAAATAGTGGTATGCCATCCAGGAACCACCGATACCGAAAAGTCCATGGAAACAATGGAGTGCACTGACACTACAAGCGGGGCTGCCATACCCCCAAGCAGGATTGCAGCTGTTTCGAAGCGCAACCAACCCTTTGCGTTACCAATCCAACCAAAGCTCAGTGCGCCGTAGATTTTCTTTTTGATGGCCGAAGTTGTCCGTTCGCGGATGGTGGCAAAGTCGGGAATCATGCCCATGTACCAGAACACGAAAGAGGCCATGAAGTAAGTGCTGATGGCCACAACGTCCCAAAACAGGGGCGAGTTAAAGTTGTCCCAAACCGGACCACGGGTATTCCAATACGGAAAAATGAAAAAACCGTCCCAGATACGTCCCATGTGAATCAATGGGAACAGTCCGGCTGCCATCACGGCAAAAATGGTCATGGCCTCAGCGGCCCTGTTGATGGAAGTCCGCCACTTTTGCCTGACAATAAGCAGGAAAATGGAAAAAGCTGTCCCGGCATGGCCGATACCAATCCACCAGACAAAATTGATGATGGCCCATCCCCAGGCTACATTGTTGTTGAGGCCCCAGGTGCCAATGCCCGTGGAAATGGTATTATAAAAACCCCAGACCCCCCAAAACAAAGCGCCTGTAGCAAGAAAAGCCGTAACCCACCACCACATGGGTGTTTTGTCGTCCATGGGCTTGATGATGTCCCTGCTAACATCACTAAAACTCTTATTCCCTTTAATTAATATTCCTCTGACTCTGGTATTATACATCGTTGCTGATTTTTATCCTTGTCAATTAATTTCTAAGATTCTTTATTTCTGACTTTGGTCATATAAGTAGTAGACGGTAAGGTGTGTAAATGGCCAAGCAAGTGGTAGGTACGTTTTTCTTTTCGTTCTTTACTTACCTTGCTTGATGGGTTTTGTAAATTCCCAAAGCCAATGGCATCGGTCGGGCACGATTGCTGACAGGCAACTACTACTTCACCTTCCTTTAATGGCCTGTTTTCCATCTTGGCAAGCAGTTTCTTCTCCTGAATTCGCTGGATGCATAATGAACATTTTTCGACCACACCACGTTGACGGACAATCACGTCAGGATTGAGCACCATCTTGCCCAGCTCACTGTTCATGTTGTAATCGAATTGGTTGTTGTTAGTAAATTCAAACCAGTTAAAACGTCTGACCTTGTATGGGCAGTTGTTGATGCAGTAACGTGTGCCGATACAGCGGTTATAGGCCATTTGGTTAAGGCCTTCGGTGCTGTGGTTAGTAGCGGCAACCGGACAAACGTTTTCACAGGGTGCATTGTCGCAGTGCTGGCACATGGTAGGCATGTGAAATACTTCCGGGTTTTCAACGTCTTCGGAATAGTATCTGTCAATGCGCATCCAGTGCATAATCCGGCGGTTTTTCACCTGTTCTTTTCCAATGACGGCAACATTGTTTTCAGCCTGGCAGGCAATCACACAATTGGCACAGCCCGTGCAGCTTGACAGGTCGATGCTCATTCCCCACTGAATTCCGTCAAAGTTTACTTTTTGATAGAGGGTAGTGTTGTTTTCTTCATTAAAGCGTTCTTTTTCATTTCCGGAAGAAGGGTTCTTGATAAAATCCCTCAAAGTAGTTTCGCGGGCGATTGGCCGGCCTTCCATGGTGTGGTGCATTTGTGTCAGCGCCAGCGGGTAGGTTTTCCCGATTACTTTTTCGAGGGAAACTACTTCGCCCGAAAGTTGAAAAGTGCTGTTTTTTCCATTCATCAGGCGGTAAACATTTTGTCCCACATTGTTGCCGGCTTTTCCTGCCGCTGTTCGCCCAAAACCCAGGGCGATGGAAACTGTTCCATAAGCCTGGCCGGGCTGCACGAGGACGGGCAGCTCAATTTGTCCGTTTATTTTAACCACATCTTCAAATTGAAGCTGGTGCTCTTCTGCAAATTTGGGGGACACGCAAGCGTAATTGTCCCATGTTGCTGTGGTGATGGGATCTGGCATTTCGAGCAGCCATGGGTTGTTGCTGTATTTGCCCGTTCCGATTCCGATTTTCTCGTACAAAGCCAGTTCGACCCCCGAACTGTTAGCCTCGGGAAGTTTTAATCCCTGCGGGATAAACCCGGGCGTTTCACCGGCATCCGCTTTGCGTGTGTAAACACCATCGTGCTTGACTTTTGCCCAGCTTTTCCCATCCGGGTTCCCTGACGAAAGCAGTCCCTTCCAGTTGGCTTCGAGATAGGTGGAGAAATCTCCCCCGAAACTGCCCCATGCCATCAAACTGTCCTGGAACTGTCGGGTGTTGAAAATAGGTTGGATGGTCGGCTGCGTAATACTTAAATATCCTTTTACTGCTTCGGCATCGTTCCACGATTCAAGGTAGTTGTTGTCAGGACAAACATAATCGCAAAGCAGGGCGGTTTCGTCCATGGTTTCGGCAAAGGAAACTTTGAGCCCGACTTTTTTGAGCCCGCTAATAAATACGTCGGTCTGGGGGTAGTTGTAGGCCGGGTTGACATTGTACATCAACAGGCCGGCAACCTGTCCCTGGTTCATTTTGGCAACCAATTGCCGCATGCGTTCATCATCACCCTGTTTCAGGTTGACGGTTTTATTGAGGTCAATGGTCGATGCATAGTTGCCCAACAATTGGTTGATGGCATTAACGATGAGTTGAATATTTACATTGTTGGTTCCTGAAACCACCAGTGATTTACCTTTGTTGTCGAGCAAGTCCATCGCGGCCTGTTTCACATCAAATCCGTGACTTGGAACCGGATAGGTTGTGGCGCCCGATATGCCTGCAATTTCGTTGTAAAGGCTCATCAGCACCAGGCCTTCTTCGGAGGGTTTGATGGGGATGCGGTAATCGGCGTTGGAACCGGTAAGCGACATGGCGGACTCGAACATATACAAACGCGACATGTCGGTATTTCCGTTTGACAGTTTTCTTCTGCCCGAGAACTGCTTGGAGAAGGTAACCGGCAGCAGCCAGTTTCCCAAAAAGTCGGCATTGAAACTTACGATTACAGTGGCTTTGTCGAAGTGATAAAATGGAATGACAGCGCGCCCGAAATTTTGTTCATTGGCTTTCCTGATAGCAGAAGCGCTCACTTCGTCGTAAGTTGTCCAGGTAATGTTGGGGTAAATTTCCCTGAATTCTTTGATTAATTTTCTGGTTGTCGGGCTGATGATGGTTGAGGTCAGCAACACCACACTTTTTCCTTCCTGTGCCAATCCGCCCAACTGCTGGCTGATTTCCCGGTCGATGGTTTCCCAGTCTGATTCATTACCATTGTTAAAAGGCTTGCGGAGCCGTGCATCGTCGTATAAATTGAGCACTGATGCCTGCACCCTGGCGGAGGTGCCGCTTTTGGTCAGCGGTGATAAATCGTTGCCTTCAATCTTGATGGGCCTGTTTTCCCTTGTTTTGACCAGGATGCTACAGTAATCAATACCATCAAAAAAGGTTGAAGCGTAGAAATTGGGGACACCGGGAATCAGGTCTTCGGGTTGGTTCAGCAAAGGGATGGCCTTTCTGATTGGTGTTTGGCAACTGGATGCCAGGGCAACGGCGCTTACCGAGAAACCCAGCATTTTTAAAAAATCCCTCCGGCTCGATTTTCCCTTGATTTCTGATTCGTCCAATCCTTCAATTGAAAATTCAGCGTGTGGCTCATTGCCTTGTGGAAGTTCGCTTTTCTTCAGTTCCTTGTAAGCTTCAAGACTTTGCCAGTATTTTTTTTCCATGGTCTAAAAATATAGGGAATAATAAAATATTCAAAATTAATAATGACACTTTTGACATTCGTCGCCCCCAATCATCTGTACGGTAACCTTACTGATTTTGCCGCTCTTGATTTGTTGATGGAGTTTAGTGTACTGATCGTAAAACTTATTGTCAGCAAATTGCACTTCTTTCTCGCGGTGGCACTGTATGCACCAGCCCATGCTCAAGTCTTCTACCTGGATGATCTGGTCCATTTTTTCTACCGGGCCATGACATTCGGCACAAGCCACTTTTCCCACGTTCACGTGTTGTGCGTGGTTGAAATAAACATGGTCGGGAAGGTTGTGCACTTTTATCCATTCAATTGGTTTGTTCCGCTCAATTGCGCTGTAAATCTTGTCGATTTCTTTGGTGCCTGTCAGTTTGCCCTGTTTCACCTGGCTGTGGCAGTTCATGCAAACATTCACGGGTGGAATGCCGGCGTGCATACTTTCATCCGCAGTAAAGTGGCAATACTTACAATCAATCTTGTTCTGCCCGGCATGCACTTTATGCGAAAACATAATGGGCTGCTCGGGCTGATAGTACTGCTGGCGACCGAGTGCGGCTGATTCCAGAAAAACAATTTCGCCGATAACCACCACTGAAATCAGCATAATTACAACATGAATCCAGCGTGCTTTAAGGATTTTGCTAACTAACAGGTCGAAAATGCTGATGACAATCAGTACGGATAAAATGATAAAAGTGATGTAGAGGTTTTGGGCTTCGGCCTGTTTCTTTTCGGCCAGGATCATGGTGCTTTCCAATTCGTCCTGTGCCGGTTTGGGGGTCTGCTCAACCACGGCCTCGCTTGCCCCGGCAACTTTTCCACCATTTTCGATGTACAGCAAAATATCTTTTATCTGCTCATCTGTCAGGTTGTTTGGGGGCATGGGAATGCTGTTGTTCTCCTCGAATACCTGTTTGGCCACCGGGTCGCCCGACTGGATAAATTCTGTGGAGTTTTTGACAAACCTTAAAATCCATGCTTCCTCCCTTCTTTCGGTTACCCCTTTCAGGTCGGGACCGACCAACTTGCCACCCCCAATGGTATGGCATGCCTTACAAACGGCAAAGTTTGCTTCTGCTTCGGCAGTCTGTCCAAAAGAAAGTGAGCTAAATAACAAGAGGAGGATCAGCAATCCATTTTTAAGAAACGCATTGAGCGCCAAAGGTTTCTTAAATACAATACCCGTATTGATCATGTTGTAAATATTATCAAAAATGAAGTCGTTTTCCGGTAAATAATCGGGCGTTAAAAATATGCTAAAAATCTAAATGCTACCCGCTTTGTGAAGAAATATTTTCAGGACTTGTCAAACCGGTGTTTGAAAACGGCTTGAAATTCAGTTAGATATAATGTGAATAAATATAAGGGAAGGACAGGAAATGGTAAAAATGACCTTTTGGTAATTTCCATCAGGAGTATTGAGGGGCAGGGAAAAGGATTGGAATTCAGTGGTCAGTATCAGCATTCATCATTAACCGCTCACCAGCTTCCCCCGGCGCCGCCACCGCCAAAGCTGCCACCCCCGAATCCGCCGAACCCACCTCCGAACCCGCCACCGCCGCCACCAAAACCACCGCTGCCACCGCTGAAGTTCCCCCAACTCCCTGAATGCGATCCACCCAAAGCGCTGCCAAGCCACAGGGCTGTCCAGGGCGAGATTCTGCCACGCTTTCCACCGACACTGTAGGCACTTGAACGACTCCCACGGATCAATAAAAAGATAATGATAAAAATAATAAACGGAAGAAAGGCGAAGATGGGCGAAGACTTGGTTTGCTTGTTGTAACCTTTGGCAGAAATTTCACCGGAGGCCATGGCCATGAGCACATCAGCTGCTTTGTTAATTCCCTTGTAATAATTGTTGTTCCTGAATTCAGGGATCATTTCATTTTCCATGATCCGCTTGGCAATGGCATCAGGGATGGCAGGTTCCAGCCCGTAGCCAATAGCGATGTAGGCCTGACCCCGGTCGCTGTTTCCGTATTTTGGTTTGATGAGGATGACAATTCCGTTGTCAAATTCCCGCTGTCCCACTTTCCATTTCTCACCCACCTCGTAAGCATAAAATGCCGGGTCGTTGCCATCAATTGATTTTACAGTGAGAACAACAATCTGGTTAGAAGTAGTGTCGTTAAAATAGCGCAATTTATATTCCAGCGCTTCCTCCTGCTTCTGGCTCAGCAGGTCTGCCATGTCGTTGACCAGGCGTGGCGGCTGTGGTCGTGGTGGTATGTCAGCTGACAGGTGGAGCGAAAAACTGAAGAGCAAAACCAGTATGCTCAGGCTACGGGCGATTTGTTGTTTCATTTGTTGTTCGGCACTTATTTTGTTTTTCATCCTTCCTTTTCTTCTTCTCCCCTGGTTTTTTTTGAAGTCTTGTTGCACTGTCAATGAAACGCTGTGGAGGTGCAATTAATTGTGTCAATCGCCAAAGGAAATCTCATCGGGCAGTTCGTTGATGTCGTCAATATGGCGGGGAAAATGCTTTTTGAGGTGTTTGCCGGTTTCGGTAATGCCCTCAGCCAGGCCTTCGGTAAACTCCCCTTTGTTAAACCTTTCGGCCATTTTTTCTTTGATGTCTGCCCAGAAATCTTTGGGTACAACAGCGTTGATGCCTTTGTCGCCGATAATGGCAAATTTTTGGCTGTTTACCGCAAGATAAACAAGTACGCCGTTGCGCAGTTCTGTTTTATGCATCCCCAGCTTGTCAAACAGGAAAGCAGCCCTGTCGAGTACATCTTTGTCGCATTTACTTTCAATGTGCACCCTGATTTCCCCGGAAGTGTCGAGCTCCGCGTTCAGGATGGCCTTTTTAATAGATTCCTTTTCTTCTTTATTGAAAAATTTACGGGCATTCTGATTCATCTTGGTTGGATTTGGGTTCTCAAAAAGAAAGACTAAAACTTTACTTCAGGGGCTTTTTCGGCGCCCTGCTGAGCCGCAAAGTAGGGTTTGGCCTCAAAGCCAAACATGCCTGCAAGCAGGTTCCTGGGGAATCGTTTGATCAGGGTGTTGTAATTGCGGGTGATTTCGTTGAACTTCATGCGTTCGACGGCAATGCGGTTTTCCGTTCCTTCCAATTGTGCCTGTAATTCCAGAAAGTTTTGGTTGGCTTTCAGGTCAGGATATTTTTCAACCACAACCATCAAACGCGACAAGGCAGAACTTAAGCCGTCCTGAGCCTGTTGAAAAGCGGCCAGTTTTTCAGGTGTCAGTCCCCCGGCATTGATGGTGGTTTGGGTGGCTTTTGCCCTGGCCTCGACAACGCCTTCGAGGGTTTCCTTTTCGTGTCCGGCGTAACCTTTTACGGTATTGACAAGGTTGGGAATGAGGTCGGCCCTGCGCTGGTACACATTTTCCACCTGCGCCCATTGGGCATCAACGGCTTCGGATTGAGTTACCATTTCGTTGTAACTTCCCTTGAATGAACTGTACAGAATGAAGCCAAGCACAACGATGACAATAATAATAATCCAGGATTTCTTCATAAAGAACTTTTTTTAAAAGGCGAATGTAAAGAATATTTGAATAATGAGATAAATTAAATTTATTCAGGATGATTTTACAACAGAATGTTATTGGTGTCAGGCCCGGTGTTCCGTGCAGAAATCCGGTCAGTTGGAGATGATCAGACGCTTGAAAAGAAAAGCGTTTGCGGTTTTGACACGCACCAGGTAAATACCGGCTTCCAGCGTAGCCAGATTCAGTTCGACGGTGTTTTCGTTCATCAGACTTTTATCCATCACCCTTTGTCCGTAAATGTTGAAAACCGTTACCCTGTTGATCTGACCGGCTGAGCGGATGGTAACCCTTTCTCTTGCCGGGTTGGGGTACAATATAAAAGGTGTTGTCTCCGGTTCTTGCAAGTCCGTCACGAGGATGGTAACGTAATCTTCGGTACCCGAAACACTCAAAGCAGGTTCCGATTCACATTCGTCGATGTCGCTTTGCCAGTTGGCCGTAAGCTTGTAGTTGTAGGTGTTCCCGCTGCTGACGGCAGGTGCGTAGTCAAAGTAGCTGTACGCCAACTGGCCTTGCTGCAAGGGGATTAGGTCGTATAAAACATAGTCGTCATCTACTCCGATTTGCTGGCGGTAAAGTTTAAAAACACCAAAGTCCCTGCCCGCGCTGATTTCAGTTACCGAAGCAGGTATCGCGGAGGTGTCCGGCAATTTTTCCAGAAAGGTATGAATTGCCCAGTTGTTGTCAAGTCCAAGCTGTTCGGACAACCACCATTTCCCCTGGGTGTAAAACAAGTCTCCGTAGCCCGAAACCGCCGGCCCCTGGTCGTATGCAGCCGGTTTGATGCCATAGGGCTGCCCGTAAACAGCGTAACCGACCCACAATTCCGAATCAATGTCAAAGGCAACGGCTTCCTCCAGGTGAACTCCCATCCATTGTCCAATCACAGGGTTTTCCACTTTTTGCTGATACAAAAGTGTTCCTGCGTTTTGGCCACTCCAAATTTTAACATAAACCGAGCCGAAGGCACTGTCGTTCAAGATGAGTGAAATCTTAGTGATTTTGAAACTGCTTAAGTCCACCCCGTTCCAGTCCTTTAACTGCCCGGCGTCCCAGCGTTGTGCAACCGCCCAGTTTGTATTGCTCCCGAAACCAAAGCCTCCGGTATAACTCTCATCGTCCCAGAAAATCCATTGAACGGCTGAATCGATCACCTCCGGAATCCGCCAGTCCACACGCACACCCCAGTTGCCGGCTTCCCAGAAATAAGTGCCTTCCAAATCTTTTGGCGGGTCGCAAAGCCGGTAAATGTGGATGTTGTCAACAAACCAGCTTTGGATGTTGTCGGCGTTTTTGCCTTTTGCACGAAACCTAAGGTGGAAAATACTTCCCTTTGCGGGAAGGGTAATGTTCAGGTGGTTGAAACCGTCTTCAAAACCGAAGCTACCGCCGGCATTGTCAAACCCGGCGATGGAATCCCAGGTTTTTCCTGCATCGGTACTTATTTCGAGCAGCAGCTGTTCGTCGCCGGTGGGGCTTACGTCATCCAGCCTCAGGTTGAAATCCACGAAAATATCCCCTTCGGTCAACTCGTTTCCCATGAATGGATTGGAAACCAGCGATGAGCTGTAATCGTTTTTGCCGATCATCTCGTCAGAATTGAATGTTGCCGAGGGTTCCGGAAAGCCCTGGCTGCTGTTGACCGTCCAGCCCTTATTGTCCAGCCGCCAGCCGTTGAAAGCGAAACCGCCTTCGTTCCAGTCTTCTGCAAAGGGGAGGCGGAAGCCCCAGTACACGCAGGCGCTGTCAGGAACAGGAATTGTTTCGCCTTCCTGGCCCGGAAAGCCAAAGACTTCCAGGTCGTAAACTGCCGTCAGCCCAAGCGCGTAACAGTCGGGGTCGAGTCCATCAACGGTAAACCGGATGGTGTCTTCGCTTCCTTCGCCGTTGTAGTCCACTTCCGATACCCACTGTCCATCCCGGTAAACATTGAACCGGAGCAGCCCTTCGGGGATGAATCCTTCCTGGTTGAGCGGCGGCAGCCAGTAGAGCGGAACCTCATCGGATTCAGTGGTATAGTTGTTCCCAAATCCGCGCGGCAGGAAAAGCAGGCCCGAAGTCCAGTAATAATCAACGGGATCGGACAATCCACAATTGTAGTTAGCCCTGACAGTTGCTTTGTACTGCCGTCCGTAAATGATGTCGGTGTAAGTGTACGTGGTGACATCCGGTGGTGTTTCGGCCACCAGCGAATCGTTCAGGTAAACGTAGTAGCCCAGAACGGGTGCCGGGCCGTTGTGAACAGTCACGTTGTCAACTGTCCAGCCTTGTGCCCAGTTTCTGTTGTCGCTGTAATATAAGGCCAGCCAAACTTTGCGAAGTCCTTCCGGGCCCGAAATTGGTGACAGATCCACCTCCACCCGGTTCCAGGACCAATTGCTTACAGGTGTTATTTCAAAATAGGTTTCCCAGGTATTTCCTGTGTCCGTACTGTACTTAATCTGTGCTGTTTCGCCATATCCCCCATTGAAAAAGTGGTCGAAGTACAATTTATAATCAGGGCTTTGGCGCAGGTCCATTTCAGGCATGATCAGATAATTATCTGTTTCATAAGGGCCACTTCCAATCATATATGAATTAACAACGGCATAGTAGCCATCGCCGGGTGGGACTGTAAAGCCAAAATTGGCTGAGCTGGCCCGGTACCAGCCAATTTCGCCCATACCCTTCTTTTTCTGCCAGCCTTCGGGCGGGAATTGTTCACCTTCAAAATCTTCCAATGCCAATTGTGTAATCCAAGCGGGTTCCCAGGTGGCAACGGAAGTCAGCGAATCAACGTAGAGGTTATTGGCAGGGAAAGTGTTTTCCTGCAAGGTAACAAATTCGATGTAATCGTCATCAATCTCAAGGTCGAAATGAAAATATCCGTGGTAGCCGATTTTATAAACCGTCAGGTCGTAGAGGCCGTTGATCACGCTGTCGAAAACCATCACTGCCCGGTTAAGCGCCGTATCCAAAGTGGCGATGCCTTCCAGCAGTTGGTAGGGGTAATTTTTCCCCACCAGCAGGACTTCAATGTTTTCGGCAAGGCTGTCGTCGCACAAGCCGGCGGTTATTTCCACCGTGTTGTCCAGCAGGTGGGCCGCCACGTTGGAGTAAGTCCAGGGCGAAGTATCGTTTTCGTAATTTGTCCTTACCGCGTAGGCATAAAAGCCGGGAGGGCGCGTGCCCCAGTTGCTGTCGTAAAACGGGCTGGTTTCGTTGCCGGGAAACGGGTGCAGGGTTCCGTCAGCCGGCCTTTCGCTGCTGTCGGGGATAAAACTGTCAACCCATGCCAGCTCGTAGCTCACAATTTCACGGTTCCGGGTTTTGTTTGCAAGGGGCTTGAAAGTGCCGTTTTTCACCGTTCCGGCGGTGCTTTCGGGCGGACCGGTGGCGATGTATACGGGCAAGGGCGGACGGGGCGGGACGATAAATCTCCCCGGGCTCAAATCTGCCTTCAAACTGCTTCCGGGACTGCTGACCGTGGCACGCATCATAAAATCCTGGTAAGGGGAGACAATCCAGTCGGTTCCGGCCATGGCCACATAGGAACGGTACACCGTCGGCACATCGGTGTCGATGCCCAGTGGCGCCGCTTCGGGCGGAAGGCCCAACTGCCACATGACAAGGTAAAAATCGCCCTCCTCAAAAGTGCGGTTAAAAATGTCATCGAAAACGACCCATTCGTAATTGTTTACAGTAACAACAACAGAATCGAGTACTGTTCCGGGCATGCCGTCCGGACCGTCGTCATCCAGTATCCCAACCGCGAAATCGGTACCGATAAAATCGGAACCTTCAGGAAAACTGCCATCGCCCACATAAATGCGTCCGCCTTTTACGGTGGCTGGATAACCGGCAGGGGTGAAGCGGACCGCCGACCTTCCCCCGGCCTGTATCCACAAGGCGTAGTCCTCGGCAGTCCCATCGTCATAAATAATTTCATAGTCGGGACAGGGCCATGTCCAGCTAATCACGGCTTCGGTGTCGGCTTCGTTAGGGTTTAAAAATACCCAGCCGGGCGGATAAGGTATTTTGCACATCGACCTGCTAATCTCGGTCCTCACTCCCCGTGGTGCAATTTTACCGAAAACAGTATCGGGATGTAAGCCGGGCTTGGTAAAAACCACATCGAAGGTATCGGCCTGTACCCGCATTTTGTAGTAACCGGCTGAATTGGTTTCTGTAGTAAAAAGCGTATCGGTTGTCATTGCGGAAACCCTGATGTTGTTTAGTGGTTCGCCGGTGTAACAATCGCTTAGTGTTCCATAAAAATAGGTCGGAATGTCACGGTCTTTTTTTTGTAATGATTCTTGGGCCGAGATGTTTGAAAAAGAAATAACAGAGACAATCAGGAATAGAACGATTTGACAGTTTGGTTTGTGTGTCGACTTTTTCATAGGGCTTTTCATTAGGTTTGTATCAATGAAGTATTGATGAACAGCTTAACGACAGAGTTAAATGTTTGTCGCTAAAAACTTAGTATGAAAGAAGAACGGTTATTGTTTGCGCAATATACGAATTTTCCCCGTTGAGGAAAATCTTTGCTTCAACGGGGTGTAAAATACTTGAGGGTGAGGCGCCACCAATGGCATTTAATATTGATGGTAAAAGAATTATTTGATTACTACCCGCTTTTGGAATTTGGCATTGTCTGTTTCGATAACAAGTAAATAAATACCGGCTTTGTACCCGGAAGTATCAAGCAGATAACTCGTACTGCTTGGGTTTAGTAGGGTCAGCAGTTTCCCGGTAAAATCAAAAACCGCAACTGATTTGATCACATTGGCTGATGAAATGTAAAGCCTGTCAGTAGCCGGATTGGGGTAGATATGAAGACTGCCGGATTCATTTTCTTCAATACCGACACAGTCCCCAATCGTTATTTCAAGAGTCTCGGCATTACCGGAGCAGGAGTCGGCAGTAGTCTCTGTCAGGTCAAGTGTTCCATCGCCGATCGGTCCCCATAAAACGGTGATTTGACTTGTGCTGTCGCCCGATATGATTTCACCCCCGGTTATCTTCCACAGGTAAATGCTACCCGTATCTTCAACGGTAAAATAACCGACAACATCGTTTTTGCAAGCCATCGAATCACCAATTATTTGGGGGGACGGCTCTTCAATAACAGTGATAAAGTCTTTTTTTAATTCTGTAGCAGAAACTCCTCCTGAACTGTCAGTTACTGTCAGCTCTACGTCGTAACTGCCCGGTGTGTTATAAATGACCGTGGGGTTCTGATAATTTGAGGTTGGAGGCAGACCACCTTCAAACACCCATGACCAGGAAGCAGCATCCACGGACAGGTCAGTGAATTGTACTGCTGTGGTTTCACAGGGCGTGCTGTCATTAACACTAAAATCCGAAGTCAGTGTTGATAGGGGTTTTACCGCAAATATTCCAGTCTCTGTGCCAACATCCCCGACTTCTATTGTGCTTCCATCCGTAAGATCAACTATCCGCAGTGTGTTTTGGGAATTGGAGGGGCTGAAAGTTGATAAATACATGGTTTCCGACTCTTTGTCGAAATCCATGGCATGGCCAAATCCTGATGAAGACTGACCTATCGGGCCCACTTCCGTTACCGAACCGTCGGTTTTGTCAATTTCATAAATTTTGTCGTCGTTTACATTTAAACCGTACATTTTTCCTTTACCGTCGATGGCGATGCAGGTGAGGGCTGGAGCAACCCACTGGCTCCCGATCAGGGTGTAAGAGCCATTCGACTCGTCGATGGTGTAAATGGAACTTTTGCCGACAGTAGTGCCCTGTGCACTTAGTCCGTACATGATTCCTGTATCTTCGTCGTAAGCCAGTCCCATCCAGAGTTGTCCCGCGGGCGGGGGATTCGTCCCCAGATGGATTGCATTACCGCTAGCCGTATCAATTTTGTAAAAACCATGATTGTTCAGGCGAATTGCGTAAAGCACATTGTTAGTCCCAAAATCTGAACCGACAAAGTTTG
Source organism: Bacteroidales bacterium (assembly GCA_021647205.1). Lineage (GTDB taxonomy): Bacteria > Bacteroidota > Bacteroidia > Bacteroidales > F082 > B6-G9. Next base: position 94,841 of record JAKIVD010000008.1, on the reverse strand, counting down.
ACAGCGTAATGCCAAGAACTGTCTTGCTTGCATCGGTGAGCTCCATTCTGGCAAATTCCCCATCATTATAGCTGCCCCAATAGCCAAGAGAATCCTGTCCAAAGGAGCTTAAGGGGAGGACTAAAATCATGATAAAAATTGAATACGGATTTTTCATATCTCTGGAGATTAGTTTAATTAAAAAACTTCGAAAGTAGAAATATTTCGAATAAATGCAGCTTGAATTCACCATCTTTCTGTAAAAGATTATCCAGAAAAAGATGAGTATCGTGCTATACTGTACCTGTTCTGTTACCCGCAATCCTAAAAAAAGAGTGCCGGCTTTTAGCCAACACTCCTTTTTCTTCGTTAAAAAATAAGCTGTTTTTACTTACTCGATAATGCCCACACTGCGTTTGACAAAGTCACTCATTTCTTTTCCTTTCAACAGGTTTTTTGAGAGGCGGGCCAAATCGTATAATTGGCGAACCAGTTCATCCTGTACTTTTTCATCTTTTTCCCGGCGTATTTTTCCAGTCAGCGGATGGTTCGCATTCACTACCAGTTCGTAGGTTTCGGGTAACCCGCCCATACCCATCATGCCGCCACCGCCCAGGGCTTCCATGTCTTTCATCCGGCGCATGAACTCATTTTGAACTACCATTACCGGCAGGTCGGTTTCGCTGAGGTTTTCAAATACTACGTTGAATTTCTGTTTGTCGATGTTCCGTTCGAAAGCAGCCTTCACGCTTTCTTTTTCTTTGTCGTCAAGTTTTGAAGGGGCTTCTTCTTCTTTTTGAATCAGCTTTTCGATGGTGTTGGAGTCGACACGTGCAAAAGCGGAATTTTCAAATTTCTGTTCGATATTCTGGATGAAATGGCTGTCGAGTATGCCGTCCATCAGCAACACATCGTAACCGTGCACTTTGGCAGTTTCGATGTAACTGTGTTGTGCATCTGCATCAGTGGCATACAGGTAAACCAGTTTTTTGTCCTTGTCCTTTTGCGTCTTTTCGATGTGTTTTTTGTATTCTTCGAAAGTGAAAAACTTCCCTTCGGTATTTTTGAGCAGGGCAAATTTCTCGGCTTTTTCATAGAATTTGGGTTCAGACACCATTCCGTATTCGATGAACACTTTGATGTCGTCCCATTTTTTCTCGAATGTTTCGCGGTCGTTTTTAAAGAGTTCGGCCAGTTTATCAGCAACTTTGCGCGTGATGTAGTTGGAAATCTTTTTCACATTCTGGTCGCTTTGCAGGTAGGAACGGCTTACATTCAGCGGAATGTCCGGTGAGTCGATGACCCCATGCAAAAGTGTCAAGAACTCAGGCACGATGCTTTCGACCGAATCGGTGACAAACACCTGGTTGCTGTACAACTGGATTTTATTTTTCTGCATTTCGTACTCCTTTTTCGCCTTCGGGAAATACAAAATCCCTGTCAGGTTAAAGGGGTAGTCAACGTTCAGGTGGATATGAAAGAGCGGGTCATCAAAGGTAAGAGGGTACAACTCGCGGTAAAAGCTTTTGTATTCTTCCTCAGTAACATCGGCAGGTTTTTTCTTCCAGAGCGGGTTGGTGTTGTTGATGATCTTGGGCTTTTCCACCTCTTTTGTTTTGGGGTTGCCATCCTTGTCCTTTTTGCCCGCAACGGGTTCCTGCACGGTTTCCATCCCAAACTGTATGGGTACGGGAAGGAATTTGCAATATTTATTGAGCAGTTCGTTGATTTTGTAATCTTCAAGAAACACTGTATTTTCTTTGTCGATGTGCAGGACAATTTCAGTTCCGCGCTCTTCTTTTTCAATGTCTTCGAGCAAATACTCAGGACTGCCGTCGCATTCCCATCTGACGGCTTTGGTCTGGCCGCCTTTTTTGTAGGTTTTGGTTTTGATTTCCACTTTCTCGGCCACCATGAACGAAGAGTAAAAACCAAGCCCGAAATGGCCGATGATGGCATTCCGCTCTGCCTCGCTTTTGGTTTTGAACTTTTTGACAAACTCTTCGGCACTTGAAAAAGCAATCTGGTTGATGTATTTTTCAACTTCATCTGCTGTCATACCAATGCCGCGGTCGCGGACGGTGATGGTTTTGTTTTTCTTGTCCACTTCAACCTGAATGGTCAGGTCGCCCAACTCGCCCTTGAATTTACCAAGCGATGCGAGGGTTTTGAGTTTCTGTGTAGCGTCGGTTGCATTGGATATCAATTCCCTCAGAAAGATTTCATGGTCTGAGTACAGGAATTTTTTAATGATTGGAAAAATATTTTCCGTTTTAATGTCAATTGTTCCTTTTTGCATGGTTCAATAAGTTAAATGTTTCGGCCAGGCAAATATCAAAGCCTGTGCCACGGGTGGGGAGGTGACAAAATGTCCCTGTTCAGGATGAAGGCTTGGGTGATTGTGGGTTAAGGGTTTTGAGATGACCTCTCTGTCCTGCGGGTTTCCCCGTCTGAACTATAAAGTCGGGCAGGCACACCAAAAGGAAAATTCAGGCATGCGCTAAGCGTGTGGGTTTGTCAACTTTTAACTTTTTACTTTCAAGTTTTACTCGTTTATTCACCTTTGCATTCACCTCAAGCACCATGCTTTCGAATACGGGATCTCTTTTTTCACCGTTTATGCAAGCTTTTACTTTTTTTCTGAAACCGTAACAGGTCATGTGCCTCAAGCTAAGCTGCCGGCTCATCTCGTATGACGAAATGTCATCCATATTACATACCATAAAAGCAATTTCAAAAGCTTTGACAAGGGGGATTTTGCAGCGGTGAAAAAGCGTGTGTGCCGTAGCAGATTCTTCAGTTTTACATTTGGTGCAGCGTCTCGACATGGGAGACTTTCCCTTGCAGTAGTTGGTGCCGCCGCATTTTGAACAAACGTATCCCGTCTTCCATTTATGCGTTGCAAGTAAACTCAAACAGGCCGCATCATCCGGAAAAACTTTTTTGAAATGACTCAGCCTTCCGGCAATTTGCCAGGTCTTTTTTCTAGGTGACTTTAATGTCGCAGGCATCACTTTTTCTTTATGTTCCTGAATGGAACAGATTTTGACTGCAAAAATAAAAAATTTAAGTGATATTAAAGCGATATAAAATAATTACTATTTTTGCAGCGCGTTTTAAAAACAAAATCAAAAAGAATACAATGAAGAGATTAAGTGCAATAATGCTGATGGTGTTCTCTTTCGCATTTTTCAGTTGCAGCAACATCCAGGGCAACCGTGAAGAAACAAAACTGACACTTGGCGATGGTTCAGAAAACACGGCTTCCGGAACCCGGGGTGAAGTTGAATACCTGACCTACGATGACTTTCTGGCCAAAGTGTGGAATTTCGAAGACAACAGCCAGGAGTGGATTTACGAAGGTGATGTCCCCTGTGTCATTGACTTTTACGCCGACTGGTGCGGCCCCTGCAAAAGGGTGGCCCCGATAATGGACCACCTGGCGGAAAAATACAATGGAAAAGTAAAGATATATAAAATCAATACCGACAAAGAGCGGCAACTGGCAAGCGCCTTTGCCATTAGGAGCATTCCTGCGGTTTTGTTTGTGCCCATGAAAGGCAAACCAATGATGCAGGTTGGTGCTTTACCCAAAGACCAGTACATCCAGATTATTGAAACCGAATTATTGGACAAAAAAGAAAATATTAAGTAACCCTTTATTTACCCAATCAAAATAAAAATAAAAAAATGGAACATTTAACAAAAGAAACCTTTTTGGAAAAGGTATTTAACTACGAAAAAAATAAAGAATGGACATTTGAAGGTGAACTGCCCTGTTTGATCGACTTTTATGCCGATTGGTGCCAGCCTTGTAAAATTGTTGCCCCTATTCTGGAAGAACTCTCAAAAGAATACCAAGGGAAAATCAATATTTACAAAGTAAACACCGAAGAGCAAACCGAGCTGGCTGCCGCTTTTGGCATCCGCAGCATTCCTTCACTGCTTTTCTGCCCTGCTGACGGCCAGCCGCAAATGGCGATGGGTGCCCTGCCAAAAGAACAATTGGTGAGTGCCATCAACGATGTGCTGTTGAAAGAGCCGGTAGCGGCCAAATAGCCTAAACAACCAAAACCGGAAAAAGCCGTGCACAGCAATGTTTGCGGCTTTTTTATTTTTGCAGTACCATGGCCAGTGAAACCCAAACCGTTCTGCTTTCAACTGCTTATCTTCCCCCGCTTGCCTATTTTCATTATTTGCTGAAGGCGGAAAAGGTGGTGATTGAGCAGTTCGAAACCTATCCGAAACAAACTTTCCGCAACCGCTGTGAGATTTTAAGCGCCAACGGAAAGCATTCCCTGTCAATTCCTGTAATAAAAGTCAACGGAAACCATACCCTCGTCAAAGACGTTGCCATACTCAACGAAGAAAAATGGCAGTTGAAGCACCGGCGGGCCATTGAAGCGGCTTATCGTGCTTCCCCCTTTTTTATGTATTATGTAGATGGACTGGAAATCTTTTTCAGGGAAAGGTTTGAAAGCCTCCTGCAATTTAACCTCGAACTGACCCGGGCCCTTTGCCTGATGATTGGCTTTGAAGCCGATATTTCATTGTCGGCATCTTACAGGAAAGATTGCGCCACTTGCACCGACCTGCGCGCAGCCATCTCCCCCAAACAGCCTGCTGCCCTCGATGGTTTCCCTGCATACACCCAGGTATTTTCCGACAGGCACAGATTTCTTCCCAACCTGAGCATCATCGATTTGCTGTTTAACCTGGGGCCGGAGACACAGGGGTATTTAGAAGGGTTGGGGTGACAGAGCACTCTAAACACAAAGTGCAAAGCACAAAGCGTGACGCCGGTGCCGAATAACAACCAATGAGCTGCACAGTATAAATGGCCGGTGGTTAACTACCGGAATGCGGCCATCAACAATTCAAGGTTTTGCGAAGGCAGGCCGTACAATTCACCGATGTGTTTGTTGGTAAGGATGCCGTTGTAGATGTAAACGCCCTGGCAGAAGGCCATGTCCTGTTTCAGCATTTTTTCGATGCCCCCGGCTTCAGAAATATTTAACAAAGTAGGGGTTAAGAAATTGCTCATCGACAGGGAGGCCGTCCGCGGAACGCGAGAGGCAATGTTGGGTACACAATAATGGGTAACGCCGTGCATGGTAAAAACCGGGTCCTGATGGGTGGTAGCCCGGGAAGTCTCGAAACAGCCCCCGTGGTCGATGCTCACATCCACGATAACCGACCCCTGTTTCATTTGCCTGACAACCTCTTCCGAAATAAAACAGGGCGCCACACCCGAAGCCGAATGTTTTGCGGCAATTACCACATCGGCTTCCTTTAAGGCCCGCAACAGCACTTTGGGCTGAAGGATGGAAGTGAAAACCCGCGCACCCAGGTTCTTTTGGATGTCGCGCAATTTGTAGATTGAGTTGTCGAAAAGTTTGACCAGCGCACCCATCCCCAGCGCAGTCCGGGCAGCATATTCTGCAACAGTGCCTGCTCCGATAATGACGACTTCGGTTGGTTTAATCCCCGGGAAGCCGCCCAGCATGACACCCTTTCCGTAATTAGGGTTGCTCAAATATTCGGCCCCGACCATGACCGACATGTTTCCGATGATCTCGCTCATGGATTTAATCACAGGAAAAGCACCTGATTTGTCCTGTATGTAATCATAGGCTACCGCTGTTACTTTCTTTGCCATCAATTGCTGAAAGAAGGCTTTGCTGCTTTCGGCTAAATTAACTGTGGAGAACAGGGTCTTGTGTTGTTCAATTTTTTCAATCTCGGCAGGGGTCGGTGGTGCAATTTTAATGATGAGGTCAGCCTTGAAAACCGCATCGGAAGAGGAAACGATTTCGGCACCGGCTTCGGAAAACTGCTCGTCGGTAAAATGGGCTGATACGCCGGCCTGCTCTTCGACAAGAAGCCGGTGGCCGTTTTCAACCAGCAGGTTTGCCGCTTCGGGAACCAGTGCCACCCGGTGTTCGTTTTCCGAAATTTCTTTGGGAACACCAATGCTCAGGCTGCGTTTTTCCGTTAAGGTTGCCAGTGTTTCTTCCTGGGGAAGCAACTGTTCTTTTTGCGAAAACCTGAGAAAACTTTTGGTTTCTTCGTTCATTGTTTAGCATTGCTGAGAGGTATTACCGGCAGGTATCCCGGACTGGAACGTCAGTTCCGGACAGTTTTCCAGGCAATTACCCGTTCGTCATTTTCGTTTACCTCAATGCTGACATATACGTAGGATTCGGGCAAAAGTTCCAAAACCATTTCGGGCCATTCGACAAAACAATATTCACCGCCAAAGAAATATTCTTCATAACCAATATCGAATACTTCTTCAATTTTTATTATCCGGTAAAAGTCGAAATGAAAAACCGGTTGGCCGCTGCCGGTTTCGTACTCATTGACCAGCGAGAAGGTCGGGCTGCTCACGGTTTCTTTTACACCCAGCGCTTTGCAAAAACTTTTGATCAGGGTTGTTTTTCCGGCGCCCATTTTCCCTGCGAGGGCAAATATCCGGTCGTCTTTGTTGTCGGACAGAATGTTCCTGGCAAGGGGTAGAAGTTCTTTGGGCGTCCGTGCTGTCTTTTTTTTCAACTGTGCTTTATTTTGATGTCAGTGAAATGATGGGGATCAACACTTCCTCGAGTGAGAGGCCACCATGCTGGAAGGTGTTGCGGTAATATTTGGCGTAATAGTTGTAATTGTTCGGATACGCAAAGAAGTCGTAAGCCCGCCCAAAAACGTAAGCCGTACTCACGTTAACTTTCGGGAGGAAATAATCTTCAGGGTTCTTGATCTCAAAAACCTCTTTGGAATTGTAAGCCAGGCTCTTTCCGAATTTATAACGCAGGTTGGTGTTGACGTTACGGTCGCCGACAATTTTTACCGGATTGCTCACTTTTACCGAGCCGTGGTCGGTTGAAATAAAGAGGGTGATGTCTTTGTCGGACAAATATTTAATAATGTCGAACAAGGACGAATGCTCAAACCACGAAACCATGAGCGAACGGTAGGCCGGTTCGTCGTCGGCAAGTTCGCGGATAATTTCCATTTCCGTCCGCGCATGCGAGAGCATGTCCACGAAATTATAAACAATCACATTAAAATCGTTGTTCATCAGGTTCGAAATATTGTCGTACAGCTTTTTTCCGGCATTCAGGTTGAGGATTTTGTTGTACGACATGCGCTTGTTGATGCCGTAACGTTTCAATTGCTCTTCCAGCAGATCTTTTTCAAACTGATTTTTCGTGCCTTCCTCGCTTTCTTCCACCCAGAACCTGGGATAGCGTTTCCTGATGTCATTGGGCATCATCCCCGAGAAAATCGCGTTGCGCGAATATTGTGTTGTGGTCGGCAAGATGCTGTAGAAAATATCGTCGCTTTCAACCCTGAAATAGCGTGAAATCATTGGCTGGATTGCCTTCCACTGGTCATAGCGCAAATTGTCGATAAGCAGGAAGAAGACCTTTTTATTTTGGCTGAGTGCCGGAAAAACCTTGTCCTTCATCAGGGTATGCGACTGGGTGGGTTTGTCATCTCCCTGTCCGTAAAGCCAGTCTTTGTAGTTGTCTTCGTAAAACCTGGCAAACGCATTGTTGGCTTCATTTTTCTGCATGCTCAGCACTTCGAGTATTCCGCTGTCATCCGATTTTTCGAGGCTCAGTTCGTAACCCACCAGTTTTTTGTACACCTCGGCCCACTCTTTGGAATCCATCCTGTCCATGATGCGCATGCTCAGTTCGCGGAACTGCTGCTGGTAAGTCATGGTCGCTTTTTCCCCGGCCAGTTGCCGGTGTTCGAGGTTTCGTTTTAGCGAGAGTAAAATCTGGCTGGGTTTCACCGGCTTGATTAAATAGTCGGCAATATTGGAGCCGATGGCATCTTCCATGATGGCTTCTTCCTCGCTTTTGGTTATCATCACGATGGGCAGGTTCGGAAAATCGGATTTCATCTTTTCCAGGGTTTCGATACCGCTGAGGCCTGGCATTTGTTCATCAAGGAAAACGATGTCGTAATAATTCTCTTTCAAGAGGTCGAGGGCTTCGTCACCGCTGTTCACGGCATCCACATGGTAGCCTTTTTCTTCCAAGTAAATAAGGTGTGGTTTCAGCATCTCTATCTCGTCGTCGGCCCAAAGGATTCTAATTTTGCTCATAATAATTTTTTAAAGGATAAGGTGAAACAAGGAACAGAAAATGGATAATACAAATTCAGCGCCGGTCTTCAGTAATTGTTAACTTTGTCTGATTAATGTGATTTTCCAGCTATTATTGTACCACTTGCATCAGCATTTACAAATTTAACATAATTTATGAGGGGAACCCAAATCAACAAAAGGAAAATATTCAACGATCCGGTTTACGGTTTTATCACCATTCCCGACGAGCTGGTTTTTGACCTGATCGAACACCCCTGGTTTCAGCGTCTGCGGCGCATCAAGCAACTGGGGCTCACCCACCTGGTTTATCCGGGCGCTTTGCACACCCGTTTTCACCATTCGCTGGGCGCCATGCACCTGACCACGAAAGCGGTGAACGAACTCCGGCTGAAAGGGCACGATATTTCAACGGAAGAAGCAAGGGGGGTTGCCACTGCCATGTTGTTGCACGACATCGGCCACGGCCCGTTTTCGCATACGCTTGAGAACTCGATTGTAACAGGAATCAGCCACGAAACTATTTCGTTGATATTTATGCACCGTCTGAATAAAATGTTCGACGGCAAACTGGAATTGGCCCTGCACATTTTTCAAAATAAATATCCAAAAGGCTTTTTGCACAAACTGGTTTCAGGACAATTTGACATGGACAGGCTGGATTACCTGAAACGCGACAGCTTCTTTACCGGCGTTTCCGAAGGCATTATCAATTATGAAAGGCTGCTGAACATGATTGATGTTCACGACGACAACCTGGTGATTGAATCGAAAGGTATTTATTCAGCCGAGAAGTTCATCACAGCCCGCCGCCTGATGTACTGGCAGGTGTACCTGCACAAAACGGTGCTGGTTTCTGAATTTATGCTGATGCGCCTGTTGAAGCGGGCCAAACAACTGCGGATGGCGGGTGAAAAACTATTTGCCACCCCCGCCCTCGATTTTTTCCTGAAACGGGATATTTCTGAAAAGCAGTTTCTCGAAGACCCATCGGTACTGGAACATTTTTCAAGACTCGACGATTTTGACATTTTTACGGGCATGAAGGTCTGGACAGGCCATCCCGACAAAATACTCTCTACCCTGAGCAAAAGCCTGGTGAACCGCCGTTTGTTCCGCATCGAACTGCAAAACACGCCTTTCGAACCTGATTATCTGAAAAAGCTAAGTGCAAAAATACAGCAACAATTCAGCCTGACGGATCAGGAACTGGATTATTTTGTGTTTCATAACGAAACCTCCAATTGTACCTACCAGTCCGGGCACGACAACATCAACATCCTGTTTAAAGACGGCAGTATTGTGGACATTACCGAGGCTTCGGACGAGTTGAATATTTCGTTGCTCTCCAAACCGGTAACCAAGTATTTCTTGTGTTATCCGAAGGGGGTTGTTTCGTTTGTATAATTCACAATACTAAAAAAGAAAAATGAGCCAGGCCGGGCTTGTTGCTGACATGATAAACAGGCTAATTCACAAGGATTAAGCTCTACCCTTGATTCGCATTTCTAAGGAAGCAGTAACCCGGCTATGGCGTATGATTTACTGTGTGTGCCTTGAATAGTAAATATATTAAACTTCTTTGAATAAGAAGGAAAATAATTCAAAGAAAGTCCGGGGGGTGCCAGTCCCTTATGCGCCGGGGTAATCCTGAAAGCTTTCGGGAGAAGCATTAGCAAGCCGCAAGGTGGTTTGGGGCGAGCCATACACTGAAGTAAGCGAGACTGCATAAGCCTGAACTGACGAACAGGAACGGGATACGAGGCAGGTTTATCCGGCTACGCAAGCACATCATTGCAAAGCCCGATTTTAGGGACTACCATTACAATAGACAAATTGACGAAGCGTGCTGATGCCTCACTGCTGGAAATCTACAGGAAGATCTCCCCACAACTTAATTCCGAAACTTAGGGACTGTATACCTGCCTGGCCGGCAGGCGAGACCCGCCTGGTTTTCCCAGAGCACAGCCGAAGGGTGCAGTGGTGTGAGAGGCGCACTCCGTCAGTCTTTACTGGCGGAGCCGTCTACTTGATTGTGTGGTGTTTTTATCTAATCTATCAATAATATCATATTTTGCTTTTCTCTTATGCCACCTTTCACGGGCATACTTTTGCATATCTGTTATTTTATCTTTTTCATCTAAAATTTCCAATCCCAGTAATGTTTCAATTATATCCTCCATTGTTACAATCCCATCCATTCCGCCATATTCATCAACAACTATTGCAATATGTTCCTTTTTTTGAAGCATAATATCCCATAAGTTCATAATTGTTTGAGGTTCCGGAACAAAAATAGCTTCTCTTCGAATATCCCGAAGTTTTAAATTTGTTTTATCTTCTGCCAGTTTTTCAAATACAGCCTGACGAAAGACATAGCCGGTAATGTTGTCTTCGTTTTCCGAATAAACAGGAATGCGTGAAAAGTATAGAAAATCCTTATTTGCAAGAAATTCTTCTAATAACATATTCTCATCTGCAATAGTAACAACAACTCTTGGTGTCATAATTTCGGAAACCTTGACATTTCTCAGGCGGATTATATTTTGAATGATTTTATTTTCTTTTTCATCAAAAACCCCTTCTTCTGTTCCGATGTCAGCCATTGCGGATATTTCTTCTCTACTTAGAGACAGTTCGTTCTCTTTCATAGAAAACAAACTTGTCATATATTGTATTAACATTACTAACGGATAGGTTATAATTACCATAATATTGATAATTATCCCGGAAACTAAAGCTAAACTTCTCCAGTATCTTGCACCAATGGTCTTGGGAATTATTTCTGAGAATATTAATATTAAAAACGTAAGAACAGCGGTAGTAATTCCAAAATAATAATCCCCGAATATTTTTGTTGATTGAACGCCAACGCCAGCCGCACCAATAGTATGTGCAATTGTATTCAAAGAAAGTATCGCAGACAATGGTCTTTCAATGTTATCTTTAAGTTTAATAAATATTGTTGCTGATTTATGTCCTTCTTTTTCTTTTACGTTAAGAAAAGATAATGGAGTTGTTAATAACACGGCCTCCATTATTGAGCATAAGAACGAAACGACTAATGCAAGGAATAAATAAAAAAAGAGAAGTATCATATTTTTTTAATATTTCAGTTTAATTGAAGTTGTATTTTATCTTTTTTCAAATGCCACCCACCGGCCGGATATGCGCATCCAAATGCCCTGTATTTCCATTATGGCCAATGTTTGGGAATGCTGTAAATGCAGTAAAAGAATGGAAAATAAAATCCGGGGTTTAGTGTGCATGCCGGTAGTGTCTTTTATTCGCCCATAAAAATACACTTTTTTCAGATAGGGGTTTTGTGGCAGGTTTGTCAATCTGCCCGCAGCAGGTAAACCAGGTTGGAAGTCAGTTTGCTGTTGTCAACAATTTCCAGTTTTAATTTGTGTTTCTCCGCAATTCTTTTAATCATTGAACGGGCAACAAAATCGAGTTTGTACCGTGTTTTATTGAAACCGGAACGTGTAGAAAAGAATTCGGTAATCTGTGTTCCCTTATGCCTTCTTTCAAGGCTTTTGTCTGCATCGCGAATGATGATCAGCCCGCCTTTGTTGAGTTTCCCGATGCACTTTTCGATGGTCTCAATCTGCAGGGGTTCGGGCAGGTAATGCAGCACATCGAGCAGGATGAACACATCGCTTTTGTCCGGTTCCGCCTGCGTGATGTCGGCAGCCATAAAACTGACATTCCTCCTTCTGATGGCACAGTTGCCGGCAACGGCAATTTTGTCTTCGTCGTAATCAAGTCCGGTAATTTTCCGGTCTTCTGCAACCAGGTTCAGCACAAAGGCGAGGTAGCCGTATCCGCAGCCCAGGTCGGTAACGGTACAATGCCTGGGAATGAGGTTGTTGAAGAAAGTGTAATTGTCTTCGAGGCGCAGTTTAATCCTGGTGTACCATTCCAGCACCGGCCCTTTGTACAGATAATTTTTCAAAATAAAATCCCTGAAATATTCCGGCGTTTCGTATTGCTCACGCACCTTATCGTATTCGTTACTGAAATACTTGCGGATGCCCCTGGTGGTTTCTTTCAGGTCTTGTCCGAATTCATTTCGTGACAAATCGATGCGCGGCAGGAATTTCGTTACGATGGCGCCCCTTTTCAGGAAGAATTCACTTTTTTTCAACAACTGGTTCTGCCCGTGGATGATGATGGGAAGTATGTCCAGTCCGAGTTGACGTGCCAGGTAAAAGGCCCCCTTGTGAAAGCGTTTTATCCTGCCCGTGTCGTTGCGGTGGCCTTCGGGGTAAATCACGAGGGAATAACCATCCTTTACCTTTTTTCGCACGTCATTCACTATGTTTTCAAAACCCTCATCCGAAGGGATAAAACCGGCGTACCGCAAGGCCGGACCGTAAACGGGGTTGTTGTAATTGCGGTCGTTGGTCAGGATTACAACCCGCGGATTGAGCAGCATCATCAGCATCAAATCAATGTGCGACTGGTGGTTGGCAATGATGATGGCCGGTTTGCTGTAATCTTCGCCACTGGGGTTGATGATGGTTTTTTTTGACAGGAAATTCATATAAATCAGAAACCAGGTCAGTTTGCTGAAGACTGTGTGGAAGAACAGTTTTTTCTTTTTACCGTTGCCGGGAAGCATGCGCATCACAAAAGAAAGCAGGGTCATAAATACGGCGCCTCCCATGAAAACCAGCAGGGCGGCGATGGAGAAGAAAAAGTCAAGCAGGGTTACCGGCCTGTTGCGCATCCCTTTTTTATAGCTGACCATCCATTTAAAAACAGGTGGCAGCAGCGAAAAAGTAATAAAAATCACGGTCAGTATCCCGATGATGGACATGGTGGCGATGGACCGCAAGGCCGGGTGCTTGGCGAAAATCAGCACGCCAATCCCCAGCAAAGTGGTGATGCCCGACAACAGGACGGAAACTTTGTAGGTGGAGAAATTACCACTTCCGTATTTGTAATTCTGCAGCAGTCCGCGCATGACGAATATGCTGTAGTCGATGCCCAGCCCGAAAATAAAAGTAAGGATGATGACATTGAAAATATTGAAGGATATCCCAAACAAACCCATGATCCCCACAGTCCAAATCCAACTGATAACAACCGGGAGCATGGTGAGGATGGTCAATTCGATACGGCCATAGGCCAGCAGTAAGATCAGGAAAACAAGCGAAAGGGAAACCAATATCAACTTGTTGAAATTGTCGTTAAGAATGCGCATAAATTCGCTCGTAACAAGCCGTTTGTCAATTACCCAGGTATCCTCCTGTTTGCCGAATGCAGCATAAACCCGTTCGATGTCTTCCGTCCTGCTGTCCACCTTCACTACATTGATAACTGCATCAAGGCTGTCGGTATCAATCAGGTAGTTGTCCAACAACATGCTGCTGAGCGGGTTTGCCTGTCCGGGTGCAAGTGTCGAGAAATCCTTGTTCAGTAAATCGTAGAACCGGGTAAAAGCAGTGGCCTTAAACCCCAGCTCACTTCCCTTTTCTTTGGTAGCATTAATTGTTGGCAGCCTTCTTTTCTCCCAAAAATCTTTCCATCGCCCAAAGGCTTTTTCCTGACTGGCCTTTGATTGCAGCAGCCGGTTGACCACTGTGGCATTTTTTATCAGCCCGATGGCCGTCAGGCTGTCAATTATCTGTCGGGCAATTTCATTCTTGCCGAGTGCTTCGTCAAGGGTTTTACCGGGTGTGACAAGATAAATGGTCTTTTTGGACAAATTTGTTACCGCATTCAGGTTTTGCTCGGCTTTCTTCAATTCATCGCTCATATAACTGTTTTTCATCATATCCGCATCAAACTGCACTTGTTGTGCGAGAAAGAAAAACAACAGGGTGAGCAAAAGGATAGCGGCTTTTACCCACTTGCTTTTTTCAAAATGAATATTGGCCAGCCTGTCGATCCAGCCTTTCTTGTGGAGCGGTTCTTTAGGTTTCTTGCTTTTCAGCAGATGCGGTAATACAAGCAGCGAAAAGAGTGCTGCACTGAGCACACTCACAGCAGCAAACAATCCGAGGTCGTTCAGCGCCTGCGAATTGATAAAGTGCAAACTCAAAAAAGCAGCTGCGGTCGTGAGGCTGCTCAGTATCACCGGGGTTGAAATATCCTTGAGCAACAGGCGGATATTGTTGTGCTCGCGGTAATGCGAAAATACGTGCAGCGCATAGTCCACCGAAATGCCCAGCAATATCGAACCAATACCCAACGAGATGGCGGAGACTTCGCCCTGTACAAGGAAAAGTACGGCCAGTGCCACCAGTGCCCCAAAAAGTACGGGCAGAAAAACAAGGAAGAAAGCCCGCTTTCTTTTGAAAAATACGCTGATGAAAACAATCAGCAGGAGCATGGCCAGGCTTACGGTAATAAGGATGTCTTTTTTAATGCGCTGTGCATTCCCCAGCGCCACCACGGCATTTCCGAAATATTCGACCTGAATCTTGCTAAAATCACCGGTGGTCAATTGGGCAATAAGTTGGTCGATGCCTTCAAAAAGTTGACTGTTGACGGCTGTGTTGTTGGTGTGGGCCGGCGAAACAATGAGCAGCAGGTTGCGGTGGTCTTTGGAGAGAAAGTGATTTTGGTAGAGCTCAAAATTGTCGCTCATCCCGAAAGATTTGAGCTTTTCGAGTGCCAGTTGCGTCAGGTGCAAGGGGTCTTTTTTAATCATCTTTTTGGTGGCAAAACCTGCCGGCGAAATAAGTGTTTTGTAATCCGACTGCAGCGTTTTTCCTATTTGTTCCGGGGCAATCAGCGTATCAATCCGGGCGTAATCGGCTTCGTTTAAGAAAAGCGGAAGGTAATCGTACAACAGGGTGTAAGTGTCCAGCAGAGCACTTTCGCCCGGGGCTTTGTCGATGGAGCGGATGCCCCGGGGGAAGTGTTCTGCAACCAGCGAATCGCTGAAACGGTTGGCAAAATCAACGAGAAGACCGGGGTTTGCCGTTGCGGCACTGTCTTTCAGCCTGATGTTGAAAACTACTTTGTCAAGGAATTTCGAATTACTGTAAACGAAACTCATTTGATTGATTTGCGTATTGTCGGGCAGTACTTTGGTAATGTCCTCCGACAATTTTAATTGGGCAGTATAATAGCCGCTGACCGCCAAAATGGTGATGACCAAAATCACCAGGGCCATCTTGTGTTTTTCAAATAAACGGAACAGGTATAAAAATATGTTGCCCATCGGTTTTGTCAATGAAATGTATCATCAACCCAATTATTTGGGGTTGTTGTTGACGTATTTACTAATTCGCATGCCATTCGTAATCCCTGTTCTTCAACCGGATGGACTCGGCACGATATTTATTTTTGAAAAATAACATTGCTTTGAGGTTGAAGGTTTAAACAAACCGTTCCTTTTTCATCAGCCCGGCAATTTTCAAAATTAAACAAGAAATCAACCAAACGCACAGTCCGAGAACAAAACCAAATACGAGACTGCCAAGCACGTACTGGATAATGCTGTAACCAAACTCGTTCAGTGTATCATAAAAATGCCCGGTCATTACCTTCTCTTTGAGGTGGGCAAGCGTATCGGCATTAAATGTTTGCGGGTTGTTCACGAACAGTCCGCCGGTTTTGTAGCTGAAGTAAATAATGAAGGGGATCATGGGCGGGATGCTGATGTTGGAGGCAAGCAGCACCAGCACCTTGTTGAGGCGGAGGAAATGGGCAAGGAAAGCGGCTGCCAGCATTTGAAACCCCCAAATGGGAACGATGCCCATGAAAACCCCAAAACCCAGCGCCGATGCAATCTTGAAGGGGTTTTCGTTGTGCTTGCCAAGCTGCTCCTTCACCACATCCGTAAGTTTGTTGTTGACGAGGTATTTTATGGCCTTCAGCGGTAAAATGTAAAGAAAAGTTAGGAGGACGAGTACGGTGTTCAGGATACTTATCCGGCCAAAATCGGGCAGTGGCCGAAAGTGGCTGACGCGTTCTCCTTCGGGGGGGTAGTAAACCCTGACGGGGATGGGGACAATATCGATGCTGCTCCAGGCAGAACGGACAAGCACCTCAACCTCAAATTCATATTTCCGGGTGTAGAAACGGCTGTTCCTGTACTCTTTTATGGGGTACAACCGAAAACCGGACTGGGTGTCGGGCAGCCGCAATCCCGTTTCGGCCCAAAACCAGAAATTGGAAAATTTGTTGGCAAAGGTATTTTTGGCAGGCATCCCTTCGGTTTGGATATTCCGCGAACCAACAATGACGGCCTTGGGAGCTGTCTTCAGTTTTTCGATAAAAACAGGTAAGTCATCAGGAAAATGCTGCCCGTCGGAGTCAATGGTAATGGCGTAGTCGAAACCTCTTTCAAGGGCATGTTTAAAGCCGGTGCGGATGGCGAACCCCTTGCCGGCATTCTTTTCGTAGCCAACAACTTCAAGCCCTTTCATCTTTGCCAGAACCTGTAAAGTGTCATCGGTGGAACCATCGTTCACCACAATGATGTTGCCGGTGTACTGTTGAATGCCATGAATGACAGCGGTGATGGTTTTGCCGTTGTTGAAAGTGGGCACAATAACGCAGATCCTTTGCGCGGAAAAGATACTTTTATCGTAAGGGGCTTCACTCATTCAAGCGGTTTTCACAAAGGGGCAAAGTTAATCTTTTTGGGTTTTGTGTTCTGGGAAAGTTCGCTTTGTTTCATGTATCCGCTTCTGCCTTGGAAGCTCCCACGCTTGACAATAACCGGTCATTCCTGATTCATGAAAAAGTATACTCCAAGCGTGGACACTTGCAGCAAGGGGGGCATCCTATTGTTCGATTTGTTCCAGGCGGAATTGAATTTTCTTTTGTCCGGCTACTATCAGCTGCGGCGACTTGTAATCATAACCCGATGGTTCGATGGTCAGCTTCTTGATGAATACACCATAATGCCACAGCAGGCTCACCTGACCAAAATTCGGGTGGTAATCAAAACGGAACTTGCCGTGTTCTTTGCTTTTGATGACCTGCACCCTGTTTCCCGAACCTTCGCAGACAAAACTGTATTTTTCCCTGTGTTCCCCCCAGCTCATCGTCAGCATCCTGAAAGTTGTCTCAAAGAATGTCAACAAGGCTTGGCGCTTCAGCGCGGTCATCATGGAATGGACGATGTAGGATTCCTGCCTGTTCCTGTTTATTTCAACATCAAAATACTTCAGGCCGATTTCTGAAAGGAAGATAAACCGGAAACCGTCCCCTGTCCGTTTGACAAACAGCAAACCGCTGAGGTCGTTGCCGTAAGCTGTCAGCTCCGCTTTGTAAAGGGCCTTCGTGAAACTGTTGCTGAAAACCCAGGGTTGCGACAACTTGATGCCTTCTGGCTGGGCAGTGGCCGAAAATGCCATCGCCAACAGGTAAACAAGCAATATGGGTTTTATCAACCTGTTATTTGTTTTAATCATCATTCAGTTCAAATTGTTTGTCGGTTAGTTCAATATTCAGCTTCCGGTTTTTAAAGACAATAAGGGTGTAATCTTCGCCGGGCTCGACAAATTTCACCTCTTCAACGGCCAGCGTTTCACGGTTAAAATAGATTTCTATCCCCGTCAGCATTTCGGCCACCTGTTCGTTTACGGACTTCAACCTGACAAGGTACTGTTTGTTACTGGCAAAGAAGGAGGACTCAAATTCGGGATTGTCCACAAAGTCGCCACGAATGGCCGTAACAATCATTTTGTTGATTTGCTGAAACAATGCATTGGAGCTGATATCAAATTCATTGATTTTTTTTCCGTCCCGGATGGTAAATTTACCATTGTAAATAACGATGGTATAATCGATGGGTGACAAATATTCCCAGCGCACATCGTTTTCTTTGCGGAACAAAAACCGTCCATTGCTGATAAGGACTTCTTTGAGCATGGTCAGGTGTTTTTCCTGGATGAAATCGCTCTGGATGCTACTTGTGTTTTCCGAAACATCTTTGATTTCCGTTTTGAGGGTTTCCGCATCCTGTACCCGTGTAAAACTGCCTGCTTGTTGCGCTGTCAAGGCGCTTGTGAGGCAAAATAAAAATACAAAAATTCTATGTTTTTTCATAGGGTTCAATTTTTAAGAGTTCATCCAGGCCAACCACTTCAAAATGATTTTCATGCAACCAGGGAAGAAAAACTTCGAGCATCTGAGGTGTGCTACTGAGCTTGTCGTGAAACAACACCACATCCCCCGCGCCCAGTTTCTTCTCAAGTTTCCGGATCACCTTTTCGGTGCTGCTGACCGTATCGAGTGAACGCCGGCTCCAGCCAATGGAAATAAGGCGTGTTTCCCTCAACACTTTTGCAAGGGTGGGGTTGGTTACGCCAAAAGGCGGACGGAATAATTTGGGTTTCTTCCCGATATTCTTTTCAATAAGCCGTGTTGTCAGTTTCAGTTCTTTAAGCATTCTTTTTGAAGAGAACAGGCCAAAAAGAACCGAATGGGAATAGCTGTGGTTCGCAACAAGGTGGCCTGCCTCATCCATTTTCTTCAATAAATCAGGGTGTTTTTCCGCTTTTTTTCCAACACAGAAAAATGTTGCCTTGAACCGGTGTTTCGCCAATATGCCGATAACTTTCGGTGTGGTTTCAGCCTCGGGCCCGTCATCAAAAGTAAGGGCAATCTGCTTTTTTCCGGTCTGCCCTTTGTTTAAAGATTTCAGGAAGAAATCGAACTGAATGTAAAACACCCCGACGACAAGCCCGCCGAGATAAAGCAGGGCAAGAAGAAGAATCCATAAATAGGGAAGCCCGGCGCTAAAAATAACGAGGAGCAAAAATATACCGGCGATATTCAGTACGTGGAATTTCGACATTTAATTGGTTTTCAGTTCCGCTGATTTTTTCTTTTGCACTTGAACAAGGTGTGGCTTACGCCGATGTTTTCGTAAACGGTTTCCACATAAAAGCCGGATTGATCAAGCAGTCTTACCATGTCGTCTGAATGGTACATCTGGCTGTTGCCGTTGGCGATGGCCGTAAAATACAAGGAGGTGGCGTGCAGGCTGTAGGTAGATGCCTCGAATTCCTGTTTGTCCCAATAGGTTTCCAGTATAAAAAGCGAACCTTTTTCATCCAGGGCATGGAAAGCACGTTTTAGCAGGCCCCGGATTTCGTCCTGTGAAAAGCAGTCAAGAAACTGGCTCATCCATATTGCGTCGTGACTTTTCGGAAAAGGAATGGCGTTGTCAAGCAGGTTGAGGGCGTGCGTTGAGATGCGGTCTTCCAGCCCTTCTTCACGAATGTTTTTCAGGGCATCTTTTACCTGACCGGGTAAGTCCAGGATCGTTATTTTCACGGTTTCATTGTGCCTGGCACAAAAAATGGAAAACTTCCCCGTGTTCCCGCCCACATCGAGAATTGTTTCCGGTTTATCGCTAAAGAGAAAAGGCATGACTTCGGGGAAAGCATAATCAGAATAAAAATGGTCGAATGCAAACCAGCTTTTCCTCACTTTGGCCGGCAGTTCTGCGAGGGCTTCATAAACGGTGTCCCAATTGCCAAAAACTTTCAGGCCTTCAGGTTTTCCGTTTTTGATGGCGTCCTGTAATTTGAACATGCCGAGGTAATTCACGTCCTGCGTAAAATCCATATTGACCCGTGTCAACTCATCGCTTAAAATAAAATATCCCGTCTTGGTGAGCGAAAACCTGCCGTCTTCCAACAGTACCATTTCCAGGCTCAAACCCGCTTCCAGCAGTACCTTGACCCCATAAACGGAAAGCTCCAAAGCCCGGGAAGTCTCTTCGATAGTTGCCCCTTTTCGCCTGTTTTTCATCAGGTACTCGAGGATGCCGAGATCGCGCAGGGCCATGGCAGCCTGGAACATGATGGGGGCAAAAGCGATTTTCTGCGCGTCAAATTTGGCCTGTAAAGCCGGTTTTTTATCTGATCCGATACTTTTTTTCATTTTGGTTTCTGGTTCTAATCCTGTGCTCTCAAGCCTTAATGATCGGGGTTCAGGGGCCGGAAAGCCTGATAATTTCTCAGCCCCTTTCTGCTGTTTCTTGCTCACCCCAAAAGTAGTAATAATTAAACCACTGCTCCGGATGTGCCCTTACGGTAGTTTCCAGTTGTGCCACATAGTCCAGGAGCATTTTCCCGCTTTGCTGCCCCTTCGATTTCGGGTTGTTTCCGGCTTTGTAAAGCCTGGGCGGTGTGGCAAAAAAATGATAGTGTGTTTTCGTCTTCTTCACAGCCGAAACAAAAGACACGGCTTTGGCATATTTTACAGCGAGGTAAAAGGGCCCGGTGGGGAATTCGGCATCCTTTCCAAGGAATTGACAGCGCATGGTTTTGCTGCCGGGCAAAAAGCGGTCGCCATGAATAGCAACCAGTTCGTTGCGTTGCAGGGCTTCTTTAATTTTAAAGATGTGGGAAAAATCGTCCCTGATAACGATGATGTTCATCTGCTTTTTCACCATTGTGGAGTCGAGCAGGGCTTTTATTTTTTCGTGTTCTGCTTCAACCATTACAATATGGACCGGTGCTTCGATGCGCTCCAGCAATTGCCCGGCAATTTCCCAGTTGCCCATGTGGGCGCCAATCAGCAACCCGCCTGAACGGGCAGCCATATCACGAATATGTGATTCCCCTTCGAAATCGAAAGTGAATTGGTTGCTGAAGCCGGCCAGCAGCGCCACTTTGTCGAGCAGTACCTGGCCTAAAAGATAGAAATTCCTAAAAAGAAAAACGACGGATTTGAAGTAGCTGAAATGATGGATGTTCCTGAAATAGAAAAGCATAGGTTTTCGTGCTTTGGGGGCGAAAAGCACAAAATACAGCACGACGAACCTGAGAAAAAAATAGGCAAAATTTAACCCGGGATACCTGAGTATAAAAACGAAAAACCGGTATCCGGCAAGGGTGCCCCTGGTTTTACCTTTCCACGAAGACATTAGTTTTTGGAGTACTCTAAAATAAAGTTGTACAGGTCGTCCAGTTTTCTGATTTTGATCATTTGCTCACTGGTAACTTTCAGCCCGAACTCTTTCTCGATAATTACCGCGATGTCAACAAAATCAAGGCTTTCGATATCCAGGTCATCTTTCATTAACGCATCGGGAACCAGTTGTTCCTGCTCCAGTTCGAATTCGTCAATTAAAAAATCATTGACTTTTTCTACAACAATATCTTTGTTCATTTACGTAAATTCAGAATTAACAAGTTGCAAAATTAACACATTTATTGATTGAAAAAACCAATATATCGAATAAACGGGATGTGTTCATTACAGTGATTCTTTTGAGAACAAAAGCTTGTGATCAACGTTTGAGTTTCCTGATGATCAGGGTTGAATTCGTGCCGCCGAAACCAAAGGAGTTGGAAAGAAAAGTGTGAATCTTCTGCTCAGTTGTTTTGCTGATAATATTTAGTTTTTTAGAATGTTCATCAGGGTTTTCAAAGTTAATGTTGGGTGCGATGAACGAATTGTGGGCCATGATGAGGGAGTATATCACTTCGCTGGTCCCGCCCATCCACATTTCGTGGCCGGTCATCGATTTTGTTGAGCTCACGGGCACCCTTCCCTGGTTAAATACGGTAAAAATGGCTTGTGCCTCGTTCGTGTCCCCCACAGGTGTTGATGTAGCGTGCGCATTCAGGTAATCAATCTCCGTGGCCTGTACCCGGGCATCTTTAAGGGCCATTTCCAGTGAACGTTTGGGGCCGTCAACATTGGGCACGGAAATATGTTCGCCATTTGATGAGAAACCGTAGCCGAGCACTTCGCCAAAAATTGGGGCACCCCTTCGGATGGCGGTCTCGTAATTTTCCAGGACAATCGTTGCTGCGCCCCCACTCGGAACAAGCCCGTCGCGGTCCCTGTCAAAAGGGCGGGATGCTTTTTGGGGCGCATCTTCCCGGACGGAGAAAGCATTCAGCGCATCGAAACTCCCCATGGATAAGGCATTAATTTCCTGTGCCCCGCCACAAATGATTGCATCCTGCATACCCTGTTTGATGAGGATATAACCCATTCCGATAGAATGTGAGCCACTGGCACAAGCAGCGCTCACCGTAAAATTGATGCCTTTTAATTTTAATATCACCGAGAGGTTCATGGTGACGGTTGAGTTCATCGACTGGAAAATAGAGCCCGAACCAATGCGCATAGTGCCTTGTTTTTCACGAATAATATCGGTGGCCTCAACCACGGGAACAGCCGAACTATCGTTGCCGTAAAGAATGCCTACCTCATGCGCTGTCAGGAAATCTTCATCCATTTTTGCCTGATGCAAGGCTTCCATGGTGGCCAGGTAGGCGTACTCTCCCTGTTCGGGCAAGCCCACACGCATTCTTCTTGGCAAAACACCTTTTAGCACTGGCCTTTCAATTGCACCGGTCAGTCCCGAGCGGAATTGCAGTTCTTTCCGGTAGGGATCAAGTACAATTCCCGATTTTCCATGATAAAGAGAATCCCTGACCTCTTCCAGGTTTTTTCCGATAGTGGAATAAATACCCATTCCGGTAATGACAACCCTGTTCATTGAATTAAGTTACGGTTTTGAAATTTGCATCAAATGTGCAAAAATAGAAGATTTATCTGTTTGGTGAATTAGGATTCAGAATGCCCTTTTGGCCTTAGGTATAAAGCCCACCATTCACCTTGATGACTTCGCCGGTTACGTAAGAGGCCTCTTCTGAAGCGAGGAAGCCGACAACCGCAGCGACTTCTTCGGGTGTGCCGAAACGATTGGCGGGAATCATCCGACTGAGGTGTTTCTCGTCAAGGTCTTTGGTCATTTCGGTTTGGATGTAGCCGGGTGAGACAGCATTGACAGTTACGTTTTTACGGCCCACTTCCTGGGCCAGCGATTTGGTGGCGCCGACCACACCCGCTTTGGCAGCGGCATAATTGCTTTGCCCCGGCAAACCTTTTTGTCCCGACAGGGAAACCACATTGACAATGCGCCCGAATTTCTGAATGACCATGTCTTTTACCAATTGGGAGGTTACGTAAAAAAAACTGTTCAGGTTGGTGTCGATGACCTGGGACCAGTCTTCTTTTTCCATCCAAAACATGAGGGCATCCCGCGTTGTGCCGGCATTGTTGACCAGTACGGCAATGTAGTCCTGTCCGTGATTGGATTTCCAGGTAGTGAGTGCCTGTTTGACCGCATCGAAATCCGTTACGTCAAATCCAATGATCTCGCCGTCCCCCTTTGCATTTCTGATGTTTTCAAGGACTTCTTCAGCCGCCGATTTGTTGCTGTGGTAATGAACAAGGACTTTGTAACCCATCCGGGCCAGTTTTATGCAGATGGCACTTCCAATGCCTCCTGATCCTCCTGTAATGAGTGCATATTTCATCTTTTCTAACGGCATTAATTTTTATTCGATGTCTTACTCAATAATTTCCGGGTTAAAAGCCAAAAGGTGCGCTGTTATTTTCTCCAACTCCGCATATTTTGGCTTGTCTGCTGTGAAGACCGGGACAATTTCCCTAAGCTGACCGTAAACCTTTCGTGTTCTCCCGGCCAGCTTGTTGCTGACTTCAAGGTAATCTACAGACTGGATAATGGCCAGAAACTCAACGGCAAGTACCTGGAAGGTGTTCTCAATCACCTTTTTTGACAACAAGGCAGCATTGGTCCCCATGCTCACAATATCCTGGTTGTCGTTGTTGTTGGGGATGCTGTGGATGTACATGGGGTTCGACAGGGTTTGGTTTTCGGCCACAGTGGAAGTGGCCGCAAACTGGGTCCCCTGTAAGCCCAGGTTAAGCCCCAAAGTGCCAAGGTTGACAAATGGCGGCAATATTTCGTTGAGTTTGTTGTTCATTAGAAAGTTCAGTTGCCGCTCGGCCAACATCGAAAGCTTGGTAACGGCAATCTTCAATTTGTCCATTTCGAACGAAACATAATCGCCGTGGAAGTTGCCACCATGATAAACAGTCCGGTTTTTCATGTCAACAATCGGGTTGTCGTTTGCCGAATTGACCTCATCGACCAACACCTGTTCCGTTGCATAAATGCTGTCGCAAACAGGTCCCAGTACTTGTGGGACACAGCGCAACGAATAGTATTCCTGTATTTTCTGTTTAAAAACCTTTTCCCCGGTTTTTCCGTTGTAAAGGTGGTCGTCCCGTTTTTCGATCAGCTTGCTGTCCGAAAGGGCGAGCCGCATAGCTGCTGCAACCTTTTGTTGTCCGCGGTGTTTTTTGGTTGAATTGAGCTCGATGGAAAAATGGTCGTCGAAAGAGCGCACTATTTCGTTGATCATGGCAGAGGCCATCACCGACCAGTTGATGAGTTTTTTTGCGTAAATTGTATTCACAATCCCGATTCCCGTCATGGCCGAAGTCCCGTTGATGAGTCCGAGGCCTTCGCGCAAATATATCTTCAGCGGCTCAATGCCCAGGCTGTTAAACACTGTTGAAGTGGGCAGCCTTTCCGAATTAAAAAAGACTTCGCCTTCACCAATTAATACCAAAGCCAGGTGTGCCAGCTGGACAAGGTCGCCGCTGGCACCCACACCCCCATGTTCGGGTATGAAGGGAAAGATATCTTCATTAATCAAACGGGCAATTAAGGTAAGGGCATCGGGGTGGATGCCGGAGTAGGCCAACGACAAGCTTTTCAGTCGCGAAATCATTGTTGCTTTCACATAAAGCGGTGGCAGCGCCCGGCCACTTCCCGCGGCATGGCTGCGGATAAGGTTGAGTTGCAATTGAACCTGGTCATCAGCTTCAACTCGGTATTGCGCCATCGGGCCAAGGCCGGTGTTTACCCCGTAGATGATTTTGTCAACCGAGAAACTTTTCAGAAAACGAAACGACTCTTCAACACGGGAAATTGAGCGTGCTGAAATGCTTAACCCTTCACCTTTAAAAAGGATGTTAAAATAATCTTCGAGCCGTATGTTTTCTTCAGAAATTGTGATCATCCGCAACAAAAACTAATCCGGTAAGGAAATGATTAATGGGCAGCAAATGTACAATTTTGCTTTGAAAATTGCGGCTTCATTTCTTCAGACGGTAAAGCGGAAAGAGCAATATTAAAAAGGCAGTAATGGCAAGTATGGCCATCCCCGGCCCATAAATATCGGCGAGCCAGCCAAGTAAAAGGGAAACGATGGCGGCAAAAAGCGATTTTATTTGCGACTGGGCAGAAAGTGCGGTGGCCATGGCCCCGTCTTCGGTGAGGTCGGCTATCAAGGCAATACCAATAGGTTTCCGCAGGTTCTCAACGATGACTACGACCAGAAAACCAAGAATGGCCAGCACGTAAAAATGCACGAAGAAAGTGAGTCCGGTAATTATTCCTGCGGTCAAGCCGATGAGCAGGCTGCGGTTCATGGCAGTTCCGGGGCCACGGAACAGTTTCATGAAATTGCCCGAATTTCTGCTGGCCACCGACGTTAGCCCGTAAATAAAAAAGTAAAATACACCCACCATCACAGCAATCTTCTTGTCGTCGTTCAACCAGGCAAAAGCCGGAATGCCCAATGCAAAGTACTTTAGCAGTAGTTGGATGTAATCTTTCACCGCCCTGTAATAACCGGTGTAAAGTGACAGGTTGGTGAGTGTCCGAAGAAAAACAATTTGTTTTAAAGTCAGCAGAAAAGCGTGAAGTACCTGCGAAAACCGGCTGGAAACAAGGTGTGCCGAAAAAATTTTGCGTTCCCCTTCGAGGTATTTCGGATAGGATGCAATCAAAGACATGCCAATGAAATAGGGGATGGTGGACACCAGGAAAATATCACGGTAGCTTTCGGTAAAAAAAACAATGAGCCCGGCAACCAAAGCCGAGATGGCCGAGCCCATTTGCGACCAGGAACGGGTGTGCCCGTAATAGCTTGTCTTTTGTTCTTCGCGGCCCTGCACTTTCAGGTACTGAAAAATCATGGCTTTATGAACACCGGTACGGAATGCATCGCCGAAGGCAAAAAGCAGCATTGCAGCAATGAGCAGCAGGTAGCCGGTAGAAAAGTAAAACAAAACGAATGAGAGGATGTACACGAAAAAAGCAGCAATAAGTGTGCGGCGGCGGCCAAGTGCATCTGCAAGCACTCCACTGGGGATTTCGAGTACGAGAATGGCCATTTCACGTACGGCATACAACGTGCCTATTTGTATGAAGTCCAGCCCTTTCTCCAAAAAGAAAAGAATCAGGAAAGCGTCGAAAAAACGCAGGTTCTTGAAAAATCCGTACAGGCAGAATTTATAATATTGGAGGTTCTTTTTTATCAAAAAAATGTTTTGATAAAAGTATTGAAAAACCTTTTATGAATTTAAACCCGGACTGCGAAATAAAAAACCTGCCGGCAATCGGGTTCAGTGGTCATTTAAAGGCCAGTCTGCTATTCCGGTAAAGGGTAAGTGTAGCCAAACTGAAAACTCAGGTTTCGGTCTTTATAGGCTTTGTAGCCCTCCGGCCTGTCGTTTTTATCTGCCCATTTGTAAAAGTCGAGGAAACCCATACCAAAAAGCAAGTTAAATGACAAGTAACCCGGCCCGATGGCCCGGCGGATACCACCACCGAGTTGCAGGCCGATATTTAACCTTCGGAAATATTCGGTGTCCAAAACCCAATCGTCGCTGTTGTTTGACTCGTCAGGGTTTTTCTTGAACCTGATTTTCCCGCTTTCTTCATCCCCAGCGGCAGTTTTGTAAACATACCTGCCGCCTAATCTTTTACTCAGATAAAGCCCTGCCAGTCCATAATATTGCCAGGTTGTACCCCACATAAAACGCGCCAGAACAGGGAGGCGAAGTGTCGTAAAGCGTTCACGCTGGCTGTATTCACCGCCACCTTCGCCGGGATAGCTGTTTACATAAAGTGCTCCTGATTTGATCATGAACAATCCGGCGACTACAGCAAACATGGGGTTGAAGTTGTATGCCGATTGTATACCGATCAATGGCGTGCCAATCCATTTATTCTTCGTTTCATCATTTGAATCCCATCTGCCACTGGTTGTGGAAGCGTTTAGCCCGAGTTCTCCGCCGACCTCCCATTTGGATTGTGCATGAACCGGGAATGAAGCGAGGAGAAGGGCCGCCATTGTAAGAAGTAGTATTCTTTTCATAATCAAAGGTTTAAGTTAGACAATAGTACAAAGGTAATAAAATATGTTTGTTTGTGAATAAATAACTGTAAAAATTGCTGCAGCTCTTGCTGCTGAGCCCCATAGTATTGAACGCAAAACTTATCTTTGCCCCTTTCATGACAAAGACCTCCATTTCATACGCCCGCATCTGGCAGGTGGCCTATCCCATTATTTTAGGGAGCATTGCCCAAAACCTGATCAGTTTTACCGATACCGCTTTTTTGGGCCGGGTAGGGGAAGTTGCACTGGGCGCAGGTGCCCTGGGGGGCTTGTTTTACCTGGCTGTCATTATGCTTGGCCTGGGTTTTGGTACAGGCGCGCAAATTATTATTGCCCGCCGTTATGGGGAAAGCAAACTGAAAGAAGTAGGACCGGTCGTCGATCATACCACCCTGTTTTTAATCGTGCTGGCCGGATTTTCGTTTTTATTGTTGCGTTATGGTTCTGTTTACATCCTGGAACATATTGTTCAATCACAGAGAATTTATCAGGGGACGATGGAATTTCTGGAATACCGTTCCTTCGGGATATTTTTTGCCTTTATGAACATGACCTTCCGTGCATTTTATGTAGGCCTTACCAAAACAAAAGTGATAACCTACACTACTGTTGTGCTGGCTGCTGTAAATGTGGTGCTGGATTATGCGTTGATTTTTGGCGAATGGGGTTTTCCCGAAATGGGCCTTCAGGGTGCAGCGCTGGCATCGGTCATTGCCGAAGCTTTTGCACTGCTCTTTTTCGTGATTTACACTTTTTCCGCTATCCGTTTCCCGGAATATGCGCTCTTTCGTTTTCATGACATTTCTTTTAGCCGGATGAAAGCCATTCTCGCCATTTCTGTCCCGATGATGATGCAGTCTTTTATTTCGCTTACAGTTTGGTTTGTGTTCTTCATTTTCATCGAAAAACTGGGGGAAGCATCGCTGGCTGTTTCCAACATTATCAGGAGTTTCTTTGTCATTTTAATGGTACCCATCTGGGGTTTCGCCACTGCCACCAACTCCCTGGTCAGTTTCCTGATTGGGAAACGGAAAGAAGAGGAAGTGATGTCGTTGATCACCAAAATTGTTACCCTCTGTTTCTTCGGTGTGCTGTTGATTGTGGGCTTCGGACTTGCATTCCCGCGGCTCATCCTCGAGATTTATACCAACGACCTGAAACTGATTGCCATGGGTGTTCCTTTGGTATATGTTGTCAGCGGCGGGGCCTTGTTTTTGTCGGTCGGGTTTATCTTTTTCAACGGGGTTTCGGGAACCGGAAAAACGAAAATCTCGTTATTTATCGAAATTATCGTTTTGGGTATTTATCTGACTTATGCCTACACGGTCATTCAGGTTTTCAAGGCCGGTGTTACCATCGCATGGACGGCGGAACTGCTATATGGTTCGTTGCTCGCCCTGTTTTCCTTCGCCTATTTAAAAACAAATAAGTGGCGCGGCGGAAGTATGGCATAGCAGCGCCCTGTCTGCTGGTTTGTCTTTTTTGGCGAAAATTATATCTTTACACTTTCAAAATCATTTTACTATGGCACTTTCTACAAAGCAAAAACGCTGGTCGGTTATCGGGGGAATAATCGTTGGCGTACTCACGCTCGTTGTAATTGTAATCAACCTGGTCCTGGCAAACATAATCAATAAGAGAATAACGAATGTACTGGAGAATTACCCCGACAAAAACTATCAGATTACACTGGAAAGGGTGGGCGTGAACATCCTAAACGGGAACATTAACCTCAGAGGCCTTCAGGTTGAACCTGACAGTGCTTTTGTTGAAAAGTTAAAACAAGGCGAACTCATGCAGTCGATGGTGCTGCGGCTGAAGATGCCTTTGTTCAGGTTAGCTGGCTTCAGCTTATACGATGCCCTCACGGAAGGTTATGTTGATATTCGGAAAATCCTTTTTAAAAATGCCAGCGTTCAGGTGCTTGTCGGGAAAAAACGGCAGCAGAAAACCCTTCATCCCGAAGGTGAAGAGAAGCGCGAATTCAAAATCGATTCGATCCGAATCAAAGGCCTGAAAGGCATTCATATCGGAAAGATCGAGCTGTATAATATTAAGGTGGAATTTGTGGATGTTAACGACAAGAGGCTCATGGCGGGCAACAAAAACCTCAACCTGAAACTAACAGGTATTGAGACAACAAGACTTCAGGGCGAAGGAGATTATTTCGCCTTTAACTTTCAACATGGAAAACTCGAATTGAGCGAAGAGGAATTGAAGCTGCCCGGTGGTAATTATCAGCTTAGCCTGGGGGAGCTCGGACTGGACCTGGCAGATTCTTCCCTGCGCATCAAAGATTTTGTTTTAAAACCACAAATTGCCGACCGCTTCAAAATGGCGGCCAAATTAAAATATACAAGCGGGATTTTTAATGTTGCTGTCCGTGAAATTAACGTGTCGGGAATTGATGCATTCAGGCTCATACACCAGGGGCAACTCTTTATCGGGCACATCCTGGTTTCCGGTCTGGACCTTGATATTTTTAAAGACAAGCGCAAACCCTGGGATTATGACAAACGGCCCAAATACCCCCACGAAGCCCTGCGGACAATGGATTTCCCGCTATACATCGGAAAGGTCAGGCTTGTTGACGGGAATTTAAAATACTGGGAAGAGTCAGACAAATCGACCGCCAGCCTCACCGTAAGCCTTAACAACATGAAGGCTACGATGTCGCATGTCACTTCTGTGAAGGACAGCACACGCAAACCCATGAATGTCAGTTTGAAGGCCTTGGTTTATAACGCTGCGCAAATGTCTGTCGATTTTCTGTTGCCTTTAAACAGCCGTGTCGATACTTTTTTTATGTCGGGTTCGCTCGGTAAAGCCAGGATGAAGATGTTTAACCCCGCCTTGTTTCCGGCCATCGGGATGAAAATCAAAACCGGTACGATTAACAGTCTGGTGTTCAGTACGCGTGCCAACCGAAATTATATTGATGGCGAGATGCTTTTGTTGTATGATGGGCTGGAGACCGAAGTGATCAAAAAAAATGACAAGGATGTGAATAAATTTATGAGCTGGCTGGCCAATTCGGCTGCACATAAATCCAACCCCGGAAAAAACGACAGACTGCGGAAAGTTCCCATGCACTACGACAGGGACATGTACAAAGGCTTTATCAATCTCGCCTGGAAATCATTGCAAACAGGGCTGGTCAATACTTTTTCGCCAACCGGAAAACTAATTAAAGACCACAAGCAATCTTTCGGGGGGACAAAACCCCCCAAAAAGGAGAGTGCCCGAAAAGGGGCGGGCAAAAAGGAAAAAAGAAAGAGCAAACGAAAAAAGAAGAAGGACAGGAAATAAGTCCGGTTGCCCGGCCGTTGCTGCGGGTGAACTAATTCAGGCGGTAATTAAACAGTGTGTTCCCGGATGCGGTAATCAGGTTCACCTCATTGTTGTTTTTTAAGCTCCCGACCGTAAAGGGTGTTTCCCCAACCAGGCCCTTGTTCATCATAACATTGCCCTTGCTGTCGAACAGGTACACCGTTTTTTCCTGATCGGCCACCACGCCCAGAACTTTTTGGCTTTTTCCAAGTTTGAAGAAAAGGGGCTTGATGCCAATCACCGAATTGAATTGAAAACTGAAAATCACTTTCTTAAAACGGTCGAATACCTTTAGTGCATTGTTGTCAAGAAAAATAAAATCAAGCGATCCATTGTTGTCAAAATCCTCATATAGGAAAAAGTGCCCGGGCGTGAAGTCCCCGAAATCTGTGTATTTTAATTGTCCGTTTGTATTGATGTAAACCAGTTTCCCCTTTTCGTTTGTGGTCAGGATTATTCCTTTGCTGTTGGTTTCGTTTTTGAAATAGCGGGAGTTACGGGCTTTGTCGGGGTTCTTCTTTAAGTTGATCCTGACTTCGCCCCTACGGTTAACTATCTTTACTTTGTTTCGCTCGTCAGTAATAATTATGTAATCCTTATTATTGATTAACAGTCTTGTTACCGGTTCCCGAACGGGATACTCCATGCGGGGTTTGGCCCAGCCTTTTACCTGTGTTCCGCGAATGTCGTAATTGTAAGTCCACTTATC
The DNA here is from genome assembly GCA_021647205.1 of Bacteroidales bacterium. Lineage (GTDB taxonomy): Bacteria > Bacteroidota > Bacteroidia > Bacteroidales > F082 > B6-G9. The sequence continues at coordinate 63,700 of JAKIVD010000008.1, read as the reverse complement.
AACAAGCGAAACCAGCAAACGATAATCCCGGCTGTTGTTGTAATCGAAAAGGCTCAAACCATTTGTTGCGGAAGGATTAAGCTTTTTAGGGAAATCTGTGACCATTTCCCCGTTCCTGTCAATCAAATAAATAAAGTCTGCCGTGTTGAACAGGTACTGGATTTTCCCGTTCCTGAAAAAATCGACCTCGTAAATTGAACTGAGTGGCAGTTTGTCAATCCGCTTTTTCCACAGGATAAGCCCATCGGAAGAAATCAGGTACATATTCGCGCTTTTGTCAAAAACAACCACATTGTATTTGTTGGTGCGGTGGTCCCAGACAAGCTGCGGCTGCCCGACAACCTCATCTGTCAGGCTGACCTGCCACTGCGACACGTCTTCGGTGAGGGAGGGTTTTCCATGGTTCACATAGAAATTAGTGTAAAAGAGCGCGGATTCGCTGCTGCAAAACTGGAATGCCATTCCTTTAAAATGACTGACTGCATCGGCTTGCGCAGCGAAACCCGCAGCCACTTCCCCCCTGAAAAAACGGGGCAGCAAGTCCAAAATATCAGCGGGGCTGAAGAACAAAGTAATATTTGACGTTGTGGAAAGGTTGTCGGAAAACAATTTGTAACTCTCACTTAAATCAAGTGTCTTTCCTGTTTTGTAAGATTGAAGAAAACTGACCAGGCTGTGCGCCGAATTGGCGAAAACAATGTAATCGCCCACAAAAACGTAATAGTTCTTTTCGATGGCAGAAAACATCTTGCCAAATAGCGAAGAAAGCAATCCCTTGTGAGGGACCTGCCTGATTGCATAGCCTTCAAAGACAGTGGACTTACCGTTCAGCCTTTTCGCAAAACGGTCAAATAGTGCCCGGGCTTTTAGTTTATCGTTCAAGCGGATGATGGCCCATGTTTTTTCTTCAAGTTCCTGTACCTTGGATGCATTGGTCGCCAGCGCAACCTCATTGCCCACATATTTGCTGATTTTGTCGGAATATGCCCTGTCCGCCCTGCTGGTTCTTTCCCTGACGTATTGATCATAATAAGCCTGAAAATCAGAAAAACCCTGCCGCAGTGCGATGCTTGTATTAAATGGTAACAGGTTAATTGTCCGGTCTTCGCTGCCCGACTGTCCGGCAAACTGAGCGAGAAACTGGCTGCCGGTTTGCTCGTAATCAGTAAACCCGCTCAACAGTAATTCGTTGCTTTTTAACATCAGGTCGGTCACTGTCCAGCCCGCAAAACCATCCAACCAGTCGAGTGCGCCAAAGTTTTCGCTGTTGCTGAAATATTTAAACAGCCCGCCCAATTGGCTGTAATGGATAAACAGCCTGGCGTCCACTTTGTTCCCGGAAGTTTCTTTCAGGCGGACAAAAGTTTTTGAACGGCTGAAGTGTGGCTGTTTGTCCCTGAAAGTTTCAATGGCCCGTTCTATCATTTCTTTACCGGAAGAAGCAAGCATCACCCCGTCGGTAAAAACAAGGAAGATGTTTTGCCCGTTTTCCGGATTGGAAATCCGAAAAACGGTGATGTCCTTATTCTTGAATTCGTCCAGACCAAAATCCGCATCCAGATTTTGTTCGAGGAACGCTTTTATATCCCCGCTGTGGGGCAGTTGAGCAATCTTCGACAGGAAAAGCAGATGGCTTGCCCGGTAAGCGGAATCGGGATGGAAGGAAATAGTGAGCTGGCTTTTTTTAAGTTGTTCAAAATAACCGGGTTTTCTGTTGAGCAATACACCGAGGCGCAATGCGTCGGTTTCCACTTTTTTAAAGACCGGAAACTGCGTAAGCGTTTTCCAGATGGTGGTGTCGGCCAGCAAATCTCCAAAAACCTGTCCGGGCTGGTCAAACTGCAAAATCACCGCGGCATCTTCAGGAATAAATAAAAACGGATCGGCATTGGTTTTGTTCAGGTCCCGCCAAAAGAAATAAGCAGCAGCAGATAAAGCAAGAACAACGGCAGTTGCCGAAAAAAAGATTTGCCTGGAACTCATAATATTTACATATTGACTGTCCTCAAAGATAAGCCAAAAATGCAACAGCAAAACAGGTGCCGACTCCGGAATTCAACAAATTATTGTTAACAAAGGGTGCTTCGGTCTCCGCTGGCCGGGATGTGTAATCCCGACCCGACAGGCAACGGGTTTGGTGTCAAAAAATGATTGCAGATTACCAACCCTTTACTTCCAGCATACATCAGCCTGCCGGTAAGGCAGGAATCTGGAAGGTCGGAAGTGCAAAAGGAAACAGTTAAAGTTCCAGTTTAAGCTGTACGTGGTAATTGAACGATTTTCGGTGAAGGGGGCTGAGCCCGTGCGACTGAATGGCCAGCTTGTGTTTCATCGTGGGATAACCCTTGTTGTCTTCCCAGCCGTAAACCGGAAACTCAGCATGTGCTTCTTTCATAAAATCATCACGATAGGTTTTGGCCAGGATGGAAGCTGCGGCAATGGACAGGTATTTGCCGTCGCCTTTCACGATGCAATGGTAAGGAATGGCTTTGTAAGGGGTGAAACGAGGGCCGTCAATCAACAGGGCTTCCGGGACAGTTGTCAGCTTTTCGATGGCGCGTTGCATCGCCAGAAATGAGGCATTGAGGACGTTGATTTTGTCAATCTCAGCCGGACCCGCTTGAGCCACTGCCCAGCAAATTGATTCTTCTTCAACCAGTTTTCGCAAACGGTAACGTTGTTTTTCGTTGAGTTTTTTTGAATCGTTGAGTTCCCCGCTTTCGAAATCAAAAGGCAGGATAACGGCGGCGGCAAATACGGGGCCGGCAAGGCATCCCCGGCCGGCTTCGTCACACCCGGCTTCAATCACGCCCGCTGTGTGGATATTAAGCAGCATAAAACAAACGGAAGTATTGGTTAAACAGGATGAGTACTCCAAGTAAACGGACTGACCATTCGTACCACTTTGTGTTTTTAGCGCCTGTTATTGTTGAAGCCAGCAACAGTGAAGCGGGTATGGCCAAAAGCAAACTGCCGGCATAGTTGTCAGAAAAGAACAAAACAAGGGCGAATGCAATGGCGAGGTAGTTGAGTAAAACAATCAACATTTGCCGGAGATTGATATTTCGCTCCATCAGGCTGTTGTTGGTTTTTACAATGGAAACAAGAATGAGTGCCGACAGAATAACCACAATTGTCAAATCGGCTGGCCGGAAGTTTGACAGTTCAGGTACATGAAAGCGTAAGGATGATAGCAACAAATCATAAGCCCCGCCTGTTTCGTCGAACCAAAAATACCAGGTAAAAACAAAGAGGAACGGAAGTGAAACCCCTGTCAGGGAAACAATAAAATTCCGCCATTGCCCTACACCGAAAACCAGCAAGGCAATCCAAAGCAGCAAGATAAACAGGGCGGCCGGCAAATAGAAAAGGGCTGCTGCCCCCACAACAAAAGAAGCATTGAAAACAAGTGGGATATGCTCTTTGGTTTCGGTTACCCTAAACGACCACCGCAGAAAAAAGATCATCAGAAAGTTGACAGCAATCACCTGGCTCATAGCCGTATATCCGGCCAGCGAAGACGAGAACAGGATAAAAACAAAGAGTGCCAGTTGGGATATTTTCTCAGTTATGCCAAATTCAGTAGCAATTTGGTTGAGGAGCAGTGCGGAGGCGATGGTCAGTGAAAAAGCGAAGGACAGGTGAATGAAAACATGGTTTCCGCTAACAAATAAGAACGCCCGGTACAATGGAGGGGCCTGCCCCGAAACAGCTGTTTGTGCAGGCAGCAAAAACGCCGGTAACCAGGACAGCGCAGCAAAAGCAACCAGTACCACTGTGCGCTGGAAGTAAGCGGAATCAAAATACTTTAACATCGCAGTTTTTGTTCATTCGTGTTATTACCTGCCCATAAGTTCAAAAACCGCTTATTCCAAAGGCTATAAATCGAACCCAATATCGGTCCTGAAATATTTGCCTTCAAAGTCGATGGTTTCGACAGTGGAATAGGCATTTTTCAAGGCTTCGTCCATCGTCTGCCCGTAGGCAGTTACGGCAATCACCCTGCCACCGGCGGTTTTTACCGCATCGTTTTCAATGTCGGTAGCCGTACCGGCATGGAACAAAATACAATTGCTCAGGTTGGTGATGCCGCCAATCATTTTTCCTGTTTCGTATTTTCCGGGATAGCCGCCCGAAACCAGCATGATGGCCGCTGCAAAGCGCTCGTCAAACTCGATGGCCGAATCCGTCAGGGTATTGTTCCCCACGGCCCCGAACAAATCGACCAGGTCGCTTTGGATACGCGGGATGACGGATTCGGCCTCGGGATCGCCCATGCGGCAGTTGTATTCAATAACCATGGGGTTGCCCGCTACGCTGATAAGCCCGAAAAAGATGAAACCCTTGTAAGGGATGCCTTCCGACTTCAGCCCGTTAACCGTAGGGCGGATAATGCGGTTCTCGACCTTCTCCATGAATTCTTTCGTGGCAAAACTCACTGGCGAAACAGCGCCCATCCCGCCCGTATTGAGTCCTGTGTCGCCCTCGCCAATACGTTTGTAGTCTTTGGCTTCGGGAAGTATTTTATAGTTTTCGCCATCTGTCAGGATAAAGACCGATAATTCAGTACCGGCAAGGAACTCTTCGATTACTACTTTGGCCGAGGCTTCACCAAACTTCGAGCCGGTAATCATGGCGGTCAGTTCTTCTTTTGCGGCAACCAGGTCGTCGATGATCAACACCCCTTTTCCGGCTGCCAGCCCATCGGCTTTCAACACGTAAGGTGGATTCAGCTTTTCCAGAAAATCAAAACCGGCTTGCAGGTTTTCTGATGAAAATGTCTGAAAACGCGCTGTGGGAATAGCGTATTTTTTCATAAACTCTTTGGCAAAATCTTTACTTCCTTCCAGCATGGCACCTGCCTTTACAGGCCCGATTACCGGAATCTGTTTCAGTATTTTATCCTGGAGAAAATAGTCGGCAATGCCGTTGACCAGTGGCGCTTCGGGGCCAACGACCACCATGTCGATGTCTTTTTCCACAACAGCCATTGCCACGTTCTTAAAATCGTTTACGTCCAGCGGCAGGTTGGTGCCAAGGTTTCGTGTTCCCGCGTTGCCGGGGGCAATATACAGCTTGCCGGTTTTCGGGCTTTGTGCAATTTTCCAGGCCAGTGCATGTTCGCGCCCACCCGCCCCTAAAATTAAAATATTCATTTTGCTTGGTTTTGGTTCAATGTTTTTTCGATGGACTGCCAGAGGTGACGGGCGGTGTTGTCCCATGAAAACCGCTGCCGCCGGTTTTTCCCTTTTTCAATAAGCCGTTGCCTTAACTCCTTGTCAAAAGTAATTTTTTTCATCGCACTGGCAATGTCGTCAGGACGGAAAGGGTTCACCAAGAGGGCAGCGTCGCCGGCCACCTCGGGCATGGACGTAACCTCGGAAGTAATCACTGGTACTTCTGCAAAAAAAGCCTCCACGATGGGAATTCCGAAGCCCTCGAAAAGTGAAACATAGGTCATCGCCAGTGCAGCACCGACAACACGTAATAGTTCCTTCATTTTCAGTCTGCCGGTGAACACTACTTCTTTCCTGTAAACCATACTTTCAAAGGTGGACCTGATTTCTCCCGTCCACCACATTTTTTCGCCCACAACTACCAGTTTAGCTGTCGTGTTTTCGTCATTCCTGTAACTGTCGAAAGCACGGAATAGGTTCACCAGGTTCTTTCGCGGGTTGAGGGCACCAATAAAAACAAAATAGTCTTTGCCGTCTGCAAAATCCAGTTTTGCTTTCTCTTTTTCTTCTCTTGAAAGCGGCTTGAACTGCTCGTTGGCACCATTGTAAACTACGTCGATCTTTTTCGGTTCTGTCCCGTATTGCCTGACAATATCTTGTTTTGAGAAGTTGGAGACAGTGGCAATGCGTGTTGCTTTCTCCGCGAAACGCGGCGTAAAAAATTTATAATATTTCTGCACCAGCAACGGCATGTTTCCGGGATAATGCTCAAAGTTCAGGTCGTGAATGACCAGCAGGGTTTTGAATTTGGTTTTGAGCGATAAATAGGCGTCAGGGGAAATAAAGATGTCGGGCCGGATTCGGTTGAGCACCCCGGGAACGGCGTGCTCGAACCAGATGTAGTGCAAAACGGGATGCCGTGCCTGCGGGCCGATTACCACAGGGGTTACATTGCTCCCAAAAATAAATGATTCGTCGTAAGCCCTGTCAAAAAGAAAAAAAAACGCATGTTCGGGGTGGGCTTGTACCACCCGCTTCAGCGACTCGTAGATAAACCACCCAATCCCTTCCAGCTTATCCTTAAGCAACAATCTTGTATTGACGGCAATTTTCAAAGTGCTTGGTTTAGGTAAAGTTTCAGGGCCGGGGCTTGTGTTTAACGCGTTCTTCCAGTATTGCTGTTCAGCTTCAGACCTGAGATTCTCCGTTGGCAAATATCTAAAAAATACTGTACTGTGGCATTAATATTTGCTCCTGGTGGTTGGATGTGGCAGCAGGCAAATGCGTGTTATGCCAATTGTATTTTAAAATGCACCAGCGCGCTAATTTTACCACCAGACTATGGAAGGATCGTTCTCCACCAGCCTCAGGAACTTGCCTCAAAAGGGATATTGGTTATAGAAGCCAGTAGGGATGAAGCAGAATCCTTGAGAAAGAACTGTGAAATTGGACACTGTTACATCAGTCACGTTTGCAATCTTGACCCTGACAGGTTTGATGGAGTTATTATCTGCTTTTCAGATTGCAACTACAAAACTGTTTATCGATGTGCAGCAAAAGTTGCGCCGTTTGTGGCAAAAGAGTAACTGCCGCCATCCCCCTGGGGAGAAGTGCCATGCAACAGGCAACCAAAGATGCGCTAAAAAAATTTAAGCATTTTAATTACAGTTACGATGCGGACCACCCTATTGTTAAAACTGAACTTAGGTTTAAGGTTGAATATCCTGAACAGAAAGAGCACTTCAACCTTCCAGCGCCTGAACGACCTGGAAGCGTTGTTTTTGTACAAACGCCTTGAAAACGTTGTTTTTTTGCCAAAACTCTTCCAGGTGCAGGCACGCTGGAAGGTCTAGCACGAGTACTTCAACCTTCCAGCGCCTGAACGACCTGGAAGCGTTGTTTTTGTACAAACGCTTTGAAAACGTTGTTTTTTTGCCAAGACTCTTCCAGGTGCAGGCACGCTGGAAGGTCTAGTACGAGTACTTCAACCTTCCAGCGCCTGAACGACCTGGAAGCGTTGTTTTTGTACAAACGCTTTGAAAACGTTGTTTTTTTACCAAGACTCTTCCAGGTGCAGGCACGCTGGAAGGTCTTTAAAAATCACGATCAGCAGAATGCGGTGAGTAAACCGTTCCGTTCAAAATCACCGTCTCCACTTTGTTGGAACCGTAGGCATAGGGCATAAACTCGTAAGAGGGAATTTCGGTGGTGATAAAAACATTGGCTTTTTTGCCAATGGCGATGCTGCCCAGTTCTTCGCTTAAACCCATGGCATAAGCCGAATTGATGGTGGTGGCATTGATGGCTTCCTCAGGAAGCATTTTGTAAAGGATGCTGGCCATCGAAATGATCAACTGCATGTTTCCGGAAGGAGAAGAACCAGGATTAAAATCGCTGGCGAGTGCCAGTGGCAGGCCGGCATCCATCATTTTGCGAACCGGTGCGTACACCATCCCCAGAAAAAAAGCCGCGCCCGGCAAAACAGTGGGCATGGTTGCTGAATTGAGCAGCGCTTCAATTTCGGCATCGCCGGTAAATTCCAAATGGTCGACTGAAAGTGCATTGTATTTTACACCCGCTTGTATGCCGCCCGAATAATCCAGTTCGTTGGCATGAATTTTTCCCCGGATGCCGTATTTCAATCCGGCTTCGAGAATCCGCTCCGTGTCTTCAAGCGTAAAAAAGCCGGTATCGCAAAACACATCAATAAAATCGGCAAGGTTTTCTTCGGCCACAAGGGGAAGCATTTCGTTGATGACTTTATCGACATACAAATGTTGTTTTCCACGGTATTCCATCGGGATGGAATGGGCACCCAAAAAAGTAGCGCGAATGGTCAATGGCGAAAGTGCTTTCAGTTTTTTAATCACCCGAAGCATCTTTAATTCCGACTCGGTAGTCAGGCCGTAACCGCTTTTGATTTCGACAGCCCCCGTACCGTAACGGATAATTTCATCCAGGCGTTTCATGGCTGCCTCCACCAGTTCTTCTTCTGAAGCTTCCTGAATTTTTTTAGCCGAATTGAGAATACCCCCTCCCTTTTTGGCAATCTCTTCGTAAGATAAACCTTTGATTTTGTCGATGTATTCGATCTCGCGCGAAGCAGCGTAAACCAAATGGGTGTGGGAATCAACAAACGAGGGAAAGACCATTTTCCCCTTGGCATCAATCACCTGAACATCCTCATTCTCAAAAAGAATTTCTTGCTTGTTCAGGTCTTTCATCCTTCCGAATGCAGCGATTCTGCCCCCTTCCAAAAACAGGTAAGCATCTTTCAGTGTGGGCAATTTTGCCATGTCAGCACCTTTGACCATCAGCCGGGGGCTGGCTTCCATCTGGATAATTTCTTTGATATTTTCGATGAGTATGGCCATAATCTAAATCTTTTTTGAAATTAAAAATCTACTTTAGCAAAATTAAAAAATATGAAGCACGCAAGAATCATAATTATTGTTACCATTGTTTTGCAGGCATGGATGCTCTCAGCGCAAAACCCGATATTTGTTCAGCCCATCGAAGGTGTTTACGGGGAAGATTTCATCATTGTTAATTATGTGGATTGGAGTTTTGATTCGATCATGGACCACCAATGCGGCAGCAAAACTTACGATGGCCACCAGGGCACTGATTTCCTGATCAGCGGTTTTCCACAAATGGATGCAGGGGTGAATGTTCAGGCCGTCGATTCGGGTGTGGTTGTTTTCCTCCATGACGGCGAACCCGACCGCAATACCGATGGCGACCCCGAACTGGGTTTTGGCAATTACGTGGCCATCAAACACCCCGACAAGCATTTTTCGTACTACGCCCATTTGAAAAAGAATTCTATTATTGTGGCGGTTGGTGAGGCGGTTGTCCCCGGACAAAATATTGCAGAGGTCGGCAGCTCGGGCAATTCCACCGATCCGCATGTCCATTTTGAGCTGTGGTACGATTCGTTGTTTTTGGTCGACCCTTTTGCCGGCCCATGTGGCAACGCTTATAATTATTGGATTGATTCGCTTCCTTACGACACCACTTTCAACATCTGGGAGTACGGCCTGACCGATTATGTAACGCCCATCGACTCATTGCGTGAACGCCCAAAACCTCGAATCCGGTTCAGCACACAAGACTCGATCATCACTTTCTGGACATTGCAGTACGGCTTAAAGGCCGGGGACTCAAGCCGGATAGAATGGCTTAGCCCCGATGGGAATTTATGGTACGATTACAGCATCACCTACCAGAAAGACTGGTGGTTTTACTATTATTATTCTTATATTTTCACTCCTCCCCAATCGCTTTATGGTGAGTGGACTTACAACTACTATTACAACGACAGCCTTGTGATAACCGACCATTTTATGTTTGTTGAGCCAACAGGAACAATGGAAACTGAACTTATTCCCAAACCTGTTTACCGCTATATCGGAAAGCGCAAACTCGCTTTTGATCTTAGCGGTAAAACAACCGCGGATTTTGCAGAAGTTTACGACGTTTCGGGAAAAAGGCTGTTGCACCAATCGATAAAAAACCAACAGCATTTTGTCCTGGAAATGCCCGGTGACCGAACAGGTACGGGTTTCTATTTGCTAATTATCAAACATTCCGGAGGGGTTTGGAGATATAAACTGCTGCTTTAGGTTCCCGCTGTTCGGCGGGTATTTCCCACAAGGGGAGAACCGGGCATGCTCACCACGGGCTCTTTTGACCTTCCACTGTCGCCCAAACTGGTTTAAGCCGGCGCCGGTTTTAAAATTGAGTATCACAAATCCCGGCATTTACCACATACCCTGTTCCTGCAGCAATTTCTTCACCCCCGGTATTGAACGCAGCAGATGGGCAACGTAAAATGAGGCAAAAATACCCACAGGGGCAACCAGTGTGATTTTAAGGAGGGGGTAAAGTAGAATGTTCCTGACAAGCAAGGCCAGCAAAATAACGACCAGCGGATGGACAACATAGGCCACATAGAGGTTTGGGATAAAAAAACGGGCGATGCGCCCCTGCTTGTTCACCGACTTTCGGAAATAATAAAATACCGCAATGTTAATGGCCACCAGATTGACAATCTCCCAACTGGTCAGGATGAATGATGCCCAGGTCAGGCCACCGGTATAATCATCAAAGTTGCCTTTTGTCAGAACAACAAAAGTGTAAATTAAAGGCAGCACCACAAATACATTTACAAGGGCAACAACAAGCCAGGTTTTTGCTGTCCGGGCAGGAATTTTCGTTTGCCACCTGGTTTGCGGAAGCAAAGTCCCGAAGAGAAAGAAAATGATGTATTGTGGCAGGTTGGCAAATTCAAGGTTCATTGGTGGAAAGTAGTAACCTTCCCTGAATTGCAGCCGAACAGCAAAAGTGAAGGCCGAAAGCAGCACGATAAACAGGAGGAGGTTTTTCGCCGAAGGAAATTGTAAGAATGCTTCAGGCAACGCAAGTGGTCTGCCTTTCCGGATAACATGAAACCAGAAAATATACAACAAGGTGAACACAATCAGCAGCTCCACAAACCAAAGCGGCCCTACCTGCGAACCGTTGAAATAGTTAAAATAGTTACGGTAAACTTCGATGAAGTTGAAGCTTTGGTGGTACACCACCAGCCCGACAATTTTTTTCGTTACCGGGGCAATCACCAACAGAAAAAACATCAGGGGAATGCCGAGTCTGAGCAAACGCGAAGCCAGGTAGTTTTTCCCTTTTTCTTTGTATTCGACAATTTTTAATGCGGTCATGTATCCCGCCAGGGCGAAAAAAATACCGAGTCCGCATGACCTCCCCAAAAGTAAAATAATGGTGAGCACTCCCGTGGTTACCGCGTCAGGCCGCTTTACCTCGGTGTAATACCATGTTGACATCGCCCCGTAAATCATTGCAATGTGGATAAAAATTACAAAAAGGGTCAGCAAGATGCGGATGTTGTCAATATAATGCAGTCGTTCTTTGCTCATTAGCCGTACATGGTTTTCAGGAAAAAGACTGGCCAAACATACGGAAAAAAGATTTGTTTTTTTTCTGTGGCCTGATGACAGCTTACCGCAGTAGTTTCGTCCTTTTACAATATCTTTTTCATTCCGGGGACCAGGCGGAGCAGGTAACCGAAGAGAAAAGAGGAAAGAATGGCAAAGGGCGCAAGCAGGAAGTATTTCAGCATGGGATAAATATGTATGTCCTTCAATAACAAAGCCAGTGCGGTAATAACAAGCGGGTGAACAACAAATGCAGCATAAACATTTCTCGAAAAAAAACGGACAGTTTTGGTCTGATGGTTGAGTTTCTCTCGAAAATAAACCGTGAGGGTGATGGCCATGCCCACGCTGAAAACAAGCTCCCAGAACACAAAAAGTGCCGACAACCAACTCAGCCCGCCGGCGAAAAGATTGATGTCGACAGCAAGGAAAGTGGAAACAGTAAGCAGTACCAGGAAAGCCAGAATTACACTTGTGAGCGTTATTATCATCCAGGCTTTCCCCGTTTTCAGGCTTAACGAATCGAACCACCGTGTCCGGGGCAAATACAATCCGACCACAAAGAATGCCATGTACTGGAGCAAATTGGCGAGTTCGAGTGAAAATGGTTTAAACAACCATCCCACCGGAAACCATATCCTGACAACAAAAGTCAGCAATGATAAAACAACGATAAAAGCCACTATCTGCCCCGTGGCAGGAAACCCTTTGCCGTAAGTTTTTGGCAGGCTTGGTGCGTGTCGTGGGAAAAAAACATGCCACCCCATAAAAAGCAGGGTAAAGAAAAGCAGCAATTCGACAAACCAGAGCGGCCCTACCGCGGTACCGTTGAAATATATGAGGTTATTTTTAAAAATAGTCAGTGGTTCAAAATGTTGTCCGTGCAAATAAATGTTTTGAAGTGCCCTGGTCAGCGGGTGTACAACAAGAGCGTAGATGGCGAGGGGAATGCCCAAACGGATAAAACGCCCGGCAACAAACTTCCCGGTGCTGACTCTGCCCGCACTCAGCGCAGTGAACATACCCGAAATCATAAAGAAAAGTCCGAGGAGGAATGCCTTGTTGGCAATGATGATGATGGTGAGCAGGGCGGAAGTTGCCGCATCGGGCCGCTTCACTTCTTTGTAATACCAGCCGCCGCCGCCGCCGTAAATAACGGCGAGGTGTGTAATAATAACCAGGAAGGCCAACAGTATCCGGATATTATCAAGATACAGTATTCTTTGTTTCTTCATTTTATTGTATTGGTTCCATGCCGGGTTTCCACTTTCCAAAAATAAGCCTTTCCGTAAATTGATTTGTTCCAAAAACCAGTTCAGGGGTTTTTTGGTGCCCGGTAACGCCGCCAGAACTTGAAACTCGTAAGCAATGTGAGGGCAACCAGCTTATTGACAACCGTAAAGCGGAGACAAAGATGAAGCAGTTTGTAAGCACCGAAGATAATGACCGTACCAACTACATACACAAGAAAATAATAGCTCAATTCTGTCCAAAGGCCGGGTTTCTGCAAGTGGCCAAAAGGGTCGTATTGGTGCACCTGGCAGAAATAAATTATCGGCATATGTGAAATATTCAGTAATTAGGTTTCCATGCCCTTTTCTCTGGCCTGCCGATAATCCACTCAGCCGCCCGTTTGGCATTGCCCGTACCGGAAAAATAGTAAATGACAAGTCTGTCGTAAGTGTTCATTTTCTTTGAGCTGACAATTTCCGTTCGCGACCCCCCGGGGTTTAGGCAATAAAGTTAAGAAAAAAAATGATATTTTCGCTTCGGGCAACCGGAAACAGGAAACAGGAAACAAATGATAGGAACCTTAATAAATGTAATCACCGTCGTGGCGGGAAGTGCCATCGGACTGGCACTCAATAAAAAACTGCCTGAACGTTTTATCCGGATTTTTTTCCAGGTAATTGGCCTGTTTACCCTGTTTTTGGGTTTTTCCATGGCCATAAAAACAAGCCACGTTTTACACCTTGTCATGGCGCTTATCCTGGGCGCCGTCATCGGAGAGTTGTTGCAATTGGAAAAGGCAATGGAGCATTTTGGAAAAGCGATGAAAGGGCGGTTAAAAATAGGTCATGAGAAATTTACCGAAGGGCTGCTCACAGCCTTCCTGCTGTATTGCATGGGCTCGCTGACCATACTCGGGGCCATCGAAGAAGGGATGGGTGGCAGCCCGGAACTGTTGCTCATCAAGTCGCTGATGGATGGCGTTTCGTCCATTGCACTGGCATCGGGGCTTGGCATCGGGGTGTTGTTTTCGGCGGTGCCCTTATTGATTTACCAGGGAGGGATTACTTTGCTGGCTGCGGGCTTTGGCGAATTTTTTCCGCAGGTCATGGTAATTGAGCTGTCGGCAGTGGGCGGTGTTTTGCTGATTGGGCTCGGGATTAACATCCTCGAGATAAAAAAAATCAATGTCATGAACATGCTCCCTGCCTTGGTGATGATTGCTGTGCTGCTGTGGCTGGTCCCTGATTTTGGTATTTGACACGGACATGAAACTTCCACAAAGCAATCCGGACAGGAGTTCTACGTATTTCCCTTAATTTTTCGTTAATGTTCCTGCCTAACGTGATGAAAAGCAGGCGCATAGCTTTTTTGCGCTTAAAACGCCAAAAAACAATACGCGATTTTTACTAAATTAGCTGCTCGGAATTTTAACATTTAAACCAAAATCAGTAATGGAAAACACAATAAATGCAGACTGGGGAAACCTTCCCTTCGGTTATTTCAAAACCGACTACAATGTGCGCTGTTATTATCGTGATGGAAAATGGGGGAAACTCGAAATCAGTTCTTCCGAATACATTTCCATCCACATGGCCGCTACGGCCTTGCATTATGGCCAGGAAGCCTTTGAGGGCTTAAAAGCCTACCGTGGCAAAGACGGAAAAGTTCGTTTGTTCCGCTGGAAAGATAATGCCAAACGCATGCGCAATTCTGCTGATGGCATTATGATGGCGGAGGTGCCTGTCGAATTGTTTAAAGAGGCTGCTTTTAAGGTAGTTGAAATGAATGCCCGCTTTATTCCGCCTTATGGAACAGGTGCCACACTTTATCTGCGCCCCCTGTTATTTGGGAGTGGCCCGCAGATTGGGGTAAAGCCTGCTGAGGAGTATATGTTTATGGTATTTGTCAGCCCGGTTGGCCCTTATTTTAAGGAAGGGTTTAAACCGGTAGCCATTGAGGTTGTCCGCGATTTTGACCGTGCGGCCCCCCTCGGCACCGGGCATATTAAGGTAGGTGGTAATTACGCGGCCAGCATGCGCCCTGCCGACCGGGCGCACAAGGACGGTTTTGCCTCCGTTTTGTTCCTTGATGCAAAGGAAAAGAAATACATCGACGAAGCAGGCCCCGCAAATTTTTATGGTATAAAAGATGGAAAGTACATTACCCCGCAATCCAAGAGTATTCTGCCGTCCATTACCAACATGAGCCTGGAACAAATTGCCAAAGACATTGGCCTTACAGTGGAGCGTCGTCCGGTTGCTATTGACGAACTGGAATCGTTTGAAGAAGCAGGTGCCTGTGGAACGGCTGCAATCATCACACCGATTGGAAAGATTTATGACAGAATGAATGACAAAACCATTGAGTATGGCGATGCCGCCGGGCCTGTTTCGACCCGTTTGTATCAGACACTCAGGGGAATTCAGGAAGGGGAAATCGAAGACGCCCACGAATGGACGACAATCATAAAAGGTGTGTAGTTGTTGTTCTTCATTTGGTCGGTTGATTTAAGAACAATATATCATCACTAAATGACCAGTCGGTTGCCGGTTTTCGGCTTTGCGACAGGCCAATTAACAGATAACCCAAAAACACGATAGATATGAAAAAGCTCCTTGTCATCCTGTTCGTGCTGTTTTTCAGCGGGACGGGGAGTATCGTCATTGCCCAGCAGAATTGTCAAGTGCTCATCCCTGCTATTGTTGGCAATTATTTCGGTAAATGCAAGAAGGGTCTTGCCCATGGAAAAGGCAAAGCCATCGGAATAGACACCTATGAAGGTGTGTTCCGTCGCGGCCTGCCCAACGGAAATGGCACATACACCTGGGCGAATGGCGACGAATACCAGGGTAAATGGGTGGATGGACAAATGAGTGGTGAGGGTGTCTTGACCATAAAAACTGATAAGGGCGACAGCCTTATTGCCGGAATATGGAAAGAAAACGAATACCTCGGGCCGCTTCCGGCGAGGCCTGAAGTTATTGGAACGGAATATGTTGAAAAGTATCGGTTTAGAAGAACCGGTGACGGTTCAAAAATCCTGATAGATATTTTAATAAACGGGACTGACAATACTAACATCGAAAACTTTTCAATTATTGGTACCAGCGGCGGGGAAATCAGGCTGGGACGTTCGTTTGGTTACGATAACGTAAGCTTCCCGTTTTATTGCAAAATCTCTTATATTACCTGGAACAAACTGCACACTTCCAAGCATCGCGCCAGGTTTGAGTTCAAGATCACCGAACCCGGCGAATGGCAGGTGTATGTGTACAACTAAAGCTGTGGTTTTGTCTTAGAGCAGGCCTTTTTGACGAAGGTGCACTTCCATTTCCTTTCTCAGGCTTTCGGCACTGTCTGCTGCCCGTGTGGCAAAGTCGGTTCCCGCAGAAGCGTAAATAATCCCTCTTGAGGAATTCACCAGCAGGCCACAATGGCCGTTCATACCGAAATGTGCGACTTCTTCGAGGCTGCCGCCTTGTGCGCCAATGCCGGGAACCAGCAGGAAATTATCCGGTGCAATCTCCCTGATACCTTTGAAGGCTTCTGCTTTTGTGGCACCAACCACGAACATGATTTGATCGGGGGTCCCCCAGCTTTGTCCTTTTTCCAGTACATTTTCAAACAGTTTCTTTTTCGATTTGCCATCCGTGAAGTATTGAAAATCGGTAGCGCTTTTGTTGGAAGTAAGGGCAAGGACAACAGCCCATTTTCCGGTAAAAGAAAGAAAGGGCGCCACCGTATCAAGCCCCATATATGGGGAAAGGGTAACCGCATCAAAGTTATAAGTCACGAAAAAGGTTTTGGCGTACATGGCCGAGGTATTGCCAATGTCGCCGCGTTTGGCGTCGGCAATCAGAAAAATGCCGGGATCGGTGGTGCGGATGTGTGCCACAGTCTTTGCCAGGCTTTCCCATCCCCTGGGCCCCATGGCTTCGTAAAAAGCCAGGTTGGGTTTGTAGGCTACCGCGAGCTGACAAGTTGCCTCTACAATGGCTTTGTTGAACTCGAAAACAGGATCATCAGCTTGCAATAAATGTTGCGGGATTTTCTCAATGTCTGTGTCGAGACCAACACAAAGAAAGGATTTCTTTTTTTGGATTTGTTGAAAAAGCCGGGTTCGGTCCATGTTTTCTTTTTTCAAATCAAATAGCCGTTGGGCCATTTTCGTTACGCAGATTGTTTTCAATACTCATTTTCAGTTGCCTGGCGACCCTTTAGCTTTCAAACTCTTCTTTCAGCCTTTCCGCATTTTCAGCCATTTGTAGTTTTTCAATGATATCGCGGATGTCGCCGTCAATAATGGCCGGCAGGTTGTAGAGTGTGAGGTTGATACGGTGATCGGTAACCCTTCCCTGCGGCCAGTTGTAGGTACGGATTTTGGCTGAGCGGTCGCCGGTAGAAACCATGGTTTTCCTTTTGCCTGACATTTCTTCGAGGTATTTGCTGTATTCCCGTTCGTAAAGCCGGGTCCGCAACACTTTCATGGCTTTGGCAAGGTTTTTTATCTGCGACTTTTCGTCCTGACAACTTACCACAATACCTGAGGGGATGTGTGTGAGCCTGATGGCCGAATAAGTGGTGTTGACCGATTGCCCGCCCGGGCCGCTGGAGCAAAAAGTGTCTTTGCGGATGTCCTTGTCGTGAAGTTCCACATCAAATTCATCGGCTTCGGGCAGGACAACCACCGAAGCGGCAGAGGTGTGCACACGGCCCTGTGTTTCGGTTTTGGGTACCCGCTGCACGCGGTGCACACCTGATTCAAATTTCAGGATACCGTAAGCGCCATCGCCGATAACGTTGAAAACAATTTCTTTAAAGCCACCTGCCGTGCCCTCGTTCAGTTCCAGTACTTCCACTTTCCATTTGCTGTTTTCACAAAATTTCTGGTACATCCTGAACAGGTCGCCTGCAAAAATGGAAGCTTCGTCGCCACCGGTCCCCGCACGAATTTCCATCACGGCATTCTTGTCGTCCTCCGGATCTTTGGGGATGAGCAAGAGCCTGATTTTTTCTTCCAGCTCTTCCTTTTTGGGGGTCAGCTCTTCCAACTCTTCTTTGGCCATCTCGCGGAATTCAGGGTCTTTTTCATGCGCCAGGACAGACTTGGCGCTTTCCAAATCAGACAACAATTGTTTGTAATCTTTGTAAGCATTCACGACGGCTTCGAGTTCTTTGTAATCCTTGTTCAGCTTTACAAACTTCTTCATGTCCGACATCACGTCCGGATCGCTCATCTGATCGGCAATTTCTTCGTGCCTGTTTTTCAGGGTTTCTAATTTATCAAGAATCTCCACGCTGGTGTTTTTTACGGTTGCAAAGATAAAAAAACCCGCGCCGAAACTGCGCGGGTGTTTTCGTGAATTTACGGCCAAAAGTTAAAAGTAAGAACTCTTCCCCCCGGCGTCCGTCTTCAGGCTCTTGGCTGTTTACTCTTTCACATACACCAAGCCGGTCATTATCGACCCGTCGGGTTGAATAACAAGAATGCTGAACGCCCCTTTGGTAAAACCGTTGATGCCAACCTCGGCCCCGTCTAAATATACAATCTGTTGGGTGCAGTTGCCGGTGTCTTCGTACTTCCCCCACACTTTAAATTTGATGGCAATTGTCGGGTCGTCATTGCTCAGGTCCACCTTTTCGAAGCGGTTAAACGAGTAGCAGCCATTTGTCCCTACTTCCCCGTAAAACTTAACGGTCAGCTTGTCAGTTACCTGGATGGTGTCAGGATGAACAATGCTGTCAATGTGAATAAGAAATTCATTGCTCGTGTTTTCATCTTTTTTGCAACCAGTAGACCAAATTAACAGACCAGCCATGATAAAAGTTGCCGAAATAATTGTGAGATTTTTTTTCATTTTCATGTTTTTGATTTAGTAGTAAACGCAAAACTGTTGAATAAATTATTTGACCAGGAAAAATAAAATATCCGACACAGCAGCACTTCATTGTCTAAGCGCCCTGATTGAGCCGTGTTTTAATTTCCCCGCTGATTCGGCTGGTGCCCTAAGAGAACAAACCAAGTAAGCGGTGTTTTGCGCAGAGACTGCGAAAAAGGAAAAGGGGTAAGCATTTTTATTAAATTTGTCCACATCAATTATTTTAAAAACAAAAAAATGAAACAGATGAAGAGACTTCAACTTGCAATTCTTCTTGCCTTATTTTCATTCGGCAGCCTGTTTGCCCAAACTTCGCTTTTGGCAAATTATCCGTTGGTGAGCGATGCAGCCGATGCCACCGGAAACAATGATGACATCTTATTGAGAAATGCACCCTTTGAAAACGGGGGTGTTTATTCCAATGGAATTTATTACAACAGCGACACCTCGGGCTCCGATATCATCAGCCCGCTCATCAATGATTTTAATTTTGACGATTTCACCCTAAAACTTGAATTCCGGGTAGCGGAATACCCTGAATTTAGCAAACCCGTTTTTATCGGAGGTATGCTCTGGCGCTGGATAGGTGTTTACCTGGACGAACAGGGCCGCCTGGCGCTGATGGCCAACGATCACGGCGACTTTTTTCAAACCAATACTGTTGCCGGCCTCGATAGCTGGCATTCTGTTACCCTTACCTACAACAGGCCACTCAAACAACTCAGCTTGTATTTTAATGGTAATTTGCTTATTGAGGAATTAATGCCTCTGTTGGAGCACAACAACGACAGCAGGTTTTTGAATGCGCATGCCGGGATTGGCTTTACTTTCAAAGGCTATTGGCGGAACCTGAAAATTTACAATGCTGCCATCCCCTCTGGCATTGGCGAAAATAATGGGCTCACCGGTATTGACGTGGCAGTCACACCCGAAGATTTGCGTATCGTAATCCCCCAACATGAAACAGGCGTGGTAATGCAACTAATAAATATGAGCGGGAGCGAATTAAGCAGACAAACTCTTACTGCCGGAACAAACTCAATCAGTACCACTTTACTTGATTCGGGGAGTTACCTGCTTGTTTTTACCAATAAAGACGGGCGTAAAGCAGTGGAGAAAATAATAATCATGTAAACACAAAAGCCAAAATTCGTTTTGCGATGCTTATTCTCCCGTGGGGAGATGTCAGAAGGGCGGAGGGGTGAAAAAGTTGAAAGTTGAAAGTTGAAAGTTGAAAAGTTGAAAGTTGAAAGTTGAAAAGTTGAAAGTTGAAAGTTGAAAGTGAGACTTTTCGTACCTTTGCTTCAAATTCAAAAACATGGTTCAATTTGCGGGATTTTTGGGCGGTTACGAACTGCTTGTCATTGTGGTTGTGGTATTACTCCTTTTCGGTGGGAAAAAGATACCGGAACTTGCCAGGGGACTGGGAAAAGGAATTAAAGATTTTAAGAAAGCCACTGAGGACAGCGACCTTGCCGGTGACCTGAAAGATGTGGCTACCGAGATTAAAGAAATGAAGGACGGTGTGGAAAAGTTGAACCCCAAAAATATGCTAAAGCCTGATAATACGTTGAAATCCAAGAAAGGGAAGTGAGAAAGCTGGGGGGATTAAGGGTGAGTAAACTATAAGGGAAATAGGGGGGAAATGGATTGGGCCTGTGTGGAAATGAGGGGGTTAAGGGTATAGGGATAAGGGTCGCATCCTGAAAACTTCCTGAACGTCTTCACACCCCAATATCTTTTTGAGTTTTCAAACTATTCAAATCCCTGGTTTCAATTTAACCCGATTTCCCTTATATACGCCTATTCCCTATTTCTGTTATTCCTTTCCCTGCAACACCCCAACAATCACAGCCAGTTTTTCATCGTCAGTAAGTTTTCCGTCAATCCAATGGATTTCCACCCCCTTTTTTTCCATTCGCCTGAACCAGGTCATTTGGCGTTTGGCGAACTGGTGGATGGCCGTATTTAGCTTTGAGAACATCTCGTCGTAAGTAATCTCACCAACAACATACAGGGTCAGGTATTTGTATTCGAGTCCGTAAAAGCTTAATTGTTCAGGACTTAAATCGCCCTCAAGCAAAGTTCTCACCTCATCCACCATACCACGCCCAAGCCGGGTTTTAAGCCGCTGTGTAATCCGTTGGCGAATAATTTCCCTTTCGAAACGGATGCCGAAGTTGATAGAATTTATTTTTGGAAGCCCTTGTTTTGCATCGGGATATTTCTTTTCGAATGCTTTAATTTCGATGGCACGTATCAGGCGGTTGCGACTTTCGGTATCGCTTGTGTTGTGGATGGCCCCAAAGGACTTCAGTTTTGTAACAAGTTCCTCATCGGGCATCTCGTCCAACTCATTCCTGAGTGCCTTGTTTTCGGGTACTTTGTTCAATTTGTAATGACGCAAAATGGCATCTAAGTACATTCCGCTACCCCCACAAAAAACGGGCTGGTTTCCCCTTTCAGAAATTGACTTCAGGGCTTTCAAAAAATCCTGTTGAAATTCGAACACATTGTATTCGTAGCCGGGGGCAACAATATCAATCAGGTGATAAGGAACACGCTTCCCATCAACTTTGAAATCATTAAGGTCTTTTCCGGTGCCCAAGTCCATTCCCCGGTATACCTGACGGGAATCGGCACTGATGATTTCCCCGTTTAGCAATGAGGCCAGTTTGGCTGCTAACTTTGTTTTCCCGGTAGCAGTGGGGCCAAGAATTGTGATCAGTTGAAACATGGGGGCAATTTACGAAGAATCAGCTTGTAAGTTCAATATCATTCGACTGCATATTATTCTGTATTTTCGTCAGCCTAAAGTATATTTGTTTTAAAAGTATTATCAGCTTCGTGAATGGCCCTTAATTACGACGATCATATTCAATCTGTCATTTATCTGCTTTATGTTGGCATTGCACTGGTTTTTTTAGGGTTGTCCTGTTTTCAAATTTCGGGCAAGAGCAGGCTTGGCCTTCTCTTTCTTGTGTTTGGTAGTTTTTCGGTTCATTTATTTTTGTGTTTATCTGACCCTTTCCTACATATGTGGGATGAACAGTTCCATGCAGTAGTCGCGAAAAATATGCTGGGCAATCCGTTGAAGCCCATGCTAATTGAAAACCCGATATTGCCTTACAATTATAAAAACTGGACAGGTAACCATATCTGGCTTCATAAGCAACCTTTGTTCTTATGGCAAATTGCACTGTCGTTTAAGCTTTTCGGAACGGGCATTTTAAGCTTAAGGTTGCCAAGTATGCTTATGACCTCTTTATTGGTTTTCCCTGTTTACAGGATTGGAAAAATAGTCTCAGGAAAACAAACCGGGTTTTATGCAGCTGTTTTATTAAGCGGTTCAAACTTTATTTATCAATTGAGTACAGGCCGAATTGCCACCGACCATAACGATACCGCCTTTTTGTTTTATGTAACTTTAAGTATTTGGGCATGGTTCGAAAAAGAAAAATCGGACAAGAAATACTGGGTATTTCTGATTGGGCTGTTTTCGGGAGCCGCCATATTGAACAAATGGCTGGTTGGCTTGTTGGTTTATTCTGCCTGGGGACTACATATATTGCTTTTCAAAGAAAACAGGAGAAAACTAAAATTATACGCCGAATTAGTTCTCAGCCTTGCTGTTACAGCTATCGTGGCGCTTCCCTGGCAACTTTACATTTTTTACAGGTTCCCGAAAGAGAGCAGCTATGAATTTAACCTCAATATGCTGCATTTTACTGACGTCATCGAAGGGCATACCGGTGGTTTTATGTATCATTTCAACAATATTGAAAAATTGTATGGCACCGATTTTCAGTATGTAATTATTCTGTCGCTGATTATTTTTCTGACATCCCGGATTCAGGCAAAGTTTAAATTTGTGTTGCTCATGTGGATATTCATTGTTTACGCCTTTTACTCATTTGCAGCAACAAAGCTAAGCGCCTTTTCTTTAATTGTTGCCCCCCTGATTTACATCATAGTAGCTCAATCAATTTCTCAAATTGTATTTTGGGCCGGGAAGATGAAAGTGAAACCGGCATACGCGAAAATCGCTGCGCAAATCATCGGCCTTGCATTGGTGTTTTTTGTCTTTTTTCATTTTCTGAACCATAATGGTTTATCATTAAAGAATAACGACCAACAAAGAAAAGCTTATCAGTTTGGGTTAAATTCGACGTTGGTTTACAAAGAAGTGTTAAGCAGGTTTAAGCATAGAGAAATCATGGTGTTCAACACCCCGGCATTCGATAAGTTTAAAATAATATTTATGTCCGGTTCGCGCGCGGGTATTGGAATCCCGTCAAAAGAGAACATTCAAATCCTAAAAAGCAAAAACATACTGCCGGTGTTGTTTGATAATGATAAGCTGCCGGGCTACATTTTAAATGACAGCAGTATTGCAAAAATAAGGTCGCTGGTTTGGCAGACAGATTTTCACAATAAGATTGAAATCTATTATTAATCCGTATCAAGCTTGTCTTTGGAGAAGACATCTCGGCTCATTTTCAGCCGTAACCTCATTTCCTGCTCAAAGAGCAAATCCCTGACCTGATTCAACAATTCGACGGGTGAACTTTCGAAATCCAAATCCCCGAATTGGTTCTGGCGATTCTTATCTAAAAAGTGCTCAGAATATTTTGCAAGAAAACTGAGCAGGACATCCTCATTGCTTTGCCCTGTATTGCTTTGCCCCTGCTTTAAATATTGAAGAATACGCAAGCCGTCCACTTTATTTACACAGGCTTTTACAAAATTGTCGGTGTCCTTGTAATTTTTTCGCAAAGGCCCCCAAATATTAGTGGTGCCGAATTGCTTTTGCAGGAAATCGTCCATGGGTGTTCTCCGGTCTTCTTTATAGAGCGATGGAAACAAGCGAAAGGTATCTTCTACTTTATCAAATAATTGATAGTCATAAACCGGGTAGGAATCCCAGTTCCCTTTGTCTCCTTTTATCAGTGCCGGCCCTGTTCCGAACAGCACCCTGTCGGAAAAGCGGGGCGAAGGAAAAGCCGTGGTTTCAGTCCACAAGCCAAGCCTTCCGTTTTTTACCAGTTTTTGCAAAAAGTAAAAATCTTCCCCGCTCAAAACCGGTGTCAGCCCGCCCACCTTTTTGTAAGCCCAAACGGGAAAAGCCATGGCGGAGCCGAGTGCCGTATAAGCGTATGGGTTGTGAATCCGTAGCATGTTCAGGGCGTAGTAACGCATGTAGATTTCATAACGTAAAATCAATCTGTCAGTAGTATCCCCGTTCAATTTGTGGTAGTAGGGAACGGCAAGGCCGATCCATTCCGGGCGCTCTTGAAAACTTTTTTGGATGGAGGAAAGGTAATCCGGCGGATAAAAAGTATCAGCATCCACACTCACAATCAGGTCGTTTTCTTCCGCCCTGCGGGCAATCAAATCCATGGCCGTTTTGCGCGCGTGGCCCACGCCACCTTTTTTGGGTGGCCAGCCTTTTCCTTTGCTGCTCCGGTCAATAACTTCAATGTTTAAGCCTTTTGCTGAGCGGAGGACTTCGATACTTTTTTGGTTGTCGTGGCATTGGGCTGATTTTTCCGGCTCATCCCACCAGGACGCGTACTGGTTTACGCAGACTACCAGGCTGAAATCCCGGATGCTTTGCTTTTTAAGGCAATCGATTAAGGCAGGCAGGGTTTCGCTTTCGTTTAAGACCGGGAGG
This sequence comes from Bacteroidales bacterium, assembly GCA_021647205.1. GTDB lineage: Bacteria > Bacteroidota > Bacteroidia > Bacteroidales > F082 > B6-G9. Next base: position 39,783 of record JAKIVD010000008.1, on the reverse strand, counting down.
GCGATGTGGATTTTTGAATTGTTCATCGATTCGCTGAAATATTAGACCCGGCGGTTGAAAAAAACCGTCGGGTCAGGCTCAGTAACAGATGCTTCCAGGTTCTTTGAGCGCTGGAAGGTCTAAATTGGAAGTCCTTTCAAAGTTTGTTTCTGCGATTTACCAACAACTTCAAACAACAACATTTCTTTTGCGTGCCGGAAGTATTTTGTTACATCAAGTTGTGTTTTTCCTTCCTGAAGCAGCCCGGTAGAGAAAGCGCCCAACTTCCGTCCCGAAAGGGAATAAACATTGACCAGAAAAGCCTGTGGTTCGTTGTTCTCGATGACAATGAATTTTGATGAAACACTGTAAACCAGCTTCGCATCAAAGTTTTGTTTTGTCGCGCCCCATTCGATATTCCCCACGTACAAGTCGCTTAGATCCACTTTGTAAATCGAGTTGCCGTAAGTGGCGGCATACAACCAGTTGGTATTCGGGTTTATCTTGAGGGCAACCACCGGTGTTTGCGGCATATTTCCCGCCATATTTTCCCAACTCGCACCACCATCATGCGTGATGTAAGTACCGGCATCCGTTCCCACAATCAGTTTTTCGTTGTTTATCGGATTTATGACAATTGCATTTACCGGTATCTCCGGTAAGTCCCCGCTAATATCTTCCCAGTTTTCGCCCAGGTCTGTTGATTTGTAAACATGCGGCAATGCTTCGTCCCAGCGAAAACCGGAAACTGTAACGTAAATGGTTTCCTCATCAATCGGGTCGAAAGCCACGCGGGTAATCCAGCGGTCGGGCAAATCGGACGAAATTGAGGTCCAGCTCAAGCCGGCATTTAACGAAATGTGCACATTGCCATCGGCGCTGCCTGCCAGCACATGATTTTGGTTGAGGGAAGAAACGGCGAGCGTGGTGAGTGTATTGAAGCTGCTGAAGCCGCCATCAGTCAGATCAGCGCTGACAGCCACCCAGTTGCTGCCATTTTGAATTGATTTCCATACCCGATAGGTTCCGAAATAAACGACCTGATCATTTCCGGGTGTCAGCACAATTGGTGCCGACCAATTGGTCCGGTCACCTCCCATGGCGTCACCAATATAATCGAAGCTTGGCCAGGTGGAGGTGGCATTAAACGAACGGCCCAGGCCACCCCATTGAGATTCAACAAAAGCAATGTCGTTGTTTTGCTGGTTGATGGCACACTGCATGCCATCGCCACCCCAAACCGGTTGCCAGTTCAAAGTGTTTCCCCCAATCGTACGGATGGAGTTGTTGTCCTGTGTGCCGCCAATCATAAAATCGGGACTGGTATTGCTGATGTCGAAGCCATAAAACTGGGTGAGGGGCAGGTTGTTGATTTTGTTCCATGAATTCCCGTTGTTGGTACTCCAGTACAATCCACCGTCGTTGCCGAGATAAACCCTGCCGGATGACTGGTCGAAAAACATGGCGTGGTGGTCAACATGGACGTTGGTGGCAATCTGCGACCAGTTGTTGCCGCTGTTATTCGTCCTGTACATAATTTGCCCCAAGGCGAAAACCCGGTCTTCATCATTTGGGTCCACCCTTATTTGTCCGAAATACCAGGCAAACGACGAACCCATTCCATGCAGGTAATTGTTGTCCACCCGTTCCCAGCTGTTGCCGCCATTGCTGGTTTTAAACACAAACATGCTTTGGTCGGGCATGTCGTAAATGGCGTACAGCACATTGGGGTTCGATTTTGAGATTGTCAGGCCAACACGCCCTTTGTCAGTGTCGCCGGGCAGTCCGTTTGTCAGTTCAAGCCAGGTATCGCCGCCGTCGGTAGTTTTCCAGATGCCCGTCGTGGGGCCGAAAGATTTTCGCCAGGTCAGTCCGCGTTCCCGCTCCCAGAAAGCAGCGTAAAGAATATCGGGATTGACCGGGTGCTGCACCAGGTCGATGGCAGCGGTTGAGTCGCTGACAAAAAGCACCTGCTCCCAGTTTTGGCCGCCGTCTGTTGAACGGTAAATACCGCGTGTATCGTTTTTCGAAAAAAGTGTCCCGCAAGCCGCTGCAAATACCCTTTGCGAATTGCCGTGATCAACAATTACCCGTCCGAAATAAGCGGCTGCTTCCAGTCCCGAATACTGCCAACTGTCCCCTCCATCCAGCGATTTGTAAATGCCACTGCCCAAAAAACTGTAGCTGGATGCATTGGCTTCGCCCGTTCCAACATAAAGAATGTCGGGATCGTCGGGGTCGATGGCCATGTCGCCAATGGAGACCGTGGGCACGCCGAAGAATTTTTGTTCCCAGCTGTTGCCGGCATCTTCCGTTTTCAGGATTCCACCCGAGGCGCCCCCCACATAAATCACCTGCGACTGGCCTTCCGGCATTTCAATATCTGTTATCCGTCCCCCGATATTTGTCGGGCCAACAAACTCCCATTCGATCTCACCATTCCGGTTGGTGCTCATCTGCGCGGCCTTTTTCATTTCGCTCAGGTACACATCCTGTTTGATTTCATCGTAAGGGTACATGCGCTGCGCGGCCATCCATTCGCCGGGGCCGGTAGCGGGAGTTGATCGCTTCGTCTTAATGTTGTCCGCCTGCCAGTTGTTCAGTAGCAGGACTATCAGGATAATCGGGATAGAAGTTATAAGGACAATTTTTTTCATGGTTCTTTTTTAAAATGAAATGAATCGAGACAAAAATACAAACTTATCGGGTTATGGGTTGCGCACCAGTTTCTGAGCGCCTTTGACACTCTCCGTCAAAAGATGGATACTATTGACAGCATGCTACTTTGTTGGGAACCTCCTTCTGTGAATTTCATAGAAAAACACCCATCCCAAAATTATTCTCTATTTTTGACGTTATTTAAATCTATTCCAGATAAGAACCATGATTTCTAATCCCGTCATTGAGAAACTCCCGAAACACCTCCGGTCATTTATTGTTGATCAGCATTACGAAGACTACACACCGCAGGATCATGCAGTCTGGCGTTATGTGATGCAGCAGAACATCCATCACCTCGGAAAAGTAGCGCACAGCTCGTATATCGAAGGTTTAAAAAAAGCCGGTATTTCGGCGGAATGCATTCCAAGTATTGAAACAATGAATGAAATATTGCTGGAGATTGGATGGGCTGCCGTAACGGTGGATGGCTTTATCCCACCCCCGGCCTTTATGGAATTCCAGCAACACCAGGTGCTGGTGATTGCTGCCGGCATCCGGCCTGTCAACCAGATTGAATACACACCCGCACCCGACATTATCCACGAAGCTGCCGGCCACGCACCCATCATCGCAGACCCGGAATACGCCGAATACCTGCGCTATTTTGGCGAAATCGGCTCGAAGGCTTTCTCGTCGAAAAAAGACTATGAAATGTACGAAGCCATCCGTCACCTTTCCATCCTCAAAGCCAATCCGGGAAGCACAGCAACAGCTATTGCCGGTGCAGAGAAAGAATTGGACAATCTTTCAAAGGAAATGGGAATGCCCTCCGAAATGGCGCTCATCCGCAACCTGCACTGGTGGACTGTAGAATATGGACTGATCGGCGATTTGGAAAAACCGAAAATTTACGGGGCAGGTTTGTTGTCCTCAATCGGGGAAAGTGCCGGTGCCTTCAAAAAAAGTGTGCAGAAGCTTCCGTACTCCATCGATGCCATCGACAACAATTTTGACATTACCAAACCCCAGCCCCAGCTTTATGTTAGCCCTGACTGGAAACACCTGGTAACTGTTCTTGACGAGTTTGCTGCTCAGATGGCGTTGCGGACAGGTGGGCTCGAAGGCATCTTAAAAGCCATCGATTCGGGCAATACGGCGACCCTGGAATACGCCTCGGGTTTGCAGGTCTCGGGAACTTTTGCCGACGTGATGATCCATGACGGACGTGCCATCTACATCAACACAACGGGGCCAACTACCCTGAACTACAAAAACAAGATACTGAAAGGGCATTCGAAAAAAGTGCACGCCGATGGTTTCGGTTCTCCCATGGGGAAAATAAAAGGCAGCCTGAAACCGACACGTTTGCTCAGTGACAGTGATTTAAGGAAGCTTGGGATAAGCAAAGGAAGGCGCTGCCGCTTTGAGTTTGAGTCGGGGGTTGAAGTGGAGGCAGTACTGCTGCACAGCCTGCGGAAAGACGGGCGTTTGTTGCTGTTGTCGTTTACCGATTGCAGGGTGAAGCATCGCGGAAAAACACTTTTTGAACCTCACTGGGGCACTTACGACATGGCTGTTGGGGAACGCATCCGCTCGGCTTTCAGCGGCCCTGCCGACGCGGACGGTTTTGGTTTGAAATACGATCCGCCTGTGGAAAAAACACACAAAATAAAGTATGGTGCAAAGGCCAAAGCCCTGCATGCTTTGTATGCCGGTGTGCGCCGGATACGCAAGGAGAAAAATGGCTACGACAAACTGGAAGAAATCTGGGAAAAGGTGAAAAGACACCACCAAAACGAATGGCTTTTGCCTTTGGAAATACTGGAACTGCTCAGCAGCGACTACCGGGCTCCTGGACTTAAAAAGGATATCAAAAGCTATCTTAGCGAGTTGAAAGACAGCAAAGAAGAGCTTTCAAAACTAATCAGCAACGGGTTGAAATTGGTTTGAGTTACGCAAGAGAAAGAAGCGCCTTCTTCTTCAATTATTTTCTACTTTTGACAAGCAATGCAAAAGCTTAAAAACTTAGTATTTTACGGCATTGGCGCCCTGTTTTTAATGGCCGATGCTTTCTATAACTCGTACCCCATCCTGTATTCAGATGTAACCACTTATATCGCCAACGGTTTCGACCTGCAAACACCCTTCGACCGCCCCATTACCTACTGCCTGTTTCTGCGCCTGTTCAGTTTAAATGGCTTGTCACTTTGGACGGTCATTTTTGCACAATCCTTTCTTGTTTCTGGATTGATTTTCCGGGTCGCAAAAATACTTTTTGGAGATGGATTGAACAAATTTGTCGTTTTGGCCGTTCTTCTATTCCTCTCTCTTTTCACCAGCCTTTCCTGGACGGCAAGCCAGCCCATTTCTGATATTTTTACGCCGATACTTTTGCTCACTACCATCATTTTATTTCTTGGCAAGCCCAACAAAAAGGAAGCCTGGCTTTTGTTTTTTGTTTTCCTGCTGGCAACAGCTATGCATTTGTCGCACATCAGTTACAATCTTGTTTTTCTTACCGTCGTGGTTCTTGTCCGTTCAATTCGGTTTTTCCGGCTTCGGGAAGTTATCCGTTTGCGAACTATTTTGATTCTTTTTGGTCTTACTCTTATTGCCTTATCGACTATGCTTTCGGCCCTGGCCAAATCGCGGCATGTTTTTTTTATGGGCGCAATGAACGAACACGGTATCCTGAAAACTTTTTTAGACGACAACTGCGAAACCACCAACTACCAATTGTGCGCTTACAAAGATTCGTTGCCCAAAAGGGCCTTTGAATTTGTTTGGGATGCCGATGGGCCGGTAAACAAAATGGGGGGATGGAAAGCCACTGAAGAAGAATTCAATGCAATTATTTTTCAAACACTCACCATCCCAAAGTACATTGGGATGCATGTACAGGCCTCTCTGGCTGCAACTTACGAACAGCTTTTGAAATTCAAGATTAACGATGGCAACACACCCTTTCCGGATGGCAGCCTGGTTTACGAAAGGATGCGCACGTATTTTCCAGGGGAATTGGAACAGTTCAAGCAATCGAAACAAAACCGGGATGCGCTTTCCTTCACCAAAAACCTCAACTATTTTTACAGCATTATTGTCCTGATTTCAATTGCAGGAATCGTGTTCTGGCTTTTTGTTTTGAAAATGGGGCAACGAAGAAAATACATACTGCTCACTGTTCTTGTTATCCTGGGGATAGTTGTTAATGCCTGGGGTTCGGCCACCTTTTCGAATGCCATCGACCGTTTCGGGGCAAAAATGATTTGGCTGCTGCCTTTGCTGGCAGTTTATGGTTTGTGGCTTTATTGGCTTTCTAAAAAGGAGCAGGTTGCTTTGAGTCATCTTTTCGACCTTTCGGTTGCAAGGCCTCCCGAAAGGTCAGCTTGAAAATTGCACCACTGCCCGATTACCTTACGCAACCATCTGCCGGCCATTGCAGCTAAGGCGGATAAAATAGCAACCGCTTTTCAGATGGCCCGTGTAGGCTCGTGTTTCTCGTGAATGGAGCTGCGACTTGAACCTGCCGCTGAGCTAAACTAACCGCCTTTTTAATTTTAAACATGCAACTCATTCCTGAATACGCTATCTTTGCAGCCGATCCGGTGGGCTGTCCTGTCGCTGTCTGTCAGTTGACAGATGGAGGAAAGTCGGGACAACACAGGGCGCCATACTTCCTAACAGGAAGGTTCTTTCGTTGAGAATCGGGAGAAACAGCGAGTGCCACAGAAAAAAACCGCCCTTGACAGGGTAAGGGTGAAAACGTGGGGTAAGAGCCCACGCTGTATCGTGGTGACACGGTAGAGGGGTAAACCTTATGGGTTGCAAGATCAAATATGCCGGCGATTGAGGGCTGCCCGTCCGATGCCGGCGGGTAGATTGCTGGAGCTGCGCAGTGATGTGCAGCCAAGATAAATGACAGGGCCAGACAGAATCCCGCTTAAAGGCCCGCCGGATTTTTTGCTTCTTTGAGACATTTATTTTAACAGGCGCTTATTTAAGTTGCGCCAATGTTTATGTCGCTCTCCGCTATGCCGGTCAATTTAAGTGGCCTGTCCCTGCCCCGGGGTTACAAGATGGTATCGGCTGCGCTGTGTAAACGGCCTTGTTTAGCAGCCTGGACAAAGACTATAAAATATAAAAAGACCTTTTACTCTTTTATTGTCAGTTCTTCTTATCTTTGCCGTAAATTAAAATGACCCAAAATGAAAAATGTAAAACATAATGAATTGACCGTTGGCGAGATAGTGACCAACGATTTCAGGACGGCATCAATATTCAAAGAAAGCGGCATCGACTTTTGCTGCGGTGGCAAACAGAGCATTGAAGAAGCCTGCCGGGAAAAGGGAATTGAACAATCTGTGCTGGTTGGGAAAATTAAAGCTTTGGAACTCTCGCCGCTGAGCCCTCTACAAAATTACAAAGACTGGGAATTGGATTTCCTTTCTGATTATATTGTCAACACCCACCATAAATATGTGCTGAAATCATTACCTGAGCTGCTTTTTTATACCCGGAAAATTGCTGACGTACATGGGGAGCACCATCCCGAACTTGTAGAGATGGCCACTTTGTTTGCAAAGATTAACGAGGAACTGATGCAGCACCTGAAAAAGGAAGAAGAAGTTTTGTTTCCGGCGATAAAAGAGGCCCTCGACCAGCCTTCCAAAAAGCTGAGGGCATTGATAAAATCTGAAATTGACCGCATGGCGGGCGAGCACGATTTTGCCGGTGGTGCCATGGACGAGATCAACCGGATGACTGCTGGCTACCATCTTCCTGAAGATGCGTGCAACACCTACCGTGTAACATTCCAGCTTCTGGAACAATTTGAAGATGACCTGCATGTGCATGTCCACCTCGAGAACAACATTTTGTACCCCAAAGCAGTGGCATTGTAATTCGCATGCCATCTCAACCCCCCCCTTGTTCAGAGCTGTAGTTTTTCCGTAAATGAAGAGCCCTGCCTAAATTCAAAAGCCTTACCTGTGATTTGGTTCTACTTGACGTCATGCTTCCCAAGCTGGATGGTTTCAGCATTGCAAGGACAATCAGGGAAACAGCCCTTCATCTCCCTTTTATTTTCATTACCGCCAAAACCCTGCACGGCTCCGGCTACCGCCTGATAGGGGTGTGAACCTCACCCAGCTCCACTACCTGTTTCAAGTATCCGAACTTGGAGAATTTGCAAAGTACAGCCCGCCCGAAACACTTTTCACAACAAGATTGGTTTTTAAAATATGTGATATTAATCATGTTCAGGTTATTTGCTAATTTCACTATCAAAGAGCAAAACATGCTAAAAAGCTTTAAACTCAGCAGGAAGCGTAAACTCGTGTATTTAGAAAGAGTCTAAATTATGATATGGTGCATAAAAAAGTATGACCTGAAACATATTTATAATATTTTTACATCGAAAAATTAATCGTCTGTTCATGAATATTTATCGAATGAAGGCTTTACTCTTATTTATCGGAATCTTTACGTTCACCATCATTTTTGCCGGCGAAGGGGAGGACATCTTTAAAAAAACCTGTGCCGCATGTCATACCATTGGCAAGGGGCGGCTTGTCGGCCCCGACTTAAAGAATGTGGCGGATAAACAAAGTCAGGAATGGCTTGTATCTTTCATTAAATCCTCAACAACGAAAATTAAAAGTGGTGATGCGGCTGCGCTGGCCATCTTTGAAGAATACAACCGGATACTGATGCCCGACAATAATTTTACCGATGCACAGATTATCAATGTGCTCAACTACATCAGTTCGGGTACAGGAGCCGAAGGGCAGGCAGCCACAGCTACAGTTGATATTTTAATTGAAACGGGCGCCGACAATGTCAGTCAGGGAGCGGCACTCTTTTCAGGCAACGAGCGATTGACAAACGGGGGCGCAGCCTGTACTTCCTGCCACAAAGTCAGGGACGAACGGGTTTTCAGCAGCGGCACCCTGGCCAAAGATTTGAGTCAGACCTACGAGCTGATGGGCAGTGCCGGAATAGCCGGAATTGTGAAAAACCCACCCTTTCCGGTGATGGGGGCAGCCTATGTTAACCATCCTTTAACCGAAGATGAGGTCATTAACCTCACGGCCTATTTAAAATCGGTGAGCGAACAAAGAATTTACCAGGTACCCACCGATTTCAGCCTGAGTTTTGTCTTTCTCGGTTTGGTAGTTTTTATGGTGATAATAATGAGTTCGATCATCATTTATTTTAATCGTAAAAAGCTTGCTGTTAACCACGACCTCCTCAGCAGGGCTTCAAATGTAATTAACTAACTTAACAGATACATTTATGAGTTGGATAAAAGATTTAATCTCTCCCAAAACCCGCCAATGGGAAGAGTTTTACAGAAACAGGTGGCAGCACGATAAGGTTGTCAGAAGCACGCATGGTGTGAACTGTACCGGCGGCTGTAGCTGGAATATCCATGTGAAAGACGGGATTGTTGTTTGGGAAACCCAGGCACTCGATTATCCTTTGCTTGAAAAATCCCTGCCGCCTTACGAGCCGAGGGGATGCCAGCGCGGTATTTCTTTTTCATGGTATTTGTATAGCCCGATACGTGTAAAATATCCCATGATAAGGGGAGCCCTGATCGATGCGTTCAACGAAGAAAAAGCCAAAACCGGCGATGCCCTGAAAGCCTGGGAGAACATCCAGACCAATCCCGAAGTCAGGGCCAGGTACCAGCGGGCCAGGGGAAAAGGTGGCTTCCGAAGGGTGTCGTGGGACGATGCCAAAGAGATTATCGCTGCATCGAATATTTACACAACTAAAAAATATGGTCCTGACAGGCTGGTTGGGTTCTCACCGATTCCGGCCATGTCGATGTTGAGTTATGCGGCAGGTTCGCGATTTCTGCAGCTGATGGGCGGAGTTAACCTCAGTTTCTACGATTGGTATTGCGACCTGCCGAACTCTTTTCCCGAAATATGGGGGGAACAGACCGATGTGGCCGAAAGTGCCGATTGGTACAACTCAAAATTCATCGCCTGCATGGGCGCCAACCTGGGGATGACCCGTACGCCTGATGTGCACTTCTTCTCAGAATCACGCCACAACGGAACCAAGACGGTTGTGTTTTCACCCGACTTCAATATGGTGGCCAAATATGCCGATAAGTGGGTTCCGGTACATGCAGGTCAGGACGGCGCCTTCTGGATGGCTGTCGTCCATGTGATATTAAAGGAGTACCATTATGAGAAACAGACACCTTATTTTATCGATTACACCAAGCGCTACACCGACAGCCCTTTCCTGGTGGAAGTAAACGAAGAAGACGGAAAACTCGTCCCCGGACGGATGCTGAGGGCCGGCAAAGTCAAAAAATATAAAGACATTGAAAAGGGTGACTGGAAATTCCTGAACATTGATGCAGAAAGCGGCGACCTGGTTTGTCCGGGCGGAAGCTCAGGGCACAGGTGGGATGGTAAAGACGGCAACTGGAACATGAAGTTTGAAGACGCCGAAACCGGAAAACCCTACGACCCGGTACTTACGTTACTTGACAATAACGATGAAGTACTGCAAGTTGAATTTGTCGAATACGGACAGAATAAGTTTGCCCAAAGGGGAGTTCCTGTAAAACACATCAAAACGGCTGACGGAACGCTAAAGGTTACCACTGTTTACGATTTGATGATGGCACAATACGGCATCGACCGCGGACTGGGCGGCGACTACCCGGCTTCTTACGAAGAAAAAGATGCGGCTTACACTCCGGCATGGCAGGAGATATTTACAGGTATCGGACCTGAAACGGTTATGCAGTTCGCACGCGAATGGAGCAGGACTGCTGAAACAACCAATGGAAAGTGCAGTATTATTATAGGTGCAGGAATCAACCACTGGTACCACAACAACCTGATTTACCGTGCCGGAACCATGGCATTGATGCTGACAGGTTGTATCGGTGTGAATGGTGGCGGAATGAACCACTATGTTGGTCAGGAAAAGCTGGCACCATCCGATTCGTGGGGTGCCATCATGTCGGGAAAAGACTGGCAGGCGCCACCACGCTTGCAGCAAACACCCATCTGGCACTACATCAATTCCGACCAGTGGCGTTACGACGGCAACCAGGCCGATTACAACACCGTTCCCAAAAACGATTTCTCGGGCATGCACTCGGCAGATATGGTGGCCAAAGCTGTCCGCAATGGCTGGATGCCCTTTTATCCCCAATACAACAAGAACAACCTGGAGATTGTAAAAGATGCCGAAAAAGCAGGGGCAAGCTCTGACGAGGACATCAAAAAATATGTTGTAGAGAAACTGAAAAGCAAAGAACTGCTTCATGCCGTGGTTGAGCCTGATGAAGAAATAAGTTTCCCGCGGGTGTGGTACATCTGGCGTGGAAATGCCCTGATGTCGAGTGCCAAGGGCCATGAGTTTTTTATGAACCACTACCTCGGCACACACCATAATTCGGTAGCTGATGAAGTTGCCGACCAGTTTGTGAAAGATGTAAAGTGGCGCAGCGAAAGCCCGAAAGGTAAAATGGATTTGATTGTCAACCTCAACTTCAGGATGGACACCTCGGCATTGTATTCCGATATTGTGCTGCCGGCAGCTTCGTGGTACGAAAAAACCGACCTGAACAGTACGGACATGCACTCCTTCATCCATCCCTTGTCGGCAGCCATCGACCCGGTCTGGGAATCGAAAAGCGACTGGGTAATCTTCAGGGAAATTGCCAAGGCCACCAGCGAACTGGCCAAAACACATTTCGCGAAACCTGTTAAAGACATCGTGAATGTGCCCATTGCCCATGACAGTGCCGGCGAAGTGGCACAATCAGAAATCAAGGACTGGAGCAAAGGGGAGTGCGAACCCATTCCCGGAAAAACCATGCACAACATTGTGGTGGTCGAAAGGGATTACACCAAAGTTTACGATAAATTCATCAGGCTGGGGCCCAATATCAAAAACGGCCTCGGCGCGCATGGCAACAGCTATCAGTGCACCGACTTTTATGAGCAAATGCTCGACGACAGGAACCATGTCAGCAAGCTGGATGGCAAAGAATATCCGTCAATCTACGAAGATGAGGAAGCTGCAAATGCCGTACTGCATTTATCAAGTTTGACCAACGGCGAGCTGGCCCACAGGGCTTATAAAGTTGCTGAGAAGAAAACCGGGCTGACACTTTGCGACCTTTCGGAAGGCAACAAAAACGTCAGGATGAATTACAAAGACCTGCAAACCAAGCCCCACCGTTACCTGAATTCCCCCGTCTGGTCGGGACTGCTCACTGATGGCAGGGCTTATTCGGCCTACACCTACAATGTAGAGCGACTGGTGCCCTGGCGTACCCTCACGGGACGGCAGCATTTCTACCTTGACCATGAAGGCTACATCAAATTTGGCGAGCATCTGCCAACCTACAAGCCTTCACCAAAACCGGAGGTTTACGGAGAGTTGAGGACTTCGGTAGCCACCGGAAAGGCCAAAATGCTGAACGTGCTCACGCCCCACGGAAAGTGGCATATTCACTCCACTTACGGCGACACCCTGCGCATGCTGACGCTTTCGCGTGGCATGGAACCATGCTGGCTGAGTGAAGAGGATGCTGCCGAACTGGGCATCAAAGACAACGATTGGGTAGAGGTGTTCAACGACAACGGGGTGTATTGTACACGCGCTTGTGTCAGTGCCCGTATCCCGAAAGGTATCTGCATTGTTTATCACTCGCCTGAGCGTACGTATTCCATTCCCAAATCTCAGGTGAGGGGCAACAGGCGGGCCGGTGGCCACAACAGCTTTACCCGGATTCACCTCAAGCCCAACCTGATGGTGGGCGGTTACGGTCAGTTTACTTATCATTTTAATTATTGGGGACCCGTCGGGGTGAACCGCGATACCCACGTCCTGATTCAGAAAATGGACAAAGTCGAATTTTAAAACAACGCTAAACCATGGACATAAGATCACAAATTGCAATGGTATTTCATCTTGATAAATGTATCGGATGCCATACCTGTTCCATCGCCTGCAAAAATATCTGGACCGACCGGAAAGGTGCCGAATACATGTGGTGGAACAATGTGGAAACCAAACCCGGAACCGGCTACCCGAGCAAATGGGAAGACCAGGATATTTACAAAGGCGGATGGGAGAAAAAAGGGGGTTCGATCAAGCTGAAAGGAGCCGGCAAATTCAAGGGACTGAAAAATATGTTCCACAATCCGAACATGCCCGTGCTTGACGATTATTACGAGCCGTGGACCTACCAGTACGAACATTTGTTCGAGGCGGAGGAAGGCGATGACCAACCGGTTGCCCGACCTGTTTCACTGATTACGGGAGAGCCTATCACGCCAAAAGCGGGGCCCAACTGGGACGACGATCTGGGCGGAAGCCAGGAATATGCTCGGAAAGATGTCAATTCGCGCAATCTTTCTGCTGCTGAGCAGGAAGCAATGTTCCAACTGGAAAGAATGAGTTTCCACTACTTGCCGCGCATTTGCAACCACTGCCTGAATCCGGCCTGCGTGGCTGCCTGTCCTTCGGGTGCCATTTACAAGAGGGGTGAAGACGGCATCGTACTCATCAACCAGAAAAAATGCCGTGCATGGAGAATGTGTGTAACGGCCTGTCCGTACAAAAAGAGTTATTACAATTGGAACACCGGAAAATCCGAAAAATGCCTGCTCTGTTACCCGCGTGTTGAATCGGGTCAGGCCCCGGCGTGCATGCATTCCTGCGTGGGACGCATCAGGTACCTCGGTGTGCTGTTGTACGATGCGGACAAAATTGAGGCCGTTGCTTCCTGCAACGAGAGCGATCTGGTTCAAAAACAGCTGGATATCTACCTGGACCCCAACGATCCGATGGTCATCAAAATGGCCCGGGCCAATGGCATTCCCGAGTCCACACTTACTTCGGCGCAAAAATCACCGGTGTACAAATTCGTCAAAAAGTGGGGGCTGGCTTTGCCGTTGCACCCCGAGTTCAGGACACTGCCCAATTTATTTTATGTGCCACCCCTGCTGCCCACCATGGCTTTTGTGGAAAACGGCACTTACGAAACCACCAGCGAATCGTTCTGGGGCGCCATCGAAAAATCGCGCTTGCCGATGAAATACCTCGCCAACCTTTTCAGTGCCGGAAATGAAAAAACCATCGAAACAGTTTTGAAGAAACTGATGGCAGTCCGTCTGCACCGCAGAAATGAAACCGTGGGCGACCTGCCTGAGAAAGAAGTGAGCGACCCCATGGGTGAAGTGAAGATGGACAAGGAAACGGCGGATGCTATTTTCAGGCTGACTTCGCTGCCCTTGTTCGATGATCGTTTTGTGATTCCGGCGGCCCACCGCGAAGAGGCCATGGAAATGCTGGAAAGTACGGCCGATGTGAAAGGGAATACGGGTTTTGGTTTTAAAGAGCCTCCGGAGAGAGGAATGTAAACAGATAAATGATCATGAAAAAATTAAATCATTATAAAATTCTGGCAGATGTTTTCAGGTATCCTGACGGGCACTTTTCGGAGTACAGCAAAAAATTCCTGCAAATGGTGGTGGAAGAACTTCCCGGCAAAGCCGGGAAAATGCAGGAACTTCTTGAAAACCACAACAAATTAACGGTTCACCAACAACAGGAATACTTCATGAAGACCTTCGACGTACAAGCCGTTTGTTATCTCGACCTGGGCTATGTATTGTTCGGCGAAGATTACAAAAGGGCCCAACTGCTGGTGAACCTTCAAAATGAGCACAAAATTGCGGGTATTGATTGCGGGAGCGAATTGGGCGACCACCTGCCCAATGTGCTTACGCTGCTTTCGAAAACAACGAACCCTGATTTTGCCGAAGAACTGGGGTTCATCATCACCACCCCGGCCGTGCGCTTTATGCTGACGAAATTTAAGAACATCAACAATTACTACAAAGAAATACTTGAAGTCCTGTTGGAACTCCTTCAGCGCGATTTCAAAGGCGACGGCCTGACTGAATATGCGGTACCCGAGCAGGCATTTACCGGCGACAACGAATTCGTCATGCCCTCACCAAAGTCTGCCATTTGCGATACACACTGTAACAAACGTAAAAGTTTTTAGATATGTTCAACAACTTCTTTTTTATCGGTTTACCCTATGCAGCACTGACGGTTTTGCTGGTCGGGTCCATTTTCAGGTACTACCGGCTCGGTTTTAAGGTATCATCGTTGTCTTCGCAATTTCTCGAAGGAAAGGAACTTTTTTACGGAAGCCGTCCTTTCCACTGGGGGGTCATCTTTTTGTTCTTTGGCCATGCCACTGCATTCCTTTTCCCAGGCTCCGTACTGCTGTGGAACAGTGTGCCTTTGCGGCTGATCATTCTCGAAGCCTCCGCGCTGGGTTTTGCCTTCTCGGCTTTGTTTGGCCTGCTGATGCTGATACAGCGGCGTTTCAAGAACAGGAGGCTGTGGGCGGTAACTTCCAAAATGGACGTGTTCGTTTACGTCATGCTGTTAACACAAATTATCTCGGGCATGTGGGTTGCCTTTTTTGTCCGCTGGGGATCTGCCTGGTTCGCTTCCTCGCTAACCCCTTATCTAAAATCGTTGTTCACTTTCAACCCTGACGTTGCCGTCCTGGCCCAAATGCCGTTGGCTGTTCAAATCCACATTGTCTCGGCCTTTGTTTTTATCGGGATGATTCCCTTTACGCGTTTTATCCACTTCCTGGTTTATCCGTTTGCCTACCTGTGGCGGAGCTACCAGCTTGTTATCTGGAACTGGGACCGCAAGAAAATAAGGACTTCCCGTAAATTAGTGAACGGGGTCCGCTCAAAGAATAATTAGTAAAACCCATCAACCAACAAGTATCAAAACCATCATGCCATGAAGCAAAACGCACCTTCATTATTAGATTTTAGTAATCCGAGCATCAGGACTTTGCACCTGACCTGGATTGCCTTCTTTTTAACTTTTGTCGTATGGTTTAATATGGCCGGGGTTCTTTCAAAAATGATCGAGCAGTTCGACTGGCTTTCAAAGTCAAACGTCAAAGCCCTGTTGGTTACGAATGTTGCGTTGACGATTCCTGCGCGGATAATAGTGGGCGGGCTAATAGATAAGTACGGCCCGCGAAGGATATTTGCCGGCCTGATGGTCATTATGCTTATTCCGGGTTTAACCTTCGCCTTTGGCGACGACTTAACCCAACTGGTTTTGTCGAGGCTGGCCCTTGGCGCCATTGGCGCCGGTTTTGTAATCGGCATTAAAATGACAGCCAACTGGTTTACACCGAAATACATTGGGCGTGCCGAGGGGTTTTACGCCGGATGGGGAAATTTCGGGTCGGCGGCAGCGGCGGCAATGGTCCCTTTTGTTGCCGTAAATATTTTGGGTGGCGACTGGCGGTGGTCCTTAGCAATAACGAGTATTATTACAGCATTGTACGGTGTTTTTTATTTCTTTTCCGTTAAAGATTACCCGGAAGGAACCGCGCCTTCTGCCAAGAAGAGCAAAGGTGGTGCAATGCCCGTTTCCTCTTATGTTGATTTGGGGCAGTATGTCGTTTGGGAATTGCCGCTGTATGGTGCGCTCGGGCTTGTGGCTTTTGTTTTGCACAAACAACTGATCAATGGCGTACCATTAATCAGCTGGGCAAATGTCTGGCTTACATGGTTTATACTTGCCGCTGTGTACATCGTTGATGTGGTGCGGATACTCAGGGCCAACCTGCCGCGCCTGAAAGCCGGAGTGCCCGAAGAAGAGAAGTTTCCGTTTGGCAGTGTCGGGGCGCTCAACACAACCTATTTTGCAAATTTTGGCGCCGAACTGGCCATCGTTTCCATGCTTCCCATGTTTTTTTATGAAGTATTCAGTAATTTGGTTTACGATGACGGTTCGCAGGTGATGACACTGACAATGGCCGGGGCGGTTGCAGGCTCTTTTGCTTTTATGAACCTCGTGGCCCGTCCGCTGGGCGGCCTGCTTTCTGATAAAATGGGCAGCCGTAAAAAAACGATGCTTTTCTACATGACAGGTATTACGGTAGGTTTCTTCCTGATGGCTGTAATTGCAAAATATGGCCCTGTCGGCAGCGATGGCCAGGTTACACTTCTCCCGCAATTCAATACAATGACCTGGCTGGCTGTTTCCATATTTATTACCATGTTTGCCTCTTTCTTTGTGCAGGGGGCCGAAGGGGCAACCTTCGCCATGATACCTTCCATTAAAAAGGAAATGACGGGGCGGATTGCGGGAATGGCCGGCGCTTTTGGTAATGTTGGCGCTGTTACTTATTTGTTCTTATACAATTTTATGGATGATAAATCCTTTTTATTTATGCTTTCGGGCGGTGCATTTGTCAGCCTGATTTATTGCTTCTTTATGCTGAAGGAGCCTAAAGATGCGTTTGTTGATGAGTTCTGACAGGGTGATTATTGGGCATCACAACGGTCAGCAGGGTTTCCAAATATGGATTGAACTTAACTTAAACATATAAGATTATGTCAAAAACTAATATTAGTAGCTGGAACATCGAAGATGAAAATTTCTGGAATTCGACCGGCAAAAAAATTGCCAACCGGAACCTGTGGATTTCTATTCCGAGTTTGCTTGTTGGCTTTGCGGTCTGGTTGATGTGGGGAATCATTGGTGTTCAAATGATTAATTTGGGATTTGTTTTCGATCCTGACCCGGCAACCAACAAAAGCATGATGCTCACGCTCGCGGCCATCGCGGGACTGACCGGGGCAACGCTGAGAATTCCAAGCACTTTCTTCATCAGGCTTGCAGGTGGCAGAAACACCATCTTTTTCACGACCGCCCTGCTACTGATTCCTTCCATCGGTACGGCCCTTGCTTTGCAGGACCAATCAACGCCTTTGTGGCAGTTTCAGTTCCTGGCCTTTTTGTCAGGAATTGGTGGCGGTAATTTTGCCTCCTCCATGAGCAACATTAGTTTTTTCTTCCCCAAAAAAGTGCAGGGCACTTCGCTGGGCCTGAATGCCGGCCTTGGCAACTTCGGCGTAACCACGATGCAAATACTCATTCCGCTTGCCATGACTGTTCCTTTGCTTGGCCTGCTGAGCGGCGATGCGCTTGAACTCACCAAAGCTTCGGGCACTATCTTTAAACGTATTCCGGCAGGGGCCGAAACTTGGATTGCCAACGCAGGCTGGGTTTGGGTTTTGTGGCTGGTTCCACTTGCGCTTTTCGGCTGGTTTGGCATGAACAACATCAAAACAGAAACCGTCACCCCTAATTTAAAAAGCCCGCTTGTTTCTTTCGGGCGGATTTCCTGGTTGCTGTTCATCGGGTTTCTGACCGCAGGCGTGGGCTTGTATTTTATACTGCCCCCCCCGATTGGACTGGATGCCGGAGACAGTGCCTTTATGCAAAATGTATTGAAGAACAAATGGGTGATACTCCCGCTGATTATTGCGGCAACGGTCTATCTTTTAAAACTGGCATCTCCAGGTGAGATAAAAGCTAACTTAACACGTCAGTATGCCATTTTTAACAACAAGCACACCTGGGTGATGACAATTATTTATACGATGACCTTCGGTTCTTTCATTGGCTTTTCTGCAGCTGTTCCGCTGTCCATTAAGTTTATTTTTGGCTATATTCATACACTCAACGCTGATGGCGTTTGGGTTCATAGTGTTTCAAACCCTGATGGGCCAAGTGCGTTTATGTTTGCCTGGGCAGGGCCTTTTATCGGCGCCTTGATTCGCCCGGTTGGGGGTAAACTTTCCGATAAGTTCGGTGGGGCACTGATAACCCAGATTGTTTCAGTTATCATGGTTTTTGCCGCTCTTGGCGTTGCATACTACATGTCTTTGGCATACCACTCCGAAACACCGCAACAATATTTCACGCCATTTTTCATTCTGCTTATTATTCTGTTTACGGCAACCGGAATTGGCAACGGCTCTACATTCCGAACCATTGCCATCGTTTTTGACAAAGAGCAGGCCGGGCCGGTACTCGGATGGACTTCTGCAGTAGCAGCATACGGGGCTTTTATTATTCCAAAAGTACTTGGGGAACAGATGAAAATGACAACACCCGAATATGCTTTGTATGGCTTTGCCATTTTTTATGGAATCTGTGCTGTCTTAAACTGGTGGTACTACCTTGGCCCGAAAGCGGAGATTAAGAACCCGTAAGGGCTGATTCAGAAAAAATTAAAATGCCGCATGGATTGTAGGGATTGCAGCAATAAGAAGTGTTATATCAACGCTAATTGTTTAAGCTCCTGGCTTGAATTTGTCCAGGAATTTAAAACCAGAAAACAGCTTTCTGCCGGTTCGAAAGTTTTTTCTGCCGGTGATCTGGTAACCGGAATTTATGTGATTTGTTCCGGAAAGTTTAAAATCACAATGAAAAACGATAAAGCGGAAGAATCCATTATCAGGTTGGCCGGCGACGGACAGGTGCTTGGCCACAGGGGGATAAGTGAAGAAATGGTTTACCCGATTTCGGCTGAATCACTTGTGAGCTCTGAACTGGCGTTTATTCCGCACGAGGTGTTTTTTAAGCTGCTGAGACATAATGTTGACCTGAGTTATTTTATGATGATGTTCTTTGCCGATGAATTAATGCGTACCGAACAAAAATTCAGGCTGCATATTTTAAAATCCGACAAAGAGAAAGTCGCCGCATCACTTTGTATGGTTTTGGATGCTTTTGGATTTGTAGGTGGCCACGAAAATATAATTGATTCGCCTTTGAAACTGTCCGGCCTTGCTAATTTTTCTGAGACTTCGGAAACTGAACTGACAAAGGTCCTGAAGTATTTGTCAGACGCAAAGATAATTGACTGGGGCAAAAATAAGATTGCTGCTTTAAACGAACCGGCCCTCAGGGCATTGGCGGGATAACAAACCTGGTCTGACGGATTTCGCCGAAAGCAGAATCCATAAAAAGTGATTATAGCTTCATGTTTATTATGAAAAGAAAATGCGAAACCTGTACACACTCTAGTTGCTTCATCAACAAGTATTGTTCTGATGAATGGAAGCCTATCATTACCTTTAATAAAACAACGACGGATTACCCTGTCGGCGCAACAATCTTTACGGAAGGTGAACCGGTTACGGGAATCTATGAAATTTATGCCGGTAAAATTAAAGTCGTCAGTTCGTACGGAAACGGCAAGGAGAGGATCATCAGTTTTGCCAAAAGGGAACAAATACTCGGTTACCACGGATTGGGCGGAAACATGATTTATCCGGTAACCGCAGTGACCCTCGAAGCATCGCAAGTAACCTTTATCCCGATAGGTGTCTTTTACAAAGCCGTAAAAGCCAATCCAGATATGGCACTTTTTCTCGTTAAGTTTTTTGCCGACCAATTGAAGGCTTCTGAAACACGGATGAAATTATACGCAGTAATGTCTGCCCTTGAAAAGGTGGCTTCTGCCCTGCTGACCATTGTAAATGCGTTTGGTTTTGCTGGAAAGGATAATACGATGCTGAGTTATACCCCGTCGCGGAAAGACATTGCCAATTTATCGGGCACCACTTACGAAACGGTGATCAGGGTGCTGGCCGAATTCGAAAAAACCGGGGTCATCAAACCCGAAGGAAAATCTATAAGGATACTTAAACTTTCTTTTCTGAAAAACATTTGTGAGAAGTACAGTTTCTGAACTTTTTCTATCACCGGGGCCGCCGGCCGGGATTTGTAATCTTTCGTCAATAATCCACCTTCCTGGAGATGGATTAAATGGAAAAATTAAGCGCCCACACAATTCCATTTGTAGTTCTAAGCGTTTTTTTGCCTAGAACTACAAATTTTTAAGTCGCTGGAAAACAAAGATATAAAAATAAATTTGTACGCCTAAGCGTTAGGCATACAACAAGATCTTGACTTTCGGCTTTTAATGTTGTCACTTTATAGGCTAATTTAAATGAAAATTGTATTTGTTAACTAAAAAATTGCATGATGAAAAAATTATTTATTCTTAGCTCCCTTAGTCTGTTTGGACTATTGGTTTTCGGTCAGGCTCAGGTTCCTTCTATGATCCGGGGCAACGGACAAGAAATGCCAGCTCTCGCGCCTGGTACAGAATTTTATTGTACCCCTGATGCCTTTTTCGGACAAGATCCAATTTCTTTTGGTGCGTTCACATCTGATGTTATGTCGGCATTTATTGTATCTGACAATTTCACAGGCATATCGGGTGACATCACCTCAATTGATTGGTGGGGACTTACTCTGTTTTGGAATGGGTCGAATTGGGACATTTGCACCGAAAATCCAAAAAATTTCGAGATTATTTTCTACCAGGATAATGCCGGAACACCCGGGACAGTGGTTGCTATTTTTAATGCTTTAGTCACCGGACAAGCAACGGGAAATACATTAGCTGGTCACCCAATCCTAAAGTATTCGACAACGCTACCCACGGCAGTTTCAGGTTTGTCTTCTGGTTGGGTTTCCATTCAAGGAAGTCCACAGGGCACATGTTCATTTTTATGGGAGGAGTCCTCCACCGGCGATTTGCTGGCTCTTCAAAATGGAAGCAACATCGGGACAGATCTAGCCTTTTGTTTATATGTCTCACCGCATATCCCCCTCTCCAACTGGGCCATCATCCTTGGCATTTTCTTAATTGCAGCTTTTACAGTTTACCGCATCAGGAAAAGAAGACTGGCATAAAAGCCAAGGTAAAGACGCGGTGCACCGCGTCTCCACTGCAACAGAAAATCTTAAAAAAAAGCTGTCCGCCCCAGGCGGACAGCTTTTTTTTGTGGGAAAGTCGTCCGCCCGCACACTTAATATTTTCCATTTTTGCACCTCCGTTTTTCACCAAAAAAAGAGTAGAAATGAGACAACTGATTGAATGTGTCCCCAATTTCAGCGAAGGCCGCGACATGGCTGTAATCAGGCAGATTACCGATGAAATAGAAAAAGCAGAAGGCGTTAAATTGCTGGACGTCGATCCGGGGGCAGCTACCAACCGGACGGTGGTTACTTTTGTGGGTACGCCCGGCGAGGTGATCGAAGCAGCCTTTGCTGCGGTAAAAAAAGCCGCCGAAGTCATCGACATGCGCCACCAGAAAGGGGAGCACCCCCGCTTTGGCGTTACCGATGTTTGTCCGCTGGTGCCCGTAGCAAACATCAGCATGGAGGAAAGGGAAACAACTTTTTCATGACATGTCGGTTTTTGGATTAGGAAATCAGGAGCAAACAAAATTAAGCCAAAATACATGGTTTGTCAAGAAAAAAGGGTACTATTCTGCAAGTTACTGCTCGTTCTCCTCTGTACCTGAAATCTGCAAGAGTTTCTAATCAGGCTCTGCTGATTTTTTTTCATGCGAAATTTATCACAAGTGTGGGCTTGGCATGTAGAAGCTGTTTTAAAATTACTTTCCGCAAGATTTCAAAACAACAGTTTAGGCCATTTCAAAGAAGGCACAAAAAAAACCGGGGTATTTTTGGGCTAGCTGAAGTAGTTTGGTCAGGTTCATTATAAAAATAATGGCATTTACCCACGATTTGGAAGTCTAAGGCAGCCTGCCCTTTATGTTGTTTAGCCTGTAAACTCTTTTGCCTTGTCCGAATTTTCCATCAATGTGGTTTCGCTGTGCGGCTATCTTCTTTTTCCGGTCTTTCTCTTGAAAAGGAAATTTCAGATCGGAGTTAAGCGTGGAATCACAGGGAATCCATTGTAACGAACCCCCTTCTTCAGCCTTACAGGATAAGGACTGAAAGAACAGGAAAACAAATATTATAAAGCATAATTTGCGATGTGAAGCCAACTGTTTTCCTCCTGAAAATTTATTATACCATCCAAAGATAAATAATCCCGGATGATGGCTGTTTATTTGAGCGAAACAATTATATGAAACGGATCGGAGTTTTCCGGTGATTCTTTTTCGAACCGATACAAAACAAGCTTACCTGACTAGCACCATCTTTCGTGTCTTCAGCCTGTTGTTGAAAGTCAGGGTATAATAATAAACTCCTTCGGAAAGCCCGGCCGGTTGGTAACTGATCTTGTATTCGCCGGGCTGTTTGTTTTCATCCACCAGCAAAGCCACTTGGTTTCCGAACAGGTCGTATATTTTTAAACTGACGAGTCCCGATCTTGCCAGAGCATAAGATATTTCGGTAGTTCCGGAGAAGGGGTTCGGCCGGTTTTGCATCAGTTCAAAGGAATTATCATCACCGAGGTTTGTCTCATCGATTCCGGAAACAAGAAACGGATCAAAAGCATAGAGGCGATCCTGTCTGACAACCACAGCGGTTTTGCCGAATGCACCGGTGTTGTAGGTCCAGTATCCTTCGGCGGCCAAAGGAACCCAGGCATTGGTATAGCCGTTGTAGGCATAGAAATTCTTTTTTTGGGCATCAGTCACCAAACCGACCGTATCTCCTGCCCAGAAGTTTCCCATGTTGTTCACCTGAACCTGTGAAAATTCCTGTTTCGTGAAATTATATACATGCATGGTTTCATCTTCTTTGAACATGAAATAATTCCCGCCTAATTCAGAACTTGAAAAATTGGTATTCAGTAAAGTAAGCGCTCCTGTGTTTGCATCATACAGGAAAGTTTCCAGTCCGCTGTCGGAAAAAGCAGCACCGATCCGTCCTTTCACATCAACATTATATGCCTGATTCCCCATGCTGAATGTAACATGCGACAGTGAATCCAGCAAACCGGAGTAAAACCAGACCTCTCTTTTATCGGCCAGCGGCGGTATAAAAGCAAAGAAATCTTTTGTGAGATACGGGTAAATTGAATTATGATGCATTTCCAGTTCAATGACTGTTGCGTGATTTGTTTCCGTATTGTAAATATGAAATTTGTCTTTCGATAACCTTTTTGTGGGATCCCATATATTGACGGCAATAAACTGATCACCGATGACGAAGTCGGTTAAATTATCGAAGAAACCGTTTGCAATGTGGGCATCTGTCATGTATGGGTTGTAAATCCAGACTTTGGTTGTGTCGTAAGCCAGTAAGATGTCGTTGGCACATTGTGGTGAATGCCCGGCACCGGAAGCACCCACGATACCCGGGCCCAGGTTGTGAAACACGCCGGTATTACCATAATAAGCGTACATGCTTAATTCATCGGTAACATAATTTTGATTAGCTACCCCTGCAACCGATCCTCCCTGTAAAAAAACCAAATAACCCGATTCTTCATTTGGTTTGTAAGAATAGGCATTATATTCTGCATCCCAACTTCCTCTTGTTGTATTATAGCCATAAAAGTTCTGATGTACGAACCCATCAGCTTTTAACTTACGCTGGGTGTATGCCATTACGGTTTTCCTGTTGTATTTATCCGGGTAAGTCCATAAGCCCTTACGCACATCGCCGTCTTCAAGTTCATTGAGAACGATCTGCGAAAAGCTGTTTGTGGCCGAACAGTAACCGGTCAGAATCGCAAAGTGTTCGTCGTTAAAAAGCGTGGTGACAAAACCGTCGGCCATGATTACTGGGTTGTCAGGGTATCCGGCACTGCTATGGGATGAAGCATTGTGTTTGGGTAAACTATAGGCCAGATTTGTGACAATATTGTCGGGGTCTCCGTGGTTGGGAATAATCATGCCGATGTAATTGTTACCCCGCAGAAAGATGATGGCGCCGTCATCGTAAGGGTGGGCCGGATACGGAAATTGCTGCCATATACCGAGTTCGGCATCAAAAACATAAAAATGCGTGTAGGTGGCAAAGTAAGCCGCCTTTTCAATGCAGCCGTAACTGCGATGAAACGGATCATTGGTATTGGGATAAAGCGGCGTGCCTTCATAACGCAGGGTGTCGTAAGTGGAAGTGATGGAAGAATAACCGATGATGAATTCATTTGTATAAGCCATGATCACCCGGCTGTCGGCTTTCATTCCCTTAAAAACCTGTTCGGTTTGCAGGTCAACGGTTGTCCATTGATGGATGTTGACATCGAAAAAATAAATGTAGCGGGAGTTCTTTTTGGCATAGCCGATGCAGTCCATGCCGCCTTCCAGGAATTGATTGCTTGCGGTTTCGGAGCCGGTGGGCTGTTCTACCCAGGCGCCATTCTGGCCGTTCAGATTAGCTTTTGGGATCAAAAAGAAAAGCAGGAGAGAAAAAAAAACGGGAAACAACTTTTTCATGACATGTCGGTTTTTGGATTAGGAAATCAGGAACAAACAAAATTAAGCCAAAATACATGGTTTGTCAAGAAAAAAGGGTACTATTCTGCAAGTTACTGCTCGTTCTCCTCTGTACCTGAAATCTGCAAGAGTTTCTAATCAGGCTCTGCTGATTTTTTTTCATGCGAAATTTATCACAAGTGTGGGCTTGGCATGTAGAAGCTGTTTTAAAATTACTTTCCGCAAGATTTCAAAACAACAGTTTAGGCCATTTCAAAGAAGGCACAAAAAAACCGGGGTATTTTTGGGCTAGCTGAAGTAGTTTGGTCAGGTTCATTATAAAAATAATGGCATTTACCCACGATTTGGAAGTCTAAGGCAGCCTGCCCTTTATGTTGTTTAGCCTGTAAGCTCTTTTGCCTTGTCCGAATCTTCCATCAATGTGGTTTCGCTGTGCGGCTATCTTCTTTTTCCGGTACCTTTTTGATGCTGTTTCAATTGTGGTTTTTGGAGGGCCTCCCAAAGGCTTCCCATAAACCCCTATCCATTTCTCTTTCAGATACTTTCTGTTTTTAAGGTGCCCCGGTTTGGGGTTTCTGTATCGTCTTGATCCTGTTTACCGGAATTGGTCTTTTCTTTTTATACGTGTTATATGTGGATTTATGTTTTCCAATTTATCGATTACCAACTGCTTGAACTGCGCAAGCTCATCCCCGCCAAGGCGTGTATGAATATCAACAAACAGGCTGGGATCAAAGACCTCTTTGGTTGTAGAGTTTTTCAAGCCACAACTCTGTTTTAATTAGCGGGGATAATGTGGATTTTCCTTCACCTGTTAGGGTGGGGGATTGTTTCTTTGTAGTTATATTTTACAGGGCATCGGTGGCAATTTTCATTAAGACATGCGGAATCTGCGCGCAAACATGCAACCGTAGGGGGCTGGCTGCGGGCTCCAACAAGTTTGGTCGCAGGGGGGGGCAATTCAACTATTCTAATTTACCTGACCAATAATCCACCACACCTCTCCATCGCATTGGATTGTTACACTACTGTAGGCACCTCCAAGAGAATAAGTTGGTTGCCCATCAATGGTTTCGCTTCCTTCCCCATCGACAGTTGTCGGAAGACCGGTCTCATATCCTCGTTTGATAATTAATATTCTCCCCGTATTGTCAGCAGCAGTTGGCAAAGTAATAGTTATTGTGGAGCCACTCACAATTGTATAAACACCGTCATCATCGGCAATTGTATAGTTAGCAGTTTTGGTTATAATATTCATACCCACACTGCCATCAACATCAAAATCGGTAACCGGGGACGATGTGCCGATGCCAACTTTTCCTCCTGCGCTAGACAAGTAAATATTACGAGCGGAAGTAGAACCCGTAGTTTGTTGTGTATTTATTGATAAGTCGCCTGATGCGTTAATGTAAAATTCGGCACCGGTATAACCCCAGATAGTTTTTGAGTAATCTATCCTAAACTGAGGGGTCGAAGTGCTTAAAATATGTAATGGTACACTCGGGTTATCGTTGCCGATCCCCACATATCCCCCATCTTCTACGGTAAAAACTTCGGTGGCATCATCAAAAAGATTTAAGATATCCTCGGTGCCTTTGTTTCTGATATCCAACTTTGCACCCGGAATGCTTGTGCCAATACCGACATAGCCGCTTACGGAACTGTATAAATTGCTTCCGCTGATGGTCCAGTCGCCATCGTCGCCATCGACTATCCGCTGCCAGGTGCTGCCGTTGTAATAGTAATAACCGGGGGTGTTGTCAGTTTGGTAAATCAGAAGGCTTGTTGCCGGACTGCCAATGGCATTGCGTTGAGCCTGTGTCATTCGCGGCGCCAAAAAGCCGCTGCTTGTACTTTTAATGTCCAGCATACTACTGGCATCGGGGTTGCTGCCATCGGTGTTGATGGCTATTTGGGCTGTTAAGGCCGTACCTGCAATCATCATGATTACCAAAAAAAATAATTTAATTCCTTTCATTTTCTTTAAAATTAGTTTGTGAATGCTTGTTTTATTATACTGAATTCAAGGTTCTATCGCAACAAATGTTATTGTTCTGAAAAGAATAATGTGCATCAAAAATACTTTTTTTTCCCATTAGTGAAAAAAATGCTTTAATTTTATCTTGTGCTGTTTTTGTACTGTATTTTTCGACAGTCCGTTTTTTGATGTTTCAAGATGACTAATATTCATGTTCAACTTTTAGTCAACCTAATGTGCAGCCTAATATTTCCTATTTTTGCACCTCCGTTTTTCACAAAAAAAGAACAGAAATGAGACAACTGATAGAATGTGTCCCAAATTTCAGCGAAGGCCGCGATATGGCTGTAATCAGGCAGATTACCGATGAAATAGAAAAAGCAGAAGGCGTTAAATTACTGGATATTGACCCGGGTGCCGCCACCAACCGGACAGTAGTTACTTTTGTCGGTACGCCCGACGAGGTTATTGATGCAGCCTTTGCAGCAGTAAAAAAAGCTGCCGAAGTGATTGACATGCGCCACCAGAAAGGAGAACACCCCCGCTTTGGTGCAACCGATGTTTGTCCGTTGGTGCCGGTTGCAAACATCAGCATGGAAGAAACCGTAGAATACGCCCGCAAGCTGGCCAAACGCATTGGCGAAGAACTTGGTATTCCTGTCTTTTGTTACGAAAATGCGGCCTTCACCGAAGTGCGCAGAAACCTCGCCAACTGCCGTTCAGGAGAATACGAAGCGCTTCCGGAACGAATTACTTCTGAAGAATGGAAACCCGATTTCGGGCCAAATGAATTTACCGAAAGGGTAGCCGGTAGCGGGGTAACGGCCGTTGGTGCCCGCGATTTCCTGGTGGCCTTCAACGTCAACCTGAACACAACTTCTACCCGCCGTGCCAATGCCATCGCATTTGATGTGCGCGAACGTGGCCGGGCAAAACGGGAGGGTAACCCCATCACAGGAAAAATAGTGAAAGACGAAAACGGCAAACCCGTCATGATCCCCGGCTCGCTTAAAGCAGTGAAAGGAATCGGCTGGTTTATTGAAGAATACGGCATTGCCCAGATTTCGATGAACCTGACCAATATCAGCATCACACCCGTTCACATCGCCTTCGACGAAGTTTGCAAAAAAGCGGATGCCAGGGGAATACGTGTTACCGGTTCGGAGCTCGTGGGCCTCATCCCACTGGAAGCGATGCTGGAAGCCGGAAGGTATTTCCTCAGAAAACAACAGCGTTCGGTGGGTGTTGACAATGACGAATTGATCAAAATTGCCATCAAGTCGATGGGTCTCAACGATTTGAAAACTTTCAAGCCCGGGGAAAGGATCATCGAATATTTGCTGAAAGAAGGGAAAAACAAACTGGTGGACATGACCATCACCGGTTTTGCCAACGAAACGGCTTCGGAGTCCCCTGCACCGGGTGGTGGTTCCATCGCGGCTTACGCCGGCGTGCTCGGTGTTTCGCTGGGAACGATGGTGGCCAACCTTTCGGCGCACAAGCGGGGCTGGGACGAGCGTTGGGAGGAGTTTTCCGATTGGGCGGCAAAAGGTCAAAAATACAAGGATGAATTGTTGCGGCTGGTAGATGAAGATACGAATGCCTTTAATAAAATTATGGATGCCTTTGCTTTGCCTAAAAAGACGGACGAAGAAAAAACAGCCCGTAAACAGGCCATCGAAAGCGCCTCAAAATACGCCATGGAAATACCTTTTCAAGTAATGGACACGGCTTACCGTTCCATAGAGGTGATGCGTGCCATGGCCGAAAACGGCAACCCCAATTCGGTGTCCGATGCCGGTGTGGGTGCTATGTGTGCGCTGACAGCCGTCGAAGGCGCTTTCCTGAACGTGAAAATCAACGCTTCCGGCATTGCCGACAAAGCTTTCACCAATGACCTGATAAGCCGTGGGGAAGAAATCGCCCAAAAAGCAAAAGCCTGCCGCGATATGATTATGGAAACGGTTGAACAAAAGATCAATGAACTGTAAAGACGCAATGCATTGCGTCTCAATAGCGAAGCAACCAATGGATCAGTTAACCACCATACTGCTTTACTTCACCTCCTTCCTCACCCTGATGAATCCCATGGGCATCATGCCCGTGTTTCTCTCAATGACTTCGGATTTGTCAAAGAAAGAGCGGAGGCACACAGCGCTCAAGGCAGTAATCACGGCAACGGCTGTTCTCATTTTATTTGCTTTCGCAGGTCGTTATCTTTTTCAGTTCTTTGGCATTTCGGTTGCCGGCCTCAAAGTAGTGGGGGGCGTGTTGTTTTTTGTGATGGGCTACGACATGCTGAATGCACGCCTGAGCCCCATGAAAATTAAGGCTGAAGATGTGGAGAAATACGTTGACGACATTTCAATTACCCCTTTGGGCATTCCCATGATTGCCGGCCCGGGCGCTATTACAAATGCCATTGTGCTGATGGGCGAAAGCTCGGATTACAGCGCCAAAATGATGGTGATTGTTTCCATTCTTATGGTATCCGTTACCCTGCTCCTTGTCCTGTTCAGTGCCGTGGGCATTACCCGCTTTTTGGGCGATACCGGTAATAAAATAATGATGAAACTGATGGGGCTGATTGTCATGGTTATTGCAGTGGAGTTTTTCTTCGCGGGCATAACGCCTTATATTCAGGGGATTATCAATTAAGGAATTATTTAATAAAAATTTGCATATTATTGGGGAAGTTGGTACTTTTGCCGACCAAATTTTAAAGGATTGATCAATGGCTAAAAAGACCAAAGACGTACGGATTCAGGTGATATTGGAATGTACCGAGCACAAAAACAGCGGGATGCCCGGCACCTCAAGATACATCACGACGAAAAATAAAAAAAATACTCCCGACAGGATCGAGTTGAAAAAGTACAATCCGATCTTAAAAAAAATGACCGTTCACAGAGAAATTAAATAATTGAACCATGGCAAAGAAAGTAGTAGCAACCTTACAATCATCAGGAAAAGATTTTGCAAAGGTTATTAAAATGACAAGGTCTCAGAAAACCGGAGCATACACCTTTAAAGAGGATATTGTTCCCACGGAAGCAGTAAAGGATTTTTTTGCTAAAAAGTAAGCTTAACAAGTTTCCCTTTCGATCTTACTGAAGAAGCTTTTTCCTGTACGGCGGGGAAGAGCTTTTTTAGTTTGGAGGATTGGATGGAACAGGAGACAGGAATCAAGAAAAAGATACAAGATAAAAGAGCCAGGAGCCAGGAATTAATTAACAGTTGTACTCATTAAACAGCGCAACCATAAAACAGTCTAACCATTTAACCATATGACCATCTGACCATCAAACCATCAAACCATCAAACCATCAAACCATCAAACCATCGAATCATTAAACCATGGGAATATTCTCAATTTTTTCTAAACAGAAACAAAAAGAAGACCTTGATAAAGGACTTGAAAAAACGAGGACCAGTGTTTTCAATAAACTGTCAAAGGCGGTTGCCGGTAAGTCAAAAGTTGACGACGAGGTGCTTGACAACCTGGAAGAAGCCCTGGTGATGTCGGATGTGGGTGTGAAAACTACCCTGAAAATTATCGACCGGATTGAGGCAAGGGTAGCAAAGGATAAATACCTGGGAACGGATGAATTGAACCGCATCCTCAGGGAGGAAATTGAGGCACTTCTGGAGGAAAACAACTCAGGGGACGGAATGGACTTCGTCCTTCCCGAAGGACAGAAACCATACGTGATCATGGTAGTTGGCGTGAACGGCGTGGGAAAAACCACGACCATCGGAAAGCTGGCACATAATTTTAAGCGGGTTGGTAAATCAGTTGTATTGGGTGCTGCCGATACTTTTCGCGCCGCTGCGGTGGATCAACTGACCATTTGGTCCGAAAGGGTAGGGGTCCCTATCGTGAGCCAGGGAATGGGTGCCGATCCGGCTTCCGTTGCTTTCGACACCCTAAAGTCGGCCATTGCACAGCAAACCGATGTCGTGATTATCGACACCGCAGGCCGTCTGCACAACAAGGTAAACCTGATGAATGAATTATCGAAAGTGAAACGGGTAATGCAGAAACTGATTCCCGATGCGCCCCACGAAATCCTGCTCATTCTTGATGCATCAACCGGCCAGAACGCCATCGAACAGGCCCGTCAGTTTATTGCCGCTACCGAAGTCAATGCCATCGCCCTTACCAAACTTGACGGAACAGCCAAAGGGGGCGTCGTCATCGGTATTTCCGATCAGTTTAAAATCCCGGTGAAATACATCGGCGTTGGTGAGCAAATGGACGACTTGCAGGTATTCAACCGGAAAGAATTTGTTGAAACCCTATTCCAGAATGAATAGCAACCCGTAACCCGTAACCCGAACCCTGCAACCCGAACCCTCCCTCCCCATGCCCCCGAAACAAAAAATAAATGTCATCACCCTGGGCTGCTCCAAAAACCTCATCGACTCCGAAATCCTGATGCGCCAGTTGGGCGATAAATACATTGTAGAACACGATTCAAATGAGCAGGCCGATGTGCTGGTCATCAATACCTGCGGTTTTATTGGTGATGCCAAGGAAGAATCGGTCGACGCCATCCTGCAGGCTGTTGAAGCCAAAAAGAATGGCGATTTAAAGAAAGTGTTCGTTACCGGTTGTTTGTCGGAACGTTACAAAGCAGAACTAAAAGATGAAATTAAAACGGTGGACGGCTTTTTTGGGGTCAACGAATTGCCAGAAGTGCTTGCTGCCCTCGAAGTCGACCTGAAAAAGGAACTGCTGGGAGAGCGCTTAATCACTACCCCGTCTCATTTCGCTTATTTAAAAATATCGGAAGGCTGCGACCGGAATTGTTCCTTTTGTGCCATCCCGTTGATAAGGGGAAAACACAAGTCAAAATCCAAAGAAGAGATTATCCGCGAAGTTAAGTTCCTGGCTTCAAAAGGCGTGAAAGAATTGTTGCTGATTGCACAGGACCTCACTTACTATGGTGTCGATATTTACGGAAAAAAGGAAATTGCAGATCTCGTGAGCCGGATTTCCGATGTCCCCGGTATTGAATGGATACGCTTACATTACGCTTACCCGGCACAGTTTCCGGTGGAGCTTTTACAGCTGATGAAGGAAAACCCGAAAGTGTGTAACTACCTCGATATTCCCCTGCAACACATCAGCGACCGGATTCTGAAATCCATGAAAAGGGGTTTGGGGGAACTGGGAACTGTAAACCTGGTGGAGAAAATTAAAAAAGAAGTCCCCGATGCGGTCTTGCGCACAACACTTATCGTCGGTTATCCGGGCGAAACGGAAGAAGAATTTGAACAACTGCTCGACTTTGTTGAAAAATACCGCTTCGACCGCCTGGGTGTTTTCAAATACGCCCATGAAGAAGGAACACCGGCTTTTGAACTGAAAGACGATGTAGCTGAAGAAACCAAACAAGACCGCCTGGACCGATTGATGATGCTCCAGCAACAAATTTCTTTTGACCTGAATAAACAAAAAGAAGGTCAGTTGCTTAAAGTTATCATCGACCGGCAAGAAGGGGGCTATTACATTGGCCGGACTGAGTTCGATTCGCCTGAAGTTGACAACGAAGTATTAATTGCTGATAGTGGTCTGCCGCTGACGGTTGGCAGTTTTTACACGGTACAGATACAGAAAGCTGATTTCTTCGATCTTTACGGCGAAGTTGTCACCGGTGCTTAAGCCGCTTTCCGTTTGTGGATAATCTGATTTGCCCCGTTTAAGTATTCGTAGCTTTTTAATCCAAAAAGATTGTCCATTCCTTTAATAAATTTTTCTAAAAAGTTGAATGCCAGTAATTAGTATAATCTGGCATGTGCTTTGCAAAGTCTGGGTCAAAGCAATGTATTATCAGTATTTCTGATCGTAATTGTAAAATTTGGTTTTGGTTGATGCAGGCCGGTTGAGAACCCTCCCGGCCTGTTTTCATTTTATTCCGGTTGATTTCTTTTTTCATTTTCAACAGTTGATAGTAAGCAAAACTCTAAATTTGCCAAAAACTTTTTATCATGAATATACGTGCCTTCATGCTGATGACAATGATCATGTCAGGACTGCTTGCCAAAGCACAGGACCTGTCATCTGTCATTCCTGATACTATCGCCGAAGGAGCCTTTACCATGGTTTATGGCAACATGACAATTAAGGGCTATTTTAAAGATTCGTTGCAAACAGGCAACTGGATCACCCTTTTCCCTACCGGACAGGTGCATATTGTAGAACATTTTAAAGCAGGAAAAAGAGATGGGCTTTATTTAAAGATTGGGCGACGTGGTTATATTGAAGAGCAATCGGAATACAAGTCGGGAGAACCGGATGGGAAAAAAGTAGAGTTTAACCCGGGGGGGAAGCCGCGGCTTATTGCAAATTATCAGCAAGGAAAACTTCACGGATTGCGGACGGTTTTCTATAAGCAGGGCAGTGTTCAGGAAGAGAGTTATTACCGTAATGGTGAAAAAGACAGTATTTCAAAGTGGTTCGACACCAAAGGAAATAGAATTGCTGAATATAACTATAAAAACGGCGGCTTCGATGGCTGGCAACGGACCTGGTATGCCAACGACGTTTTGAAAAGTGAACAATTGTTTCAGGATAATATTGCAGTTGGCGAGTACAAACTGTATTTCAGCAACGGACAACTCAAAGAAACGGGCAGTTATAAAAACGGGTTGAAAACGGGAAAGTGGATTGAATTTGATGAAACAGGAGTGCTTCTTCAGGAAACCCGATACAAGAAAGGAAAGAAAATTGGCAAAAAAGATTAAAAATCCCTACACAAAAATAGCCGGCTATAATTGTTTCGGTTGTTCGCCGGATAACGAAAACGGCCTGCAAATGCAGTTTGTCGAAGACGGCGAATTCCTTACCTGCGAATGGGAGCCGCGCGGTTTTCTTGCCGGCTACAACAATGTGCTGCACGGCGGCATACAGGCAACATTGATGGATGAGATTGCCGCCTGGTTTATCCAGGTCAAAATGAAAACAGCCGGCGTAACTTCCTCCATAAATATTCGCCTCAAAAGGAGTGTACCGGTAAAAGAAGGTAAACTGAGACTGGTAGCCCGCTTGCAGGAAACCAGGAAAAACCTGGTAGATGTGCATGTCGAACTGATTAACCCGGACGGGAAAATCGGTGCTGAAGGCGTCATCACCTACTACACTTTCTCTCCGGACGTTGCCAGGGAGAAATTGTATTTTCCCAGGCATGAAGAGTTTTTTGAAAAATGAAATTATTAAAAGTTAAATGACTAAATCGGGATATTTTTGTTTCCCTATCGAACTTCAATTTGGATAGGTTCTGAGTGCATATAGCGTTCATTTATATAAGGGTAAAGGTAAGCAGTGATTTCGTATTTCCCTGTTGGGAAAGTATAATTCCCCAGCATATATTCTTTATCAAAACTATATGGATTTTTCCCGAATAAAGCACTTTTCGTTATATCCCATTTTTCAGTATGTGTTTCCTCAGGAGCTAAGGTGAGGGTTTTCCACCAATAGTCACGATATGATTTTGTTTTTTCGAATATAAACTTCCGCTTATAATTGTCGTAAACATATATTAACGCAATTGGTATGCTGTCAAGTCCCTTTATGTCAATCTTGTTGGTGTCAGGGAAAGTATTTGTAAGCTTAAATGTGATATAGATGGGGTCTCCTTCGTTGTACACGGTTTTGTCTGACTCTATTGAAAGGTTTAATGCCAGCAGGGGCAGGTTGCGTTTGGTTTCTTCAATGAAACGCGGCAAATACATGTTCTTCTCAAAGTCAGGGTATTCGCTTAGAACCCTGTAACTGATTTCAAGAGCTATTTTATTAAATTCATACAACTTTTCCCAGCTCACCAGGGCATCTGAGTAAAGGCCTGCAAGGCGATATAGCACATTCGGTTTATATTTTGAGTCTGGATATTTTTTGTTGAAGTTTTCATACTTCTCAATAAACTCCAAATTCGAACTCAACTCTCCACATACCTGAGCCATATTCTGATTATAAACCAGAATACGAAATTCCACATCATCGACATACTCACTTTTTGGATATCTTTCAATAAGTTCCCGATAAAACTGAAAATACAATTCCGGGTTGCACCCCATTTCACCACAATTCCAGTCGGACGATACTAATTCTTTACATATTTCGGCTTTTTTCCATAAATAAACATCAGTAGCCAACTCCAATGAATCAAGGTTTGAAAGTTTGATTTTCACCTTCTTTGCCAGGTTTATGCTACTGACGTAAGTTTCGTTTTGCCATTCCAAATCAGGGAATCTCGATGTGAGAATAGAATCGTTATAAAAGACTTTCTCTAAATCTGCTTTTTTATAATAGTAACTTACCAGTCCGTATAAGATTGGCATTAAATAGTACGGCTTGATGGTATTTGTTTTAATTTGGTTTTCCGCGCTAAAGCGTTGATCATCCTTGTAAGCAACCGACCTTAATCGAGTGTTAATTCCAGATAGACGATCTGTGATATACTTGCTTGTCGATTTAGAATACTTATTATTTAAATCATCCAGTCTTGTAATCAGTTCGTCAAAACTTGCATGCCAAAATTTATTAAATCTATTTTCTTCAAGTTTAAATATTCTTTCTTCTCGCGAACCGCCAGGGTTTTGAATGTATGCGTTTTCCCTTAAAAAACTCTTATTTACAACAACAAATCTGATATCATTCTTTATCATCAAAATATTAGATGTTTTGCACACTAAGTAAAGATAAGTGTCATCAGCTTTTAGTGATAAAATATCAGCCGGAGGACCATAATCAAGTTTTAGTAAAACATCAGGTACGGTATCATAAACATACAGTTGACGGTTTTTATAAAACCAAATCTCTTTTCCCTGGTTAACCTGATTAAAGAATCCCGAAGGTCTTTGCCAGTGCTTAAAAAACCTATTCGATTTAAATTTCGCAATTTCGCTTTGAGATAAAAAGGTTGTTGAGTTTTCAGAAGGAGAATAGAAATACTTGTGATTAAGAACATATTTTCCAGATTCATCAGGAATAATACTGCTGACAGGCTCATCCAAACCAGTGTTAAAAACTATTGTCGATTCGTCTGATTTATCAATCGAACAGATGAGTCCATTTTGGCCCCCCAACAAAACTTTTTCTTCTGTGAATGCAATAGATTTAGAACAATTTTCTTTGAATAGGTTATATGTTTTTAAGCTCCTCGAATATTTTATAAGGCCTGTCCCGTTCAGGTAAATCCAAAAAATATCATCGTCAAAAGGGTCTTGTCTGGTACATTTATAGGACAATACTTGCGACGAATTGATCTTAAATCCAAGGATATCTTTAATATTTTTGAATGCCCCTGTTTCTAAGTTTAGCTCGCTTTCTAAGAAAGATGATCCTAACCATATTGTATTTTTATAGAGCGGAGACACGGTAAAATAACGAAAGGGAGAATAATCAGGTGGTTTATCCTTTTGGAATTCATACTCCCGGTACGTGTCGATAGAAAGTGTTATTTCTCCACTTCGCGATTGTGAAAAAGCCGGGTTGAATAAAGAAACTCCAAATACCAAAACAGACAATAACTTTTTCATTAAAGGGCTTTTTAGGCTGTTTTTCAATGACGTCAGGACTCGGTGTGAAAATGAACCTCTATTTATTTAAACGTACTTTTTTACGTCTTATTCTCCTTTTATGATCTAAATTAATCAATGATTTTAACCCATTTATTTCATTCTTAGCTCAAAGTTTCAGATTGTTTTGTGCGATTCAGCAGAAGAGTTGCCAGCAAACCAACCCCTGAAAAAGCGCCTAAAACCATATAGAAATGCTGAAATCCTTCCGGCCCTGGTGAGGCATCAAGTATTCTTCCGGCCAGTGAATTGAAAAAAGCATCGGGCGTATAGCCAATTACAGAGATGAGTCCGACTGCCGTTCCCGTAAGGGTTCCTGCGATTTTTGTTTCTTCCAGCAGGGCAAATATCAACAATATCCTGAACCAGGTATTTGAAAGATAAAAGAAACATGATGTAGGAGGCAGGAAACAAGAGCCAGGAAGCACAGGCTACAGGAACCATGATAAAGGGTAAATTTACGTTTACAGCAATTAAGCAAGGGTAATTTTCCGGCTACCACCAATGACAGCGCAGCAAATGCCCCCAGAAAAACCAGTCGTCAGCAAAGATTAATCATGCATCTGAAACTGATTTTTGTCAAAAGTTTGACATATTTATTTTCTATTTTTGCACCGTTTAATTTTTGTTCAACAATCACCTGTCACGGGCAGGATAAAAATTCAAAAAAAAATGTACAAAGACCTTCAAAGTGTGCCGAAAGCATACAACGAACCTGTTAAAGAATACAGGCCGGGCTCTCCCGAACGGATTGAATTACAGGCCATGCTCAAACAAATGAAATCGGAAGAAGTGGAAATTCCGATGGTGATTGGTGGAAAACGGGTGAAATCGGATAACCGTATCGCCACCCACCCGCCACACGATCACGGGTTTGTGTTGGGCTACTACTACAAGAGTGAGGCCAGCCACGTAACCATGGCGATTGACGCTGCACTCGAAGCCTCGAAAACATGGTCGAAGATGCCCTGGGATCACCGCGCTGCTATTTTCCTGAAAGCTGCCGATTTAATTGCCGGACCTTACCGTGCGAAGTTGAATGCCGCAACCATGCTCGGACAATCCAAGACGGCTTTCCAGGCCGAGATTGATTCTGCTTGCGAGATTATTGACTTTCTGCGGTTCAACGTTCAGTACATGACCGAGATTTACAGTCAGCAACCTGCCTCCGACAAAGGGATTTGGAACAGGCTTGAGTACCGTCCACTGGAAGGTTTTGTGTACGCGCTCACTCCTTTTAATTTCACGGCCATTGCCGGAAACCTGCCATCGGCCCCGGCCATGATGGGCAATGTAGTGGTTTGGAAATGTTCCAACACCCAGGTTTATTCCGCCAGGATACTGATGGAGATTTTTGAAGAAGCCGGTGTGCCGGATGGTGTCATCAACCTAATCTTCCCCTCGGGCCCTGTTGGCGGCAAAGTGGTGATGGAACACCCTGATTTCGCCGGTTTCCATTTTACGGGCTCAACAGGTGTTTTTCAGCAAATCTGGAAGACCATCGGAACCAATATTGCCAAATACAAAACCTATCCGCGCATTGTTGGCGAAACCGGTGGGAAAGACTTTGTGGTGGTGCATAAGTCATCCAATGTTGACCAGGTGGTTACTGCGCTGGTGAGGGGTGCATTCGAATACCAGGGACAAAAATGTTCGGCCGCATCGCGTGCCTACATCCCCGACAATTTGTGGCCCGAAATAAAAGACAAACTGTCGGATCAGGTGAACGGCATCACCATGGGCGACATTGAAGATTTTACAAATTTCATGGGTGCTGTTATTGATGAAGCTTCTTTCGACAAGCTGGCGCTGTTTATCGACAATGCAAAAAAGGATAATGATGCTGAAATCATCGTTGGTGGTGATTATGACAAATCAAAAGGATATTTCATCCGTCCGACAGTGATTGTAACGACTGATCCCCACTACATAACAATGGAAGAAGAATTATTTGGCCCGGTTTTGACAATATATGTTTACGAGGCTGAAAAATGGGAAGAGACTTTGGAGCTGGTTGACAACACGTCGATTTACGCGCTTACGGGGGCAATTTTTTCCAACGACCGTTATGCGACCGAATATGCTGTAGAACGCTTATCGCAGGCTGCCGGCAACTTTTACATTAACGACAAACCTACCGGTGCCGTTGTCGGTCAACAGCCCTTTGGTGGTGCCCGCGCATCGGGAACCAACGACAAAGCAGGGTCTTACCTCAACTTAATTCGCTGGACATCGCCACGCACCATCAAGGAAACACTTCTGCCACCAACAGATTACAGGTATCCTTTTATGCAGGCAGATTGACAGAAGACAGGGGAATTTAAGTGCACAAAAAAACCGGCCTGACAGCCGGTTTTTTTTATTTATCTGAATGCTGGCTTTTCGTTTCCAAGTATCTTTCGTCTTTTGTTGTTGATGACGTAGTTCTTACGGACAGGTTCACTTTTCCTCGCGGCAGGGTTGATGGTTGAGGCTGAGCCCCGGCTCTTTGTACTGTATTTATGTGTGTAGGTGCTTTTTGAGCAGGACGTGAAAATGCCTGCCGATGAAACAATTAAAATTGCAACAACAACTTTGAGAAACGTTTTCATGTTAAAAACGGGTTTGTTTTGGTCAAAATTTGGAGCGGTAAAGGTATGAATAATTGACAAACTATGACTTGGTTGTGAGAATTATTTTATTGAGCAAGTAGTTTTTGATGAAACTGGCGATTAGAAATGACCAAGCTGTGTTATTCAAAATTCAAAAAATCACTGTCTTACCACCTTCATCCCCTCAATTTCTTTCCCATCCCAAAACATCACCACATGGTAAATGCCTGCGGGGAGGATGTTACCGTTTTTGTCTTTGCCGTCCCAGCGGGTTTGGATGCTGCCGGGGCCAGAAGCGCCGGATTTGAGCACTTTCACCCGCAGCCCGGAATTATTGTAAATCTCTATTTGTACGTGGCCGTTAAAATCCCATTTGGCCGAGAGGGTGGTGGAAGTTGAAAAGGGGTTGGGCACGGCACGTAGCAGTTTGGGTTTGTCGTTTTGGATGGGTTGGTATTGGTACTTATCAATTCCAACGGTGGGGTTCCATTCGTAGGCGCCCATGTCGATGCTGTCGCCGACGATGCGGGGGTTGCCGGCGAGGTCGAATTCGGGCAGTTCGATAAAATCGGGCAGGTTCGCCAGTGTTCCGGCATCAATGCAGGGCGAGCCGTTGTCGATTTGGTAGGGGTGTTCCCATTTGTTGAGGAAAATGGGGTCGGTGTTGATGTTGGTTTCGTTATCGTAAAAAATGTTGTTCCGTTGACTAAGGATACGGATATTCTCTTGCCCACTATCCAACAATGAGTTGTAGATATTTAGGTAGTTTTCATCCGCATTGTCATCTGTAAACATATAAATCTCAGCCGGGTTGTTGTTGTACATGATGGAGTTATAAATATGCAGCTTTGCGCCATAAACCTGGCCAATGTTTGCACCCTGTATATTTTCAGATGTATTATCAGCCATGGTGCAGTTAACCAGGAACACATTA